>NZ_JBIFXR010000002.1:0-608169 GCF_043558675.1 Halomonas sp. HNIBRBA4712 | reverse complement strand
TTGAACTGGCAGCCGGTGACCGGCGATCGCTTCCTGCTGCCCCAAGGCAGCTACGCGGCGGATACCATTCAGGTACGCCAGACCGACGGCGCGGGCAACGTCAGCGAATCCGGCAGCATCGCGGAGGCGATCAGCGTGGTCACCACGCCGCCTCCGGCACCGATAGCCACCCTGATCGGTGACGGACCGATCACCAACGACGCCACGGTGGATGTCGACGGCATTCTCGACGGCGCCACCTGGGAGTATTCCATCAACGGCGGCACCACCTGGCTGGCGGGCACCGGGGCGAGCTTCGAGCTGCCGGAAGGCAGCTACGCCGCCGGTACCGTGCAGGTCCGCCAGACCGACGGCGCGGGCAACGTGAGTACACCCGCCCGGGTCGGCGCGGTCGTGATCGATCTCACCGCCCCGGAATCCCCGACGGCCACGCTTGCCGATGAAAGCCCGATCACCAACGACGGCACCGTCAACGTGGGCAACCTCGAGCCCGAGGCCATTTGGGAGTACTCGCTCGATGGCGGTGACAGCTGGCTGATCGGTACGGGCACGAGCTTCACATTGCCCCAGGGCGACTACGGGATCGGCGACGTGCAGGTGCGCCAGACCGACCGCGCCGGCAACGTGAGTGAGTCTTTCGAACTGGGCGTTGCCGTCACCATCGACGTGTCGGCCCCGGAAGCCCCCATCGCCACCCTGGCGCTGGAAGGCGAGCTTATCAACGACGGGACCGTCAGCGTCACGGGAATCGAAGAGGATGCGTTCTGGGAGTACAGCCTGGACGGCGGGTCGAACTGGCTGGTGGGCGAGGGTGATAGCTTTACGCTACCGGATGGTCCTTACGCGCTGGATGATATTCAGGTTCGCCAGACCGATCCAGCGGGTAACGTTAGCCCGCTGGCGACCCTGGGGCCGGTGGTCATCGATACCATACCCCCACAGGCACCGACGCTGACACTGGCCAACGACACCGGTGTCGAAGGCGATGGCATTACCGCCGATGGCACCATTCTGGTCGGTGGTCTCGAGCCCGGCGCGACTTGGCAGTACCGGCTGGACACCGACGGCGCTTGGATCGACGGCAATAACGGAAGCTTTATCCTTCCCGAGGGTGTCTACACGGCTGGTCAGATTCAGGCGCGCCAGTTCGATGCAGCGGGTAACGTCAGTGAGGTGGCCGAATTCGGCGCGATCACCGTTGACCTGAACATCGAGCCGCCCACGCCGGTCGAGGCGCCGACGCTTGCGCTTGCCGAGGATACCGGCGCGGTGGACGGTATCACCAGCAACGGCACCGTGAACGTGCTGGGCCTGGTCGAGGGCGCCACCTGGGAGTACAGCACCGATGGTGGCGACAGCTGGACCGACGGCACCGATGCCAGCTTCGAGTTGGTAGATGGCACCTACCCGGCGGGCAGCGTGCTGGTACGTCAAACGCTTGGTGAGATCACCAGCGCTCCCCGTACGCTGGAAACGGTCACGATCGATACGACCGCCCCCGCTGCCCCCACGCTTACGCTTGCCACCAACACCGGCGTCGATGACGACGTGACCAGCGACGGTACGGTGCTGGTAAATGGTCTGGAAGAGGGGGCGAGCTGGGAGTACAGCACCGATGGGGGAGACACCTGGACGGCGGGCACTGGCACAAACTTTATCCTGCCGGAAGGTGTCTACGTGGACGGGCAGGTGTTGGCCCGCCAAACCGACATTGCGGGTAACCAGAGCCTGGAGGGCGAGCTGGCCCCGATCGTGGTAGACGTGACGAGCCCCGGCGGTGAAAACGGCACCGATGCGCCGTTTATCGCGCTACCGGCGCTGATCAACGGGTTCATCAATGCCGAGGCGGCGGATGAAGGCATCGAGCTGGGCGTGATGTTGACCCCCGGCACCCAGGCGGGCGATACGCTCACCGTTACGCTGACCGGCGGCGGCGAGACCCTGGAATTCGATTACACCGTAACCGATGAGGACGTCACCGCCGGCGCGATGAGCGTGGTGCTCGAAAGCGAGACCGCTTTGCTTGACGCAGGCTACAGCGTGTCCGCGCAAATCACCGATGGGGCGGGTAGTGGCTCTGCGGTGTCCAACGTGATCGGTTTCGTGCTCGATACGGTTGCGCCCAATGACGCGACCACCTTCATCGAGGTGGCCCCGATCACCGCAGACAACATCATCAACATCGCCGAGTCGGGGCGCAGCGTCGAGATCCGCGGGCGCGTCGATGGTGAGTTCCGCGCGGGCGATGAGCTCCTGATCACCGTGGGTGACGGCGAGTACCGCACCACCGTCGGAGCAGATGGCGCCTTTAATGTGGCGGTACTGGGAAGCCTGCTCGCCAGCGCCACGCCGCCGGAGGTAAGCTTCGCGCTCGCCGCTCGGGACGCGGCGGGCAATGTGGGCACCATCGTAGACACGGCAGATTACACCGTCGACCTCTCTACACCCACCGTGACGATCGACCCGCTGACCGGTGACAACATCGTCAACGCGCAGAATATCGCCAACGGTTTGGAGGTGACCGGCACGGTGGAAGGTGCTCCGGTAGGCGCCCCAGTGACTCTCGCCATTGCCGGTGCCACCTTCGAGGGAGTGGTTGAGAACGGCAGCTGGAGCGTGTCGATACCGGCAAGTTTTCTGCGCGATATCGATGGCAACACCGTGGAGCTCGTGGCCACGGTGGCCAACGAGGTCGGAAACGTTGGGGCGTCCGCGCCGGTTGATGTGGTGATCGATACCCTCGCCCCCACTGCGACCATCGCCATTTCGGATACACTAATCGGCGCTGGCGACGAGGCGCTGGTGACCTTTACCTTCAGCGAGCCCATCGAGAACTTCACTCTTGCGGATGTCGCTGTGACCGGCGGCACGCTGGTTGATCTTGCGAGCGAGAACGGTACCGTCTGGACCGCGACCTTCCAGCCAGGCGCCGTGTCCGGCCCGGCGAGCATTACCCTGGCCGGGGCAAGCTATACCGACCTGGCCGGCAACCCGGGTCAGCCGGCGAGCCTTGACGACATCACGGTGGATATCGACCGACCGTCACTCGAGTCGATCAGCTTCGCCGTGCAGGGCCGCCCCTTGACGTCCCAGGAAACTACCGAGGTAACCTTCAGCTTCAGCGAGCCGGTCACGGGCCTTGCCCTTGGTGACTTCACGGTCACCGGTGGGCGGCTTTCCAATCTGAGTAGCGTCAACGGTGGCGCGACCTGGACCGCCACGTTCCGTCCGGACGGCACGGCCACTAGCGCATCGATCACGCTTGAGAATGGAAGTTTCACCGATCTGGCCGGCAACCCCGGCATCGGCAGCACGAGCCCTGGTCTTGACATCGATATTCTCCAGCCGGTGCTGGTCATCGAGGCCGCCGATGACGGCTGGATCAACGAAGTCGAAGCCACGAGCGCCGAGGTGCAGGTCGGTTTTGGTGGTCTGAGTGTCCAGGAAGGCGAAATCGTTACGCTGGAGGTGATCGCCCGGCCCGGCGGTGAGCTCGCCGAGGGGGTGAGTATCGCCACGCTGACCTACACCTTGACCGCGGCGGATGTCGCCAACGGCTTCGCGACGTTCTCGCTGGACATTCCCACCGAGTACGCCTTCCAGCCGGCGAGCGCCCAAGTGCAAATTGGCGGTAGCGCTGGCTCGATGGACGTGGACTTCGTGCTCGATACCATTCCCCCGGGCCGCGCGGTGGATGAGGGCGTGGAGGTTGCCGGTAATGGCATCCTGTTGGGCACTCTATTCAACCCCGGTGAAGGCATCCGGCTGCGTATCGAAGATAACGAGGACACGGTGCGCATTCTGGATACCGATGACTACCCGGGACTTCTTAGCCAGAACGCCAGCGGACAGTTCGTGATCGACCTGTTCGTGCTGGCCCTGAACCTCGGGGAGCTTCTAGGCGATGATCTGGGCGATCTGCTGGATCTGAGAAGCCTCGATCTGCAGCTTTCCTCTTTTGATGCCGCAGGCAACGAAGGCGAAATCGTCACTCTGAACGATTTCAATATCCTGGGGCCGGTGGTGTCGCTTCTTGATTTCACCGGATCGCTGATCGGGGTGACCGACCCGGGTGCAACGGTACAGCTCGATGTTCGCCTTGCGGGCGTGACCCAGACCCTTACCGTCGGCTCCGATGAAAACGGCCAATTCGCGGTGAATCTGCTGGCTGACCCCCGATTGAGTTTCAGCCTCAACGACCTGCTTCAGGCGTCGATCACCGCCGTGGCGACGGACGCCCAGGGCAACCGCAGCGTCTCACCGGTCAACGCGAATCTGGTAGACCTGCTGCCGGTACCGCTCTCTACCCTGGATCTGAGCCCGCTCACCGATCTGGTGGTGGGCGGTGCCGGGGTCGTGCCGAGTCTGACCAATATCGTGCTGCCGGAGGGCAGTACGCTGACCGCAACGCTGGATGTTTCAGGGCTTGCCGGGGTCAACGTGCCATTAAGCAACAACCCCAATGGCACGCTTTCGCTAAACGTGGGCGCGGCGCTGGGATCTGCGGTGACGTCGCTGAATCTTCTAGGCGGCGTTGCGGGACTTCTGAGCGGGCGCGGCGTGGGGCTTACCCTCGAGTACACCTCGCCCGAGGGGGTGGTCGGCACCACGGAAGTGAGACTGCTGGGCGGGTCGTTGGCCACGCTCACTTTTGGTAGCGCAGGCGAGACCACGGTCATCGGTACGCCTGAATCGGACGTTCTCATCGTCGGTGCCGGTCAATCCATCGAGGCGCGCGGCGGTGACGACCTGATCGTGCTGCGAAGTGCTGATTTCGTCAGCATCGACGGCGGCGCCGGCACCAATACACTGCTCGTCGAGCAGGGGCTGACCCTCGAGCTTGCTGACTTCGCGCGCATGAGCAACGTTCAGCGCTTGAACCTGGGCACCAGCGGCAGCACGGTGCAACTCGACGCCGAAACCGCAAGTGCGCTGGCCGGCGACGGCGGCTCGCTTCAGATCATCGGCGGCGCGTCGAACAGCCTGTTGATTACCGGCGCCGCGTCTTCGATGGGCACGGTGGTAGTCGATGGCGTCACCTATCAGCAGATCACGCTGGGGGATACCAGCGTGCTGGTCAGCCCCGAGGTCGGCCTGGACTACGTGCCCACCATCAATCAGACCGCTGGGTACATTATCAGCGGAGGCGGCGAGGCGGGCGCGGCCGTGGTCATTACCGTGGGCAGTACTACCTACAACACCCAAGTGAACGGCGAAGGCGATTGGCGTCTGGTGCTCGACCAACCCGCCACGGCGGGCAGCCAGATTCGCGCGGTCGTGGGCGGCGATATCACCGAGACGGTCAGCGTGCCCACGCTCGTTGCCGCCCCATCCGGGCTACAGATTCGTACCCCGTCAGCGTTGGGTAATATCCTCAATCTGGTAGCTCAGCCTCCGCTACTTGAGGGCAATGCTCCCGGTGCCAACTCCGTGCGGATGGATGTCTATCAGAACGACCTGTTCACGTCGTTGAATAGCGCCACTATCGCCGTTGGATCGAACGGGGGATTCTCTACAAACGCTTCGTTGATAAATACCTTGCTCAGTGACGTTACAGGCTTTTTGTTGGGTGGCCAAGGAGTTAGCGTTGGATTCACCGCTCTACGCAATGACGGCTCACAAAGCACTACCGAAGTCGTCAATATCGGCTCGGCGGAGTCGGTGCTCGCCAACCCTACCGGAGCGCTCAATAACTTGCTCGGTGGAGTGCTGGGCGGTGTTGTCGGCCGCACCGATCCGCTGACGGTGAATACCTCCTTCTACGACGGCAGCGACCGCGCCGATCTCGTGCAGGGCAGTGCGCGTAATCAGACCTTCACTACCGAGGATGGTAACGATGTGGTCATTAGCACCGGCGGCGCCGATGTCATCAGCACCGGCACTGGCGACGACGTCATCGTGCTGCGCAGCACCCAGTTCGCCAGCATCGATGGTGGCGACGGGTTCGATATCGTCGCACTCGGCACGGGCATCAACCTGAACCTGACCAGTTCGACGATCGGCGAGATCAGTAACGTCGAGCGTATCGCGCTTGGCCGTAACAACGGAGCGAACACCCTGCGCCTGGGCCGCCAGGAGCTGATCGAGCTGACCGATGACGACAACGTTCTACAGGTCACCGGTGGCGGGCAGGATCGGGTCGAGCTTGCCGGGGGTAGCTGGAGCCGCTCGGCGGGCACGCAGACCGTTGATGGGGTGGTGTTCAACGAGTACACCAATCAGGACGTCATTCTACTCATCGAACAAACCATCAATAACGTAGCGGAGGTGTCTTGATCGAAGCGATGGTCGAACTGGCAGGCTGCAGTGAAAAAGGGCGCCGGGAGGCGGCGCCTTGCAAGCCCGAGAAAACGCGATGGCGAATGACAATGACAAGACACCGTGTCTGGTTGGTACTTTCTGTGGTACCGCTATGCCTGGCCCCTTTACCGGGGCTGGGGATAACGCTCGACGAGGCGGTGCGCCGCGGCCTCGAGATCAATCCGATGGTGGCCCAGGCCGAGCAGGAGCTGGCCGAGGCGGGCACCGAGGTGGATATCGCGCGGGACGGCTACTGGCCGACGGTCGCGCTTTCCGCCGGGCCCGAAGGGTTTTCGACCAGTAACTTCGGCTACGACTTGACCGCCAGCCAGACGCTGTACGACTGGGGGCGGGTGAGTAGTCAGGTGGAAGGGGCGTCCGCTACCTACCGCCAGTACGAGCAGGAACTCAGGCTCGTCGCCGAAGAGGCGGCGCTGGATGTCACCGAAGTGTATCTCGACGTGGTCAACGCCCGGCGCCGTGAGGCGGTGGTCGAACGCCACATCGAGTCGCTTGAGCGGATCGCTGCGCTTGCCCGCTCGCGCAGCGACATCGGCTACGCCGATCGGACCGAAAGCGACCGGGCGGCGCTGGAAATTGCCCGGGCGAGAGAGCAAGCGGCCCAGGAGGCGGGTATCCGCCGGGATGCGGAACTTCAGTTTCGCCAGCTGGTGGGCGCGGTGCCGAACGATATATCGCTGCCCGAACCGATGACGTTCACCCAAATGCTGCAAGCCTCTCCGGAAATGCTGTCCGAGGCGATTCTGGATGCACCTCAGTTTCGCCAGGGTGAAGAGCGCATTGCCGAGGCGCGTGCCGGCACCGAAGAAGCGCGAGCGGCGCTTTTACCCAAGCTCAATCTGGAAGGGTCGGTGCTGCGCCGCGAAATCGGCGGCACCATGGAGGACGACACCGTGGTGGCGCTACGGTTTCGCATGGATAGCTTTCAAGGGTTTTCCAACCTGCGCCGCACCCAGTCCGCCGAGCAGCGTTTGGAAGCGGCACGCTGGGGCGTCGAGGTGGCGCGACGTGACCTGGGGCGGTCGCTGACCTCGCTGATCGAAAATCACGAAGCGCTCGGCTTTCGCGAAGAGGCGCTGAGCGCGCAGTTGGACAACGCCTCGAACGTGGTCGATGTCTACGAAGAGCAGTTTTCGGTCGGCTTGCGTGACGTGTTGGATCTTCTCAGCCTGCAGCGCGACGCCTTCGAGGCCGAGCGCCAGTTGGTCGAGCTTGCGACCGAGCAGCGGCGCATGCAGTACCGCGCGGCGGCGCAGTTGGGCCTTCTTCATGCATTGATTACCGCCCCCCCGCAGAAGATGGAGCATCTCCTAAGGACCTCGCATGCAGCATCGCGATAGTCGCTCGCGCGCCACAAAAAGCGAAAAGCCCGGCGGTAATGAAAACACGCGTACCGACGCAGCGCCTTTGGCCCCACCAGGCGAAGACTTCAACGAAGGCCTGGCGCTGCTGTGCCGCGAGCTTGGCCGACCCACCACCGAGGTGGAGCTGACCGACGGCTTTGCTTTGGAGCAGGGGCGGTTACCGCTGAACCTGGTGCCCCGGGCACTCAAGCGTATCGGCATGACCGGGCGAGCGGTCGAGATGTCGCTGACTCGTCTGGGCGAGGGCTTGCTACCGGCGCTTTTGATGCTCGAACACGGCGCGGTGTGCCTGTTGGTGCGTGTCGATGCCGGCGAGGCCACGATTCTCGTACCCGAAACCGGCGGCGGCGAGGAGCGCCTGGCGCTCGAGACCCTGACGGCGCGTTACTCCGGCGTGGCAGTGGTGGCGCGCCAGGTATACCGGGCCGATGCGCGTGCCGGTAACTTTGCTAAAACGAAAAAAGAGCACTGGCTAAAGGGGCCGGTACGGCGGCAGTGGAAAACCTATGCGGAGGTCGGCGTGGCCGCATTGATGGCAAACCTGCTCGCCATTGCCACGGCGATTTTCGCCATGCAAGTGTATGACCGGGTAGTGCCCAACAATGCACTGGACACGCTCTGGATTCTGGCCAGCGGCGTGGCGCTGGCCGCCACTCTCGAGTTCGTGTTGCGCGTGCTGCGTGCCCGGTTGATCGACACCACCGGCAAGCGCCTTGATTTGAGCCTCTCCTCGAGGCTTTTTGAGCAGGTGATGCAGCTTCGCCTCTCAGCCAAGCCCGGCTCCACCGGGGCGTTCAGTAGCCAGCTTCGCGAATTCGAATCGGTGCGTGAATTCTTTACCTCTTCGACCATCGGCGCGATCAGCGATCTACCCTTCGTCATTCTATTTATCGGAGTGATCGCCTATATCGGCGGGCCGATCGCCTGGGTGCCGCTGGCGGCGGTGGTACTGATGGTGCTGCCGGGGCTTCTCGCTCAGCCCAGGCTTGCAACGCTTGCCCGCCAGAACCTGCGCGAAGGCGCCATTCGCCAGGGCGTGGTGCTGGAAACGCTGGAGAACCTCGAAACGGTGAAGACCACCCGAGCCGAGGCCCGCCACTTGAAAATCTGGGATTCGCTTTCGGCGGAGCTTGCCGATGCCGGGGTGAAAATGCGCTCGCTAAGCTCGACCTTGAGCTTTGGCGCCGCCTTCGTACAGCAGCTTTGCTATATCGGAGTGGTGATCGTCGGCGTGTATCAGATCAGCGCCGGCGCCTTGACCGTGGGCGCGCTGATCGCCTGCACGATTCTCGCCTCGCGCACCATTTCGCCGATGAGTCAGGTCGCCGGCATTCTGACCCGCTGGCAGCACGTCAAGGTCGCGCTCGAAGGCCTCGACGAGGTGATGAAAGCGCCGGTCGAGCGCCCGGAAGGACGCTCGTTCGTGCACAAGACCTCGCTTGCGGGCACCTATCATCTCGAGGGCGTGAAGCTCGCTTACCAGCAGGATAGCCCACCAGCGCTCAACCTTGATGTGCTCGATATCGCCGCCGGCGAGCGTATTGCGCTGCTGGGCGGCAACGGCGCGGGCAAATCGAGCCTTCTACGGCTGCTCGCCGGGCTTGCCGATGTGGACGCCGGCGAGATCCTGCTCGACGGTGTCAACATCGCCCAGCTCGAGCCCGCGGACAAGCGTCGCGCGATCGGCTACCTCCCTCAGGATATCGCGCTATTTTACGGCACTCTGCGGGAGAACCTGCTGCTCGACGGCCACGCCCACAGCGACGAGGCGCTGCTCGAGGCGCTAGAGTCGGTGGGCCTTGGCAGCTTCGTTGGCCGCCACCCTCAGGGGCTCGACTTGCCGATTCAAGGTAATGCCAGTCTTTCTGGCGGCCAGCGCCAGGCCGTGGGGCTTACCCGGCTTCTGCTTCAGGACCCGCGTATCGTACTGCTCGACGAGCCCACCGCCGCTTTTGACCAGACCAACGAGCGCCGCGTCATCGAAACCTTGAACGGCTGGCTCGAAAACCGAACGCTGATTCTTTCGACCCACAAGTCGTCGCTTCTGGCGCTGACCCAGCGCGCCATCGTGCTGAGCGAGGGCCGGCTTGCCATGGATGGACCGGTAGAGGGCGTGGTCAGCGGTAACCAGGTCAAGGTACCCGCCAGAAAACCTCAGGGAGTGCGCCGCCATGACACCCAGTGAAGCGATCCGTCACGAACTCGGCGATCCGCGCCTGACGCTGAGCCCTAAACGCAGCCACGTCATACTATGGGTAAGTTTTTTTGCCTTCATCGCCTTCATCGGCTGGGCGGGCTGGGCGACGATCAACGAGGTGACCAAGGGCGAGGGCAAGGTGGTGCCTTTCACCCGCCTGCAAACGATTCAGAGTTTCGAGGGCGGCATCATTGCCGAGCTATTGGTGGGCCGGGGCGACCGGGTGGAGGTCGGCCAGCCGCTGGTTCGCCTGGACGAGACGCGTTTTCGCAGCGCTTTTCTGGAAACCCTGAGCCAGATCGAAGTGCTCCAGGCGGCCATTGCGCGGCTCGAGGCCGAGGTGCTTGAGCAGGAGGCAATCGACTTCCCTGCCGAGATCGACCCGGAAGGGGGGCTTGCGCGCTCGGAGCAGGCGCTCTTTACCGCCCGCCGGGGGAGGCTTCGTGAGGCGCAAAGCTCGCTCAATGAAGAGATCGCGCTGGCGCGGCGCCAGCTTTCATTGGTGGAGCCGCTGGTGCGAAGCCGCTCGGTCAGCGAGATGGAGTCACTCAAGCTGAGCCAGACCATCGCCGGACTCGCCGGGCGGCTGGCGGAACTTCGCAACACCTACGTACAGGAGGCTTATACCGAGCTTGCTACCAAGAAAGCGGAGCTCGCCACCCTCGAGCAGATCATGCTGCAGCGTCGTGATCAGCTCACCCGTACGGAAATCCGCTCGCCGGTGCGCGGGCGAGTCAACGAGATTCTGGTCACCACGCTCGGCGGTGTGATTCAATCCGGCGAGCCAATCATGGAGATCACCCCCATCGAGGATCGTCTTTTAATCGAAGCCAGGGTCAAGCCCCAGGACGTAGCGTTCATCGCGCCGGGCATGCCGGCCAGCGTCAAGATCACTGCCTACGACTACACCATTTACGGCGATCTAAAGGGTCAGGTCGAGCAGATCAGCGAAGACACCATCGAAGAGGAGACCCCCCGCGGCACCGAAGCCTTCTACGAAGTGCTGATCGTTACCGATGAAACGCACCTGGTACGCCACGGCGAAACCCTGCCCATTCGCCCCGGCATGCGCGCCGACGTGGATATCCAGACCGGCGAGCGCTCGCTATTGAGCTACCTGTTGAAACCGCTGATCAAGGCGCGCCTCTATTGAGGCACGAAGGATTGAGGCACGCTTACCCGCCTGCGTGTAACATGACGGGCCCCCTGACATCCTTTCAGCCCATCAGGAGACACCTTGCGTCTGCACTATTCCGGGCCGCTCCCCGAGCGTATCGGCTTTTTACTGCTGCCCCGTTTTTCGATGATGGCGTTCTTCTCTGCCGTCGAGCCGCTGCGTATTGCCAACCGTATCAGCGGTAAGGCGCTGTTCGAGTGGCGCTTGATCAGCCTGGACGGCGAGCCGGTCACCGCCAGCAACGAGATGACGCTGGTGGTCGATCAGCCGATCGGCTCGGTGGAGATGGCGTCGCTGGCGCTGTGCAGTGGCTTCGAGCCCGAACGCCATCTCGACCGGGCGCTGATGGGTTGGCTCCACCGGCTTGACCAGGCCGGCTGTGCGCTGGGCGGGCTCGACACCGGCGGTTTTTTGCTCGCGGCGGCGGGGCTACTCGAAGGCGAGCGGGTCACGCTGCACTGGGAGAGCCTGCCGGTGTTTCGCGAGCGCTTCCCCTGGCTCGAAACCTCCGATGAGCTCTTCGAGCTTGGCGAGCGGCGTTTCTCCTGCGCCGGCGGCGCAGCGGCGATGGACATGGCGCTGGAGATGATCGCGCGGCGCCACGGCGCGACGCTGGCGGTGGCGGTTTCCGAGCAGCTGATTCACGAACGCTTGCGAAGCCACCACGACCAGCAGCGCATGTCGCTGGCCAGGCGGCTGGGCAGCCATAATCGCCGCCTGGTCGAGGCGGTGGCGCTGATGGAGCGCTACCTGGAGGAGCCGCTGGCGCTTGCCGAGATCGCCCGTCAGTGCGATGTGTCTCCTCGCCAGTTGCAGCGCCTGTTCGAGCATCAGCTCGGGGCGACGCCACGCCAATGGTATCTGAACCTGCGCCTGGAGCGGGCCGAGCGGCTGTTGACCGAAACCGGCATGAGCATTTTGGCGGTCGGCGTCGCCTGCGGCTTCGGCTCGAGTTCGAGTTTTGCGCGTGCGTTCAAGATCCGCTTCGGCTATTCGCCAACCGCTGCCCGCCGCCAGGCACAACGGCGCTAGAAACGGCGCATAGCGTTGTTATAACGTCGCACTGAGTCAATTCAGGCTGGTGAAAGACGTCACACTGGTCGATCGTTCTCGATCAAGGTGCAGTGAATGAAGACTTCTCTAACGAATTTTCCCCGATACGTTCTGCGCTGTGCTGGCGCTGGCCGCGCGCTCACCCTCGGCGCCTTGAGTATGGGCGGGCTCGCCGCAGCCCCTGCGGCGCTGGCTGCGCTTGACGAAGTGCGATTCGGCGTGCCGCCCTGGCCGGGGGTAACGGTCAAGACCGAGGTGGCCGCTCAGCTCATGGAGGCGATGGGGTACGAGACTCGCCAGCGTGAGTTGGCCGTGAGCGTGATTCTCGAAGGGCTGACCCGGGGCGATATCGACGTCTACCTGGGCGGTTGGTACCCGGTACAGACCGATATGGTCGAGCCGTTGATTGAAAACGGCGAGGTGGAAAAGCTCGTCTCCAACATTCAGGGTGCGAACTCGGGGCTGGTAGTACCGCGCTACGTGTACGATGCCGGCGTGACCTCGGTGGCCGATCTGGACCGCTACAAGAAGCGCTTTGGCGGTGAAATCCAGGGCATCGAAGCGGGCACCGGGATCAATACCGCGGTGCTGGAGGCGATCGACAACGACCTGGCCGGGCTCGGCGACTGGCGCCTGCGAGAAAGCTCGACCTCGGCGATGCTGGCTCAGGCCGAGCAGAAGATGAACGATGAAGAGTGGGTCACGTTCGTCGGCTGGGAGCCGCACTGGATGAACGTGAGCTTCGACCTGGCCTATCTGGAGGATGCCGACGATGCGGGCATCGCCGCCATCGAAAGCACCGTCTGGACGGTCGTACCGGCGTCGCTAGCCGATGAGTACCCGGCGCTGCATCGCTTCCTTTCCCAGTTCACGGTGGATATCGAGGATCAGAACGAGTGGGTCCACGGCTATAGTTTCGAGGATCGCCCGGCGGACGAGGTCGCATCCGACTGGATCGGCGCCCACCTGGATACGGTCGCAGGCTGGCTCGAAGGGGTCGAGGCGAAGGACGGCACGCCCGCCATCGACGCAGTAAAAGCCGCTTACGAATAAGCCGCACCCAGATGATCCTTGAGCGCCTGGCAGAACGTTTGCCAAGCGCTCTGCATCTCGGGTAAATGCGCGTGGGCGTGCAGGGCGGCGTGCACCATGTGCGGCGCGCAGCGGTAGCCGACCGACGCCCCTTCGCGGCGCCACGCCGCCACCACTCGTTCAAGCGGTGCGGTCAAGGGGTCGTGCTCGACCGCCAGCACTTCGACGACGCTGTTTGGTAACGGCGTGGGCGAGGCGTCGCCAAGCGGCGGGCAAAGCGGCGAAAGAAACAGCACGTCCTGGCGGCTTAGAAGCGGGGCGTCCGGGCCGAGCGTTTGCGCCCGCAGGTCGTTCACCGGCGGATAGACCAGTCCAAGCGGCACCTCGAGCCCGGCCGCGTGGGAGCAATCCATCGCCAGGCGCGCCCCGGCGCTGTCGCCAACCAGCGCGGCCGGGCAGAGCGCTTCGATGACATCGATGCAGCGCCGCGTCGTCGCCGCGTAGCTCGCCTCCGGTGCCCGCGGGTAGTCGAGGCTGATGACTTCGCGGCCAAGGGCTTGGGCCAGGCTCGCGGCGATACCGTGGTGGCTTGCGCTCGAGCCGAGCGTAAAGCCGCCGCCGTGTAGAAACACCACCGGCGCGCGTGCAGCGCCAGCCGGGACAAAGCGCCGTAAGGGGAGGCCATCGACGGCGGCGTCGTCGATTCGCATACCCGCTGGATCTGGCGGCGCGAACGATTGGCAGAGCGCATCGTAACGCTTGCGCGCCAGGGCGATCGGCAGCGTTGCAAGGGGTTCCAGGCCCGCCTCGAAGCGGCGAATGAACGTCTCGATCTTCATGGCCGACCCTTTCCCCTTCTTCAACGAATGCTCATGTTCAACGAATACCGATGGTGCGCCCGGCAAGCGCCGGCCAGGCATTTTCGTCGCAGGCGGGCAGCCGCGTGACGCCTTCGAGCACCGGCGCGGGGAAGGGTGCCGGGCGAGCGCTCGCGACGTCGATGCCCATCAGCATCTGCTCGCTGGTGGCAAGCACGGTGTGCGCCTCGTCGAGCAGCTCGAAGAAGGCGTGCAGACGCTTGGCATCTCGATTCAGGAGCGTCACGTTGACGCTCAGGGACTGGCCTTCGTGCGCTTCGCGCCGATAGCACAGATGCGTTTCCAGCGTGTAGAGCGTGTAGCCGTGCCGGGTGCGACCTTCGCCATCCAGGCCAATTCGCACCATTAGCTCATCGACGGCCAGCGAGAACACCCGGGCGTACTCGGCATCGTTCATGTGGCCGTTGTAGTCGACCCACTCACTGGCAACCCGCGTGGAGAGTATCTGCATCAGAGTCGTCCTTCCAGGCCTTCGGCTTCGGGCCAGTATTTTTGTACCAGCCCCAGCAGCTCGACCAGAAAATCATCGCGGCGGCGGTCCAGCTCCCCCACGCTGCGCCCGGCGGCCTGATGCTCGCAGCCTTCGACCACGCGATCGATCAGCTCATCGGTCAGCTCCGGCGCTTCGAGTTTGGTCCAGGGCTGTTTCAGCGCCGGGCCGAACTGTTCGAGCATATGGCGCATGCCCGCCTCGCCGCCGGCCAAATGGAAGGTCAGGAACGTGCCCATCAACGACCAGCGCAGCCCGCAGCCGTAGACCACGGCGGCGTCGACCTCTTCGGTGGTGGCCACGCCATCGTTGACCAGGTGCAGCGCTTCGCGCCAAAGAGCCTCCATCAGGCGATCCGCCAGGTGGCCTTCGATCTCCTTGCGCACCACCAGCGGGCGCATGGCCAGGCTTTCGTACAGCTGTTTGGCGCTTTCAATGTGTACCGGCGTGGTCGCTTCACCGCCGACCAGCTCTACCAGCGGCAGCAGATAAACCGGGTTGAAGGGGTGGGCAACGATCACTCGCCCCGGCGCCTTGCGGCACTCGGCCTGCAGCTTGGAGGGCTTGTAGCCCGACGTCGAGGAACCGATCAGCACTGACGCCTCCGCGGCCTGGTCGATTCGGGCCAGCACGTCGCGTTTGAGCGCCAGGCGCTCGGGTACGTTCTCCTGAATGAGCGTCGCGCCTTCGACGGCTGCTTCCAGGCTATCGACGAAACGCAGCCTCTCAACGCTCGCGCCCTGGGCCAAGCCCAGCCGTTCGAGCGAAGGCCAGGCATTGGCGACAAAGGCGCGGGTGCGCTCGGCGGCTTGCGGGTCCGGGTCGAAGGCGACCACGTCGAAACCCTGAGCCAGCGCGCGAGCGATCCAACCATTGCCGATCACCCCGGTGCCGATCACGCTGAGCTGTTGACTCATGCCTCACCTCCCTTGGTGCGGTTGCGCAGGTCAAGATGAGCGCGGGCCTCGGCCGGGCTCATCACCTGGCCGCCCAGGTTCTCGAGCAGCGTCGCGGCTTTTTCGACCAGCTGCGCGTTACTCGCCAGCATCCCTTTTTTCAGATAGAGATTGTCCTCGAGCCCAACGCGGGCGTGCCCGCCCAGTAGCGCCGACTGCGCGACCATCGGCATCTGTGCGCGGCCAATACCGAACGCCGCCCACTGGGCGTTATCGGGCAGTTTGTTGCGCATGGCGAGCATGGTTTCGGTGTCGGCCTCGGCGCCCCAGGGGATGCCCAGGCAGAGCTGGTAGAGCGGGTCGCCGGCGATCAAGCCTTCCTGCTGCAGTTGGCGCGCGAACCAGACGTGGCCCAGGTCGAAGCACTCGAGCTCAGGCTTGACTCCGGCGGCCTGCACGAGTCTTGCGTGCTCGCGCAGCCAGTCTGCCGGGTTGACGTAGACCATGTCGCCAAAGTTGAGGCTGCCGCAGTCCAGCGTGCAAAGTTCCGGCAAAAACTCGCCTACCGGCGCGTGGCGCTCGGCGGGCGTCTGGATATCGGTGCCCGGCCCGCCGCGCGTCGGGTCCTGAACATCGGGTATCCAGTCGCCGCCGCCGCCGGCGGTGATATTCATGACGATATCCACGTCGGCCTCGCGTACCCGCGTCATCACTTCACGAAAGTGTTCGAGGTCGTGGCTCACGCCGCCAGTGTTGGGGTCGCGAACGTGAATATGGGCGATGCTGGCGCCGGCCTTCGCGGCGTCGATGCAGTCGTTGGCGATCTGCTCCGGGGTGACCGGCACGTTGGGGTTCTTGCCGGTGGTGTCACCTGCGCCGGTGACCGCGCAGGTGAGAATGACGTTACGATTCATCGCTGGCTCCTGACTTCTTCGATTAGTGGAAGAGAGTATGAAGCCAGGCGAACGCATCATTTGACTTAAAGCGACTTGTGGTCGACGTAATACGACGACGCGTTCGCGGGGGCTCCTCAGCCCGCCGCTGGACTGCGCAGCGCTGCCTCTAACTGCTCGAAGCTGCGGCGATAGCTCGCTTTTTCGGCGGCGCTGATAAACCCCTGTTCGCGCGCAAGCTGCACAACGCTCTGCTCGACGGCCTCGAGCTCGGCGAGATAACGCTGCCGCTCGTCGGGGGAAAGCGCCTCGTTTGCTGCAATGCGCTCGCGAAGCGCCGCGCTCTCAGCGTGCACCCGGCGCTGCTCGCGCTTACTCACTTCGAGCCCGTCCCGCGTGGGGTAGCCCTCCCAACCGGAGTCCTGTAACAGTGCCCAGAGCGCCTCTTCCGGGCGGTAGGTGCCGCTTACGGCCGGCGCTGTCTCGGTAATCCGCTGAGCGGAGGGAATAGCGCACCCGCTGCGCATTGCAAGCTGCGCCAGCGCCTGGTTCATCGGCTGGGCAGGCAGGTCGAGCGCGATGGGGTCGCGCGTGCATTCGGCGTGGGCGGTGAAAGTGATCAGAGTGGTTAGAACGACGAGCGAGGCGCGTAGCATCATGGCAGCGTTAATTCCCGGCATAAGGGTGGGCAGCGCGATTATCGAGCGCCTTTAGCGCCACTACAAGCGGCTTTTTCGATCGATATAAAAAGAGTGTGCGTCACTACTTTCCGCGCTCATCACGGCGTGCAGTATCGGGTATGCTCCGGGGCTCTGTACCAACCAATTGCTCATTGAAGGCTTATCCATGACCCTGACTGCTCGCTATTGCCGGCGCCTGTTGACCGGCGCTTTGATGCTGCTCTCCCCAACGCTTTACGCCCAGGACGCCCATATCGGCAGCGTACGCACCGAATTTCGCATGCTGGGGCCTAACAACACCATCGAGGTAGAGCGATTTGACGACCCGAAGGTGCAGGGGATTGCTTGCTATCTCTCCTACTCGAAGATTGGCGGGCTCTCCGGCGCGGTGGGGCTCGCCGAAGAGGCGAGCGAAGCGAGCGTGGCCTGCCGGCAGGTCGGGCCGATCGCCTTCAACCCGGGCGAGATAGACCAGCAGGAAGTGGTCTTTTCCCAACGTCGCTCGGCGCTGTTCAAGAACCTTCGCGTGGTGCGCATGCACGACGCCCAGGCGCAAACCTTCGTCTACCTCACCTACAGCACCAAACTCGTCGATGGCTCGCCGAAGAACGCCATTAGCGCCGTACACTACGGCGCGCTCACGCCAGGCGATTCGTCTGACCCGCGTTAGCGCGCCCGCCCAAAGGCCTGGGCCCAGTAGGTGTTATAGCGCGACTCGCTGTTATCGGCCTTGGCCATCCCCATTTCGGTAAAGGCATCGAGCATGATGTTACGACAGTGGCTAGGGCTTTCAAGCCAGGCCAGCACCACGCTCGAGGAGGTGCGCTGGCCAGCGGCGATGTTCTCGCCCAGCGCCCGCCAGGCGTAGCCCGTCGCCTCGGCGCGGTTCTGAATCTTCGAGCCATCGAGACCGGTATGGCTGAAGTACTCGTACTCGGCCATGTCTTTTGCGTGACCCTCGGCGGCGACTTCCAGCTGGCAGTTCCAGCTCAGCGACTGAGCGGGCGGAAAGTACTCGGTTCCGCATTGGCGCGCCTGGCTTCGCGCCTCGTTGACCAGCCGCAGCATTTCCTGCTGCTGGCCGGTCAGCTCGCAGCGGTTCTCTGTGCGGCTGTTTTGCAGGAAGTCCTCTGCGCTTGCGGCGCTGCCGGGTGTGAGGAGGATGAGCGCGCAGGCGCTGGATAAAAGCCAATGCGGTAGGCCGGGCTTTCTGGTCTTCACGTATCGACACCTTGAATGGGATGGAGAAAATCAAGGTGTTCGTTCAGGATGCGAGCTACGAGCCGCTACCTGGCTCTTAAAGGAGTAGACCGCTGTGTACCATCGTGAAAGGTAAATTCGCTAACGAACGCCTTGATTAACTTTTATCGGCGTTTTCAAGCGGAAGATTAATTTTTTAACGTAGTTGATGTCAGTTGGATTGGTGAAAGTCTTTGTTTCAAAATGGTAATGAGGTAAGGCGAATTAATGAGTTTTTGAGCGATCAAAAGTCACCCAAACGCTCGCAATGACAGGACTTTTAGCAATTCCAGGTAGCGGGTAGGACATTGTGAGCAGAGGCTGCGATTGAGGGAGCCGCGCAGATTCAAGCGTAAAAATAGCGGCTCCAAAGCCGCTTATTGGTAAATCGTCAGACCTGAACGAGGGAGCGCCGACAGCGCCCGGGCTAGGTAGTTAGAAGCCACGCTGTCGCAGGCAGGTGGCGTCGAGCGCGTCCAGCCGCGTGTGCCCGAGAAGCCCGAGCGTCGATTCCATCTCCTTTTTGAGCAGCGAAAGCGCATGGGCAACGCCGGGCTGGCCACCGGCTGCCAGCCCATAAAGCGTGGCTCGGCCAAGCCATACGGCGTCGGCACCGAGCGCGCGAGCCTTGATGATATCGGTGCCGCGCCTGAAGCCGCTATCGATAAACAGCTGGCAGCGATCACCCACGCGCATCTTCACCTCGGCCAGCGTATCCATCGGCGATAGCGAATGATTGAGCTGGCGCCCGCCGTGATTGGAAAGCACGATACCGTCGACGCCTTTATCCACGGCCATTTCAGCTTCATTAGGAGACAAAATTCCCTTGAGCATGAGCTTGCCGGGCCAGAGCTCGCGAAGCCAGGCGATGTCGTCCCAGTTGAGTGTGGGGTCGAGCTGCGGGCCGATGATCTGCGAGGCGCCCTGAGCGTTGCGCTTGTCCGGCGGCAGCAGATCGTCCAGGTTCTTGAACGTGGGCAGCCCATCAGGCCACAGCACGTCGCTCATCCAGCCCGGCTTGGTCAGCAGGTGCAACAGGTTGGCAAGCGTGGGCTTCATCGGCCGGCGGAAATTGCGCACGTCCCATTCGCGGTTGCCGTAGATGGCGCTATCGGTGGTCACCACGATGGCCTCGAAGCCGGCATCCGCGCAGCGCCGAATCATCGATTTGACGAACTCGCGGTCGCGGTAGAAGTAGATCTGCATCCAGGCCGTGAGCCCTTCGATGGCGGCGATCTCTTCAAGGCGGGTGGTGGAGACGCTGCTGAGCACGAAGGGGATGCCGGCGTCTCGCGCCGCGAGGGCGAGTTTCAGGTCGCCGTCGCGGGTGAGCATACCGTTGAACCCGGTCGGGCCAATGGCCAGCGGCATGGTATGAGTGCGCTCGAACAGGGTGGTATCGAGCTTTCGCGGGCCGACGTTCGTCATCGTTTTGGGTTCGAACAGGTACTGGTCGAACACCGAGCGGTTGTGTCTGAGCGTATGTTCATCGTCGCTTCCGCCGTAAACGTATTCGAAAACGAAATTGGGCAGTCTACGCTTTGCGATGCGCTCCAAATCCTCAATATTCAAGGCTTTTTTGTAGTTCCTGCCGGTGTAACGCGGGCGCTTCATGGGCACTTACCTTAAACCAAAGTATAGGGTCCGGGGGCTTTTGTTTGTTTCGCCATACTACCATACTAGCGCCATTGGTTTTGGGTCGAGACCCTCTTTCAGGCGGTATCCATGGGCGACATCAATCTTACGCTACAAACGCTTTGGCGGGAGACTTCGGAAACCGAGTCCGTACGCCAACGCCTTTACCAGGTGCTCAGGCAGTCCATCATTCAGATGGTGCTGGCACCGGGTAAAGCGCTATCCGAAAAGGAAGTGGCGGATGCCTTCTCGGTGAGCCGCCAGCCGGTACGCGAGGCCTTTATTCGCCTGTCAGAATCGGGGCTCGTTGAGGTTCGCCCGCAGCGCGGCACGTTCGTCGTCAAGATTTCCCAGCGCGCGGTGCTCGAAGCGCGCTTCGTGCGCGAAGCCGTCGAGGTGGCCGTGGTACGCCAGGCAAGCGCCAAGGGGCTCGCGTCCTCCGTGATCGACGAGCTCAACGAGCTGATCGCGCGTCAGCGCCGCTGCATTCAGCCTCACGACGCCACGCTTTTTTACCAGCTCGACGAGCGCTTTCACAAAACGCTGTCGCTGGCCGTCGGCCAGCACGCGGCCTGGAAGGTGATCGAGGAGGTGCGCGTACAGCTCGACCGCGTGCGCTATCTAAGCGTGCCGGATACTACGCCCATCGCGCGGCTGGTCGACCAGCACGTCGACATCGTATCCGCCATCGAAGAGCGCGACGTGATGCTTGCCGAGCAGGTCATGCGGCGCCACCTGCGCGAAATACTCGTTTCTCTACCCGACCTGGTTCATCGCTTTCCCCTGATGTTTGATGCGCAACAAACGCAATCCCTCATTGAAGAGACAGCTCCATGAAGATCGAACACGCCTATACCATCGTTACGTCTCCGGGGCGTAACTTCGTTACCTTGAAGATCGTCACCGATGAGGGCACTTACGGCATCGGCGACGCCACTCTCAATGGTCGTGAAATGGCCGTGGTCGCGTATCTGGACGAGCACGTCATTCCGGCGCTGATTGGCCGCGACCCGCAGCGTATCGAGGATATCTGGCACTATCTGTATCGCGGCGCCTACTGGCGGCGCGGGCCGGTCACCATGAGCGCGATCGCCGCGGTGGACATGGCGCTTTGGGACATCAAGGCGAAACTCGCGGGCATGCCGCTTTACCAGCTGCTGGGGGGCAAGAGCCGCGAGCGCGTGATGGTCTACGGTCACGCTACCGGCCGCGACATCGACGCCTGCCTCGAGGAGGTTGCCCGCCACGTGGACGAAGGCTATAAGGCGGTGCGCGTTCAGGCCGGCGTGCCGGGTATCGCCAGCATCTACGGCGTCGCTAAAAAAGAGGGCGAGCCCTACGAGCCGGCGGATGCGGACCTGCCCGCCGAGCACGTCTGGAGCACCTCGAAATACCTGAACCACGTACCGAAACTCTTCGCCGCCGTGCGCGAGCGCTTTGGCGACGACCTGCACGTACTGCACGATGTTCATCACCGCCTGACGCCCATTGAGGCCGCTCGCCTTGGCAAGGCGGTGGAGCCCTATAACCTCTTCTGGCTCGAGGACTGCGTGCCGGCGGAAAACCAGGAAGGCTTCGGGCTGATTCGCCAGCACACCACCACGCCGCTGGCGGTCGGTGAGGTGTTCAACAGCCTGTTCGACGCCAAGGCGCTGATCGAGAATCAGTGGATCGACTACATCCGCGCCACGCTCACCCACGCCGGTGGTATCACTCACGTGCGCCGCCTGGCGGATCTGGCCGGTCTCTACCACGTACGCACCGGTTTCCACGGACCGACGGATCTTTCGCCGGTATGTATGGGCGCGGCCATCCATTTCGATACCTGGGTGCCCAATTTCGGCATTCAGGAGTACATGCCGCACACCAGTGCCACCAACGAGGTGTTTCCGCACGATTACCGTTTCGAGGATGGCCACTTCCTCGTCGGCGAGAACCCGGGGCACGGCGTGGATATCGACGAGGAGCTTGCCAAGCAGTACCCCTACAAGCGTGCGAGCCTGCCGGTTAACCGGTTGGAAGACGGCACTCTCTGGCACTGGTAAGGAGTTTTTGCCCCATGAAAGCATTTCAGGTAAGCGCGCCCCACGACTACCGCGTCGCCGATATCGATACGCCGACCCCCGGCGCGGGTGAAGTGCTGGTGCGCGTGGCGTTCGCCGGAATCTGCGGCTCGGATATGCACATCATTCACGGCGACAACGCCTTCGTGCGCTTTCCGCGCATCACCGGCCACGAGTTCGCCGGCGTGATCGAAGCCGTTGGCGAAGGTGTCGACGGCGTGAGTGCCGGCGAGCGCGTCTGCGTCGATCCGGTCATCAGCTGCGGCGAATGTTATCCGTGTCGCATTGGCCGCCCCAACGTGTGTAGCGCGCTGGAAGTGATCGGCGTACACCGTCACGGTGGCTTCGAGGAGTTCGTCGCCGTGCCGGCCGCGAACGTGCATAAGCTTCCCGAGCACATTGGCCTGGACGCCGCCGCGCTGGTCGAGCCCTATACCATCGCCGCCAACGTGCTGGATCGCATGCAGCCGCACCCGGGCGATCGCCTGCTGATTCTGGGCGCCGGTGTGATCGGTATGACCATCCTGCAGATGGCCAAAGCCCTGGGGCTCGAAGAGATCATCGTCACCGACGTGATCGACGAGCGCCTGGAGGCAGCCAAGAGCCTTGGCGCCACCCACGTATTCAACAGCCGCTCCCAGGATGTCGAGCAGGAAATCACGGCGCTGACTAGAGGCGAGGGCGTCCCGCTGATCGCCGACGCCGCCTGCGTACCGGCGCTTTTGCCGCAAATGCTGCGCTTGGCGTCACCCGCTGGCCGCATCGGACTTTTGGGCTTTAGCGTCCAGCCAAGCGATCTGGTGCAGCTCGAAGTGATCAAAAAGGAGCTGACGCTGGTCGGCTCGCGGCTCAACAACCGCAAGTTTCCGGAGGTGCTCGAGCTCATGGCAAGCGGTAAGCTGGACCCGCTGGCGCTGGTCAGCCACCGGCTGCCGCTCGCCGAGATGCCCGATGCCATCGAGATGCTCGACCATCGCCCGGAAGAAGCCCGCAAGGTGCTGATCCAGATCGGTGCTTGAGGGATATGTCCACCCAACACGCTAACTCACCAACCCCACGCGCGATCAACAACCAATAACGCAAAAGTGCAGGAGTAACGAAAATGATCAAGAAACTACTCACCAGTGCGGTTATCACAACGATGCTGTTCAGCGCTCAGTCGGCGCTCGCGGCGGACTACACGCTGCGCTTTGGCCATTTGGCCAACGAGCAGAACATCTGGCACCAGGCCGCCGAGAAGTTCAAGGAAGAGGTCGAAGCCAACTCCGATGGCCGTATCGAAGTGCGCCTTTATCCCAGCGAGCAGCTCGGCAGCGAAATGGATGTGATCAATAGTATCCAGCTCGGCACCGCGGACATGACCATTACCGGCGAAAGCCTGCAGAACTGGGCGCCGAAGGCGGCCATGATGGCTGTACCTTACGCGTTTCGCGACTCCGATCACTTGAAGGCGGCGGTCGATGGTGAGATCGGCAGCGAGATCGAAGAGCAGATCACCGAGCGCACCAACCTGGTGCCGCTGGCCTGGTTCGAGCGCGGCCCGCGTGAGCTGACCTCCAACCGCCCGATTCGCACGCCGGAAGATCTGGACAGCCTGCGTCTGCGCGTACCCAACGTGCCGCTGTTCGTCGATGTCTGGCAGGCACTCGGCGCCCGCCCGACCCCGATGGCGTTCAGCGAAGTGTTCACCGCGCTTCAGCAAAACACGCTGGAAGGCCAGGAGAACCCGCTGAGCCTGATCGAAAGCGCGAGCTTCAACGAGGTTCAGGACTACGTGAACATGACCGGCCACGTGCGTAGCTGGATCTACGTGGTGATCGGCCGCAATCAGCTCGAAAGCATGCCGGATGAGCTGCAAACCGTCGTACGCGACGCGGCGCAGACCATGCAGAGTTTCGAGGCCGACCTGTTCGTCGAAGACCAAAAGCGTCTGGAGCAAGCGCTTTCCGAGCGCGGCATGGAGTTCATCGAGGCCGATGTCGACGCCTTCGCCGAAAAGGCCCGCCCGGCGGTGCTCGAGGCCCTGACGCCGGAGCAGCGTGAGCTCTTCGAAGCCATTCAGGACCTGTAACGCCGTTAGGCAATCAAGGTGGGCTGGTCGCAAGGCCAGCCCACTTTTGTATAGGCCATGTTGAGAGCTGCAATCGTCTGAACCGCAAGATAGTTACTTGCAAACACATGCATTGCAAAAACCGAATTGCAAGAGTTTCAACTTCTAGAGCGGCTAGCCCCTCGAGGATACGTTTATGAGCTCGGATCAACACGCGCTCGAGCACGAAGCGCTACAGAGCCTGGATTCGATGTCGACGGTGCCCAAACTTCAGGGGCCGGTGGGTCGGCTGATCGGCTGGGTCGATACCTGCTTTTTGACCCTCGCCGTGCTGGCGCTGGTTGCCATTGCGGGCACGGTCTTGCTGCAAGTCTGTTCGCGGCTGTTTCTGCCGATCTCCATTTCCTGGACCGAAGAGCTTTCACGCTATCTCTTCATCTACATGGTGTCGCTGTCCGCTGGCGTCGTGCTGCGCCAGAACCGCAACATCAGCGTCGAGCTGTTCCACCACATGCTGAGCCCGCGCCTGCGCGCGCTGTTTCAGGCGCTGATCTGTTTGGGGATCGGCGCGTTCGCGTTCATGGTGCTGCCCTACGCCTGGCAGTACGCCCAGAACGGCGCCTGGCAAACCTCGCCGACGCTCAAGCTGCCCATGCTGTATATCTTCTTCTCGACGGTCGTCACCTACGCGCTGCTGCTGGTTTATAGCGCCCTCGGTGTCCTCGAGGGGGTATTGGCGATGTGTCGCCCCGCCGTGCGTGAACAGGAGTCCTGAGCATGGAAGTCATCATTTTATTCAGTGTTTTTCTGGTGCTTCTGGTGGTGGGTATGCCCATTGCCTTTGCACTCGGCATCTCGTCGATGTCCTATCTGCTGATGGAGGGCATTTCGCTGACCATCGTGCCTCAGCGCATGTACGCGGGTATCGATACCTTCGTGCTGCTGTGCATTCCCGGCTTCGTACTAGCCGGTAACCTGATGAACGTGGGTAATATCACCGAGCACATCGTGCGCTTCTCCAACGCTTTGCTTGGCCACATTCGCGGCGGATTGGGCCTTGCCAACGTCGGCGGGTCGATGATCTTTGGCGGTATCTCCGGCACCGCGGTGGCGGATTCGGCGAGCATCGGCTCCGTCATGATTCCCGGCATGGCGCGCTCGGGCTACGACAAGCCTTTTGCCGCCGCCGTCACCGCGGCGTCTTCCACGGTCGGGCCGATCATTCCGCCCAGCGTGCCGATGATCATTGCAGGTTCGCTTAGCGGTATCTCGGTGGGCCGCATGTTCCTGGCCGGCGCCGTGCCCGGACTTTTGATGGGCGTGGCGATGATGGTCACGGTGTACATCCTCGCCGTTCGCCGCGGCTACCCGAAAGAGCAACGCGTGCCGTTTTTGCAGCTGCTGCGCGAGGCCAGGACTGCCTTCTGGGCACTGCTGATGACCGTGATCATCCTCTACGGCATCATCGGCGGCTTCTTCACGCCGACCGAAGCCTCCATCGTCGCCTGCGTTTACGCACTGGTGGTCGGCATGTTCGTTTATAAGGGGCTCTCCTGGCGCAAGCTGCCAGGCATCCTGGTGGACACGGTGCTGACATCCTCGGCGCTTCTGCTGATGGTAGGGCTCGCCAACCTGTTCGGCTGGATCCTGACCAGCGAGCAGATCCCGCAGATGATCGCAGCACTGATCCTGTCGATCAGCGAGAACCCGCTGATCGTGCTCCTGATCCTCAACCTGATCCTGCTGTTCGTCGGCGCGTTCATGGAAACCATCGCCGCGCTGATCATCCTGTTTCCCGCGCTGGTGGGCGTGGCGACCGGCGTGGGTGTCGACCCGGTTCACTTCGCCGTCATCGCGGTGCTCAACTTGATGATCGGCCTAACCACGCCGCCGGTCGGGGTGTGTCTGTTCGTGGTCGCCGGGATCGGCAAGCTGCCGATGCTCTCGGTCGCCCGCGCCATCGTCCCGTTTCTGCTCTGCAACCTGGCGGTGCTGCTGTTGGTCACCTACGTACCGGCCATTTCACTTTGGCTGCCGAATCTGCTGATGGGGAGTAACTAGTCGTGACCACCCAACATATTGACGCCGCTTCGGCCAATGGCCAGTTCGGCATCGTTCACTTGGGGCTGGGCGCGTTTCATCGCGCTCATCAGGCCGTTTATCTGGAGCGCTATCGCCAGCGCACAGGGGATCAGCAGTGGGGCGTGTGCAGCGCCAACCTGCGCGCCAGTGTCAAGCTGGTGGATAGCCTTCAACAGGCGGGCTATCGCTATCACGTGGCAGAGTATGCCAACAGCCAAGAGCTGACCTTGCGCGAGATTGGCGTCATCGAAGAGGCGCTGTTCACTGGCCGCGACAACGCCGACCGCTGGGGGCGCGACCGAGAAGCGCTACTCGAACGGCTGGCCGCGCCCATTACACGTATCGTCACACTCACTGTGACCGAGAAAGGTTATTTTCTGAGCCCGACCAGCGGCGAGCTTCTATTGAGCGACCCCATGATTGCCGGCGATATCGTCTCGCCCTTTGAGCCGCGCACCGCACCGGGGCTACTGGTCGAGGCGCTGGCGCGGCGTCGCTCCGCGGGCGTGGCGCCGTTTACCATTCTGTGCTGCGATAACATGCCCCATAATGGCGCGCGCACACGCAAGGCCGTGGTAACTCTGGCGCGCCAGCGCAGCGACGAGCTGGCCAACTGGATCGATACTGAAGTGGCGTTCCCGAGCTCCATGGTTGATCGCATCGTGCCGGCCATGACCGAGCAGGATTTCGCTGCACTCCAGATACTTGGGGTCGATGACGCTAACGCTGTGGTGTGCGAAGCCTTTTCCCAGTGGGTGGTCGAGGACCACTTCCCCGCTGGGCGCCCGGCCTGGGAAGAGGAGGGCGTGACCATGGTCGCTGACGTGGCCCCCTTCGAGACCATGAAGCTTCGTATGCTCAACGGCAGCCACTCGCTGCTTGCCTATCTGGGGTCGCTGGCCGATATCGACACCGTGTTCGACGCCGTCTCGAACCCGGTCTACAAGGCGCTTCTGAGCGCCTACATGCGCGAGGAAGCCGCGCCGACGCTGGACATGCCCCAGGAGATCGACGTGGACGCCTACGCGGATTCGTTATTGGCGCGCTTTGCCAACGACAGCCTGCGTCATAAGCTCCAGCAGATCGCCATGGACGGCAGCCAGAAACTGCCCCAGCGCTGGCTGCAGGTGGCCGAGGCCAACCTGGTCGCCGGGCGTGATACCGCCTGCGTGGCGCTGGGCCTGGCCGGCTGGATTCGCTACACCCAAGGCACAACGCTTGGCGGTCGCGCGTTTCGCGTCGACGACCCGATAGCCGAGCAGCTCGAAGCACTCCACCAGCGTCACGGCGATGATCCTCGCGCACTGATCGATGCCTTCTTCGGTGTTGAGGCGGTGATACCTAAGGCGGTCGCGCGCGATGAGCGCTTCAAACAGCAGGTGCTTGATGCTTATCTCACGCTGACCGAGCGCGGTGTCGAGGCGGCCATTGCCGAGCTTGCCGGTCCCGGCGTTCGCTAAAAGGAGATCCCATGGAACACACCTGGCGCTGGTTTGGGCCCAATGACCCGATTCAACTCGATGAAATTCGCCAGACCGGCGCGACTGGTATCGTGACCGCGCTGCACGATGTGCCCAATGATCAGGTCTGGTCAGTGGAGGCGATTGGCGCGCGCAAGGCGATGATCGAGTCGTCAGGGCTCACCTGGTCGGTGGTCGAAAGCGTGCCGGTACCCGAAGCGGTCAAGAAGGGCTTGCCCGAGCGCGACGCGCTGATCGACACCTATTGCCAAACGCTGAGAAACCTGGCCGCCTGCGGGATCGATACCGTCTGCTACAACTTCATGCCGATCCTCGACTGGACGCGCACCGACCTGACCTATGAGTTAGCCGATGGCGCCCGAGCTCTGCGCTTTGATCAGACCGCCTTCGCCGCTTTCGATCTTTACCTGCTCGAGCGCCCCGGTGCGCGCGAAGAGTACTCGGAGACCGACAGGCTTGATGCCAAACGCTACCTGGAGACGCTTGACGGGGCCGGCCGCGCGAAGCTGATCGACACGCTGATTGCAGGGCTTCCCGGCGCCGAGGAGCACTACACCCTGGCGCAGTTTCGCGAGGCGCTGGCGAGTTACGCCAGCATCGACGCGCAAACGCTGCGCGAGCACCTGGGCTACTTTCTGCGCCGGGTGATCCCGGTCGCCGAGAAAGTCGGCATTCGCATGGCGGTCCATCCCGACGACCCACCCCGGCCGCTGCTTGGCCTGCCACGGGTGGTATCGACCCGTGACGACGCCCAGTGGGTGATCGATGCTGCGCCGAGCCCGGCTAACGGCATTACCTTCTGCACCGGCTCTTACGGGGTGCGCGAGGATAACGACCTGGTCGCGATGGCGCGCCACTTTGGTCCGCACATTCACTTCGCTCACCTGCGCTCGACAAGGCGCGAAGCCGATTCGCGCTCATTTTTTGAGGCGCCGCACCTGGCCGGCGATGTCGATATGGTTGGTGTAATCCAGGCACTGGTAGAAGAGGAGCGCCGGCGCGAGCGCGAAGGTGGCGCGCGATTGCCGATCCGGCCTGACCACGGCCACCACATGCTTGACGATCACGCTCGCGCCACGGCGCCGGGGTATCCGCTCTATGGACGACTGCGAGGGCTGGCTGAGCTCAGGGGTGTCGAGGTTGCCGTGCGCCGGCTAACGGCGAGTGGCCTGCCGCCGACCGATCAGTAGCGTTCGTGCGCAAGGTGCTTTCACGCAAAGCGTCAACGCCCCAGCCACCCGCCATCGACGGCCAGGGCGTGGCCGTGAACATAGCGGGCGGCGTCGGAGCATAGAAAGACCACCGCGCCGGCCAGATCCTCCGGGGTGCCCCAGCGTCCGGCCGGGATGCGCTCGAGAATGGCGTCGTGGCGCTCGGGGTCGTCGCGCAGGGCCTGGGTGTTGTCGGTGGCCATGTAGCCCGGGGCGATGGCGTTGACGTTGATGTCGTGGGCCGCCCACTCGTTGGCCAGAAGCCGCGTTAGCCCCAACAGGCCGCTTTTGCTCGCGGTATAGGAAGGCACGCGGATACCGCCTTGAAACGAAAGTAGTGAGGCGATGTTGACGATCTTGCCCGGCGAGCCCCGGCCGATAAGGTGTTGGGCAGCGGCCTGGGCGAGAAAGAACGCGGCCTTGAGGTTGACGTCGATGACCGCATCCCAATCCTCCTCGCTGAACGTAAGCGCCTCCGCCCGGCGAATGGTTCCGGCGTTGTTGACTAGAATGTCGAGCTTGCCCGTCTGTGCCAGCGCTCGCTCTATGATGTGAGCCGGCGCGTCTTCCCCCAGCGTCGCCTCGATCGGGTAAAAGCGCCGTCCCAGATGCTCGACCTGGCGGCGCGTATCGTCGGCGCTCTGGCGGCTGACGCCGACGATATCCGCGCCGGCTTCGGCTAAAGCCAGCGCGAGCCCCTGACCCAACCCCTTGTTACAGCCGGTCACCATGGCGACCCGGCCCTCCAGTGAGAAACACTTCATGGCGCTGCTCCTGTTGTAACGATCATCGTTGTGACGATCGTGGCTGTTATTGTATTTGGGCGCTGGTGTGTCAGACGCTCAAGGGCTGGCGCAGGCCGGCAACGACGCCGGGCAGCTCCTCGGCATGGTGAATCTCGGTCGCACCTTCGGGCGTGGTCTCCTCATCGGGAAAGTGGTTCAGATGGATCACCTGCATCCCCGCATCGAGCCCGGCCTGAACGCCGACCGCGGCGTCGTCGATCACCACGCACGCCTCGGGCGGGTAGCCCATGGCGGCGGCGGCTTTAAGGTAGAGCTCCGGGTCCGGCTTCCAGACGTTCAGCGTATAGGCGCTGAAAAGCCGACCGGCGAAGTGGTGCTCGAGGCCGGTGCTCTCCAGCGCGCAGCGAATCTTGCGCTCCGGGCCGTTGGAGACCACCGCCTTGGGATGGTGGGCGAGCGCGTCGAGCGCGGCGGGCATCCCTTTGATCGGCTCGAGCTCGGCGCGCATCCGCGTCTCCATCCGCGCGCGCATGTCCGCCTCGAGCTGATCGAATCGATCCGGGGTGAGCGGCTTAAAGCGCGCCTCCAGTTCGTTGACGATGGTCTGAAAGCGCACGCCGCGAAACTCGTCCATGTACTGGCGCGCCGAGAAGGGCAGGCCGAACTCGGGCAACAGCTCGCCCATCACCTCGGCGAGCAGGATTTCGCTGTCGACCAGCGTGCCGTCAGAGTCGAACAGCAGGCACAGGTCGGTACCGCTCATGAGAGCACCTCGTCGTTGACCGGGCTGATCGGGCGCTCGCCGGTCAGCGCCAAGCGAAGGTTGTCGACCGCGCGCTGGGCCATGGCGGTACGGGTTTCAGAGGTGGCCGAGCCGATGTGCGGCAGGGCGACCACGTTGGCCATGCCGGGCAGCGGCGAGGTGTCGGAAAGCGGCTCCTTCTCGAAGACATCCAGACCGGCTGCGCGAATCACGCCGCGCTCGAGCGCGTCGATCAGCGCGCCTTCGTCGACCACCTTGCCGCGGGCGATGTTGATCAGAATGCCCGTGGACTTCATTCGGGCAAGCTCCTTCTCGCCGATCAGCTTTTCGGTCTCTTCGGTCAGCGGCACGGTCAGGCAGACGAAATCCGACTCACCAAGCAGCGCCTCGAGCTCGCGGCGCTCGGCGCCGAGCTCTTTTTCCACTTCCGGCTTGGGCGAGGCGTTGGAGTAGAGCACTTTCATACCAAAACCGAGCGCCCCGCGGCGCGCCACGGCCTGGCCGATGCGCCCGAAGCCGACCATGCCCAAAGTCTTGCCGTGAACGTCGCAGCCGTAAAGATCCGGGCCGATGCTGGCCTGCCAGGCGCCCGCCTTGACCCAGGTCGCAAGCTCCACGACGCGCCGGGCGGTGGCCATCAAAAGGGTAAAGCCGGTATCGGCGGTGGTTTCGGTCAGCACGTCCGGCGTGTTGCAGAGCAGAATGTTGCGCCAGGTGAGCGCCTCGACCGGCACCGTGTCGTAGCCCACGGAAACGAGCGCCACGACCTCAAGATTCGGCGCGGCGTCGAGCAGCGCCTCGCTGATCGGCAGCCCCGAGCCGATGATGCCGTGGGCCCGTGAAAGGGCGTCGCGCACCTCGGGGGCGTCGAGATCGAACGAGGGCAGCGGCGGCAGAATCTCGAAGTGCGCCTCGAGCTCGGCCCGCTGGTCTTCGTTGAGCTTTGCTTGGGCGATGATCGTTTTTTTCATGCTCTTTCCTTGGGTGTGCTGGTGTTGTGTTTGTGAATCAGGCGATGCTGTGGTTATTGCTCTCGAGCGTTTCGAGCGTGGCGCGGGAAGGGAGCCCTTCCATATCGCCCACCACCTGAACCGCCTGGGCGCCGATCAAATTGCCGCGCGCCAGCGCCCGGGCCGGCGGCAGACCTTCGAGCAGCGCGCTGATCGCGCCGACGGCGAAGCCATCGCCGGCGCCGACCGTGTCGATGACGCGCTCGACGGGTTGGCCGGCCACGCTCAGGCTTTCAAGCTTACCGTCGAGGCGCCCACGATAGTAGCTTCCTTCCGGCCCGAGTTTGATGATGACGGCGCTGGCGCCGCGCTCGAGGTAGAAATCCGCGATTGTCTCCGGCGTATCAGCGCCGGTCAGCCGCTCACCCTCGGCAAGCCCGGGCAGCACCCAGTCGGCAAGGCCCGCCAGTTCGTTGAGCGTATCACGCATGAGCGCCTCGCTTGACCAGAGCGTTGGGCGCAGGTTCGGGTCGAAGGAGATGGTAGCGCCGTTGGCGCGGGCGCGCTCCATTAGCCGCCGCGTAAGCGCCAGCGCGCTTTCGGAAAGCGCCGGGGTGATGCCGGTCACGTGCAGATGATCGAGACTGGCGAAGTCGACGGCGTCGGCATCCACCGTGCTCAGGTGGCTCGCGGCACTGCCGCGGCGAAAATACTCCACTCTCGGGTCGGCGCCGTTTTCGGCGCGCTCCTTGAACACCAGCCCGGTCGAGTGAGCCGGGTCGGTGACGATATAACGATCGTCGATGCCTTCGGCGGTGAGCGTGCGGCGAATGTACTCGCCCATGCTGTCGCGGCCGACCCGGCTGAGCCAGCTGACCCGAAAGCCCAGCCGCGCAAGGCCGATGGCGACGTTGTTGTCGGCGCCGGCAAGGCGACGCTGAAAATGCTCAACGCTGTCGAGCGGCCCTGGCGACTGCGCCACGAGCATGCCCATGGCTTCCCCAAAGGTGAGAACGAAACGCTCAAACGGCTCTGAGCTCATGCACTATCTCCTGTCATCAAGTAGGCGTTCTGTTATCAAGTGTGTGAGGTGGCGTCGCGGTAAACGGTGCTACCGCGCGCAATCAGGCGCGGGGCGTGGCGAAGGCGGCCAGGCTCGGCGGCCGGGTCAAGCAGGCGCGCAAGGGCAGCTTCGCCGATCGCCTCGAACGGCTGAGCCAGGGTCGTGACGCCGGGGCCGACCAGCGCGCACCAGTCGAGTTCGTCGATGCCCATCAGGCCCACGCGGCCCATTTCAAGGTTCAGCGCCTGAAAAGCCTTCGCTGCGGCCAGGGTGGCAGTGGCGTTGGCGCAGAGCACCGCCGCCGGGGCGCAGTTGGGTGGCTCAACCAGCGCGCCAAGCGCCGGGTAGAGGCTTTCGGCGTCGAGCCGCGTTTGCACTCGGGCATCGAGGCCACGGCGCGCACACCCGGTTGTGATGCGCTCCATGCGCTGGCGGCGGGCGCTCACCGAGGCCGGGTCGTTGGTCAGGTAGAGAATGCGCCGGTAGCCGCGCTCGCTCAGGTGATCGAGCGCGGTATCGATCGCTAGGGCGTTATCCAGCCCCACCACGTCGCTTGCCAAATCAGGGATCTCCCGGTCCAGCAGCACCACCGGTACGCCGATGCGCTCGAGCGCCCGAAGCTCGTTCGCGGGTGCCCCCACGGCGTTGATCACCAGGCCCTCGACGCTGTAGGAGGCCAGCAGTGTCAGGTGGCGCTGCTGCTGAGCGGGGTCGTTGTCGGTGTTGCATACGATCAGCGCGTAGCCCCGGGCGCGGGCAGCCTGCTCGACGGCGTGGACCGCGGCAACCGAAAACGGGTTGCGAATGTCTGCCACCAGCATCCCCAGAAGCCGCGTGCCGCCGCCTTTCAACCCTCGCGCCATCAGATTCGGCCGGTAGCCAAGGCGGCTGGCCGCGCTTTCGATACGCGCCTGAAGCGCGCTGGATAGCTTCTCGCGCTCGGGGCCGAAAAACCGCGAGACGCTGGTCTTGGAGGTCTTCGCTTCACGAGCGACTTCGATGAGGGTGGCGCGATTGTCGGGCAAGAAACTCTTCCTGAACCAGTTTGGGAACGTTCCCATTGGCATTCAAGGTACCGTTTGTGGCGCAAGCAGGCAATATCGCCAAAAGTGGTAAAGCGCACGATGGCGCCGTCAGATACCTTGGCTTGACCACCCGTCGCGAGCTGAAGCTCCCTCCCACAAGCGCTACCCATGCTTAAATGAACGGTATTAGCCCGGTGGAGTTTTTCATGTATCTCGAGGAGTATCAGCGCTTCGACGCCATGGGCCTAGCTGCCCTCGTGCGCCGCGGTGAGGTCAGCCGTGAAGAGCTTTTGAAAGCCGCCATCGAGGCGATAGAGTGCTTTAACCCGTCGCTTCACGCGGTGGTGCGTACCCGCTTCGAGCGCGCCCGGCGAGAGAGCGCAGCCGTAAGTGAAAAGAGCTGCTTCACTGGCGTGCCCACGCTTGCCAAGGATCTGCTGATGGCGCTTGCCGGTGAGCCGCTGGCCTCGGGCAGCGCGGCGCTCAAGGGCGTTGTCGCGAAAGAGGATTCGCCGATCATCACCCGCGCACGCCAAGCGGGGCTGGTGATCCTTGGGCAGAGCGCGACGCCGGAGTTCGGGCTGATGGCGATTACCGAGCCCAGGGCGTTTGCCCACCCGCAGAACCCTTGGCGCTTGGGCCACTCGCCGGGCGGTTCCAGCGGTGGCGCCGCGGCGGCGGTGGCCGGCGGGATCGTACCCTTGGCGCTGGCCGGCGACGGCGGCGGCTCGATTCGTATTCCGGCCAGCTACTGCGGCCTGTTCGGCTTCAAGCCCTCGCGCGGGCGGGTGCCGCTGGCGCCGTCTCAAGGCGAAGTGTGGCAGGGCGCTGTGGTCGAGCATGCGATCACGCGCAGCGTGCGCGACAGCGCTGCGCTTCTGGAGCAGATCAACGGCAGCGTGGCCGCAAGCCCTTATCCGGTTGCGCGCGAAACCGGCTACCTTGCCGCGCTCGAGCAGGATCCAAAGCCGCTAAGAGTAGCGCTGTCGCTGGGCGAGCCGCTGTCGCGCGGGCTCTCCGGCGCGCTCGACCCGGCAGTGAAAGCCGCCGTCGAGAAAGTCGGCCTGGAACTCGTTGCCAGCGGCCACACGGTGGCGTGGGCAGACCCGCCCGTGGAGGGCGAGACGCTCGCCGAGAGCTATCTGACGCTCTATCTTGGCCAAATGGCGGCGGAGCTCGATAGCCTGAGCCGCGAAACCGCCACGGCCTTCCGGCGCCTGGCGATCGAATCCACCACGCGGGCGATCGGCCGGCTCGGCGGCGCCCTGGACGCCCGGCGCTACGAACTTGCCCGGCGCGAGTGGAGCCAGGCCGGGGCGCGCATGGGGGCGTTTCACGAGCGCTTCGATGTCCTCGTGCTGCCGGTGGCCACGAGCACCGCGCCCGGAATCGGCGAGCTCTACCCAAGCCCGGCGCGCGAGCGGCTGATGGCGCTGCTGGCGCTGCCCGGCATGTCGCGGCTGGCGCTGAAATTCGGGCTGCTTAAGCACTTCGCGGCAGATGCGCTGGCCCGCACACCCTTTACCCAGCTTGCCAACCTGACCGGCCAGCCGGCGATGTCGCTGCCGCTCCACCTATCGCAAGGACTTCCGGTAGGCGTTCAGGTCATTGGGCGAATGGGCGAGGACAAGCGCCTTTTTCAGCTGGCGGCAGCGCTCGAACGGCGCCTGGGCTTTACGGCGCTGCCTTCGTCGCAAGCGTTAAAAGCGCCGGCAGGGTAGACTGGGCGCTTTTGATCGGCACGGGCTTGTTGGATGCACCCCATATATGAACTCACCCCGGCGGGAGATCGCTATTTCGACGGCATGGTCGAGAAGTTTTCACGCGCGCTCTACCACGCCCCGCGCGGCGAGCTGCGCCTGAAGATGCTCGATTATCTGCTGCCGCAAATGCTTAACCTCGACGCTCAACCGGTGCTGGACGTGGGCGGCGGGCTTGGCCAGCAGGCGGCCTGGTTCGCCGAGCGCGGTCATCGCGTCACCCTGGCCGAACCCTCGGCGGATATGCTCGATTACGCTCGCGATTGGCACGGTGAACGCGAGACGATCCCCAGCGATGCCATCCGCTACCTGCACGCGCCGCTTCAGGCGCTGCCCCTTGATGTTCCCGGCCCCTGGCCGCTGATCACCTGCCACGCGGTGCTCGAGTGGCTGGGCGAGCCGCGCGCGGCGCTCGAACACCTGGCCGCGCTGCTCGCGCCCGGCGGCCAGCTGAGCCTGATGGTGTTCAACCGCGACGCGCTGCGCTTTTCCAACGCCGTGAAGGGCAATCTGCAAAAGGCGCTGGATGACACGCTCGAAGGTAAAGGCAAGCGCCAGCGGCTGACGCCGATTTCGCCGCTGACTCACGAGGCACTCACCCGCTGGGCCGAAGAGTGCGGGCTCAGAGTAGAAGAGGTCGCCGGGATTCGCGTATTTCAGGACTACCTCAAGAATCCGCCGGCGAGCGAAGCCGAAGATGCCACGCTGCTCGCGCTGGAAAAGCGCTACTGCCGTCAGGAGCCGCACTGGCGCCTGGGCCGCTATCTTCTTTACACACTGACCAAGCCATTGACCCAACCCGAGGCCGATTCATGAGTGCCCAACTGCCCGCCTGCCAACTGCTCGAACGTTACCACGGTGAGCGCGTCGAGCTGTGCCCCATTGCCCCGCCGGAAGACGCCTGGCTGATCGCGCGCTCCGCCATCATGGTCAGCGACAGTATTGCGCTTCGCACTGCCTGGCAGGCGCGAGACAAGCGCGACCAAAGCCCTTTCGATACCCGCGTCGACCCGAGTGCGGGCCAGGTGGTGCTGTTCTGGCCCAAGGCGCACCAGCTCGGCGTCTGGTGGCTCGATTGGCTCTGCCAGGTACTGCCCGAGGGCACCGAGGTAGAGATCGTCGGCGAGCACCAGGGCGGTATCAAGCGCGTGCCCAAATTCCTCGAAGCGCGCAACATGCGCTGCGACAAGCTCGATAACGCCCGGCGCTGTACGCTGTACTCCACGCGTACGGTGAAAGGCGCTGACCCGGAAGATGTCTGGACCCGCTTTGCAGCTCTGGAGCTCGAACTGGTCAGCCACCCGGGCGTGTTCGGTCACGGCAAGCTCGATGAGGGAACGCAGCTTCTGCTCGAGCAACTCGAGTCGAGACTCGGCCGGGCCCCGCTCGAGATACTCGATATGGGCTGCGGCGATGGCATCATCACCGCCTGGCTCGCCAGGCGCGGCCATCGCGTGACCGCCGTGGACGTCAGCGCCTTCGCCGTCACCGCCTGCCGGCGCACTCTCGAGGCCAACGGTCTGGACGCTCGAATAATGGAGAGCGACGTGTTCAGCGCCCTCGACGGCGAGCGCTTCGACATGATCGTCAGCAACCCGCCGTTTCATCAGGAGCGCGAACTCAGCTACGGGCCGAGTGCGCGCCTGATTGAGCAGGCCCCCAGGCATCTGAACCCCCGCGGGCAGCTACTGCTGGTGGCCAACGCCTTCTTGCCGTACCCGGACCTGCTCCAGAGCGCCTTCTCGAGCGTCGAGACCCTGGCCGACAACCGGCGTTTTCGCGTTTATCAGGCCGAGCGATAAATTCTCCCATGTGACCGGCGCTTTTGACGCAAGCAGCGGTCAAAGGCGTGGATCACTCTTGAGGCTTAAACGGGGGCACCCATGACGATCAATCGACGCAGTGGCGGCAGGCTGGTGAGCGCCGCGGTGCTGGGCGCCTTGCTGGCGCTGGGGCTTGGCTGGGGCGGAAGCTACCTGAAAGGGGCTGCCCAGGTGTGGGAGCAGTCGTCGCGAAGCGTGACCGTGCGCGGGCTCGCGGAGCGCGAGGTGGCGGCGGATCTGGTGCTCTGGCCGCTCAACTACGCGGTCAGCGCCAATACGCTGGGTGAGCTCGAAGGGCAGCTTTCGAGCGGCGAGCGCCTGATTCGCACCTTTCTCACCGAGCGCGGCTTTGCGCCAGATAGCATCAGCACCACGCCGCCGCGCATCACCGACCAGTTCGCCAACGCCTACGGCGGCGAGCGCCCGGACGAGCGCTACCGCGCCGAGGCCACACTTCTCTTGCGCACTGACCGCGTGCAGGCAGTGATCGAGGCGGTGCCCGAGGCCACGGCGCTGGTGCGCCAGGGTGTGCTGCTCTCGCCAAGCTACGAGTACCGCACCGAGTTTCTGTTCACCGGGCTCGATGCGATCAAGCCCGAGATGATTCGCGAGGCCACCGCAGATGCGCGAAGTGCCGCCCAGCAGTTCGCCGAAGACTCCGGCAGCGCCGTGGGCGGCATCAGAAGCGCCACTCAGGGCTACTTCTCGATCGAGGATCTGGATACCTACACGCCTCAGATCAAGCGCGTGCGCGTGGTCACGACCGTCGACTACGCGCTGGAGTGAGCTCAGGTCGGCAGCCTCGGAAGCCACAGTGCTAGCGCCAGAAGCGTGGCCAGCAATACCGGTGGGGTGATCACAAGCCCCACCTTCATGTACTCCCCCCAGCCAATGCGATACCCCTTGCCCGCCAGCACGTGAAGCCATAAAAGCGTGGCCAGGCTGCCGATGGGGGTGAACTTTGGCCCCAGGTCGTTGCCGATGACGCTTGCGTAAATCATCAGCTCCCGGGTCAGCGTTGGCAGTTGGGCCTGATCGATGGAAAGCGCTGCCACCAACGTGGAGGGCATGTTGTTCATCACTGAGGCGACGAGCGCGATCAGAAATCCGGTACCCACCGTGGCGACGATATCGTCCTGGCGTGCGAGCCATTCGAGCGCTTGAGCGCCGAGGCCGGTCAAGCCCGCATTGCCAAGCCCGTACACCACCAGATACATGCCGAGTGAAAACAGCACGATCTGCCAGGGCGCGCCGCGTAGCGCCTGATTGACGGATACTACTGCGCCGGAGCCTGCGCGCCACCAGCGTCCGGCCAGCGCCGTCAGGACCAGTGCGGCAGCGCCGGTGATCAGCGCGATGGGCACGTCAAGTGATGCGGTGACGAAGTAGGCCACCAGCAGCAGCGCCAACAGCGGAAAAGCGGCCTTGAACACCAGCGGGTCCTTGATCGCCGAGGCCGGTGCTTCTAGCTTATCCAGCGTATACCGCGCCGGTATCCGTCGCCCGAAAGCGAGCCAGAGCACGCCGAGCGTGGCGGCAAGCGAGACCAGGTTGACCGGCACCATGACCAGTGCGTAGCGGTCGAAGCCGATGCCGAAGTAGTTGGCGGTGACGATGTTGACCAAATTGGAGGTCACCAGCGGAAGGCTCGTGGTATCCGCCACGAATCCGGTGGCGATGATGAAGGCCAGCGCCGCCGGTGGGGTGAAGTTCAAACGCAATAGAATGGCGATGACGATGGGCGTGAGCAGCAGCGCGGCACCGTCGTTGGCGAAGAACGCGGCAATGAAGGCGCCCAGCACGACCACCAGCGGAAACAGCAGATGCCCTCGGCCATTGCCCCAGCGCGCCACGTGAAGCGCCGCCCAGGCGAAGAAGCCCGCCTCGTCGAGCAGCAGCGACATGATGATCAGCGCCACGAAGGTGAACGTCGCGTCCCAGACGATCTCCCAGACAATGGCGACCTCGCCTACTTGCACTACGCCCGTCATCAGCGCCGCCACGGCACCGCCCAGCGCGCTCCAGCCAATGCCGAGGCCCCTGGGCTGCCAGATCACGAATAGCAGAGTGACAATAAAGATGGTCAACGCCAGCATGGCGTCATTGACTCGTCGGGGAGGAGGGCGTGACCTGTTCGCCATCCTCTTTGGCGAACGTGGCCACCGGGCTCTCAAGCAGGGCGAAAACCCGCTCTGAAGGGCGGCAAAGCCGTGCTCCCTTGCCGGTCACGACGATCGGGCGGTTGATCAGAATGGGGTGGGCCATCATGGCGTCGATGAGTACTTGGTCGTCCACGGCGGGGTCATCGAGGCCCAGCTCGCGGTAGGGCGCCTCCTTCTGGCGCAGCAGCTCGCGCGGCGCCATCGCCATCAGCGCGAGCAGCTCCTGTAGCCGCTCCCGGCTGGGTGGGGTCTTGAGGTATTCGATGACTTCATGCGGCTCCCGGGAGGCCTGCATGATGGCCAGCGTGTTACGCGAGGTGCCGCAATTGGGGTTGTGGTAAATCAAGGACGTCATGGAAGTGGTTCCTTCGTTGAGGACGATGAACAGGCTGTCAGGGCATCGACCAGCGGCGCGCAGAGTATTGGGTCGCCGTTGCAGCAGTCGCTGACCAGAAAGGTGAGTACCTGTTGCATGTGGTCGAGGTTGGCGCGGTAAATGATCGAGCGGCTTTCGCGCCGGGAGCTGACCCAGCCCGCTCCTGCGAGCACCGTGAGATGCGCCGAGAGCGTGTTGTGGGGCACGTCGAGGCTGCGTGCAATCTCGCCGGCGGGCAAGCCGTCGGGTTCGTGGCGCAAGAGAAGGCGTAACGCTTTTAAGCGAGTGGGCTGGGAAAGCGCGCTGAAACTTGAAGTGGCATCTTTTATTTCCATGTGTCCAGTATTACGGACATGTTGGGTCAGGGCAAGGGCCTCATGGAAAGTTCATGGCATGCGCGATCTGTCCATTCAGGCGAATCCGTCCAACCCGGCCAGGCCAGTGTATCAGGCGCCGGCGTAGTGAATCGCCGTCACGATGTAGCAGTCCTCACCTCTCGGGGTCTGTACGGTGATCTCGTCGTCCACTTCCTTGCCCAGTAGCGCTTTCGCCATCGGCGCATCGACGCTGATCCAGCGCTTTTGTGTGTCGATCTCGTCGTGGCCGACGATGCGGATCTCGAGCGCCTCGCCCTCGTCGTCTTCCAGGCTCACGAAGGCGCCGAAGAATATCTTGTCGGTATTTGCCGGCAGGCGGTCGACCACCTGTAGCTCATCGAGGCGCTTGGTCAGGTAGCGAATCCGCGCGATCACTCGGTTGAGCTCTTTCTTGTTGTAGGTGTAGTCGGCGTTTTCCGAGCGGTCGCCATGTGCGGCGGCTTCGCCCACCTTGGCGGAGAGCGCCGGGCGCTTCACTCTGGAAAGATGATCGAGAATGCCGCGCAGGCGCTCGGCGCCCTGGGCGGTGATCAGGTTGCTCTTGGGCGCCTGGCGCGGGTCCTTGGCCGGGTCGCGCCAGCGGGTCATGTTGCGGCCTTTCATCGCGTCTTACTCCTTGTCGGCAAGCGCTCAAGCTTAATCGAAAGCGCCGCGCGGCCCAACGTCCTGTAAATGAACGCAGCGGTAATGGCGGAGGCCGTGGTGGAAAATGTCGGGCGTGGGCCCTTTGGTCTAAGCGAGTCATTCAGCGCTGGCGAGTCATTCAAACGTTCGTTACATTGTGGGGGAAGCGGCTCGCGACGGGAGCCGCGTATGGCTTTCGAGCGCGGGACAATAACAACCAAGGAGCTTTTTCAATGCGTACGCATACCTCACGCTGGCTGCTGGCACTCACCCTGGGCGGAGCGCTTGCGCTATCGCCGCTCGCTGCGAGCGCCTATCAGGATGAACTCTTCTCGCTCAAGAACCGCTGGGAGCACACGGTGACCGACCTGCCCGCCAACCAGCGCCAGGGCACGCTGGAGGCACTCAGTAGCGAGGCTGCCACCCTTGCCGAGCAGAACCCGAATAGCGCCGATGTGCTCGTTTGGCAGGGCATCATTCTGGCCTCCTACGCTCGCGAGCGCAGTGGGCTTGGCGCGCTCGGCACCGCCAAGGATGCCCGCGCGGTGCTCGAGCGCGCCATCGAGATCGACCCCCAGGGCAGTAACGGCTCCGCCTACGTGACCCTGGGCGCGCTTTACGACCGGGCGCCGGGCCGGCCGCTCGGTTTTGGCAACAGCGACACCGCCGAGCGCATGTTCCAGCGCGCGCTCGAGATTCGCCCGAACGGCATCGACGTGAACTACTACTACGCCGCCTTTCTGAAAGAGGAGGGCCAGACCCAGGCCGCGCGTGAGCACGCCCAACGCGCAGTCGACGGCACCGCCCGCGAAAGCCGCCAGCTTTCCGACGAGGCGCTTCGCCGCGAGGCGCAAACGCTGCTGCAGTCGCTTTAATCCCCCCTCAATTGGCATTCCCGGCATCGAGCATTGATAATAGAGCGATTGTGCCCACCGGGAGTGCCTCATGGCGTCCAACCCCACTTCGCTGTCCAGGCCAACGTTTCGCCGTAGCGACGTCACGCTCGAAAAGCGCGAAACCCTCTACCAGGGGTTTTTTCGCCTCGAGGAGCTGACGCTGCGCCACCGCCTTTTCGACGGCGGTGTTAGCGATTCGATGCGCCGGGAAATCCATAGCCGTTTTGACGCGGTCGGCGTGCTGCTTTACGACCCGCAGCGGGATGCGCTGGTGATGGTCGAGCAGTTTCGCGCCGGCGCCATCGACGACCCGCGCTCGCCCTGGAAGCTCGAGCTGGTGGCGGGCCTGGTCGAGCAGGGCGAGTCGCTGGAGCAGGTCGCCCGGCGCGAGTCCCTCGAGGAGGCGGGTTGCAAGGTAGGCGCGCTGACCCAACTTCACACCTACTACCCAAGTCCTGGGGCCTGCAACGAGCGGGTCACGCTGTTTTGTGGCTTGGTCGATACCAGGGGGCTTGGCGGTATTCACGGGCTCGACGAGGAGCACGAGGATATCCGCGTTCACGTGGTGAGCTTCGTTGAGGCCTGGCGGCTTCTAGGCGAAGGGCGCCTGGACAACGCCATGAGCCTGATTGCGCTGCACTGGCTCAACGGCCAGCGCGCCTCGCTGCGCGCGGCGTCTCACCCGCCCCCGGTTACCCGCGAATGTGAAAGTACCCGCGAATGTGAAAGGAGTGACGATGGCTAGAGCCGCCTACGTAACCGACCTCAAATCCCTGCAAGGGGAGTGCAGCGCCAACTATGCGCGTCTGCTGCGGCTGGTCGGCGACCTGGACGCCGGCCAGCAGCGCGACATCAGCCTGCACAGCAAGGGCCAGACGCTGGGCGCGCTTCACCTGGCCGTGCTCGAGCAGGCGCCTTACACCACGATGGTCGAAGTGACCCAGACCGGGCCGCTGGATGGGGTGCTCGAGGGGCCGAAAATGCGCGTGCATCTCTACCACGACGTGCGCATGGCCGAAGTGACCGACTTTCAGCGCGAGCGCCACTTCAGCGGCCGCTACCGCTACCCCAACGCCCGAATGCACCAGCCCGACGAGAAGCTTCAGCTCAACCGCTTTCTCGGCGAGTGGCTCGCCCACGGCCTGGCCCACGGCCACGCCTACGATATTCCCGAGTACCCGTGATGCGCTTGGTTCAGATCACCGACGCCCACCTCTACGCCGATAAAACCGCGCGTTCGCGGACGGGTGTGCCTTGGCGGCAGTTCGAGCGCGTGATCGAGCGGGTCATCGACGAGCGCCCGGATGCGGTGCTGTTTAGCGGCGATATCAGCCAGGACGAAACCCTGATCTCCTACCAGCACGCCTGTCAGGCGCTCGAGCGCTTGCCGTGCCCCTGGTATTGGCTGGCCGGCAATCACGATCAGCCGGCGTTCATGGCCGAGTGTCATCCGCTGGTTGATGAGGTAGAGCTGGACGAGTGGCGGTTGTTGCTGCTGGATACCCGCGTCGAGGGCAAGCCTCACGGGGAGCTGGGCGAAGAGCAGCGCCAGGCGCTCTCGGAACGTTTGGCGCAGAGCGACAAACCCACGCTGATTGGCCTGCACCATCCGCCGGTGGATGTGGGGGCGGCGTGGATGGATGCCATTGGCCTTTTTGATCGCGACGGCTTCTGGCAGGCGCTCGAGGGCTTTACCCAAGTGAAGCTCGTGCTCTTTGGCCACGCCCATCAGGCGTTTGCCGCCACGCAAGCCGTAAATGACCACCGCATCGGCGTCTACGGCTGCCCGGCGTTGGCGGACCAGTTCCTGCCCGGCGCCGAAAGTTTCGCCGTGGACGAGGCCTCGCGCTCGGGCTATCGCATGGTAGAGCTTTCCCGCGACGGCGGTTGGCGAACCTGGGTCGAGCGGGTCGAGGTGTGATCGCTCTATAGAGTTTTTAAGAATAAAAAGATAGTCATTAATTCTTTCAGGTTATTACCTTTCGGCGTTACCCTACTTCCAGTGACTAAAAATGAGGCGAACACCGTTTGCAATCAGCCCGAATAAGGCGCGGTGTTTCTTGAGGAGTAGGCAATGACCCAGTTGAAGGCGCCGCCGCAGGCCGAGCGGCGGGAGAGATCGGTAGCAATCGACGGTGCGCGCCAGACGCACCTCAAGCAGCTCGAAGCCGAATCGATTCATATCATCCGTGAAGTCGCCGCCGAGTTCAGTAACCCGGTGATGATGTACTCCATCGGCAAGGACTCTTCGGTCATGCTGCACCTGGCGCGTAAGGCGTTCTACCCGGGCCCGCCGCCGTTCCCGCTGCTGCACGTCGATACGACCTGGAAGTTTCGCGAGATGATCGAGTTTCGCAACCGCACGGCGAGCGAAGCGGGTATGGAGCTTCTGGTGCACACCAACGAAGAGGGGCGGGCGGCGAACATCAACCCCTTCGATCACGGCAGTGCCAAGTACACCGATATCATGAAGACCCAAGCGCTCAAGCAGGCGCTGGACAAGTACGGCTTCGACGCTGCCTTTGGCGGCGCGCGCCGCGACGAAGAGGCGTCGCGCGCCAAGGAGCGGGTCTACTCGTTTCGCGACAAGTACCACCGCTGGGACCCGAAAAGCCAGCGCCCCGAGCTCTGGAACGTCTACAACGCCAAGGTCAACAAGGGCGAGTCGATCCGTGTCTTCCCGCTTTCGAACTGGACCGAGCTCGATATCTGGCAGTACATCTATCTCGAGTCGATCCCGATCGTGCCGCTTTATTTCTCCGCCCCGCGACCGATCGTCGAGCGCGACGGCATGCAGGTGATGGTCGACGACGAGCGCCTGCCACTGGCGCCGGGCGAGGTGCCGAAGCAGAAATCGGTGCGGTTCAGAACGCTTGGCTGCTATCCGCTGACCGGTGCGGTCGAATCCACCGCGGCGACGCTACCAGAGATCATTCAGGAAATGCTGCTGACCCGTACCAGCGAACGTAGCGGGCGCGCCATCGACCGCGACCAGGTCGGGTCGATGGAGAAGAAAAAGCGCGAGGGGTACTTCTAATGGCACACCAGTCGAACTTGATCGCCGACAACATCGAGCAGTACCTGCAGGAGCACGAGAGCAAGGATCTCTTGCGCTTCATCACCTGCGGTAGCGTCGACGACGGCAAGTCCACGCTGATCGGGCGGATGCTGCACGACTCGAAAATGATTTTCGAGGATCAGCTCGCCGCGATCACCCAGGCCTCGAAAACCAGCGGCACCACCGGCGATGCGGTGGATCTGGCGCTGCTGGTCGACGGGCTGCAGTCCGAGCGCGAGCAGGGCATCACCATCGATGTGGCTTACCGGTTCTTCTCCACCGACAAGCGCAAGTTCATCATCGCCGACACGCCGGGCCACGAGCAGTACACCCGCAACATGGCCACCGGCGCCTCCACCGCGAGCCTCGCGGTGATTCTGATCGACGCGCGCTACGGCGTGCAGACCCAGACCAAACGTCACAGTTTCATTGCCGATCTGCTCGGTATTCAGCACCTGGTGATCGCGGTCAACAAGATGGACCTGGTCGACTTCTCCGAGGAGCGCTTCAACGAGATCAAGCGCGAGTACCAGCAGTTCGCCACCAACCTGAACGCCCCGGACATTCGCTTCGTGCCGCTCTCGGCGCTGACCGGCGACAACGTGGTCAACAAGAGCGAACGCACGCCCTGGTACTTCGGCCCGGGCTACGAAGCCCGCACGCTGATCGAGCTTCTGGAAAGCGTCGAGCTGAGCGAGGACCAGAACCTGACGGATCTGCGCCTGCCGGTGCAGTACGTCAACCGCCCGAACCTGGATTTTCGCGGCTACTGCGGCACCCTCGCTGCGGGTATCCTGCGCCCCGGTCAGCGGGTGAAAGTGCTGCCATCGGGCAAGACCTCTAACGTCGAGCGCATCGTGACGTTCGATGGCGACCTGAGCGCCGCCTACCCGGGCCAGGCGATCACCGTCACCCTGGAAGACGAGATCGATATCTCCCGCGGCGACTGGCTGGTCGAGGCGAACGCCGAAGTAGCGCTTTCAAACGCCTTCAAGGCGGATATCGTCTGGATGCACGAGGATGCGCTGGTACCTGGCAAGCTCTACGACTTCAAGCTCGCCACGCGCGATCTTTCCGGGCAGGTGCGCGCGATCGACTATCAGGTCGACGTCAACACCCTGGCGCACTCGCCGGCCGAGCGGCTCGAGCTCAATGCCATCGCCCGCTGTGAGGTCGAGCTGACCGCCAGCGTGCCGCTGGACGACTACCGCTCGAGCCCCGGCACCGGCAGCTTCATCATCATCGACCGATTGACCAACGTGACCGTTGGCGCCGGCATGATCCGCGGCGTGGCCGAGCAGGGCGAGCAGGGTCAGGGCACCGACTGGGCCGCCTTCGAGCGCGACCTGAACGCGCTGGTGCGCAAACACTTCCCCCATTGGGACGCGCGCGATATCAGCAAGCTGTTTTAGAACTGCCACACTCTAAAGCCCGCCAGCTGTTGCGAATCCATGAGAGCCGGCCCCGTTCAACGATGGGGCCGGCTCTCGTGTATAACTTGTAACGCGCTGGTGGCGCGATTCGGTCGGACTCCGAGCTTGACGATTGTACAGGATCAGCCACACTTGAAAGCGTTGTAGGAGATAGCGCAACGTAAGCGTTTTGATCAGTTCATCACGAAAAGGAGAGCACGATGGGTCAATCACTAAGCGGTAAACGTGTTGCAATTCTGGCCGCCGATGGCTTCGAGGAGTCCGAGCTGAGCGTGCCGAAGGCCTCACTGCAAAAAAACGGTATCGAAGTGCATATCGTGACGCCGAACGGCAAGGGCATTCGTGCCTGGGCCGAAACCGAGTGGGGCGACACTTACGATGCCGATAAGGCGCTTTCCGAGGTGTCCGAGTCTGACTACCACGCGCTGGTGCTGCCGGGCGGTCTTTTCAACCCGGATGAGCTTCGTACCAACGACGACGCGCTGAGCTTCGTCAAGGCGTTCTTCCAGGCCGGTAAACCGGTCGGCGCCATTTGCCACGCCCCCTGGATTCTGATCAACGCCGGCGTGGTGGAAGGTCGCAAGATGACCTCGGTTCACAGCGTCGCCCAGGATCTGAAAAACGCCGGCGTCGAGTGGGTCGACGAAGCCGTGGTTTGCGACGAGGCCCTGGTCACCAGCCGCACGCCGAAAGATCTCGATGCGTTCTGCTCCAAGCTGCTCGAAGAGATCGAAGAGGGCAAACACTCGGGCCAACACGCCTGATGGCATGGTATAGCCCCTGGGCAAGCTTCGTTAAGAGGCTTGTCCATGTTGTCGCCAGGCCCATGAAGCGTGACCAGGGCCGCGGTGGGATGGTGGTTCATCCCTACCGCGGCTATGGCTCGCAGAAGGAAGTTTTCCTCATGGGCCGCGTGTTTCGTCAGGCGGCACTCGGCCGCGCCATTCCCCGGCGCGGCATTTTACGTGATACCGCCGACGTGACTCGCCGCATTTTTCGTCGCGGGCTGAGCGACGCCGAAGTGGACATCAGCATTGGTGAAAACAGGCTGTCGATGACCACGGATCGCGACGGCTATTTCGATGCCCACCTTCCCATCGAGCACGACCTTCCCATCGATGTCTCCTGGCATCGCGCGGATATCATGGTGCACGCTCAGGGACAGCAGAGCGTTCGCACCAGTGCGGAAGTTTACGTGCCACCCCCGGAAGCGGACCTGCTGGTGATCAGCGATATCGACGATACCGTCATGTTCACCGGCGTGGCCGAGAAGCTCAAGATGCTCTACCGGCTGTTCGTTCGCAAACCGCACCGGCGCACCGCATTTCCGGGAGTGGCCTCGCTTTACCAGTCGCTTTATCGCGGCCAGAGTGAAAAGGCCGAGCGGCCGATCCTGTACGTCTCTCGCGGCCCCTGGGCCATTTACGAAATGCTCGAAACCTTCTTTCAGCTCAACCGCATTCCGGTCGGGCCGATTCTTTTTCTGCGTGAGTGGGGAATCTCCTGGCGCAAGCCCTGGCCGCGCAAGGCCGAGGCGCACAAGCGCGATCTGATCGACCGCATGCTGGCGCTTTACGACGACATGCCGTGCATTTTGATCGGCGACAGCGGCCAGCACGACCCGGAGGTCTACACCGAGGTGGTCAAGGCCTACCCCGGGCGGATCAAGGCGGTCTACATTCGTCGGGTGGACAAGGATCCCAAACGTCAGGAGGGGATCGAGCGCCTGCGCGACGAGCTCAAGGGCAGCGATTGCGACCTGGTGCTGGCCGCCGACAGCGTACTGATGGCCGAACATGCGTATGAACAGGGCCGCATTTCCGCTCGCGGGCTCGAGGCGGTCAAGCGCGATGTACAGCAGCATCTGGAAGAGGAAGCGCGAGAGGCCAACGGCTGATTCGCCGTCGTGCAGCGCTGGCGTGGTCGTGGTACAACACTCGGCATGTTCTGAGATCGACCGGAAACCCGACCATGATCGTACTGCTGATCGCGCTGGCGCTGGCCATTTTTCTGCTGCCCAACCTCTGGGCGCAGTGGGTATTGAAGCGCCACACCAAAGGGCGCGACGACTACCCCGGTAGCGGCGCCGAACTGGCAAGCCACCTGCTTCGCCGCTTTGATCTCAAGGAGGTTGCGGTCGAGCGTACCGAGCAGGGCGATCACTACGACCCGCTGACGCGCACCGTGCGCCTGTCGCCAAATCACTTTGACGGCCATTCGCTCACCGCCGTGACCGTCGCCGCCCACGAAGTCGGCCACGCGCTGCAGCACGCCGAGGGTTATGCGCCGCTCATCGCTCGCAGTCGAATGGTCGGCGTGGCGCAAAAAGCCGAAAAGCTCGGCGCGCTTCTAATGATGGCCGCACCCTTTCTTTTCATCCTCACCCGCCTGCCCGGCGGGCTCGCCGCGGTGATCGCCGTCGCCGTCATCAGCTTCGGCACCGCGGCGGTGGTGCACCTGGTCACGCTGCCGGTGGAGTTCGATGCCAGCTTCAACCGCGCGCTCCCGCTTCTGAAAGAGTACGTACCGCCACGCGACATGGCCGGCGCCCGCCACGTGCTCACCGCCTGCGCCTTTACCTACGTCGCGGCCTCGCTTGCCAGCATTCTGAATCTGGGTCGTTGGCTGGTGATCTTGCGGCGTTAACTGACCGGCTTTTCAGCCAGAATAACCGCCCGCCTCGGCGCCGGATAACCCTCGATCGTGCGGGTGCGGTCTTCGAGGTCGAGAAAGTCCGCAAGCGACTGATAGGTCATCCAGTCCGTCGAGCGCTGCTCATCGAGGCTCGTCGGCGCTTCATCGACGACGCGGACGTTCTCAAAGCCGCAGCGGGTAAGCCAGTGGCAAAGCGCTTTCGAGGAGGGCAGAAAGTAGACGTTGGGCATCGCCGCGTAGCGCTCGCCGGGCACGAACACCGTCTGCTCATCGCCTTCGACCACCAGAGTTTCCAGCACCAGCTCGCCGCTTGGAGCAAGCGCCGCTTTTAACTGGTTCAGGTGCTCGAAGGGCGAGGCGCGGTGGTAGAGCACGCCCATGGAGAAGATGGTATCGAAAAAGCCCAGGTTCTCCGGCACGTCCTCGATGCCAACTGGCAGGAAGTGGGTGCGGTTGCCGTCCGCGTCGCCGACGAAGTGGCGCACCGCCTGAAACTGCCAGTAAAAGCGCGGTGACGGGTCGATCACCAGCACGAAATCCGCGCCCGCGCCGGCCATGCGCCAGGCGTGGTAGCCGCTGCCGCCGCCGACATCCAGCACCTTGCGGTATTTCAAATCCGAAAGGTGCGGTGCCACGCGCTGCCACTTCCAGTCCGAGCGCCACTCTGTGTCGATGTGAATGCCGCCAAGGCTGAACGGCCCCTTGCGCCAAGGGGCGAGTTTCTTGAGCAGGTTGAAGCACTGGCGCTGCTGGCTTTCGTCCAGCGTCATTGCCACGCTAACCGTGTCGCTATCGAGCGATACGGTGCGCTGCTCGGGCAGGAGCGGCAGTTTTTTCACCGCCTTTTCCCAGCTCGAGAGATCGCCGTGGCGTTTCTTGTCGAGCCCATCGGCGAGCTGCTGCGGCAGGCGCGCAAGCCAGGGGAGCAGGGCGTCGTTCTGGGTGGCCTGGTCGAGAAACGCCTGGTAGAGCGCCCTGTGATCGTCGGGAAGGGGCTTTGCCACGTTAGCTCTCCTTGAAGGCGATCAGGGAGGCGAAATTCAGGTACTGAAACCAGGTCATGGCGCGGGGGAAGCCCGCCTTGCCGAGCCGCTCCTGCAGGCCATCGAGGCTATCCGGAATCAGCACGTTCTCGAGCGCGGTGCGCTTCTGGCTGATCTCCAGCTCCGAGTAGCCGTTGGCGCGCTTGAAGTCGTGGTAGCGCTCGACCCGCCAGGCGTTGTCGCGCTCGTCCGGGTCGACGGTCTTCTCCGAGAGAATCAGCACGCCGCCGGGCTCGAGCGCCTCAAAAAGCCTTGCGAGCAGCGCGTCGCGATCACGCGGCGGCAGAAACTGCAGCGTGAAATTAAGAATGATCATGCCCGAAGAGGCGTATTCGAGCGTGCGGATATCCTCCTCGAGCACCGTCATGGCGTGCTCGGAACACTCGGCGGTGAAGGTCTCGCGCGCTTTCTCCACCATCGCCGGCGAGACATCGACCCCGGTGTAGCGAAACGCATCCGCGGGCAGGGCGCCGGCAAGCGCCAGGCCCGAGGCGCCGAGCGAGCAGCCCAGATCGTACACGTGAGCGCCGTGGCGCAGGTGGCGCTGAGCGATGACGCCGAGCATCCCGAGAATCTGGCCGTACCCCGGTATCGATCGGCGAACCATATCGGGAAAGCACGCCACCACCTGCTCGTCGAAAGAGAAGCGTGCGACCCGGTCAAGGGGTGTCGAAAAGATAGCGTCACGGTAAGATGCGGTACTCATGGGCAAGCCGGGATAGAGGATGGAGGGGGCGTAGTTTACGCGCCCTCGCCACGACGCAACAGCCCCGCGCTTTCGGATCGCCGCCAAAAGAGGGACATGGCCTTGGCAAAACACGACACCCCCGACACGCTGCCCGCCTGGCAAACGCTGGCCCGCCACGCGCAGGCGCTCAAGCACGTGCATCTAAAGGATCTTTTCGGCGAGCCGGCGCGTTTCGAAACGTTCAGCCGCAGCGTAGGCGGGCTCACGCTCGATCTCTCGAAGCAGCGCTTCGATGACGACACCCTGGAGCACCTGCTGGCACTGGCGGGCGAGGCCGGCGTGCCAACCGCGATCGAAGCGCTCTTGAGCGGCAAGCGCGTCAACGTGAGTGAAAACCGCCCGGCGCTTCACACCGCGCTGCGCCTGCCAGTGGATGCCACGCTCGATGTCGACGGCGAGAACGTGGTCACCGCCGTGCACGAAAGCCTGGATCAAATGGAACGGCTGGTGGCTCGGCTTCACGCCGGGCAGTGGCGCGGGGCGACGGGCAAACCGATTCGCCACGTGGTGAATCTGGGTGTCGGCGGCTCGGATCTTGGCCCCTTGATGGTCACCCACGCGCTGGCGGACTACCGCCCGGCGGACATTCATCCGGTGGAGGTGCACTTTGCCTCGACCATGGACGGCTCCCAGCTGGCGGATTATCTCGCCCGCTTCAACCCGGAAACCACGCTGTTCATTCTGTCGTCGAAGTCGTTCACCACCATCGACACGCTCTCCAACGCCAATACGGCGAAGGATTGGCTGCTGGGTCGGCTCTCCGAGCACGACGACATGGCCGGCGCCCATCCCGTAAGCGCCGAGCTGATCGTGCGCCAGCACTTCATCGGCGTCTCGGCCAACCCGGAGAAGATGTGCGAGTGGGGCATTGCGCCGGACCATCAGCTTATGTTCTGGGAGTGGGTCGGCGGGCGCTATTCGCTCTGGGGCACGATCGGGCTTCCCATCGCACTGATCGTCGGCATGGCGCACTTTCGCGCGCTGCTGGAAGGCGCCCATGCGATGGACAACCATTTCCGTGAGGCGCCGCTTGATCAGAATCTGCCGGTGCTGCTGGGCCTGGCGGGCATTTGGAACGTCAATTTTCTCGATATTCGCGCCCACTCGATTCTGCCCTACGATGGGCGGCTCGAGTACTTCGCGGCGTATCTCGAGCAGCTCGAAATGGAGTCCAACGGCAAATCGGTCACAGGCCAGGGCGAAAGCGTGAGCTACTCCACCTGCCCGGTGCTCTGGGGTCAGCTCGGCCCGAACGCCCAGCACGCCTTCTACCAGCTGTTGCATCAGGGCACCCAGCCGGTGGTGTGCGACTTCATCGCCCCGCTCAAGCGCTACGACGATGTCGAGGACCCGGACACTCGGCGCCACCTGAAAGCCCAGCACCGGCTGTCGCTTGCCAACTGCTTCGCCCAGTCGCGCGTATTGATGCTCGGCGACGACGCCGTGGCTGAAGAGGGCACGCCGCCGGCGCACAAGCGCTATCGCGGCAACCAGCCCTCCACCACGGTACTGATGGACGAGCTCACCCCGCACACCCTGGGCGCGCTGATAGCGCTCTACGAGCACAAGGTGTTCGTCCAGGCGGTGATCTGGGACATCAACCCCTTCGACCAGTGGGGCGTGGAGCTTGGCAAGGAGATCGCCAAGGAGACCCGCGCGCTGATGGAGGGCGACGGCGATATCGGCTCGCTGGACGCTTCGAGCCAGGGGCTCATTCGCGCGTTCTGGGCCGCCGAGAAGGATGGCCCTTGACACACTCGACCGTGGCGCTGGCTGGCCGTGATCGGTCAGGTATGGCTGGATATACAGTAATTTGCTTTTACGCTATCCTGTGTCTTTTTTCGCCGCGCCCGTTCATCCGGCGCGGTAAGGTACCGTTTCCAGGAATTGATGCACCATGACCCAGTTTGACGGCTCTCAGTACGGCGCGAGTTCGATCGAGGTTCTCTCGGGGCTCGAGCCGGTACGCAAGCGCCCCGGTATGTATACCGACACCTCGCGGCCTAACCACCTGGCTCAGGAAGTCATCGACAACAGCGTCGACGAGGCGCTGGCGGGTCACGCCACGGCCATCAGCGTGGTGCTTTTGGAAGATGGCGCGATCGAGGTGACGGACAACGGCCGCGGCATGCCGATCGACACCCACCCGGAGCACGGCGTCTCCGGCGTCGAGCTGATCCTCACCAAACTCCACGCCGGCGGCAAGTTCTCGGCCTCGAGCTACCGCTTTTCAGGGGGCTTGCACGGCGTCGGGGTGTCGGTGGTCAACGCGTTATCGAAACGCCTGGAAGTGGAAGTGACCCGCGACGGCGCGCGCCACGCCATCGCTTTCGAGCACGGCGAAAAGGCCGAGGAGCTCCACGAGATCGGCAAGGCCGCCAAGCGCGCCACCGGTACCCTGGTACGTTTCTGGCCGGACGAAAGCTACTTCGACAGCCCCAAACTCGCCCTTGGCCGCCTGAAGCATCTCCTGCGTGCCAAAGCGGTGCTCTGCCCGGGGCTCAATGTCACCCTGGTCGAGCCCGACGGCACTAAAACCGAGTGGGCCTACGCCGATGGCCTGCGCGACTATCTCGCTCAGGCCACCGACGGTTACGAGGTACTGCCGAGCGAGCCCTTCGTTGGCCACTTCAGCGACGACGAGCACGGCGTCGACTGGGCGATCCAGTGGCTGCCGGAAGGTGGCGAGGCGCTTTTGGAAAGCTACGTCAACCTGATTCCCACGCCCCAGGGCGGCACCCACGTCAACGGCTTTCGCTCCGGGCTTTTAGAGGCGCTGCGCGAGTTCTGCGAGTACCGAAGTCTTCTGCCGCGCGGCATCAAGCTCACCGCCGACGATCTCTGGGAGCGCGCCTCCTTCGTGCTTTCAGTGAAGATGCTCGACCCGCAGTTCGCCGGCCAAACCAAGGAACGGCTCTCGTCGCGCACCATCGCGGCGTTCGTCTCCAACGTGGTCAAGGACGCCTTCTCGCTGTGGCTCAATCACCACGTCGATCAGGCCGAGCAGCTCGCGGAACTTGTGATCAGCGCCGCCCAAAGCCGCCAGAAGAAGGCGAAGAAGGTCGCGCGCAAGAAGGTGACCTCCGGGCCGGCGCTGCCCGGCAAGCTCGCCGACTGCTCCGGCCAGGACCCTTCGCAAAGCGAGCTCTTTCTGGTCGAGGGCGACTCCGCCGGCGGCAGTGCCAAGCAGGCGCGCAACCGCGAAACCCAGGCGATCCTGCCGCTGCGCGGCAAGATTCTCAACACCTGGGAGGTCGAAACCCACGACATCTACGGCTCCCAGGAGGTACACGATATTGCGGTCGCTATCGGCGCCGACCCGGGCAGCGCCGACCTCGAGAAGCTTCGCTACCATAAGATCTGCATTCTCGCCGACGCCGACTCCGACGGCCTGCACATCGCCACGCTCTTGTGCGCGCTGTTCGTCAAGCACTTCCCGTCCCTGGTCGACGCCGGCCACGTCTTCGTCGCCATGCCGCCGCTTTACCGCATTGATCTGGGCAAGGAGGTGCACTACGCCCTGGACGAAAGCGAGAAGGCGGCGATATTGAAGCAGCTCGCGAAAAAGCGCGGCACGCGGAAGGCCGCCCCGCCCAACGTTCAACGCTTCAAGGGCCTCGGTGAAATGAGCCCGCTGCAGCTTCGAGAAACCACCATGGCAGTGGAGACGCGCCGACTCGTTCAGCTCACCCTCGAGGATGGCGACGGCACGCTCGAGATGATGGACATGCTGCTGGCCAAAAAGCGCGCCAGCGACCGCAAGAAGTGGCTGGAAGATTACGGCAACCTCGCAGACATTGAGGTATAACCCTGGATGACCATGGATATTCAAGTGGCCGAAGGCGACGTCGAGCGCCTCTCCCTTCGCGACTACACCGAAAAAGCGTACCTCGACTACTCGATGTACGTGATTTTAGACCGGGCGCTTCCCAACATCGGCGACGGCATGAAACCCGTGCAGCGGCGCATCATCTACGCCATGCGCGAACTGGCGCTGAACGCCAACGCCAAGTACAAGAAGTCCGCGCGCACCGTGGGCGACGTGCTGGGCAAGTTTCACCCCCACGGCGACAGCGCCTGCTACGAGGCCATGGTGCTGATGGCCCAGTCGTTCAGCTACCGCTACCCGCTGGTGGATGGCCAAGGCAACTGGGGTAGCCCCGACGATCCCAAATCCTTTGCCGCGATGCGCTACACCGAGGCGAAGCTCTCGAAATTCGCCGATGTGCTGCTCAGTGAGCTTGGGCAGGGCACCGTCGAGTGGGCGCCGAACTTCGACGGCACCATGCAGGAGCCGGTGGTGCTGCCGGCGCGCCTGCCCCATGTGCTACTCAACGGCGGCACCGGCATCGCCGTCGGCATGGCCACCGACATTCCGCCGCATAACGTCAGTGAGGTAGTCGAGGCGACCTGCCATCTGCTGCGCAATCCCAAGGCCACCACCGCGGATCTGATGGAATTCATCCCCGCGCCGGATTTCCCCACCGACGCCGAAATCATCACCCCGGCGGCGGATCTGCGAAAACTTTATGAGGCCGGCCGCGGCTCGGTGAAGCTGCGCGCCCGCTATATGCGTGAAGAGGCCAACATCGTCATCACCGCGGTACCGTACCAGGTGAGCGGGGCCAAGGTGCTCGAGCAGATCGCCGCGCAGATGCAGGCGAAAAAGCTGCCCATGGTGGCGGATCTGCGCGACGAATCCACCCACGAGGAGCCCACGCGGCTGGTGATCGAGCCGCGCTCGAGCCGGGTGGATGTGGACTCATTAATGGCGCACCTGTTCGCCACCACGGATCTCGAGAAGAACGTGCGGGTGAACATGAATGTGATCGGTCTCGACGGCCGCCCGCGGGTGATGCCGCTGCCGGAGATGCTCGGCGAGTGGCTCACTTTCCGCCGTGCCACCGTGCGCCGGCGCCTGGAGCACCGCCTCGGCAAGGTCGAGGATCGCCTGCACATTCTCGAAGGTCTTTTGGCGGCGTACCTGAACCTGGACGAAGTGATTCGTATCATCCGCGAGGAGGATGAGCCCAAGGCCGCGCTGATCGAGGCCTTCGCGCTTTCCGAGCGTCAGGCCGAGGCGATTCTCGAGCTTCGCCTGCGCCACCTGGCCAAACTCGAAGAGATGAAGATTCGCGGCGAGCAGGACGCGCTCGAGAAAGAGCGCAAGAGCCTCACGGGTTTACTGGGGAGCGAAGCGAAGCTCACCACGCTGATCGAGAAGGAGATCCGCGCCGCTGGCAAGGAGCACGGCGACGCCCGCCGCTCACCGCTGGTCGAGCGAGCCGAATCCAAAGCGCTCTCCGAGGTGGAGCTTCTGGGCGCCGACCCGATCACCGTGGTGGTCTCCGAGAAGGGCTGGATTCGCGCCGCCAAGGGCCACGACATCGACCCCGCCGGGCTCTCGTTCAAGGCCGGCGACCGCTATCAGCTTGCCGGGCGCGGCAAGACCAACCAGCCGCTGGTGCTGCTCGACGATACCGGCCGGGCTTATACCCTGGCCGCCCACAACCTGCCAAGCGCCCGCGGCCAGGGCGAGCCAATTACCGGCCGGGTCAACGTTGCCGCCGGCGCGCAGATGACCGGGCTCATGCTCGCTGCGCCGACCCAGAAGTTCGTGCTGGCAAGCGACGGCGGCTACGGCTTTCTGGCAACGCTTGGGGATCTCACCGGCAAGAACAAGGCCGGCAAGGCGGTGCTGAGCCTGCCCAAGGGGTGTAGCGTGATGGCGCCGGTCGCGGTGCCGGAAGGCGAGGCGCTGTGGGTGGCGCTCGTTTCCAACGAAGGGCGGCTGTTGCTGTTCCCCTTGAGCGAGCTACCGCAAATGAGCAAGGGCAAGGGCAACAAACTGCTCGATATCCCCGGCCCCCGGGCCGCAAGGCGCGAGGAGTTCGTGCGCGACATGGCGGTGCTGGGTGACGCCGCCGAGCTCATCATTCACGCCGGCAAGCGCAAGCTCACCTTGAAGGCCGCGGATCTCGCCTACTACCGCGGCGAACGCGGCCGCCGTGGCAGCAAACTGCCGCGCGGATTTCAGAAAGTCGACCGCCTGGAGGCAGGGGAGTAATCATGGCACGTAACGAACGACGGTTGACCCTGCTGGCGCCGACACTGACGCCGGCCATTGAGTCCGAATTCGCCGCGCTGAAAAAGCGCTTCGATCTCGAGGAGCGTGGGGTGACGCGCCTGGCCGAGGCGTCGAAAGGCGCGGCCATGGACGCCATCGAATATGTCGTCGAAGGCGATGATGCCGAGTGGGAGGCGCTTCGCCACGCGGCGCTGGCGATCGGCGAGGCGGAGCCTGTGGATATCGTGCTTCAGAACGCCGGCGAGCGCGCCTACCGGCTGGTCTGCTTCGACATGGACTCGACTTTGATCAAGGCCGAGGTGATCGACGAACTCGCCAAGCGCCACGGCGTGGGCGATCAGGTCGCCGAGGTAACCGAGCGCGCCATGCGCGGCGAGCTCGATTTCAAGGCGAGCTTTCGCGAGCGCATGGCCAAGCTCGAGGGGCTTTCGGAGACCGTGCTCGAAAGTATCGCCAGCGAGCTTCCGTTGATGGAGGGCGTCGAACGGCTGATGAAGAACTTGAAGCGGCTGGGTTATCGCACCGCGATTCTCTCCGGCGGTTTCACCTACTTCGCCCAGGCGCTGCAACAGCGCCTCGGCTTCGACGAAATTCACGCCAACGAACTGGTGATTAGCAAGGGTCTGGTCACCGGCGAAACCGCGGACCCGATCGTCGATGCCGAGCGCAAGGCGGTGCTTCTAGAGCAGATCGCCACGCGCGAAGGCTTCTCGCTCGATCAGGCCGTGGCCGTAGGGGACGGCGCCAACGATCTGAAGATGCTGGCCAAAGCCGGCATGGGTGTGGCCTACCACGCCAAGCCCCTGGTGCGCGCCGAGGCGCGTCAGGCGGTGTCGACGGTGGGTCTCGACGGGCTTTTATACCTGCTTGGTCACGCGGAAGACGAGCTGCTTCGCTAAACGCGAATCGGCCACGAAAAGCGGTGCTTCAGGCGTAATGCCAATCAGTTAAGCTATGCACGTACCAGAGGGAATCGCAAATCTATTGTGGGAGGCTGCTTCAGCGGGCGAATGGCGCCGTCAGGCGCCTTGGCCTTGCCACCAGTCGCGAGCTGAAGCTCCCTCCCACAACCCCTCTAACCAAATCCAACTGAAAGGCATTGGCGCTTCTGGCGCCGTTTTTTTATGCCTGCTTGTTGCATGCCGCTCAGCCGTGGCCCTTGTCCGGATGGGGCACGGGTTTCTTGCCCACCTCCTCGTCGCGCAGCTCGAAAGGCACGCCGCCGGTCTTTTTGGCGTACTTCAAGCGCAGGTGCAGGCCGGTCTTGGCCAGAAGATGCGCGCTGACCGGCGCGGTAATGAACAGAAACAGCGTGATCAGCATCTCCTGGATGTCGATGTGGCCCTCCAGGTGCCAGAAGTAGCCCATCGAGGCGAGCAGCATGCAGCCGATACCCAGTGTCGAGGCCTTGGTCGGGCCATGCAGGCGCATGTAGAAATCGCGCAGGTGCGCCATGCCTAATGATCCGATAAAGACGAACACGCCGCCGGTCACCAGCAGCAGTGAGACCAGCGCCTCGGTTAGAAAAGCCATGAAGGCACTCCTTGTCGTAAGGCCTGAACGGTCATTCGATGATGTCCCCGCGCAGGATGTATTTGCACACCGCCACCGTGCTGATGAAGCCGAGCATGGCGATCAAGAGCGCCGATTCGAAGTAGGTCTTGCCGCCAAGCCAGAGCCCGAGTAGCACGATCAGTGCGATCGAGTTGACGTACATGGTGTCGAGCGCGAGCACGCGATCCGGCAGATCCGGCCCGACCACCAGCCGGAACAGATTCAGGATCAGCGCGATCACCACCAGCGTCGAGGTCAGGTATAGTGCCACGCTCAGCATTCGTAGATCTCCTTGAGAGGGCGTTCGTAGCGCTCGCGAATCTGCTCAACCAGCGCCTGCTCATCGTCGACATCCAGCGCGTGAATCAGTAGCGACTTGCCGTCCAGGCGCAGGTTGGCGGAAACGGTTCCCGGTGTCAGGCTGATGGTGCTGGCCAGTAGCGTGATCGTGAAGCGCTCCTCGAGCATCAGCGGATACTCGATGAAGTGGGGGTTGAGCCGTTTCCAGGGGTTGATTAGAAGCCTCGCCACCTCGAAGTTGGCGATGACGATATCCTTGAGCACGCGCAGCACGAAGCGCGCCAGAAGACGCGGCTTTTTGATTTGCATGTGCCCATCCCAGAAGCGGTAGGTCACCAGCGGAATGATGATCGCCAGTGCGCCGCCAAGCAGTATCTGCCCCGGGGCGTAGCTGCGCGCCATCAAAAGCCATACGAACAGCAGTAGAAGCGAAAGAACCGGCGTGGGTAGCCATTTACGCGGGGTAATCATAAGTGGCCTCGCGACGATGAAAGAAGCGTTTCGGTCAGGCGCTCGGGATTGGCGAGCTGCTCGGCGGTCGCCTCGGTGTAGACGCTCACCGGGTGAGCGAACACCACCAGAAGCGGCGCCGCGCTTAGAAGCCAGATGACGCCGAACCACTGAAAGGCAGGCAGTTTGGCGCCACTCGGGCTACCCTGGGCGCTGCGCCAGAAAAGCGTCGAGCCGGCGCGGGAAAGCGCGATCAGCGCGGCCAGGCTCGCCAGCAGCAGCGTCGGCCAGAGCCACAGCCGCTGGGCGGCATCGGCGGCGCTCATCACCAGCGCCTTGCCGATCGCCCCGGAAAGCGGCGGTACGCCGACCACCGCGATGGCGCCGGCAAAGAACAGAAGGCCGAGCCCCTTGCCCTGTACCAGCGGGCGCGCCTTCACCAGCCGCGTGCCCGCCTTGCCGCGCTGCACGCCGATCATCTCGGCAAGCAGGAAGAGTCCGCCGGTGATCAGCGTGGTGTGGATCAGATAATACAGCAGCGCCGACGCCGAGGTTTCGCTTCTCATGCCGACCCCGGCCAGCAGCGTACCTACCGAGAGCAGCACCAGATAGCTGATCAGCAGGCGCAGATCCCGCGCCGCGAGAATCCCCACCAGCGAGGCGACCAGCGTTGCCAAACCCAGCCACCACACCCAAGCCTGCTCGAGGGCGGCCAGGGGGCCCGCGCCGTCACCGAACACCAGCAAGAATATGCGCAGAATGGCGTAGATACCCACCTTGGTCATGATCGCGAACAGCGCCGCCACCGGCGCCGGGGCGGCGGCGTAGGCGCGCGGCAGCCAGAAATAGAGCGGCAGGATCGCGGATTTGAGTCCAAACACCACCAGCAGGATCAAGGCACCGGCGGTCACGAGCCCTTGGCGCTCGGCGGGAAGCTCCGCCACGCGAATTGCCATATCCGCCATGTTCAGCGTGCCCAAAGCGCCGTAGAGAATGCCTGCGGCGATCAGGAAAAGCGATGACCCCGCCAGGTTCATGACCACGTAGTAGACGCCGGATTGAATCCGCGCCTTGCCACCGCCGTGTAAAAGCAGCGCGTAGGAGGCGAGCAGCAGCACCTCGAAAAAGACGAACAGGTTGAACAGATCGCCGGTCAGAAAGGCGCCGTTGATGCCCAGCAATTGCCACTGAAAAAGCCCGTGAAAGTTGCTGCCTTTCTCGTCGTCGCCGGCGCAGGCGAATACCACCGCGCCGAGGGCGAGTATGGAGGTCACCAGCAGCATCAAGGCGGAAAGCCGGTCGAGCACCAGCACGATGCCGAAGGGCGGCTGCCAGTCGCCCAGCGCGTAGTAGAGAATTTCACCGCTTTGCGCGCGGGCGAGTAGCGCCACGGCCACCGCCAGCAAAAGCGCAGTGGCGCCGACGCCAACGCTGCGCTTGAAGCGCACCAGCCCCTCGCGCTTATAAAGCAGCAGAATGCCCGCGACCAGCGGCACCACGATGGGAAAAACTACAAGGTGTTGCATCATTCGCGGTCTTCCTTCTTGCCGTCGACCTGGTCGTTACCCAACTCGCTTCGCGCGCGCATCGCCAGAATCACCACGAACGCGGTCATGGCAAAGCCAATGACGATGGCCGTGAGCACCAGCGCCTGGGGCAGCGGGTCGGCGTAAGTGCCCTCCCCGTGAACGATGGTGGCGCCATCGGTGGTCAAGCCCCCCATCGAGAACAAAAACAGGTTCACCGCGTAGGAGAGCAGCGTCAGCCCCACCACGACCGGAAAGGTGCGCCCTCGCAGCGTTAGATAGAGACCGCAGGCGCTGAGTACGCCGGTGGTCACTGCATAAAGTGTTTCCATGTCAGAGACTCTCCTTGTTCGTGCCGGCATCGTCGGATTTGGTCGCGTTGACCACCGGGCGGTGGGCGGTGGTGACCTTGCCCAGGTTCGCCAGAATCATCAGCGTGGCGCCGACCACGGCCAGGTACACTCCCAAATCGAACAACAGCGCCGTGGCCAGCTCGAACTTGCCCACCACCGGCAGGCTGAAGTAGCCAAACGCCGAGGTCAGGAAGGGGTGACCGAAGAGCCAGCTGCCGAGTCCGGTCAGGGTCGCGACCGCCACGCCGACTACTGCCACCGGCTGGAAGGGGAAGTCCAGGCGTTGCTGCGCCCACTCCACGCCGCGGGCCATGTAGAGAAGAATCAACGCCACTGCGGTAATCAGTCCAGCGATGAAACCGCCGCCGGGCTCGTTATGCCCGCGAATGAAGATGAACGCCGAGACCAGCAGCGCCAAAGGCAGCAGCGCCAGCGAAATCGAAGTCAGAATCGCGGGGTAGCGATCCGGTGACCAGATTCGGCCTTCGCTATCGCTGTGCGGGATGAACAGCCGCAGCCGGTTCAAGAGCTTGAAGATAGCGAGCCCCGCCAGCGCCAGCACGGTGATCTCGCCCAGCGTATCAAAACCGCGGAAATCGACCAGAATGACGTTGACCACGTTGTGGCCGCCGCCGCCGGGCACGCTGTTTTCCATGAAGAACTGCGAAATCGAGAGCGTCTCGCGGGTCATCACCGCGTAGTTGAGGCTCGCCACTACGCCGCCGACCGCGCCAGCCAGCACGATATCGCGCAGGTTGCGTTTACTGCTCGACTCCGGCGGCGTCTTCTGGGGCAGAAAGAACAGCGCCAGCATCAAGAGAATCATGGTCACGACCTCAACGGAAAGCTGGGTCAGTGCCAGATCCGGCGCCGAGAAGCGCGCGAAGGTCAGCGCCACGAACAGCCCCACCACCGAGAGCATCAGCAGCGACACCAGCCGGTAGCGGTGGGTTATCGCGGTGGCCAAACCGCCAAAAATCAGCATGACCGCGCCCAGCACGACGATGCCGTCTACCGGCTGGTTGCCAAGCTCCCCGGTGAGCTCGCTCATCTGTGCAAGGCCGACTGCTCCCATCACCAGGGTCGCCAGCAGCAGCCACCCCATGTAGCGCTGAAGCGACTGGCCATCCCAGGCGTCTAGCAACTTCTCGGCGCGCTGACAAAGCCCCACCACGGCGCGCTCGAACACGCGGGTCGCTTCCACCGGAGCGAACGCCTCCTTGAAGCGGCGAAGGTCGCCGTGGCGCCAGTAAAGCGCGGCGCCGATCACGAGCGCCACCGCGCTCATCAGAAGCGGCAGGTTGAAGCCGTGCCAAATCGCCAGGTGGAAATAGGGCACCTCCCGGGCCACGGCCTCGACGGCCAGCGTCAGCAGACCCGTCGCCGCGAAGGCGGGCAGCACGCCCACCAGCAGGCAAATGCCCACCAGCAGCTCGACCGGCAGGCGCATCAGCCGCGGCGGCTCGTGAGGCGTTTTGGGCGGTGCTTGGCGCGGCGCCTTGAAGCACACCGCGACCACCAGACGCACCGAATACGCCACTGACAAAATACTGCCAAGGGTTGCCAGCACCGGCACCATCCAGCTCAAGCCCCCCAGCAGCGGGCTCTCGAGGGTTTCGGTGAGAAACATCTCCTTGGAGATGAAGCCGTTGAACAGCGGCACCCCGGCCATGGCGGCGCCCGCCAGAATCAGCAGCAAAGCGGTGATCGGCATGCTCTTTCTCAGCCGGCCCAGCTGCTTGAGCTCCCGGGTACCCGCCTCGTGGTCGATGATGCCGGCAATCATGAACAGCGCCGCCTTGAAGGCCGCGTGGTTGATGATATGAAACATTGCCGCCAGCACCGCCATCGGCGTGCCGATGCCCAGAAGGGCGGTGATCAGGCCCAGGTGGCTGATGGTGGAAAACGCCAGAATGCCCTTCAGGTCGGTCTTGAACAGCGCGAACCAGCCGCCGTAGATCAGCGTGATCAGCCCCACTACCGGTACCACCAGCTGCCACATCGGGCTATCCGCCAGCGCCGGGTGCAGGCGCGCCATGAGGAAAATCCCCGCCTTGACCATGGTGGCGGAGTGCAGGTACGCCGATACCGGCGTGGGCGCGGCCATGGCGTTGGGCAGCCAGAACTGGAACGGAAACTGGGCGGATTTGGTGAACGCGCCGAGCAGAACCAGCGCCAGCATGACGGGGTAGCGGGAGTCCGTCACGATCAGCGCGCCGCTTGCCAGCACCTGGTCGATGTCGAAACTGCCAACGATATCGCCTAAAAGCAGCAGCCCGGCCAGCAGCGCCAGCCCTCCGGCGCCGGTCACGGTCAGCGCCATACGCGCGCCCTTGCGCGCATCGTTTCTGTGCGACCAGAACCCGATCAATAGAAACGACGATAGGCTGGTCATTTCCCAGAACAGCCACAGTAGCAGCAGGTTGTTGGAAAGCGAGATGCCCACCATCGACGCCATGAACAGCATCAGGTAGCTGTAAAAGCGCCCGACCGGCTCCTCCTTGTCCAGATAGAAATGGGCATAGAGCAGAATCAGCAGCCCGATGCCCAGAATCAGCAGATTGAACAGAAGCGACAGCCCGTCGAGGCGAAACGCCAGGTCGAGCCCAAGCGAGGGCAGCCACTCGGCGAAAAAGCGCAGCGGCTCACGCGCGTTGAGCGCGGGGATTTGCCAAAGCGTCAGGCCCAGCGCCACGGCGGGCGCAGCGGCGGTGGCGAGCGAGCACGTGACGCGAGAGCGCTTTCCGACCAAAAGAGGCACCAGCACTCCCAGCAAAGGGAGCAGAGCAATCCAGAGCAGTGTCATTGGGGCATCCAGCACAGGGGTATAAATCGTGGCGAGCGCCCGAGGCGCTTTCGAGCTAATTCAGTGTAAGCAAACCCGAGGAGGATACCACTATCGGGAAAGTTTGCGGCTTTAGTCTTACGAGCCAATTAAAATGACCGCGAGCGCCCCTGTCAATTTTGCCTCTACCGGGATTTGCTGGATGGGATGAAGGCGCAAGCGTTGGAAGCCAGTGGCTGATAGAGCGCTAGCGCGTCCTATTGCTCCTGGTGTCATGATGCTGCCTTCTGACGCGGCGTACAGGGCAAGGGTCAAGAATCAAGACGATTCACGCTCAAGGTTTTAAACTTGAGTTTCATTGAGTTGAGTCAATATCGATCGATTTTCAGGATCTTTTTTGGGTGTCCGGTGCAGGTTCTGCTTGCGTTCTGTACATGGCTGGTATAACTTTAAATCGTTCGCGGCAGGACGCCGCTTTTGGATAGGGATATCGCATTCACGGATGAGTGCACAGTGCCATGACGGCAGCCCCAGCCCCCGCAAGGGGGCTTTTTTTTGTGCCCGCTTTTTGCCTGTTATGTTTTTCTCGAAGACCGCCTTTTTGTGGCTTACCACGTCTCTTTTTTTCCGCTTATAGCGACCTGAATGGCGTCTACCCAAAGACTCAATCGGCGCGCCATTCCAGGGTAGAATGCCGGGGCCGATAGCTGGGCGCGCAACCGCGTGCCGGCAAGGCATCAACCGATGCATGAACCCCTTCGTTTAAAGGCGTGACGTTTAGAATGAGTGCTTCTTTAGTGACCTGGCAGGCGCGTTTCGAGAAGCTGCGCAGCAACAAGATTTTTGAGACCTTCGTGATCGCCATCATCGTCGTGTCGGCGCTGGTGATCGGCGCGCGCACCTACGACGAGGTGAGCCGCTTCGAGCAGTGGCTCGCCTATCTCGACGTGGCAGTGACGCTGTTCTTTCTGGTCGAGATACTGATTCGCATGGCCGCCGAGCCGCGCCTTCGCGACTTCTTCAAGAAGGGTTGGAACGTCTTCGACTTCCTGATCGTCACCGCGAGCCTGATCCCGATGGACGAGTCCGAAATGGTGCTGCTGGCGAGGCTTCTGCGCATCTTCCGCGTGCTGCGCCTGGTGTCGATGATCCCGGAGCTGCAGATGCTGCTCTCGGCGTTGGTGAAGTCGATTCCGCGCATGGGCTACGTGGCGCTTCTGATGTTCATCATCTTTTATATCTACGCGGCGATCGGAAGCTTCCTGTTCCATACCGTGGACGAGCAGCTCTGGGGCAACATTGCGCTGGCCATGCTGACGCTGTTTCAGGTGGCGACCTTCGAGAGCTGGGCCACGGCGGTGCTCTACCCGACCATGGAGCAGTTTCCCTACGCCTGGATCTACTTTTTGACGTTCATCTTTCTCAACGCCTTCGTGTTTCTGAACATGATGATCGGCATCGTGCTCGATGTGATGCAGAAGGAGAGCGCCCAGATGGCGCTCGATAACGGCGAGGGCGAGGAAGCGGAAATTTCGGCGCTGCGCGGCGATGTGAAAAACCTCCAGGCGCAGCTCGATCGTATGGAGGCCGCGCTGACTCGCCAGGGCGAAGCGCAAGGTGATTCCGGCAGAAAGACATGAAGAGGGCGGCCGCGAGGGCCGCCCGTTTATTCAGCCGCTGCGTTACTCCGGCAGGGCGTAGACCACCACCTGATCGCCGACGTGATCCTTGAGGATGGTGTTACCGCCGGCGACGAACGCCACGTACTGACGGCCTTCGTACTCGTAGACGGCGGGGTTGGCGACCACCGGAGCCTGGGCCTGGTCCGACCAGAGCTGCTCGCCGGTTTCCAGCGAATAGGCGCGCACCTTGGCATCCATCGAAGCGCCGATGAAGATCAGGCCGCCGGCGGTGACTGCCGGGCCGCCGATGGTCGGCGAGCCCCAGCTTTCCGGCATGAAAAAACCGTACTGCTGGGAGGCGCCGACCGGGCCGCGCCACTTGACCTCGCCGGTGGTCATATCAATCGCTACCAACTCGCCAAAGGGTGGCTCCCAGCAGGGCATGCCCAGCCAGTTCAGCGCCACTTCCAGGCGCATGCCGTAGGGCGCGCCCTCTTGCGGAGAGAAGCCGCTTTCGTTGCCGGAGCCGCTGTCCGCTTCCTCATACGCCTCGCGCTCGAAGAGCTTGACGTACTGCACGATGTGCGAAGTGTTGACCACCGCGGTCTGGCTGACCGGGTCGAAGGCTACGCCGCCCCACTGCACGCCGCCGGCGCTGTCCGGGTAGGCAAGCGTGCCTTCGCCCTGGGTGGTGGGCGGGGTGTACATGCCCTCGTACCAGAGATCGTCCCAGAGCCTGGAGCACTGGCCGAAGCTCGCCGCGTCCGCCAGGGCCCATACTTTGGGTTTCTCCGACTGGTCCAGAAGCGGCGCGGGAAGGGTCGGGAAGGGCTGGGTCGGCGAGTAGACCTCACCCTCTACGTTGCCGTCGCCGCCGGGCACCTCGCGCTCCTCGATCGGCCAGACGTCCTCGCCGGTCTCGCGGTTGACCACGAACAGAAAGCCCATCTTGGTGGCCTGCATCAACGCCGGGATCTCTTCGCCATCGACGGTGATGTCCATCAGCGTTGGCGCGGCGTTGATGTCGTAGTCCCAGATATCGTGATGCACCCACTGGCGCGACCAGACGACCTCGCCGGTCTCGATATCGAGCGCGGTGGTGGAGGTGGCAAGCGGCACCTCCTCGGTGCGGTTGCCGCCCCAGAAGTTGGGCGAGGGCGAAGCCACGGGCAGGTAGACCAGCCCCAGCTCCTCGTCGGCGCTCATGTGGGTCCAGACGTTGGCAGTGCCGCTTTTCTCGCGCATCTCCGGCGTCAGCGCCTCGAAGGTCCACTCGCGCTCGCCGGTTTGCGCGTCGATGCCGAACACGGTGCCCGCCGGCGCCACGCTCTCTTCCCAATCCTTGCCGGCCCAGCCGAGTATCAGCCGGTCGCCGACCACCGTGGGCGGCTGCAGAAGCGACAGCGGCCAGTTTTCGGGCTTGTCGTTCCAGTCGTTGATGTTCAAAACGCCGCCGTCGGCAAAGCCTTCGCACAGCTCGCCGCTGTCGGCGTCCAGCGCAAACAGCTGGGCGTCCATGGTGCCGAAGTAGACGATCTTCTGGCACGCTTCGCCCTCGACTGGCTCATCCGCCTCCCAATAGGCCACACCGCGGCTCTTGAGCGCCGGCTGAGTCAGCGCCTCCTGACTCGACTGGGTATCGAACTGCCAGCGCTGTTCGCCGGTGGCCGGGTCCAGCGCAAATACCCGGTACATCGGCGTACCGATGTAGAGCGTGTCGTTGGCGAATACCGGCGTGGCCGACCACACCGTTGCGGCGGTGTCGCCGGAGCCGTCGGAGACGTCGCCGGTATGAAACTCCCAGGCTTTTTCGAGTTCATTGACGTTGTCGGCGGTGATCTGATCCAGCGGGCTGTATTTCTGGGCGTTGAGCTGGCCGTGAAAGCTGTCCCAGACCGCGCCTTCCGGCACCAGTGGAATCGGCGGCGCGGCGGCTTCGCTTGCCTGCTCCTCGCCATCGGCGGGCGGCGCGGGTTGCGCCAGAAGCGGCAGCGGTGTCAACAGCGTGACAGAGAGTGCCAGCGGGCGCATCAGGCGCTGGCGGCGAGCCAAAAGGCGCGGAGTGTTCGTGTTTGAAAACATGGTACGTCTCATCAGCGAAGGGCGGGCGAAGGCGCGGGACTTGCAAAATCGATGATCCAGCCGATCAGGCCGATGACCATCGCCGCACACAGGAGCCACTGGTGAAGCAGCAGCGCGGCAAAGAACGTGCCGGCAAGGCCCAGCAGGATCAGCCCGCGCAGCACGTTCAGCCCGGCCCCCGGCGAGAGCTTGAAAAGCCCGAGCGCCGCGGCGGCCAATACAAGACAGGCCAGAATGGCCACCAGCGCGCCGAGGGTGCCGGTCACCCCAGTCAGCGGCGTGAAGTACGCGTACAGCGCAATGAATAATCCCGCGAGGGCCGATAACAGCAGCACCCCTGCGCCGAGTCGGCGCCTTTTTAGCGATGACATGGTGATTCTGGCTCCCCTTTTTTACAAGAATTTAGTTGGCTCTCTAACGGTTTTTAAGCCTAGCAGAGGTTGCGCGGGGCATTGGTGAAATGTGCATGATAGCCGCCTGGCTCGACCGGCGGGGCCCGCGGGAGGGCTTGCTTGAGTTTTGTGTTCATTGCGCTTTAATGGTCTTTTCGCCACACCAAGGAAGCGCCCATGCGCCCGGCACGACTTCTTCTCGCTCTCGCCATTGGGCTTGCCGGGTTGCTGACCGCGCTGGCCTCGTCGGAGGCTTTCGAGCCGCGTCTGGTTCGGCTCGAAGCCCAGCGCGCGCTGCCCTCGCTCGACGCCGCCCTGGCTGATGAAAGCGCCGAGATCAACGCACTCTTTCTCCACTACGCCGACACTCCCGCGCTCTGGATGAATGCCCATCTGGCGCTCGAGCGACAGGGCGCTGCCGCCCGCGAGGTGCTTCTCGCTTACGCGTTTTTACCTGAGTTTCAAGATGTGCTCGCCCGTTTCGGCCCCGAGGCGCTCCTGCCGATCATTTACTACCGCGAGCACGACGTGGCCACGCTCAAGGCCCGACACTGGCTCGGCGAGCGCTACCGCGAGGCGAGCCGTTGGTGGAGCGAAGCCGACGAACTCCCCGTTGAGCCCGCCGAGTGGAACGCGGATCAGCGCGGATTGATGGGCATTGCGCTGCTGGCGGAGGAAGGTCACGCGCTGTTGAACCAGTTCGCTATCGACGCTCAGGGCGATATTCACTGGCTACAGAGTGAGCGCATCGTCACCGGGGTAGGCGATTTCTTCACCAGCGGCGTGCGCGGCCTGGAAGGGCGCTGGCGCCGAGGCGAGGCGATCGGCGCCGCAGACGTTGGCTGGGCCGGGGTCGATCTCCTCTTGATGGCGAGTACCGTGAAAGTGCTGCGCGCCGGGCGGCTCGCTCGCGGCGCGCGGGTGGGAAGCGTCGAGGCGAGAGCGACGCAAACCGGCGCGCGCTCCGGCGCCCTTGCCGGCGCCGCCCGCTTTACCACGCTTCCCCGAGTCGCCAAGCTCGCCGCGCTCACCACTACCGCCTACGTGGTGATCCGCCACCCGTCGCTGATCAGCGCGCTCGGCGCCAACGTCGCCCGCTGGCTAGGCTTTCCCGCCTGGGTCGGGCAGTTCGCGCTGTGGCTGATTGTGCTGCTGCCTCTATTGATCGTCGTGCGGTTGGTGTGGCGGTGGGTGCTGGCGCCGCTTTTATGGAGCCTCGCCCTGCTGATGCGCCATTCGAAACGCCCGATCGAATAGCTCCACCGCGCCCATCTGGCCGCCTTTCATGATGACGGGAAGCGTACGCCCGTCCGCCAGGTTCGCCACGCAGATGGGAACGCCGGTATCGAAAGGGCCGAGATAATCGATGCTTTTCGGCGCAAGCTGGCGAAGCGCCAAACTCGAGGTATCGCCCCCGGCAATCAGCAGCGTGCCGACCGGCGTGGCCGCCACCAGCGAGGCGATCAGCTCGGCGCAGCGCTTTGCTACCTCGAGCGGGCTCATGGCGTGGGTGGTGTCGTCGTCCAGGGCGACCAGCACGCTTTGGCCTTGCTGCAAACGGCGCGCGATGCGTTCGCGATCGGGCTTTTCATTATCTGCCAGGGTGCGCGTCAAAATCGAAAGGCATTCGAACTGCCGAACGGCGGCGACCTGCTCGGCGGTCAAGGCGGAGCGGCTGCCGGCAAATACGAGCAGCGGGCCGGGCAGCTGGGTGGGGGAAGGCAGCGTCCGTTGCTCGGGGTACAACGCCTGGGCGACGCTACTTGCCCCGACCCAGAGCTGGGGCATGGCCTCGGAACTAAAACGTTGGCCGATCCGCTCGAGATCCCGCTGCTCCAGAGCGTCGCAAAGAAGTGGGCCGGCGGGCAGCGCCTGATCGTTTTCAAGGCTCGCGCGATCGAGCAGCGTGACATTTGCAAGCCCCATGGCGTCGAAATGACGACGCAGGTCCGCTTCGTTCATGGGCGTGACCGGATGGCGCTGCATGACCGGGTGACGGTCGATGCGGTAGGTGTGGCCGTCGCTTGCCTTGGCGAAAAGAGTCCCGAAGACGCAGTAGCGCCCCAGGCTCGGCTGGCCGCCGACGATCAGCGTCGTCAAGGGCTTCAGCTCGGCGCTCAGCACTTTGATCGCAGCGGCGATGTTGCCGGTCGTTTCGCTGCTATCAAACGTGGAGCACACCTTCAGATGAACAATATCCGGGCGGTGAGGACGCAAATGCTCGCCCAAGCGGTGCATCTTCTGGGCAAGGCGCGACTTATCCATGCTGCGTGCCGAAGTGGCGATGCCGAAGGCGTCCAGGTCGGCCACTTCCTCGAGCGAGGGCGGGACTAAATAGAGCCGTGCCCGCAGCCCCGCGCGGCACAGAGTGGCCAGCGTATCCGAGGCGCCGGTAAAGTCATCGGCGATGAAGACGTAGCGCATGATTAGCGGCCGCCGAAAAAGTCGAGCGCCTCACTCAGCGCCGGTCGGTGAGAGCGGGACAGCGGCTCACCCGCTTCGATGCTCTGCCAGGCCTCTTTGAGGCTTGCGACTCCTGCCGCCGCACCGCCGGGATGGGCCAGAATGCCGCCACCGGCAAGAAACATGAAGTCGGGGCTCTGGGTCTTGTCGAGGGTGAAGGGCAGCGTGCCCGCCCATTGGCCCGAGGAGAACACCGGCATCACGCGATCGTCGGTCGCGCCAAGAGCCGTGAGCGACAGTTTGGCCGCCTGGGCTACCTCTTCGGTGGCATCGGCGAACTTGCCGTTCATGCCGTGCACGTGCATGTGGTCGATCCCGGTCAGGCGGTAAAGCGTCTGATAGGCGTTGAAGTCGATGCCCAGCGCCGGGTGGCGGGCGAAAGCGCCGAAACCGTTGCGGTGGCCGTGAATGGCGAGTTCCGTCGAGGCGCGCAGGCTCTGCATCGCCGAGAGCCCGCACCAGTTGAGACTCGCCATCACGCAGTGGCCGCCCTCTCTTTGGACGTGGTCGGCGTGGCGGCGCATGGCGTCGAGCTCGTCGGTGATATTGAACGCCACCATTACGTTGCGCCCGCTACGCTCGCGGTAGCGTTTGATGCGCGGCATTACTGCGCTAACCCGCGCCTCGACCGGCGCGTGGGGAAGATTGCCGGCGATTTCGTCATCCTTGATGAAATCCACCCCCGCCTCGCACAGCCGCTCGACCAGATCGGCGGTCTCCTCCGGGGTCATGCCGATATTGGGCTTGAGGATGGTGCCAAAGAGCGGGCGCTCGAACGCCCCCACGGCCTCGCGAGTACCCGCCACCCCCAGCTTTGGTCCCGGGTAGCGGTCGCGGTACTCAGGGGTGAGCGCAATCGCCATCAGACGAAGCCCGGTCAGCTCGCCCAGATCGAACAGATTGCCGGCCACCGTTGCCGCCAGGGTCGGCAGGTTCACCCCGACGTTGTTCTCGGGGTACTCGATGTCGACCGCTACCTTCTTCCAAGGGCCGCGCACGTTTTTGCGCGCCAGATAGGCGCTGTAAAGCGTGGGCGCCGCTCGCTCCTCGAGCACTTCGAGCCTCGTTACGCGCGCCCGGAAGCGTTCACGTAGAGCGTCGGTTTCGCTCTCGAGCCTGACGAAAGTGGCGCAGCTCTGTTCACCGGCCATCATGTCTGCCACTTGGTGCGGGTCGAGCGGCGTTTCCAGGTGATAGGTGGCGCGAATCATTTCCGGGGCTCCGATAGATCGGGGAAGGGGCGTACCGGGTCGCTACCGTCCCAGTTTTCTGACGCCTCACGAATCATCTCGAACATCCGACCCTTGGGGCCGAGCACTTCGGAAAGCTCGATGACGGTGCCCGGGTGGTACTCGCGGTCGAAGTAGGCGAAGCGGCCGTTGGCGCCGACCTCGCCGCTCATCTTGACGCGATACCCGCGTGCCACCATGGCGGCCAGATCGGTATCGTACTGCTGGGTCCAGAAGGCGACGTGCTGCAGGCCCGTATGCCCCGCCTCGAGAAAGTCGCGGTACATGGAGGGCGTATCGTCCCGTGTCTGGATCAGCTCCACCTGAATAAAGCCGGAGTTGGCCAGCGCCACCGAGTTGTGAACGTCATACTGCTGGTCTTCGTAGGTATAGTGCTTGATCGGCACGCGGGGGTTGTAGAAAAAGGGCCCCACGCCCATCACATCGGTCCAATAGGCCATGGCTTTTTCGATATCTGTAACCACGTAACCCAGTTGGCGAATCGCTCCAAGATATTGGCTCATGACGTTTCCTACATGACGAGGTTGGGCAACCAGGTGGAGAAGGCGGGCACCAGAGTGACCAGCGCCAGGGCTGCAAAGAGTGAAAGATAGAAGGTGGCCACGCCGCGAATGATCTCCGAAAGCGGCATTTTGGTAATGATCGACACCATGTAGAGGCTCATGCCTACCGGCGGCGTCAAAAGCCCAAGCATCAGGTTGAGTACGAACACCACCCCGAGCTGCTCCGGCGCTACCCCCGCCTGTAAAAGTGCCGGGGTGACGATCGGCGCGATGATCAAAATGGCCACGATCGCCTCCAGAAACATGCCCACGACTAGCAGCAGAAGATTCAATAACAGCAGCAGGACGAGCGGGTTGTCCGATAGGTTCAAAAGCCACTCGCCGGCAAGCGCCGGAATACGGTCCATGGTCAGCACCCAGGCAAACAACGCCGCCGAGGCCACCACGAAAAGAACGTTCGCCGTCGACAGCACGGTTTCGCGGGCGCACTCGAGAAACGAGCGCAGGCTAAGCGAGCGGTAGATGAGTACACCGATCAGCAGGGCGTAGGCCGTCGTGACCCCCGCCGCTTCCGTCGGCCCGAAGTAGCCGCTGACCATGCCGCCCACCAGCAGCACCGGTGCCAGCAGCGCAGGCAGCGAGATCAGCGTTTTTTTACCCAGCGCCCTCAAGCCTGGCTGCACGTCGTCCCGGGGAAGCTGGTAGTACCGAGCCATGAGACCGATCTGAACCATCAGCGCGATCGCCACGACAATGGCCGGAAGCACCCCGGCCAGCAGCGCCCGAATGGTCGACACCTCCGCGGCGGTGGCGAAGATGATCAGCGGTATCGAGGGCGGAAAGATCGGGCCGATGGTCGCCGCGGCGATGGTCAGGCCCGAGGCGAACCGTTTGGTATAGCCCTGCTGCTCCATCTGACGAATCTGGATGCCGCCGAGCGCGCCGATATCCGCCAGCGCCGCGCCGGACATACCGGAAAAGATCAGGCTGGTGAGCACATTGACGTGGGCCATTCCGCCGCGAATACGTCCGACCACCATGCGCATCAGCTCGAATAGATGCGTAGTGACGCCGGTCGCGCCCAATAGAGACGCCGCAAGTATGAATAGCGGTACCGCCAGAAGCGGCGTGCTGTCGAGGGTGTTGATCGCTCGCTGAGCCATCACCGTGAACGGCAGGTCATAAAGGAAAATGACCGCGCCGGCGGAGAGTCCCAGACTGATCGCCACTGGTGCGCCGAGCAATAGACTGGCCGCGAAGATCAACAGGAGCGTCAGGGACATGAAGGCACCTCCCGGTAAGTCAGCCGCGAAAGTCGGTAGAGCGAGACCACCGCCAGCAGTGCGATGCTGATTAGCGCGGGCATGTAGAGCCACAGGTTCGGAATGCCCAGCGCCGGCGAAGCAAAGCGCCCGGCGCGTAGCAAAAACCGATAGAAGCCGTAGAGCGTCAGCGCGCAGAAGCCCAGGGTGGCAAGCTCACCCATTGCCAGGCATAACCTGCGCTTGAGTCCCGACAGGACGTCCGCCAGCATCGTCACCGCCACGTGCTGGCCGTGAAAGAGCAGGTAGGGGGTGGCCAGATACACCATCGAGATACCCGCAAAGCGCGCCGCCTCGTCTGCCCAGGGAAGTCCCGTGTTAAACAGGTTGCGGGCAACGACCTGGGCGACCACCAGCGTGGTGATGACGACGAGTAGCGCCATCGCGATTGCCAGAAAGAGCTCGCTCAGCCGGCCAAGGCTTCGTGTAGCCAGAGTGTGTTCAGCGCTCATGGCTTAGCGCGTTTCGCGAATCAGCTGGTAGAGATCGCCGTACTGCTCGTCGAACTCCTCGGCGATGCGCGCCTGTACGCGGCTTCGAAAGGCATCCACGTCTAACCCCTGCTCTGGCCCAACGATCTGCATGCCCGCCTCTTCAAGTGTTGCAAGGTCGCTGGCTTCGGCCTCCAGCATGGCGTCGGTAGCGCGCTGGCGTACTTCCTGAGCGGCTTCGGCGATCGCTGCCTGGTTTTCCGGCGACAGCGACTGCCAGGTATCGTCACTGATCACGACGACCTGGGCGGCGCTGATGTGACCGGTCAGCATTAGATGACTCTGCACTTCGTTGAGTTTGGCGGTGACCACGACGTTGACCGGATTTTCCTGGCCCTCGACTACACCGGTGGCAAGCGCGGTAGGCACTTCCGACCAGTCGACGGGCACCGGAATGGCACCCATGCCTTCGACGGTGGCCATATAGATGGGGAAGGGGATCGAACGAATCTTGACGCCGTCGAGATCCTCGGGCGTCAGAATTTCCTGATTCGCCGTCAGGTGCCGGGTGCCGAAATAGAAGGCGTAAAGAAGGCGCACGCCGGAGGCCGCGGCGAGCTCCTCGTTGAGCTCGCTCATGACCGGCGAGTCGACATCCATCACCGCCATCAGGTGATCGACGTCGCGGTAGAGGTAGGGTGTATCAAAGGCGGCGAAGGGGCCGTACAGCGAGCCGATCGCACCGGCGGTGTTGTGGGAGAGCGCAATCGACCCCGTCGAGACCGCTTCGGCAAGCTCCTGAAGCCGACCAAGCTGGGAGTTCGGGTACATTTCGACGCTCACCTCGCCGCCTGTTTTCTCCTCGATGGTCTCTGCCAGCCATTCGGCCTGCATGCCGGCGATAGAGTTGGGCGTGTGCATGTGCCCGTAGCGCAGCGTGACTTCCTGAGCCGAGGCAGTGGCAACGCTCAATCCGAGAGCGCTGGCCAGTAACGTGAGATGGCTAGTGCGTACCAGTTTGGCTAGCATTGTTATTCTCCTGCTGATGGTTTTTTATTGTTTTGCAGCCAGGCGTTTTTCACCCACCCGCAGGTTTGAGGCTAGGGCAGCTCAGGGTGCTTGGGCAATGAGGAATTCGTGATGGTTTTTGATGTAAAGCGTCCGCTGATTCCTGATATCGCTTCTGCCGCTGGGGTGTCGACGGCGACCGTGGATCGCGTGCTCAATCGTCGACCCGGCGTGCGAAAGGTGACGCTGACCCGAGTACTCAAGGCCGCCGTCGAGGTGGGTTATCTGGACGCAGCGGACATGAACCGGCGGCTCGGACCTACTTTCGCCAAGGTGGTCTTTCTATTGCCTCAGGGCAGCAACCCCTATCTCACTGGGCTCAACCGCTACGTTCGCGAAATGGCCAAGCTCTCCGTCGAACCCTTGAAAGTCAGCAGCCACTTCATCGAAAGCGTCGATCCCGAAGCGCTGGTGCAGGCGCTGCGCCGCTACGGAAAACCCTCGGATGTGGTGGTTTTCATGGCCATTGAGCACCCCAGAGTGCGCCAGGTGATCGACGAGTTGACCAGTCTTGGCAAGCGGGTGGTGACCATCATTTCCGACTTGCCTACCTCGAGTCGCAGCGCCTACATCGGCATCGATAACTTCGCCGCCGGGCGCACGGCCGCCAAAGTGATGGGGCGTTTTTGCCGCGCCGCCTCGGGAAAGGTGGCGCTGGTGGCCGCAAGTCGCGCCTACCGCGCTCACATGGAGCGCGAAATGGGTTTTCTGGCGCTGATCGAAGAGAGCTTTCCCCACCTGACGGTAATCGGCCCCCAGGAAGGCCATGACAATCGGGATGAAAACTACGTCAATGCAAGCCGCCTGTTGGCCAGGCATTCGGATATCGTGGGTATCTACAACGTGGGCGGCTCCTCCGACGGTATCGGCCGCGCCCTGCGGGAATCGAGACGAGAAGAGGAGATCTGCTTTATGGGCCACGGGCTCACGCCGGATACGCGCACCATGCTGGTGGACGGGACAATGGACATGGTCATCACCCAAAGCCCCAGCGCCATCTACGCCCGCGCGATGGAGATCGCCAGCGGCGAAGTGGCTGAAACCACCGGCACCGTGGCCATGGAGATCTATTTTTCGGAGAATTTGCCTGCCGTGCAAGCGGAATGACTTTGATAACGAAAAATGCGAACTGCGCTGGCGAGCGCCTTTCTTTTCTTATGGAGCAAGTAGGTATCGATAAAAGTGCGCCTGGCTTGTAGCCGGGCGCACTTTTTGAAGCGGAGATACTTTACGTTCGAGCGGGCATGAGGCGCGGACGCAATGTGAAACACCACCCCAGCAGAATCACGACGGCCAGTACGCTGACGCTCCAGATTTGGGAGAGCGTTGGCGATAGTATCAGCGCCAGGCTTATGACCAGATAAACACCGCGCTCGAGCCAGGATAGCTTGCCGTTCATCCAGCCCATCAAGAATACCGCCCAGGAGAACGTGGCCAGCAGCATGCCTACCGCACCAATGAAAATCTCCATGCCCGTGCCTTGCCAGAGTACGTGGGGATCGTTGATGAAGCCGAAGGGCACCAGGAAGATCACTAGCGAATAGCCGAAGGCGAGAAGGCCTGTCTTGTTCGCATCGGAGCGAGCAATGCCCGCTGCGGCGTAGGAGCAAAGTGCCACTGGCGGCGTCACCATCGATAGAACGCAGTAGTAAAGGACGAATAGATTCGCCGCCAGACGATCCACGCCCAGATCCATCAGCGCGGGCACGAAGACCAGCGACCCGATGATGTAGGCGGCAACGGTTGGCAGCCCCATCCCCATGATGATGCAGCCCAGAATGACCAGCAGTAGCGAAAGATACAGCTGCCCCGTGCCTGCATCGGAGAGAAGGCTGACGAAGTTGAGCGCCAGGTTCGATTGGGTAGCGACCACCATAACGATGCCGACCGCGGCCAAAGGCGCTGAAATCCACGCCATCTGCTTGGCCGCATCCAGTACCGCCTCGAACAGCTTGCGCGGGTCAAAGCGGGTCGACTTGCGCAGAAAAGGTACGATCAGCGCCGTGACCGTTCCCACGAGTGCGGCATAGGGCGCGGAGTAGCCGACGATCAGGCAGGCGATCATGGCAACGGGCGAGGCCAGCAGGTGGGCGCGGGGCATCACCGGATCGATATCGAGAAGCTCCGAGGGTACGTTGCCGATGCCGTAACGCCGAGCGCGTAGATCGACGATGACGTAGAGAGCAAAATAGAAAGCGGCTGAAGGAATCAGTGCCGCCGCCGCGATGGTGCCGTAGGGTATGCCGAGAAGGTCCGCCATGACGAAGGCAGCCACTCCCATGATGGGGGGCATGAGCTGGCCGCCGGTAGACGCGATCGCTTCGGTGGCAGCGGCCTGATCTTTCGAGTAACCCGCACGGTTCATGATCGGAATGGTCAGGGCGCCGGTCGAGGTGGTATTGGCGATGGCCGACCCCGACACCATGCCGAAAAGTGCCGAGCCTACCAGCGACATCTTGGCCGCTCCTCCTTTCAGGCGGGCAGTCATGCGCATGGCCAAATCGATGAACAGCGCACCGCCGCCGGTCAGGGTAAACACCGTGCCGAACAGGACGAAATAGAACACGAAGTTGATCGCCGCCGTCGCCGTGACGCCGAAGATGCCGTCGGTTTTCATGCTGATCAGCTCGGTCATCGTCGACAGCGAAAAACCGGGGAACGCCATCCAGCCCGGAAAATACGGGCCCAGATAGGCGTATGCCAGAAAGCCCATCACCACGATCAGAAGCGACCAACCCACGGCGCGCCGAACGGCTTCGAAAATCAGGATCAAGCCCACGACATGCAGGAAGATATCGAGGGTCAGAACCGGGTCGATCATTTCGAGGTGGCGCTCGAGACGCCTCATTTCACTTTGATAGATCCACACGAAGGCGATCGACATGACGATACCGCCAAGATCGATTACGCGGCCCAGCCAACGCATCAACCCCGACTGCCAGTTCAAGGGGTTGAAGGCAAAAACCAGCGCTACGGCCATGTAGACGTGAAACGACACCGCTGCAAGCGGTGATGCCGGATCGAAAAAATGTTTGAGCAGATAGCCCACGTAAGTAAACGACAGCCCAATCTGGATGACGCGCATCAGCATCGGGAAAGTCAGCAGGTCGGACGGTTTCAAGGCACTTACCTCGGAATCGAAGGCCGTATTGATAATGGTGCGCCGCCGCGATAAGCGGCGGCGTCACGGCGGTTGAGATTGACGTTCAGAGGATGACCGTCGGGCCGGCGCTTACTCGATCCAGCCACGCTCGCGGTAGTATCGGGCAGCACCCGGGTGCAGCTCGAGCACTGCCTGGTCGGCTTGAGCGCCGGCTTCGGGATCCCAGCCGGCCAGCGGCGGAAAGGAGTCGGCAAGCTGGTCACGCGCTTCCACCATGGCCCTGGTGACCTGATAGGCAATATCGTCATCCATGTCGGCACTAACGATCAGAATGGTCGGTGTGTTGGATGTGGCGTAGTCACCGTCCATGCCTTCGTAGCTGCCGTCGGGCAGAGTGATTCGCGGCACGCCCACCTCGGTCATGTGATCAAGTATGTCGTCGGACATGGGGGCGAAGAAGAGATCGGTGGTCAGCGCCAGCTCCTGCATGGTGGCCTGGCCGAGCGGGGCGTTTTCGATATAAACGTCTGCGGTGCCATCGCGCATCATTTGCGCGATCTGAGCGGTGCTGATCTGATTGATCGCGCCCTGGTCGCGCATTTCGTCGAGGCTGGTGCCGAGGGCTTCGAACATGTGATCGGCCAGGATCGGCACCTGGGAGCCGGTGGGCTTGAGCACGAAACGTGGCGGGTTATCCGCGTTGACCATTTCCTCGAAGGTTTCGAGCCCCGTGCGCTCCACGTAGGCGCGGCGGGCGACGACGGTCGTGTAGGCCGCCTGCAGGCCGCCGACGAGCGTACGCAGATTTCCCGCGGCGCGGCCTTCAAACTCCTCGCCGATGCCGTCACGCGCCCAAAGCGCGGCGTTGGCAGTGGCAAAGCCCAGGTCCGCTGCCCCCTGGCCCACGGCTAACGGGTTCATCATGCCGCCGCCGCGAGGTAACACGTCCGCGTTCAGATCAAGTTCGCCCTGAGACTTTTTGATGATGTCACCTACCGCCGAACCGTAGGCGTACCAGCCCGTTCCCGGGTCCTGGGAAATGATGCGAACCGTTGCATCCTGAGCCACCGCGGTCATGGGAAGCAGCAGCGTGGAAGCGAGCAGTGCTTTGAGTGATTTACGTATCGTCATGTGGACTCCGGTTGTTGTTATGCAGCGAATTAACACCTGAAAGGGGTTCAATAGAGGCCCGGCGCAACCGTCCAAACGCTCCAGTTGTTCTAAATTGATCGAATTGATCATTCCTTGCATTTAAACTTTTGGCTAATATACGAAAGTTAAAATATTTTAAATATTATTCAATACATATGGTTATGTAGAATTTTAGGAATATCGCTAAGTCGTAAAATAGACGTATGGTTGCGATTGTTATTCTTTTCGATCATTTTATGATCGATTCGATCGTAATTCATATAGGAAAAGGTTCATGACGCCATTCAAGGGGATCATTCCCGCCCTGATTACGCCGCTGACCGACCGCCAGACCGTTGATGAAGCTGGCCTACGCACGCTGGTGGACACCCTGGTCGAAAAGGGCGTTCATGGGCTCTTCGCGCTGGGCACCAACGGCGAGTTCTTCGCGCTCGATGATGAAGAAAAAATCGACGTAGCGCGTATCGTGGTCGACCAGGCTCGAGGCCGGGTGCCGGTGATCGCAGGCACCGGCGCCTTCACCACTCAAGCGGTGATCGACATGAACGCGCGAATGGCCCAGGTCGGCGTCGATGCCTGTTCGATCATCACGCCCTACTTCAACGCGGTATCCCAGCGCGAGCTGGTGACTCACTACACCGCGATCGCCGAGCAGGCGACGCTGCCGTTCATGCTGTACAACATTCCCGCCAAGACCGGCGGCACCATCAATGTCGATACCGTCGCCGAGCTTTCGCACCTGCCCATGATCCAGGGCATCAAGGACAGCGGCGGGGATTTCGATCGACTGACCCAGCTCATCGGCTTGAAGCGCGACGACTTCGCGGTGTTTACCGGTACCGATTCGCTCATTCTTTGGGGACTTCTGGCAGGCGCCGATGGTGCCGTGGCGGCCACCACCAATGCGGTACCCGATACGGTGATGAGTATCTACAACGCTTTTCAGGCGGGCGATATGGAAACGGCCCGCGAGTCCCAGGAAAAACTGCGCGTTCTGCGAACCGCCTTCGGCATGGCGACCATGCCGGTGGTACTCAAGGCGGCAGCGGAGTTGATGGGCATGCCCGCTGGCCCCACCCGCGCGCCGGCGCTACCGCTGAGCGAAGAGCAACGCTTCAAGCTCGACGAACTGATGCAGGTCTATCGCTGATGGTTGAAACGTCAACCACGCCGCTTACCGGGCCGACGCGATTGATCATTTTGGCCGACGACCTTTCCGGGGCGGCGGACTGCGCGGTGAGTTTCGCCCGGGCCGGCTTGAAGACCTCCATCGAGCTGGCGCGCAAGAGCCTCAACCAGGCCGAGGTAGTGGTGTTCGATACGGATTCGCGCCACCTGGCGCCCGAGGCGGCAGCCGCCGTCAACGTCGATACCTGGCGGTCGGTGCGCAGCTCAGGGCCTGGGCTCTACAAGAAAATCGATTCGACTCTGCGCGGCAACTGGGCGCAGGAAGTCGCCGCGCTGATTCCCGAGGCAGGCATGGCGATCGTGGCCCCGGCCATGCCGCTAATGAAACGCTACACCCGCGGCGCACGCCAATACATCGACGACACTCCGGTAGAACAGACGCCGGTATGGCAGAACGAGGGTCGCCAGGGTAGGGCATCGCTCGATGGGCTGCTCGATGAAGTGGGCGTGGAGTCGGCGTATTTGTCCCTTGATGCGTTGCGCAATACTCCGGTCGACGCGCTCGGCCGGCTCCTGCTTGGGCACCGCGACCGAGGCGTCGGGGCCGTGGTGTGCGATGCGGAAACCGACGAAGATCTGGACTGCCTCGCGCGCGCCGCTCGGCAGCTTAGTGGCATTTTCTGGGTCGGCTCGGCCGGGCTCTCCAACGCGATATGCGCTTCGCTACTCAGTGGAAAGGCGGCCAATGCCCAGCCTGGCGTTACGGTGGCGGGGCCGGTGCTGACCGTCGTGGGCAGCATGTCCGCGATCTCGCATCGCCAGGTCGATCATCTCCTTGCCCAGGGCGGCGAGAATATGGCCTGCTTTACGGTCGCTATCGACGAGCTGCTCGCATCGACCGAGATACCCGAGGCATTGGCTGGCGCGCAGCGCGCTATCGAGCGGGGGCAGGACGTACTGGTCACTTTGGCACGGCAGGCCCCGGATGCGTCCATCAATGGCTACGCATTGTCTCAGCGCCTGGCCAGCCACTTGGGGGGGCATCTCGACCGCATCGGTGCGCTGGTCGCCACCGGCGGCGAAACGGCACGCGCGCTGCTGGGCGCGGCGGACATTGATCGAATGCGCCTGCTGGACGAGCTCGAGCCTGGGGTAGCGCTTTCGGTCACAAGCCTGGGCGCACCGGTGGTGACCAAGGCGGGCGCCTTCGGTCGGGAGCAGACCCTGACCGAGGTTTGGCAAACCCTCGTTCGTCGCCGTGCACCTCGTTGACAACGGACGTGCAGCTTTTCGACCTGATAATTTCGGAGTAACAGTACCAATGAGCTACCTTCCTGTCGTAGGTATCACCATGGGCGATGCCGCGGGCATCGGCCCTGAAGTCATCATGAAGGCGTTGGCCCATGAGAGTGTCTATAACGTCTGCCGGCCGCTGGTCATCGGCGACGCAGGCCGTTTGAAAAAGGCGGGCCAGATCGTCGGTAGCGAGCTTGTGATCAACGTCATCGATGAGGTCAGCGAAGCGACGTTCGCCCCGGGCACTCTTGATTGCATCGATCTTGGATTGATCCCCGATGACCTGCCCTATGGCCAGGTATCGCCGGTAGCCGGCGACGCCGCCTACCAGTTCATCGCGCGCACCGTCGAGCTGACCCAAAAGGGCGAGCTGGACGCCATTTGCACGGCCCCATTGAACAAGGAGGCGCTGCACGCCGGCGGCCATATCTACCCGGGCCATACCGAGATGCTGGCGCACCTGACCGGCATCGATGAGGTGTCGATGATGTTGGTGGCCCCCAATCTTCGCGTGATCCACGTCACGACCCATATCGGGCTTCTGGATGCCATCAATCGTATCGAGCCGGGGCTCGTGCAGCGCACCATCGAGCGCGCCCACGATACGTTAGTGCGCGCCGGTATCGACAACCCGCGCATCGGGGTATGCGGCATTAATCCTCACGCCGGCGAGAACGGTCTGTTCGGTTACGGTGAAGAGGAGCAGAAGATCGTACCCGCCATCGAAGCACTCACCGCTCGGGGCTGGAATGTTCAGGGGCCGCTGCCGGCGGACACGCTGTTCTTCCGCGCCGGACGCGGCGACTTCGATGTGGTCGTGGCGATGTATCACGACCAGGGGCATGGTCCGGTCAAGGTCATGGGGCTCGAGGCCGGGGTGAACGTGACCGTGGGAATGCCGGTCATTCGTACCTCGGTGGACCACGGCACTGCCTTCGATATCGCCGGCAAGGGCATCGCCGACGAGCGCAGCCTTCTGGAAGCACTTACCCAGGCCGTCGATCTCGCCAATCGCCGTGAAAAGCCTATCACCACAAGCACTGTCAAGGAGAATGTAGAATGAAACGTATCGGTTTTATCGGCCTGGGCCTGATGGGCGTCAATATCGCGCGTAATATCATTCAGGGCGGTTATTCGATGTCGGTTTACGATCCTCGCCAAAAGAGTCTGACACCGCTTCTCGAGCTTGGCGCTCAAGCGGTAGACTCGGCCCAGGCGTTGGCGCAGTGCTCGGATATCGTGTTCATTTGCGTACCCGGTGCGCCTGACGTCGAGGCGATCGTCGAAGGTGAGCAGGGCCTGGCGTCCGGCGCCCACGAAGGGCTCGTCATCGTCGACTGCTCGACCTCGGACCCGACCCTCACACGGCGGCTGAACGAGACCCTGGCAGCCAAGGGTGTTACCTTCATGGACGCCGCGCTGGGCGGCACGCCCACCCAGGCGGAGTCTGGCGAGCTACAGGCGATCGTGGGTACCGATGAGGCGACGCTCGAAGCGGTGCGCCCGGTCCTCGAGTGCTGGGCGGGCAAAATTCTGCACGTCGGCCCGGCGGGTGCCGGCCATACCATGAAACTGCTCAATCAGTTCCTGGCCATGGGCTATGGTGCGATCTACTCGGAAGCGCTCACCATCGGGGCCAAGGCAGGGGTGACGCCGGCGGTATTCGACAGCGTCATTCGCGGCAGCCGGATGGACAGCGGTTTCTATCAGACGTTTTTCCAGTACGTGCTGGAGCGCGACCGCGATGCGCACCGTTTTTCGCTGGCCAATGCCGGCAAGGACATTCGCTATGTGGCCAATCTGGCCGATGATCTGAAGGTTCAAGCGGGGGTTGCTCACGCGATCAAGGATCTTTATGCCAGCGCGCTCGAGGAAGGCGCCGGCGAGAGCTTCGTGCCCGAGCTTTCTGACATCGTTGCCAAGCGCCACGGCGTGTCTTTTTCATCCTGATACTCGTTCAACCTGATGCCGAGCATTCGAGCCCGCCGTAAGGAGCCTCAATGAAAGTCGCCAAGCGCCGCAGTGCCATGCTGGAGGCAGTTCACAACGGCATCACCGATGTAGAAACTCTTTGCGAGCGCTTCGATATCTCGGAAGCCACGGTACGGCGCGATCTTTCGGCGCTGGCCGACGAAGGGTACATCGTGCGTACCTATGGCGGCGCCGCCGCGGTGGTGGGTAAGCGTGAGCCGGAGCTACCGCTTTCTCAGCGCCAGCAAGAGCGGGGCGACGTAAAGGCGCATCTGGCTCAAGCCGCCCTTGCACACATCGAGGATGGCGACACGCTGCTGCTCGACGGTGGATCCACCACCTCGGCGCTAGCCAGGCTGCTCGGGCAGCGTCGAGGACTACACGTGTTCACCAACAATCTGGGGGCGCTCCCTGCGCTGGCGGCCATCATGGATTGCAAGGTGACGTTTCTCGGCGGGGATTTGCGCGCGGCCAGTATGACCACCTACGGAGTGACCGCTCAGGCAGCACTCGAGCGGCTATCGGTCGACAAGCTGTTCATGAGCGCCGACGGCGTCGTGGCGGATCTGGGGCTTTGTGAGGCGAGCGCCGAGCAGGCGTATCTCAAGGAGATGATGATCCGCCGCGCACTGCACGTGGTCGTGCTGGCGGATTCGTCCAAGCTGGGGAGCGCTCGCCAGCAGCACTGGACCCCCATGCTGAGCCACTGGACGCTAATCACCGATGACCAGGCCGGCGATGACCGGCTCGAGGCGTTCAAGCGCCGACGCGGTATTACTCTCGAAGTGGTTGATTCAGGGAACTGAAATACGTCTACCGGCTGAACTTTTCAGAGCCTGCTTTCAAAGCGGCGTCTTGCTCGCCTCCCCCGGAATCTCGCGCACCAGCCTCGGCATTAAAAAACCGGGCAGATGAGCGCGCAGTTCGCTCACCAACGCGCGCGCCTCATCGTCCGGCACATCGAAGTGCGCGGCGCCCTGGACCGGGTCGAGCACGTGCAGGTAGTAGGGCAGGAGGCCCGCCTCGAATAGCCGTTCAGAAAGTGTGGCGAGCGTGGCGACATCGTCGTTGACGCCGCGCAGCAGCACGCTCTGGTTCAGAAGCGTCACCCCGGCCTTTTTGAGCCGTGCGCAGGCATCGACCACCGCCTGGTCGATTTCGTTGGCGTGGTTGATGTGCAGCACCATCACTTTTTGCAGCCGCGTGGCGTCGAGCCAGCCGAGCAGGGCGTCGTCGACCCGGTCGGGAATCACCACCGGCAGGCGAGTATGGATACGCAGGCGCTTGAGGTGGGGGATCTTTTCCAGCTCACCCACCAGCCAGCCAAGCTGGCGGTCGCTTGCCGCCAGCGGATCGCCGCCGGAGAGAATCGCTTCATGGATGCTTTCGTCACCGCGCAGGTAGTCGAGCGCTTCCTGCCACTGGGCGCGGGACGGCGAGTTTTCGGCGTAGGGGAAGTGGCGGCGAAAGCAGTAGCGGCAGTTGACCGCGCAGGCGGGGCTTGCGATCAGGAGCACCCGACCCCGGTACTTGTGAATCAGGCCACGAGCGGGGCGGTGGTCGGCTTCTTCCAGCGGGTCCTGCACGAAGCCCGGGTGCGTTCGCGTCTCCTCACCCAGCGGCAGTATCTGTCTCAATAGCGGGTCTTGCGGGTCGGCGCTGTTGATACGTGCCGCGTAGGCCTCAGGGACGCGCACCTCGAACAGCGCGTGGCCCAAGCGTGCGCCATCAAGCCAGCGATCTGCCAGCCCCAGGCGTTCGAGCAGCGCGCCTGGGTCGCGAATCGCCCCGGAGAGCTGGCGCTGCCAGCTCGGTTTGGCGTCGCTTACGCCTTCGTCGGCGTGGATGGCCGGGATCCTCATGTTCTCCTGCAAAAAAGCCCTCCTTCGGGTTATGATGCGCGCACTCGTCAACAGCGTCGCTTGAATGGCGCTCGATGGCAGCGTTGATGCGCGCTACTTAGCAACCGATTAGTGAGAGAGATCATGGCGAACTATTCTACCAACGAATTCAAGGGCGGTCTGAAAGTAATGCTCGACGGCGATCCGTGTTCGATCGTCGACAACGAGCTGGTCAAGCCCGGCAAGGGCCAGGCCTTCAACCGCGTGAAGCTGCGTAACCTCATGACCGGCCGCGTCTGGGAGCGTACCTTCAAGTCCGGCGAGTCGCTGGAAGGCGCCGACGTCATGGAACTCGAAATGGAGTACCTCTACACCGACGGCGACATGTGGCACTTCATGAAGACCGACGGCTCCTTCGAGCAGTACGCGGTCGAGAAAAAGGCGCTGGGCGAGACCGAAAAGTGGCTGAAGGAGCAGGTGCCTTATACCGTTACCTTGTGGAACGATAAGGCCATTGCGGTATCGGCACCTAACTTCATCGAACTCGAAGTCGTCGAGACCGACCCGGGGCTCAAGGGCGATACCGCCCAGGGCGGCTCCAAACCTGCCACGCTTTCCTCCGGTGCCGTAGTGCGCGTGCCGCTGTTCATCAACCAGGGCGAAGTGCTGAAGATCGACACCCGCTCCGGCGACTACGTCTCCCGCGCCTGATTCAACGGGCTCGTTCGCCGAGCCTGCCTTCTCCAAGCCACGCCGTTGCGTGGCTTTTCTTTTGAGGAACTGGCCATGGCCCTCGAATGGCGCCCCAGTGCGGATATCGACACGCTGAAGGCCCGCGCACGCCTTTTCGCCCAGGTGCGTGCCTTCTTTGCCGAGCGCGGCGTGCTGGAGGTGGACACACCCGTGCTTGGCCAGGGTGGCAGCACCGACGTCCACCTGGCGTCGCTTTCGACCCACGCCCAAATCGGGGCTGAGTCGCGCACGCTCTGGCTTCAAACCTCGCCGGAGTTTCACATGAAGCGGCTTCTGGCCGCGGGCAGCGGGCCGATCTTTCAGCTGGCGCGAAGCTTTCGCGACGGCGAAGTGAGCGCGCGCCACAACGTCGAGTTCACCATGCTCGAGTGGTACCGCCTAGGCTTCACCCTGGTGGATTTGATCGAGGAGAGCGCCGCGCTGATCAAGGCGCTGCTTTGCGCCCCGGATCTGCCGCTCGAGCGCTATAGCTACCGTGCACTGTTCAAGCATCACCTTGGCCTTGACCCATTCACCGCGCCGCTCGATGAGCTGCGCCGGCTGGCCGAAAAGCACGGCGCCATGCCCGCTGGCCACCTGGCGGAGGAGCCGCGCGATACCTGCCTGGATCTGCTGATGAGCGTGGTGATCGAGCCCACGCTCGGTAGGGGCGAGATCAGCGCCGTGGTGGATTACCCGGCAAGCCAGGCGGCGCTGGCCAAGCGCCACCGGGACGAGGAGGGCGAGTGGGTCGCCTCGCGCTTCGAGCTGTATATCGACGGTATGGAGCTTGCCAACGGCTACGACGAGCTGGTGGACGCAGCCGAGCAGCGCGCGCGCTTTATCGAGGACAACGCCGAGCGCGAGCGTTTGGGGCTGGCGCCGGTGGCCATCGACGAGCGGCTGCTGGCCGCGCTCGAGCACGGTATGCCCGAAGGCGCCGGCGTGGCGCTGGGTATCGACCGGTTGATCCAATTGGCGCTTGGCAAGGCGCGCCTGGAAGAGGTGCTCGCCTTCGCTACGCCGCGCTGTTGATCCTTTTTAGGCGCGAATGCGCTTGAGCAGAAACACCAGCGGGACCGTTGCGATGTAAACGAGCCCCAGCCAGGTAAAGATGTCGTTGAAGGCGAGCACCTGAGCCTGCTGGGCAACGCGCTGGGCGATCAGGCCCACCGCCGCCTGGTGAGCGTCGGCGACGGCGCCGGAAAGCAGCGCCTCGTATTTTGCGATTTCGGCCACCACTACCTCACGGCCGGTGTCGATGGCGGGGATCAGCTGGTTCCAGTGGAAGTCCTCGCGAATATCGCGCACCGTATCGAGCAGCGCCAGCCCCACGGCGCCGCCCAGGTTTCGCATCACGTTGAACAGGCCGCTGGCGTTGCCCACCTCCGCCGGGGGCAGGGTGCCAAGCGCGATACGCGAGGCGGGGATGATGCACATGATCAGCCCCATGCCGCGTACGATCTGCGGCAGGCAGAACTGCCAGAAGCCGGACTCCACGGTGAGGTTGGCGTTCATCATTGTCCCGACGCCGACCAGCAGAAAACCGAAGAACAGTAAAAGGCGCAGGTCCAGATGGTTGGTAGCCTTGCCGACCAGCGGCGCGCAGAAGAACATCGTCATGCCGGTGACGAACATTACCTGGCCGATCTGCAGGCTCGAGTAGCCGCGCACGTAGCCGAAGAACAGCGGCATGATGTAAACAAGCCCATAAAGCGCGATACCGATGATGAACCCCATGCCGGCGCCGATGGCGAAGTTACGATTGGCGAAGGCGCGAAGATCGACGATCGGGTGGGGGCTTCTCAGCGTTCGCGTGAAAAACCACGCGCCGGCGGCCACGCACAGCAGGCTGAACGCGACGATCTCGCGGCTGGCGAACCAGTCGTCCCCCGGGCCCTCTTCCAGCACGAACTCCAGCGAGCCGAGAAACAGTGCGATCAGCACAAGCCCGATCACGTCGAGCCGGCGCGCGAGCGCGTGGTTGGGTTTGTCGATATCGAGGAAATTCCAGGCCGCCCAGCACACCAGAATGCCGGGAATCACGTTGGCCAGAAGCAGCCAGTGCCAGCTCTGGGTTTCGGTGATGTAGCCGCCTACCGTTGGGCCGATCGACGGCGCCATGGTCACCACCATGCCGATCACCGCCTGCACGCTGCCCATCACCCGGCGCGGGAAGATCGAAAAACTGATCGCTTGGGTGATCGGAATCATCGCCCCGCCCATGAAGCCCTGGATCGCCCGCAGTACGATCAGCTGCTCGATGGAGCCCGCTAGCGCGCAGCCCAGGCTCGCCAGCGTGAACCCGGCGCAGGAGAGGGTGAAGGCGACCCGGGTGGAAAGAATACGCATCAGCATGCCCGAGAGCGGAATCATCACGATTTCGGCGATCAGGTAGGAGGTCTGCACCCAGGAGATCTGATCCTGGCTCGCCGAAAGCCCGGACTGGATCTCGTTGAGCGAGCTGGCGACGATCTGGATATCCAGAATCGCCATGAACATGCCGAACACCGCGGCGATGAAGCCGATCCGCTGCGGCCAGGGCGGCATATCGCTCACACCCTGCGCGCCGGGTTGAGAGGCGGCGCTCATTGCGGTGTCTGAGGCTCGAGGGCGGCGCTGGCCTGGCGGTCGTCGCGCTCGCTATCGAGGCCACGCGTATCGATTTCGGGCACGGCGGAGAGCCCGGCGCGCAATAGGCCAAGTGACTCACGCGGGCCGGTCACGCGTATACGCACCGGGACGCGCTGGACGATCTTGTTGAAGTTGCCGGTGGCGTTGTCCTGGGGCAGCAGGCTGAACTCGGTGCCGGTGGCCGGCGACAGGCTCTCGACCACGCCTTCAAAGGTAATGTTCGGGTAGGCGTCCAGATGAATCGCAGCGGGCTGACCGATGCGGATACGTTCGAGCTGGGTCTCCTTGTAGTTGGCGCTGATATAGGCAGATTCGATGGGCACCAGCTGCATCAACGTCAGCGACGGCTGTGCAAGCGCGCCGGTTTTCACCCGCAGGTTGCCGATAACGCCGTCCCGCGGGGCGGTGATGCGCGTCTTGTCGAGCTGGTGCTGGGCATAGGCAAAGTCCGCTTCGGCGGCCTGCTGGCTTGCCTCGCCGCGGGTGACGTCGCTTTCCGCTACCGCCAGCTGGCGCTCGGCAGAAACGACGCCGGCGCGGCGGCTCGCCAAAGTAGCCTCGGCCACGCGCAGCGCGCTTTCGTCGTCTTCGCGCTGCTGGCGCGAGCCGTAGTTGTTGGCGGCCAGCGACGTCGAGCGCTCAAGGTGCGCGCGTGCGCGGTCGACATCGGCCTGGGCGGCGTCCACCTGGGTGCGCGCCTGGTCGATGGCGGCCTGCTGCAGCGCCACCTGGCGCCGGGTTTGCGCAAGCGCCGCCGCAGCTACCGCCTGCTGCGCCCGAGCCTGGTTTAATTGGTCGCGATAGCCGGCGTCGTCGAGCTGTACGAGCAGATCGCCCCGCTGGACCGTTTGGTTTTCGATCACCGCTACGTCGACCACCCGCGCCGAAAGCTCCGCGCTCAGCGCTACGCTGTCGGTGCGCACGTAGGCGTTGTCGGTGTCGATCATGAAGCGGCCCACCTGCCACCAGCCAACGAGCCACCAGCCAAGTGCGGCCAGCGCGATCAGACCGATCGCCAACAATAGCCATTTGCGCCCACGCTTTTCAGGCGTGGTCTGCGCAGTAGGCGCACTGTGGGAAGGGTTAGCGTTATCGACTTGAGCGTCGCCCTGAGCCATGGCTACTCCTCGATTCGAACGTGTCGGCCGGGTGCCGAAAGGGTAAGGATCAATAGTGTAATGAATGCTACACTACATATCCAGCGTGACGTATCGGGTGCAGGATTTCATCAGTGACCTGGACGAGCAGTGGCGCGCCGAATAAGCGTTGCGTGAAGAAAAACCGATGGGGCGGAGTGGACAGTGGGCAAGAAGGAAAACAGTGATGCGCGGATTCCGCGGGGCGCCGCACGGCGTGAACGACTGCTGGACGCAGCGCGGGATGTGTTTCTGGAGCAGGGCTACGCCGGGGCCAGCGTGAACGACGTGGTCGCTCGCGCCGGCGGGTCGCTCGCCACGCTTTACAAGCAGTTCGGCAACAAGGAGGGGCTATTCACCGCGGCGATGGAGCGCCATATCGAAACCGCTTGGGCGGTGCTCGAGGCGGGGCGGCGCGACCGCCAGGCGCCGGAACAGGTACTGTATGAGCTCGGCCGGCGCATGCTGATGCTGGTCTTCGACCCCGGCGTCATTCGGCTGATGCGGGGGCTTGCGTTTGAAGCCGAGCGCGCACCGGCGCTTGGCGAGCTGTTTCTCGTGCGCGGGCCCGACCGTACCCGCGAGGCGCTGGCGGCGTATCTGAGCGATCAGGTCGAGCAGGGAAGGCTCGCGCTCGAGGCGCCCCGAGAGGCGGCGGGCATTTTCATGGGGATGCTGCTGGGCGAGTGGCACATCAATGCGCTGCTCGGTCGCGACCTGGCCATCGATGAAGCGCGCTGCAGCGCCCGGGCCCAACGCTGCGTGGCGATTTTTCTGGAGGGTGTCAGGCGCTGACCGGGGCGCCGGCGGGCGTATCGGCCAAGCGCTGGCCCATCTGCACCGCTGTCTCCGGCGCCAGATCGTCGAAATCGACCGGGCTCTCGAAACACATCACCACCGTCGAGCCGAGCTTGAAGCGGCCCATCTCCTCACCGCGCTCGAGCGTCACCGGGTGCTCGAAGCGGGTGCGCTGTGGCGTACAGGCCCGCGGCGTGATCTGGCCTGCCCACACGGTCTCGATCGCAGCGACTACCATCGCGCCGACCAGTACCATCGCAAATGCGCCCTGGGGGCTATCGAAGACGCACACCAAGCGCTCGTTGCGGGCAAACAGGTTGGGCACGTAGCGGGCCGTGGCCTGATTGACCGAAAAAATACGCCCGGGAACATAGATCATCTCGCGCAGCGTGCCGCTCATGGGCATATGCACGCGGTGATAGTCGCTTGGCGATAGATATACCGTGGCGAAGCTTCCGCCCATGAACTCCTCGGCAAGTGCGGCGTCGCCGCCCAGAAGTGTCTGGGCCGAGTAGGTGTGGCCCTTGGCTTGCAGCAGCTGGCCGGCCTGTATCCGCCCGTGGCGCGAAAGCGCGCCGTCGGCGGGGCTCAGAAGGCCGTCGCCGAGCGGACGGGCGTCGGCTTTCAGCGCGCGGGTGAAGAACGCGTTGAAGTGGGGGTAGGCCGTCGGGTCGGGCTCCAGGGCCTGACGCATGTCGACGTTAAAGCGCTTGATGAATGCCTTGATCAGCGCGTTCTTGAGCCACGGCGTTTCGCTACGAGCGAAGGCGCCGGTCAGGCGCGAAATGCCGTGATGGGGCAGCGGGTATTGAATCAGCGAGAAAATCTTTTGAGATAGCGTCACAGTGCGTTCTTTTCGTCGGGTACGGGGGAGCAGGTCAGGGTGGCGCTACTTTTCGATCGGCGTATCGTCGCGGTTGCCCCACTCGCCCCAGGAGCCGGCGTAGCCGCGGATGTCGAACCCAAGCGCTTTGCCCACAAGCCAGGTAAAGCTGCTGCGATGGTGGCTCTGACAGTGGGTGGCGATCTCCATGTCCGGCGTCAGGCCCATCGCTTCGAGCTCGGTGACGAGCTCGGCGTAGTCGCGAATGCGCAGCGCGCGGGTGCGGTCCATGGCGTCGACCCAGTCCATGTTCACCGCCCCCGGAATGTGGCCCAGACGCTTGTTATTGCCTTTTTCGCCGTCGTACTCGCCCTTCGAGCGCGCATCCCAGATCGCGAAGTTACGATCCTCGAGCTTCTCCTCGATCTCCTCGCGAGTGATCAGGGTGTGCGGGTTGAGCACCTCGGCGCGGTACTCGGAAGGCTCGGGCCGGGTCTGCTCGGTGCTCTCATCGAGGCCTTCGTCGCGCCAGGCGTGAATGCCGCCGTTGAGGTACGAGTAGCGGGTGTGACCGATCAGATCCAGCGTCCAGAGAAGCCTCGCCGCCCAGCCGCCGCCTTCGTCGTCGTAGGCCACCACATGGGTGTCGCGGGTCAGGCCCAAAGCGCTGAACAGCTGCGAAAGAAAGTCGACGTCCGGCACTTCGTTGGGCACCGGGCCTTCGCCGCGCAGCAGGTAGCGAAAGTCGAGATACACCGCGCCGGGTACGTGGCCCTGGCGGTAGCTCTCCGGGTTGGTCGGCACGTCGACGATCAGAAGCTCGGGATGATCGAGGTGCGCGGCGAGTTCACCGGGCTCTACGATCAGGGGCAAGACGTTTTGTTCGCTGGATGGGTGGTCAGCGCTCATGAACCGCTCCTTCAGTGGGGCCCGTGCCGTCAGGCGGTCAGGCTTTCGAGTATACGCCGGTAGCTGGCGAAACGTTCTGGATGAATCTTGCCTGCCTCGACGGCGTCGCGTAAAGCGCAGCCCGGCTCCGAGCGGTGGCGGCAGTCGCGAAAGCGACAGCGCCCCAGATAAGGGCGAAACTCGATGAAGCCCTCGGTCACTTCCTGCTCGGTAAGGTGCACCAGGCCGAACTCGCGAATCCCCGGCGAGTCGATCAGCTCGCCGTCGGCTACCTCGGCGGCGTTCATGGGGTAGAGCCTGGCGGTGGTGGTGGTGTGTGTGCCCTTGCGCGAATCCTCGGAAAGCGCGCCGATGCGCAGGGTCTCGTCGGGCAAGAGCAGGTCGATCAATGACGACTTGCCCACGCCGCTTTGCCCCACGAACACCGAGGTGCGCTTGGCAAGCTGCTCGCGAAGCGGTGCCAGGCCCGGCGCGTTGGCCGTGGTGGTGCGCACCACCGGGTAACCAAGGGCTTCGTAGCGCGCCAGCAGTTCGCCAAGCTCGCCGCCGTCTTCCGGCAGCAGGTCGGTCTTGTTGAGCACCAGTACCGGGGCGATACCGGTTGCCTCGGCGGCGACCAGGTAGCGGTCGATCAAATTGGGGTGCGGGGCGGGCTCGACGGCGAAGACGATCAGAATCTGGTCGATGTTGGCCGCCACCGGCTTCAACAGCCCGCGGGCGTCCGGGCGCTTGAGAACGCTGTCGCGCTCCTGGCGGGCGACCACCACGCCGGCGCCGTCCTGGCCCGCGCGCCAGATCACCTGGTCGCCGGTGACCAGGCCCTCCAGGTTGGCGCGCAGATGGCAGCGCACCGGGGTGCCTACGCTGTCGCGCACCTCGAGGGTGCGGCCGAAGTGCGCCATCACACGACCGGGCTGCTCGGCGCCGTATTCACCGGCGGCGAGCTTCTGGCTGTCGTCGGCGTCGCGCTTTTGCGCGCGGCTGGCGCGCTCGGCCTGGATCTTTTCCACCCGCCAGCGCTGCTGGCGGCTCAGTTTACGTTTGCGCATGACCACCCGATGATCGGTACAATGGCGTTAGTGTACCTGTTAACGTGATCCGGGTAACGACCCGGCGCTCACGCCTTGCCCGCTTTGGAGAATCTCATGCCTGACACGACTGCCCCGCGCCGCGACCTGCTGGTCTGGATCGACTTGGAAATGACCGGGCTCGACCCGCAGAAAGAGCGCATCATCGAAGTCGCCACGCTCGTCACCGACGCCGATCTGAACGTGATCGCCGAAGGCCCGGTGATCGCGGTGAACCAGCCGGACAGCCTGCTTGCCGCCATGGACGACTGGAACCAGAAGACCCACGGCGACTCCGGGCTCGTGGCGCGGGTCAAACAGAGCCAGGTGGATACCGCGGCGGCCGAGCGCGAGACGCTGGCGTTTCTGAGCCGTTTTGTTGAGCCCGGCACCTCGCCCATGTGCGGTAACAGCATCCACCAGGACCGGCGCTTTCTGGAGCGCGAAATGCCCTCGCTCTGGGCGTTTTTCCACTACCGCAACCTTGACGTCTCCACGGTCAAGGAGCTGGCCAAGCGCTGGAACCCGAAGGCGCTCGAGGGCTTTGGCAAGAAGAACGTGCACCTGGCGATGGACGACATCAAGGAGTCGATCGCCGAGCTCGCCCACTACCGCAAGACCTTCCTGAAAGCCGGCGGCGAGTAGGTGCTCACGGCGTGACCGGTGGGTTGCAGTCGCGCCCTGCGCGCGGCTTGCAGCCGAGCCTCAAGTCGTGCTGACAGGCCGCTGCGCCAAACCCTGACACCAGTTTTACGCGCCGACGCTCGCACTTCGTTCCATACTGTTGGCCATCGCCGCCCTTTCCATTTCATCCAACGACAAGGAGCGCTTGTGTCGACTTCAGGCCGGACGCCTAAACCATTAATGAACCCCGAACCGAGCGTTGAGACGCTACGCCCGCTCTACACCGCCGCCCAAGTGCGCGAGCTCGACCGGCGCACCATCGCCGCCGGCATCGAGAGCTTCGCGCTGATGCAGCGCGCCGCCTCCAGCGCCTGGCACAGTTTCCGCGCGCGCTGGCCCCAGGCGAAAAGCGTGAGTGTGATTTGCGGTAGCGGCAACAACGGCGGCGACGGCCACGTGTTGGCAGCGCTGGCTCAGCAGGCCGGGCTCAAGGTGCAGCGCATCTCGAGTCGCGAGCTTGAGTCGCTTGCTAACGACGCCGCCCGCGCCGCCGAGCTCGCCAGCGCCGCCGGCGTGGGCTGCGAGCGCTTTCAAGCCGGCATGACGCTGACCGGCGAGGTGATCGTCGACGCGCTCTTGGGCACCGGGCTTTCGCGCCCGGTCGAAGGCGAGGCGCGTACCCTGATCGATGCCATCAACCGTGCCGGAAAGCCGGTGCTCTCGCTCGACGTGCCCTCGGGGATCGCTGCGGACACCGGCGCGGTTCAGGGCGCGGCGGTAAACGCCGACTGCACCGTGACCTTCATCGGCGACAAGATCGGCCTGCACACCGGCGATGCACCGGGCTATAGCGGCGAGATCGACTTTCGCCCCCTCGGCGTCAAGGCCCAGGCCTTTTTCGATATCGTGCCCACCGCCTGGCGGCTGGAGGAGAGCTGGCTTGTGAGCGCCTTCACACCGCGGCCGCGCGCCGGACACAAGGGCCACTTTGGCCACGTACTGGTCATGGGCGGCGCGCCGGGGTTCGGTGGTGCGGCGCTTCTGGCCTCCCAGGCGGCGGCACGCCTGGGTGCCGGTAAGGTGAGCCTGGCCACCGCCGCCGAGCACGTCAGCGCAAGCCTCACGCGCTGCCCGGAAATCATGGCCAGAAGCGTTGCTGGCGGCGCTGACGCCGCCGCCTTTGCCCAAATCGGGGATGTGATCGTGGTGGGGCCGGGCATGGGCGAAGGCGCCTGGGGCCAGGCGGTACTGCAGGCTGCACTCAAGACCGAGGCACCTTTGGTGGTGGATGCCGACGCGCTCAACCTGCTGGCCGCGCGCTGGCCGACGCTTACGCGCGATAACTGGGTGCTGACACCGCATCCCGGCGAGGCGGCACGGCTTCTTGAGTGCTCGGTGGCCGAGGTACAGGCGGATCGCCCGGCCGCGGCCCGCGCGCTTCAGCGCGCCCGCGGCGGGGTGGTGGTGCTCAAGGGCGCGGGAACGCTGGTGGCCGGGCCCGGAGGGCTTGTGGTATGCCCCTTCGGCAACCCCGGCATGGCCAGCGGCGGCATGGGCGATGTGCTCAGCGGTATGCTGGGTACGCTCGTCGCCCAGTTCGACGATCTCGAGCTTGCCACGCGCCTTGGCGTCATGGTTCACGCCTTGGCCGGTGACGCGGCGGCAAAAGCGCACGGCGAGCGTGGCTTGCTGGCAAGCGATCTGGCATCCTATGCACGCATTTTGATCAACCCGTGAAGGCCTGCCATGCAAGTGCAGTTGAGTGATGAAACCGCCCACGTGGCGTTTGGTGAAGCGCTTGGGCGCGCGCTGAAAGGGCGCGGGCGGGTTTATCTCGAAGGCGAGCTGGGGGCGGGCAAGACCACGCTCACGCGCGGTATTCTGCGCGCCTACGGCTACCAGGGGGCGGTGAAAAGTCCCACCTACACGCTGGTCGAACCCTACGAATTCGACGCCCGGCGCGTGTATCATCTGGACCTTTACCGGCTGGCGGACCCGGAAGAGCTCGAGTTTATCGGCGGGCGCGATATTTTAAGCGACGACGCGCTGTGCCTGATCGAGTGGCCCAGTCGCGGCGAAGGTTGGCTACCCGGCGCCGATGTGCGTATCGAATTAAGCGTCGCCCGCCAGGGACGAGCGGCGACGCTGACGTCTGAAAGCCCCTGGGGCCGGCAGGTGCTGGCGGCACTGCAGGCGGCCAAGTGAAACCGCAGGAGAGTAGTGTAATTCAATGGATATGAGCGCCACCTTCAAACGCCTGATCGGCGCCGCGCTGCTGGGCGCCTGGGCGCTCTCGGCGCCGGTTCAGGCCGCGACCGTCGAGAGTATGCGCCTGTGGGCGGCGCCGGACCACGCGCGGCTGGTGTTCGACCTCTCCGGCGCGGCGAGCGCGGAGGTTTTTTCCCTCGACAACCCGGCAAGGCTGGTTATCGATATCGACGACACCGAGCTCGATACCGACGCCTCGACGCTGCCACTTAACGACAGCGCGATCGACGCCGTGCGCACCGGCCGCCTTGACGGTGGGGGGCTTCGAGTGGTGCTCGAACTCAACCGCGCGATTACACCGCGCCACTTCACGCTGCCGCCCAACGACCAGTACGGCCACCGCCTGGTGGTGGATCTGGAGTATCCCGGCGAAAGCGCGGTGGAGAACCCGATCGACCCGATCGAGGCGATGATTCGCGAGCAGGAGATCCAGGCTCAGCGCGCCGTAGCCCAGGCCGAAGCCACCGCGCCGCCGGATGCGCCGCTCGCCGAGCGCGCGCCAACGGCGGTCCAGCCCGCCCAGCCGCACCCGCGTCGCGACATCATCATTGCCGTCGACCCGGGGCACGGCGGCGAGGACCCGGGCGCGATCGGCCCCGGCGGCACCCGTGAGAAGGATATCGTGCTGGAGATCGCGCGGCGGCTGGCGGCGGACATCAACGCCGCGTCGGGCTTCAAGGCGGTGCTCACCCGCGACAGCGACTACTACATCGGCCTTCGCCAGCGCACCCAGCTCGCCCGCGAGCAGAAGGCCGACTTCTTCGTTTCGATCCACGCCGACGCCTTCTCGAGCCCGCGCCCCCAGGGCAGCTCCGTGTTCGCGCTCTCTCAGCGCGGGGCGACCTCGGAAACCGCCCAGTGGCTCGCCGACAGCGAAAACCGCTCGGATTTGATCGGCGGGGTGGACGGGGCGCTGTCGCTGCGCGACAAGGACCAGGTGCTGCGCGGGGTGCTGCTGGATCTGACCATGACCGCCACGCTCAACGATTCACTGGCGATCGGTGGCGAAGTGCTCGACCAGCTCGGGCGTATCAACCGGCTGCACAAGTCGCGGGTCGAGCAGGCGGGCTTCATGGTGTTGAAGTCGCCGGACATTCCGTCGCTTTTGATCGAAACCGGCTTCGTCTCCAACCCCGATGAGGAGCGCCGACTGCGCGACCCGTCCTACCAGCAGACGCTTGCGCGGGCGATCTTCAGCGGGCTGCGCGCCCACTTCGAGCGCAACCCGCCGCCGGCGAGCCTGCTGGCATGGCAGCGCGACAACCAGCGCGCGCCGACGGGCAACGAATACCGCATCCAGTCCGGCGATACGCTCTCGACCATCGCGGTGCGCCACGGCGTGCCGGTCAACCAGTTAAAGCAGGCCAACGACCTCAACGGCGACGTGATTCGCGTGGGCCAGGTGCTGCGTATTCCCGGCTCGTGAGTCGCCCCTGTGCATTGGCCAAGACTAAAGAGGTGACTCGTGGCTGAGGTGAGCCCGACAACGCGTATTCATGTGCTCGACGCACGCCTGGCCAACCAGATCGCCGCCGGCGAGGTGGTCGAGCGGCCGTCATCGGTGACCAAGGAGTTGATGGAGAACGCCATCGACGCGGGGAGCCGGCGCATCGATATCGAAATCGAACAGGGCGGCACGCGGCTGGTGCGGGTGCGCGACGATGGCGTAGGCATTGGCGAGGCGGATCTGCCGCTGGCGCTGGCCCGCCACGCGACCAGCAAGATCGAAAGCCTCGAGGATCTCGAAGGCGTCAGCTCGCTGGGTTTTCGCGGCGAGGCGCTGGCCTCGATCAGCTCGGTGTCGCGCCTGGAGCTCGTCTCCAACGCAAGCGATGATCCCACTCAGGGCTTTCGTGTCGTCGCCGAAGGGCGCGGCATGGAGGCGCGCGTGGTGCCCGCGCCGCACCCGCGTGGCACCAGCGTCGCGGTGCGCGATCTGTTCTTCAACACGCCGGCCAGGCGCAAGTTCCTGCGCACCGAAAAGACCGAGTTCGCCCACGTCGAGGAGGCGTTTCGCCGCCAGGCGCTGTCGCGCTACGACATCACCTGGGTGCTGCGCCACAACCAGAAAACCGTGCACCAGTTGCCCGCCGGCGACTCGCCGGCGGCGCGGGAGCGGCGTATTGCTTCGCTTCTGGGCAAGAACTTCATCGAGCACGCGCGCTACATCGAGCGGGAAGCCGGCGGGCTCAGAATGAGCGGCTGGGTGGGGCTTCCCACCCATTCCCGCGCCCAGGCCGACCAGCAGTACTTTTTCGTCAACGGCCGCGTGGTGCGCGACCGGCTGGTGGCCCACGCGGTGCGCCAGGCCTATCGCGATGTGCTCTACAATGGCCGCCATCCGGTGTTCGTGCTGTACCTTACGCTCGACCCGGACGTGGTCGACGTCAACGTTCACCCGACCAAGTACGAAGTGCGCTTTCGCGACTCGCGCATGGTCCACGACTTTCTCTACTCGAGCCTGCACCACTGCTTGGCCGCCTCGAAACCCGCCGAGCAGAGTGCCAACGAACCGGCGGCCGTGCCTGCCGACGCGCCCGCACAAAGCGGCTTCGAGGCCGAGCCCGAAACGTCCGCGCCGCGCTGGAAGCAGCAGGGCATGGCGCTGGGTGAAGGCCCGGCGCGTCACCCCGGCGCCGAGCGCGTGCGTCGCTTCATGCAGGGCTACCAGGCGCTGCACCCGGAGCACGAAGAGCGCCTTTTGACGCCGCAACCGCGCGGTGACGAGCGCCCGGAGTCCCATCAGGTGCGTGAGGCGCCGGTGGCGATGCCGGAGGTCGATCCGACCAGCGCGCCGCCGCTCGGCTTTGCGCTGGGCCAGCTGCACGGCATCTACATTCTGGCTCAGAACGTCCAGGGCCTGGTGTTGGTGGACATGCACGCCGCCCACGAGCGCATCGTCTACGAGCGGATGAAAAACCAGATGGCGCACCAGGGCGTGGATACCCAGCCGCTGCTGGTGCCGGTATCGCTCGCTGCCAGCGGCCAGGAGGTAGCTACGGTTGAAAGCGAGTACGAGGCGATTGCCGCCCTGGGCCTCGAGCTCGACGTGGCAGGCCCCGAGACGTTGCTGGTGCGCAGCCTGCCGGCGCTTTTAAGCGGGGCCGACCCGGAAGGCCTGGTGCGCGAGGTGCTCGAGGAGATGGCGAGTTTCGGCCGCAGCCACCAGGTCGAGGCGCGGCTACACGCGCTGTTGTCCACCATGGCGTGCCACGGCAGCGTGCGCGCCAACCGCCGCCTGACGCTGGATGAAATGAACGCGCTGCTGCGCGACATGGAGCGCACCGAGCGCAGCGACCAGTGCAACCACGGCCGACCCACCTGGACGCAGATGAGCATGAAGGCGCTCGACAAGCTCTTTCTGCGCGGCCAATAGCCCCAGCCCCTCTCGATACGGAGTTTTGCGGCCATGGCCGACACACGCCCTTTGGCGATTTTTCTCATGGGCCCGACCGCGGCGGGCAAGACCGATACCGCCATTGCCCTGCACGAGCGCCTCGGCTGCGAGCTGATCAGCGTCGACTCGGCGATGGTCTATCGCGGCCTGGACATCGGCAGCGCCAAGCCAAGCCACGAGGAGCTTGCTCGCGCGCCGCACCGGCTGATCGACATTCGTGAGCCCGAAACCCCCTACTCGGCGGGGGATTTTCGCGACGATGCGCTCGATGAGATGCGACAAATCAGCGCGTCCGGGCGAGTGCCGCTGCTGGTCGGCGGCACCATGCTCTACTTCAAGCGCCTTTTCGAAGGCGTGGCCGAGCTGCCCGCCGCGAATGAAGCGGTACGCGCCGAATTGGAGAGGGAGCGCGAGGCGCTGGGTCTTGCCGGGCTTCACGCCATGTTAGAGAAAGTCGACCCGGCCTCGGCCGCGCGCATTCACCCCAACGACCCGCAGCGGCTAATGCGCGCGCTCGAGGTCTACCGGGTCAGCGGGCGCACCTTGAGTGAGCTCTGGGCCGAACAGCAGCCACAAAACTTTCCCTACCGCGTCGTGTCGATAGCAGTGGCGCCGGCAGATCGCCGCGTTTTGCACGAGCGTATCGCCCAGCGTTTCAGAATAATGCTGGATCAGGGCTTGATAGAGGAGGTCGTCGCCCTCAAAAAGCGGGGTACCTTGCACAAGGACCTGCCGGCCATGAAGAGCGTAGGCTACCGCCAGGTATGGGAGTACCTGGAGGGCGAGTTCGACGAGCAAGCGCTTGTTGAACGCGGCATCATTGCCACTCGTCAGCTTGCCAAACGTCAGCTAACCTGGTTAAGAAGCTGGCCATCGCTTCACTGGGTCGATTCGAGCGCCTCGGCGCTTTCGGATAAGGTGCTGAAATTCGTGCGCGAAAGCGGCGCTTAGCGTAAGATGGTGTTTTCGTCAGTGCGCCGTCAACGCGCCTTTGACGTATGTTACTACCAGGCCTTTCGGGCAATAAGATTGCGGCAGCGTCAGCAAGGCGCGCCATTTAATAACCCACTCCAGACAGTTCAGGGAGAGCAGCATGTCCAAAGGGCAGTCCCTTCAAGATCCGTACCTGAATATCCTGCGCAAGGAGCGTATTCCGGTCTCCATTTTCCTGGTCAACGGCATCAAGCTTCAGGGTCAGATCGAATCCTTCGATCAGTTCGTGATCCTGTTGCGTAACACCGTCAGCCAGATGGTCTACAAACACGCTATTTCCACCGTGGTGCCGTCGCGCAACGTGCGCCTGCCGGCCCAGGATCCGGCCGCAGCCGACGCCGACCTTTAACCCCGGTGGCGAGCATTTAATACAAGAGGTATTGATTGTTTTTTGAACGCCCAGACGCCGGTGAAACGGCCGTACTCGTCCATGTGGATTTCTTCGACGAGCAGGCGCGCGAGGACCCGGGTGAATTTCTCGAACTCGTGCGCTCTGCCGGTGCAGAGCCCGCGACGCTATTGACGGCCAGCCGGCAGCGTCCCGACCCGCGTACCTTTATCGGTTCGGGCAAGCTCGACGAGCTCAAGGCCATGCTTGCCGCGCATCAGGCCGAACTCGTGATCTTCAACCACGGGCTCGGTCCTTCGCAAGAGCGTAATCTGGAGCGCGAACTCAAGTGTCGCGTGCTCGACCGTACCGGCTTGATTCTCGATATCTTCGCCCAGCGGGCCAGAACCCATGAGGGCAAGCTGCAGGTCGAGCTTGCGCAGCTCGAATACATGTCCACGCGGCTGATTCGAGGTTGGACCCACCTGGAACGCCAGAAGGGCGGTATCGGCCTTCGCGGTCCGGGTGAAACCCAGCTCGAAACCGACCGCCGACTTCTGCGTGGACGCATCAAGGCGATCCACAAGCGCCTGGACAAGGTGCGCAGCCAGCGCGAACAGAACCGTCGCGCGCGCTCCCGCGCCGAGATTCACAGCGTCTCACTGGTCGGCTATACCAACGCCGGCAAGTCAACGCTTTTCAACGTACTCACCGATGCTAAGGTGTACGCCGCCGATCAGCTGTTCGCCACTCTCGACCCGACCCTTCGCCGGCTCGAGATCGACGATGTCGGGCCGATCGTGATGGCCGACACCGTGGGCTTCATTCGTCACCTGCCGCACAAGCTGGTCGAGGCGTTTCAAGCCACGCTGCAGGAAGCCGCCGAGGCGTCGCTGCTTATTCACGTGATCGATGCGGCGGACCCGGACCGCGAACTCAACGTCGCCCAGGTCGACCACGTGCTCAAGGAGATCGGCGCCGATGACGTGCCGGTACTCAAGGTGATGAACAAGATCGACCAGCTCGACAGCGCCCCGCGCATCGAGCGCGACGGCAAGGGCCGCCCCGAAGTGGTGTGGCTCTCGGCGCGCGAGGGCCAGGGGCTCGATCTGCTGCACGAGGCGCTTTCAGAGCGGCTGGCCGACGATGTCATCGGGTTTTCGCTGACGCTCGCGCCGGAGCAGGGTAAGCTCAGGGCGGGGCTTCATGAGCTCAATGCCGTGCGCGACGAGTACTTCGACGAAAGCGGCCGCTCGGTGCTGGAGGTTCGTCTGCCGCGGCGCGATTTCAACCAGCTGATGGCACAGCTTGGCGAGCGGGCCAATCACTATTTGCCCGAGTCGCTACAAGAGACCGACCAGTGGTAGCCTATTGATCACGCCACGTAAAACGGCACAAGGACTCTATAGCAACAATATTATAAGCACGGCGGCCTCGCTCTTACGCGGGGCCGCGTGCAGGTTAACACCTTAGTGGAGACGAAGTATGGCCTGGAATGAGCCTGGTGGTGGCAACCAGCACGACCCCTGGAGCGGCGGTGGCCGGCGCGGCGGTAACGACCGCGGCAACGGCGATCGCGGTGGTAATGACAATGGGGGTAACAACGGCGGTAATAACGGGGGTAACAACCAGGGGCCGCCGGATCTGGACGAGGCGCTGAAGAAGTTTCAGCAAAAGCTCAACGGCATGCTGGGCGGCAGCGGTAAAAAAAGCGGCAACGGCGGCAATAACGGTGGCGGCGGCAAGCCGCGCAACTCCTTTGCGCTGCCCGGCCTTTTGATCGTGCTGGCGCTGGCGATCTGGGCGGCCATGGGCTTTTACCTGGTCGATCAGTCCGAGCGCGGCGTGGTGCTGCGTTTTGGTGAGTACCAGGGCATCGTCGAGCCGGGCCTGCAGTGGAATCCGCCCTTGATCGACGACGTGCGCATGGTCAACGTGACCCGCGTGCGCTCGGTCTCCCAGACCCAGTCGATGCTGACTCGCGACGAGAACATCGTCGAGGTCGAGATTTCGGCCCAGTATCAGGTCTCCAATCCGCGGGACTTCGTGCTCAACGTGCGTAACCCGGCGCTTTCTATCGAAAACGCGCTGGACTCCTCACTGCGCCACGTGGTCGGCGGCACCGACATGATCGACATTCTGACCTCGGGCCGTGAAATTCTCGGCAGCTCCGTGGCTAGCCGTTTGCAGACCTACCTCGACGCCTACGGCGCCGGTATCCGCCTTCAGACCATCAACATCGAATCGACTACCGCTCCCGCGCCGGTCATCGACGCCTTTGACGACGTGATTCGCGCCCGCGAGGATCGTCAGCGTACGATCAACGAAGGCATGGCCTACGCCAACGCCATCATTCCGGCGGCTCAGGGTCAGGCGCAGCGCATCGTCGAGCAGGGCCAGGGCTACCGCGAATCCGTGGTCGCCGAAGCCCAGGGTCAGGCGAACCGCTTCAACGCGCTGGTCGGCGAGTATCGCAACTCACCGGAGATCATGCGCGAGCGTATGTATTTGGATACCCTTGAAGAGGTCTTCGGCAACACGCCGAAGGTGCTGCTGGACGTAAGCGACAACGCACCGCTGATGTACCTGCCAATCGACCAGATGCGCGGTGGCAGCGGCGGTACCAACCGCTCGGCCAACGCCAGCGGCAACGGCAGCGACGAGCAGATCGACCCGTCGGTCATCGAGACACTGCGCAACACCCAAGGCTCGAGCAATAACGCGTCGTCGAACAATGGCACCATTCGCAGGGAGGGCCGCTAAATGATTAACAACCGATCCCTGCTGATCGTGGGCGGCCTGGCCGCTATCGCCTGGCTTGCCAGCAACACGCTGTACGTGGTGGATGAAACCGAGCGCGCGGTGAAGCTGCGCTTTGGTGAAGTCATCGAAGAAAACATTCAGCCGGGTCTGCACGCGAAAGTGCCGATCGCCCAGACGATTCGCAAGTTCGATACCCGGCTTCTGACCCTGGACACCGACACCAGCCGCTACCTGACCCTCGAGCAGAAAGCGGTGATCGTCGACTCCTACGTCAAGTGGCAGGTCGTCAACCCGACCCGCTACTACGAGGCCACCGCCGGCGACGAGATGATGGCGATTCGCCTGATTCAGCCGCGGGTGGACGAGAGCCTGCGTAACGAGTTCGGCCGGTTAAATCTGCAGGAAATCATCGCCGAGCGCCGTGACGACCTGATGATCGGCCCGACCGAAGAGCTCGACAGCCTCATGCGCGACGAGTTGGGCGTGGCGATACGCGATATCCGCATAAAGCGGATCGACCTGCCGGAAGACGTCTCCGCGGCGGTATTCCAGCGGATGCGCTCCGAGCGTGAGCGCGAGGCCCGCGAGTGGCGCGCCCAGGGGCAGGAAGAGGCCGAGCGGATTCGCGCCAACGCCGACCGCCGCCGCCAGGTACTGCTCGCTCAGGCCAACGAGCGCGCCGAAACCCTGCGCGGTGAAGGCGACGCGGAAGCCGCGGCGATCTTCTCCCAATCCTATGGCCAGGATCAGGAGTTCTTCGCTTTCTGGCGCAGTCTGAACGCCTACCGTTCGAGCTTCGCCGACGGCAGCAACATGCTGGTGCTGGAGCCGGATAGCGACTTCTTCCGCTACCTGCGTAGCCCGAACCCGGAGTCCGGCGGCCCTAGCGAAGGCGGCCAGGGCGAGTAAGCGCTGGAGACGACCTCGCCGCCTGGCGGGGTTTCTCCGGCGGACAAACGTGGTAGACTTAATTGAACCGGGCGTTCGCCCGGTTTTTTTGTGGCCCTCGTTTGGCGCGGGTGCGTTATTGGCAGGCCGCCAACGGCGCGTTCGGCGAGTTCAGGGCCTTCATCGTCTTGCAGGATTGTTCACATGACCATCGCTGACCGCTGGCTGCTGCCCGACGGCATGGATGAGGTGCTGCCACCTCAGGCAAGCCGTATGGAAGAGCTGCGCCGTACGCTGCTGGATCTCTATTACGTCTGGGGCTACGACCAAGTGATGCCGCCCCCCGTCGAGTTTCTGGATTCGCTGTTAACCGGCACCGGCACCGAGCTCGATCTGCAAACCTTCAAGCTGACCGACCAGTTGACCGGACGCATGATGGGCGCCTCCGCCGACGTGACCCCGCAAGTGGCGCGCATGGACGCCCACTCGTTAAGACGCCAGGGCCCGGTGCGCCTTTGCTACTGCACCAACGTGCTGCGCGCCAAGGCCGACCAGCACCAGGGCGGGCGAAGCCCGGTGCAGGTCGGGGTCGAGCTTTTCGGCCATGCAGGTCTTGAGGCCGACAGCGAAATCATCAAGCTCGCGCTTTCGAGCCTGGCCGCGGCCGGGGCGACCGAGGTTCACCTGGCGCTCGGTCATATCGGCATCTTTCGTGCGCTGGTCGAGGCCGCGGCGCTGGTCAAGGATCAGGAAGCGGCGATTTTCGACGCGCTGGCGCTCAAGTCGCCGGGCGAACTTGCCCGGCGCGTAGGCGAGCACGTCACGGATCCGGCGCTTGCCGACATGTTCCTGGCCCTGGGCGAGCTTCACGGCGACGCTGCTATTCTGTATGAGGCGCGCGAGCGCCTGGCCGGGGCGCCGGCGTCGGTGGCCGCCGCGCTCGATCAGCTCGAGACGCTTAACCGGACGGTGTTGGCGCAGTTCGACGTTTCGCTCTATTTTGATCTGGCCGAGCTTCGCGGCTATCAGTATCACACCGGCATGATGTTCGCCGCCTACGTGCCCGGCTATGGCCACGCCTTGGCCAAGGGCGGGCGCTACGACGATACCGGTCGCGCCTTTGGCCGCGCGCGCCCGGCCACCGGTTTCTCGATGGATCTCAAGCAGCTGGCGACGCTTGCCGCCGCTGCCCCCACGCCGGGGTTGATCTGGGCGCCGTCAACGGATGACGAGTCGCTGCAAACGGCCATCGATGCGCTACGCCAGCAGGGCGAGCGGGTCATCCAGGCGCTGCCCGGTCAGCGCAGTGAACCGGCGGAGCACGATTGCGATCGCCGCCTCGAGTTTATCGACGGTCGTTGGCAGACAACGGCCCTGACACAAGAGACGAGTGCATAATGGGTAAGAATGTCGTAGTCCTGGGCACCCAGTGGGGTGATGAAGGCAAGGGCAAGATCGTGGATCTGCTCACCGAGTCGGCCTCCGCCGTGGTCCGCTTCCAGGGCGGCCATAACGCGGGTCACACGCTGGTGATCGACGGTGAAAAGACCGTTTTGCACCTGATTCCGTCGGGCATCCTGCGCCCGGGCAAGACCTGTGTGATCGGCAACGGCGTGGTGCTGTCGCCGGAAGCGCTGATCAAGGAAATCCGCGAGCTCGAAGAGAAGGGCGTGCCGGTGCGCGAGCGCCTGCGCCTGTCGCCGGCCTGCCCCTTGATCCTGCCCTACCACGTGCGCCTGGATCAGGCGCGGGAAAAAGCCCGGGGCGTGGCCAAGATCGGCACCACCGGTCGCGGCATCGGCCCGGCGTACGAGGACAAGGTAGCGCGGCGCGGCCTGCGCCTGGGCGACATGCTCCACCGCGAGCGATTTGCCTCCAAACTTGGCGAAGTGCTCGATTATCACAACTTCGTGCTGGTGAACTACCACGGTGAAGCGCCGGTGGACTTCCAGGAAGTGCTCGATAGCGCCATGCAAATGGCCGATGAGCTTCGCCCGATGGTCGGCGACACCGTCACTCAGGTCCACGATCTGCGCAAGGCCGGTGAGAATATCCTGTTCGAAGGCGCCCAGGGCTCGCTTCTCGACATCGACCACGGCACTTATCCGTACGTGACCAGCTCCAACACCACCGCCGGCGGTACCGCCACTGGCTCCGGCGTCGGGCCCTTGTATCTCGACTACGTGCTGGGCATCACCAAGGCCTATACCACCCGCGTCGGGTCAGGGCCGTTCCCCACCGAGCTTTTCGACGACCACGGCCGGCATCTCGCCGAGCGCGGTCATGAGTTCGGCGCGACCACCGGGCGGGCGCGGCGCTGCGGCTGGTTCGACGCCGTCGCTCTGCGCCACGCGGTGCAGATCAACTCGGTCTCCGGGATCTGCCTGACCAAGCTCGACGTCCTCGACGGGCTCGAGAACATCCGCGTCTGCGTGGGCTATCGCGGCAAGGATGGTGAGATGCTCGAAAACCCGGTCGACTCCGAAGGGTTCGAGGCCGTCGAACCGGTCTACTTCGATCTGCCGGGCTGGAAGGAGTCGACCCTCGGCGCGAAGAAGGTCGAGGATCTGCCTGCCAACGCACGCGCCTACATCAGCTACCTGGAAGAGCAGGTGGGGACCAGCATCGATATCATCTCGACCGGCCCGGACCGCAACGAGACAATCGTGCTGCGTAACCCTTTTGAGGAGCGCCACTCCCCCGAGTAGCGCTACCCTTCGAAGAGCCACTCTCTTGAGTGCTAGAGGTACGCCTACTTCCAAAGCGCCGCCGGTTAACCGGCGGCGCTTTGCGTTGCAGCGTCGCGGCTCGCCTCTACACAAGTCGGCGTAATCCGGGGTAAGGTCTTGACGCGTATCGCAACCGGCGCCGGGCTGCTCTAGAATGACAGCTCGATTTTTTTAGACGCTTTTTCTGGATTCCATTTTTTTGGGACTCCATTTTCTGAATTCCATGCTCAGGCCCTGTCTTTCAAGGAGTGCGCCATGCCCTCGTTCGATATTGTTTCCGAATTCGACCGCCACGAAGCGGCCAACGCCGTCGACCAGGCCAACCGCGAGGTGGGTTCGCGCTTCGACTTCAAGGGTGTCGACGCCAGCTACACGCTGGAGGGTGAAAGCGTAGCGCTCGAAGCCGAGGTGGATTTTCAGCTCAAGCAGATGCTCGACGTGCTGCGGGCGCGGCTGATCGCCCGTGGCATCGATGCGCGCTGCATGGAGGAGAAGGACCCGGTACTCTCCGGCGTCAAGGCGCGTCAGGAAGTGGCGCTGAAACAAGGCCTCGACGCCGCCCAGACCAAGGATATCGTCAAGCGTATCAAGGCCTCCAAACTCAAGGTGCAGGCCCAGATCCAGGGCGAGAAAGTGCGCGTGACCGGCAAGAAGCGCGACGACCTGCAAAGCGTGATGGCGCTTCTGCGCGGTGAGGAGGGCCCGGATCTGCCGCTGCAGTTCGACAATTTCCGCGATTGAGCGCTGCCCTGGGTCTGGTGCAAGGCGCGCCGCCGCCAGGGCGCGTCTCGTCTATACTGGATCTTCGATAATGAAGCGTTTGAGACAGTCACGTTTGAGAATGTAACGTTCGAGAAAGCAAGGAGCCCCGCAACATGTCCGATCCGCAGCCGGTTTATCTAAGCGACTATCAGCCGCCCGATTACACCGTGACCCATACCGAGCTGACGTTCGATCTCGACCCTGCTGCTACCCGCGTCAAAGCCCGCCTTCACATCGAGCGAAACAGCGCCGCCGCCGCGGATGCACCACTGGTCTTCGACGGTGAAAAGCTTGCCCTCAAGGCCCTTGCGCTCGACGGCCAACCTCTCGATGAAAGCGCCTACACGCTGACCGATACCACGCTCACCGTGGCCTCGGTGCCGGCGCGCTTTTGTCTTGAAAGCGAGGTCGAGATCGACCCGCAAAGCAATACCGCCCTCGAAGGGCTTTACCAGTCGAGCGGAATGTACTGCACCCAGTGCGAAGCCCAGGGCTTTCGCCGGATCACTTTCTACCCGGACCGCCCGGACGTCATGGCCACCTTCCGCGTCACCGTCATCGGCGACAAGAACCGCGAGCCGGTGCTGCTTTCCAACGGTAATCCGGTGGAGAAGGGCGAGGCCGACGGCGGCCGCCACTACGCCACGTGGGAGGACCCGCACCCGAAACCGAGCTACCTGTTCGCGCTGGTGGCCGGCGACCTGCACAAGGTGAGCGATCTTTTCACCACCATGAGCGGGCGCGAGGTCACGCTGGAAATCTGGGTCGAAGAGGAGAATCTCGACAAGATCGAGCACGCCATGGCCTCTTTACAGCGCGCCATGGCCTGGGATGAAAAAGCCTACGGGCGCGAGTACGATCTGGATCTGTTCATGATCGTCGCGGTCAACGACTTCAACATGGGCGCGATGGAGAACAAGGGGCTCAATATCTTCAACTCGGCGGCGGTGCTGACCCGGCCGGACACCGCCACCGACGCCACCTTTCAAACCGTCGAGAGCATCGTTGCCCACGAATACTTCCACAACTGGTCCGGCAACCGGGTGACCTGCCGCGACTGGTTTCAGCTCTCGCTGAAGGAGGGCTTTACCGTCTTTCGCGACCAGTGCTTCTCGGCAGACACCAACTCCGCGCCGGTCAAGCGCATTCAGGACGTCTCGTTCTTTCGCACCGCTCAGTTCGCCGAGGACGCCGGCCCTACCGCGCACCCGGTACGCCCGGATCACTACATCGAAATCACCAACTTCTACACCCTGACCATCTACGAAAAGGGTGCCGAAGTGGTGCGTATGCTGTGCAACCTGATAGGCGAAGAGGCGTTTCGTCAGGGGGCGGATCGCTACTTCGAACGCTTCGACGGTCAGGCCGTGACCATCGAGGACTTCGTTGGCTGCATGGCCGAGGTCTCGGGTCAGAACCTGGATCAGTTCATGCGCTGGTACGCCCAAGCGGGCACCCCGGAAATCGACGCCTTCGGCGAGTACGACTACGTACACGGCGAGTACCGGCTGACGCTGCGCCAGCGCACGCCGGCCACGCCCGGTCAGAACGAGAAAAAACCGCTTCACGTGCCGATTCTGATGGGGCTGGTGGGCACCAAGTCCGGCCAGGATCTGACCCTGACCCTCGAAGGCGAAAGGCTCGGCAAGCAGGCCGTGGTGCATCTTACGAAAAGCGAGCAGACGTTCGTGTTCAGCGATGTCGCCGAGGCCCCGGTGCCGTCGCTACTGCGCAACTTCTCCGCGCCGGTCACGCTCAACTACCCTTACTCGCGGGAGGACCTGGCGTTTTTGCTGACCCACGACAGCGACGGCTTCAACCGTTGGGACGCCGGTCAGCGCCTCTCCATGCTGGCGCTCGACGATCTGATCGCCGCGCACCGTAACGGCGTCGAAAAGGTCATGGATTCTCGGGTGATCGAGGCGTTTCGCGCGCTTCTGACCGGCGAGCAGAACGACAAGGCGGTGCTGGCCGAAATGCTGACGCTGCCCACCGAGGCCTACATCGCCGAGCAGCAGCGCATCGTCGATGTCGACGCCATTCACCACGCGCGCGAGTTCATGCGCCAGTCGCTGGCGGTCGCACTGCGTGACGAGTTCGTCGCCACCTACGAAGCCAATACTCAGGACGAGCCCTACGCACCGACGCCGGAGCAGATCGCCACGCGCAGCTTGAAAAACGTCGCGCTGGCCTATCTCATGTCGATCGAGGACGAGCAGGGCGTGGCGTTCTGCCAGGCGCAGTTCGACGCCGGACTCAATATGACCGACGTGCGCCAGGCGCTGACGCTGCTGGTTCATAGCGACCAAACCGAGCTTGCCACGCCCGCGCTCAAGGCGTTTGGCGAGAAGTGGGCGCACGATTCGCTGGTGATGGATCAGTGGTTTACCGTGCAGGTCACCCGCCCGCAGCCGGACGTGCTCGAGCGGGTGCGCTACCTGATGGATCATCCGGCGTTCTCGATAAAAAACCCCAACAAGGTGCGCGCGCTGATCGGTGCATTCACGCAAAACCGGGTCAATTTCCATCGCCTGGATGGCGAAGGCTACCGGCTACTAGCCGACGTGGTGATCGAGCTCAACCGCTTGAACCCGGAAATCGCGGCTCGGCTGATCACGCCGCTGACGCGCTGGCAGCGCTTCGACGAAGCGCGCAAGGAGCTGATGCGCGCCGAGCTCGAGCGCATCGCCAGGGAACCGCTCTCCTCCAACGTGTTCGAGGTAGTGGAGAAAGCATTGGCTTGACGCAGTCAATCAACCAGGGAAAGGACAACGCCGGTGACAGATTCGAAAAAACGCTACTTATTGATCGTTAACGGTAAATCCGCCGGGGAGCCGGCACTTCGCGAGGCGGTTGGCGCCGCGCGCAAGAAGGGCGGCGAGATCGTGGTGCGCGTCACCTGGGAGGGAGGCGACGGCGCCGAGTTCGCCGAAAAAGCGGCCGAGGAGGGCATCACTCACGTGATCGCGGCCGGCGGCGACGGCACCGTCAACGAGGTCGTCAACGGCTTGATGCGCGTCCCTCACGACCGCCGCCCGGCGCTCGGGATCGTACCGATGGGCAGCGCCAACGACTTCGCTACTTCCGTGGGGCTGCCGCTGGAACCCGGCCCGGCGCTGGCGGCGGCGCTGGAGTACGACGCCTACCCGATCGACGTGGTGCGCATGACCGCCGGAAGCGCAGACGATACCGCCACTAGTTACTACGTGAACATGACCACCGGCGGCTTCGGCGCCGAGATCACCTCGACCACGCCCAAGATGCTCAAACGTATGCTCGGCGGTGGCGCCTACTCCTTGATGGGCGCGTTGAAGGCCTGGCGCCACCAGAGTTACCGTGGCACGCTACACTGGCAGGAGCGGGAGCAGAGCGAATCGCTTTTACTGTTGGCGCTGGGCAACGGTCGCCAATCCGGCGGCGGGCAGGTGCTGGCACCGCGCGCCAAGCTCGACGACGGCCGGCTCGATGTTCTACTGGTCAAGGATTTTTCGTCGGTGTGGGAGCTACCCACCCTGATCAGCGAACTGCAGCACTTTCCCGCCGAAGGGCGCTACGTGCGCTACTTCACCGCGCCCAGGTTGACCGTTACCACGCGCGGTGAAGACGAGCCCTGGCCGCTGACGCTCGACGGCGAGGCGCGTCGCTTTGATCGCTTTTGCGTCGAGGTCGTGCCGCTGGCGCTGAGCGTGCTGCTGCCGCCGGGGTGTTCGCTTTTGTCCGCCAACGATCCGCCGTGACCGATTTTATCGTTTCAAACAACGCTGCCACCCAACACATTGCCATCGAACATGGCCATCCAGGGAGAGTCACCCCATGGTAAATCGCTTGTGGATACCGTTACTGGCAAGCCTTGCGCTTTTTTTGAGCGCCTGCGGCGAATCCCAGGAAGACCCCACCGTCGAGCCGGAAGCCAGCGACAGCGCGGTCTCCGATGACGAGGTGATCGACAACGAACCGGCGCCCCAGGCCGCTGAGAACGCCGCCGACATGCCCGACCCTAATGAGATCGAAGATGAGGTCGAGGCGCGCCAGGCCGCCGAGGAGCTCGAACAGGCCGAAGCGCTCGACGCCGAAGGTGCCGACCCCGCGCCGATGACTGGCGACGAGGTGCAGGCCGGTGAAGAGACCCTGGCCGCCGACCCGGAGGAGGCGCTGAGTGAAGAGAGCGCCATGCCCGGCGAAACGACCCGTTCCGATGTGGATGACGTCATCGCTGAAACCGAGCGCCGCTTCGAGGAAGCCCAGCGCCAGCTCGAGCAGCAGTTTCAGGAAGTCGAGAGCCAGACGCCGGAGCTCGAACCCATGGAGAGCGAAAGCTTCTCCACCGACTGGGAGGTCGAGAGCAGCCTGCCGGAAAGCGAACGCCGGAGCGAGAACCTGGACGCCACCGATGTCGACGCCATGATCGAGGATACCGAGCGGCGTTTCGAAGAGGCGCAGCAGCGCCTGAACGAGCAGTTCCAGGAGATGGAGCGCGAGCGCAGCGCCAGCGCTACCGGTGCGAATTTCGGCAGCAGCGCCAGCCAGAGCGGCAGCGGCAACTCCATGCTTAGCGCCGCCGCCATCGCCGGCGCGGCGGCGGTTGCCACTGCCGTGATTGCCAATCGTGGTTCCGATAACGACGACCGCCCCGCCGCGTCGCAAGGCGCCGCTGCGCAGACCTCAATTGACACCACCGAACAGAGCGCCGCACCGACGAGCGACAGTGCCGAAGCCGCGCCTTCGAACGAGTCACCCGCAGCAGCCCAGGAAGCGCCGGCGGCCTCGAACGACGAAAGCGCCCCCGGCGAAGAGGAAAGCGCTGCAAGCGAGGGCGACGCCCAAACGCCGCCGGTCGGCGAGCAAGGCAGCATTGATACCGACACCCCGGCCGCGGAGACCGAGGAAGCCGAAGCAGCGCCAGATGGCGCGACCGTCGACGCTGTCAGCGCGGAGGAGCCTGAGGCCAGCACCTTGAACGAAGGCACTGTGAGCGAAGATGGATCGAGTGAGCAGGGCATCCCGGGTGACGCTGAAAGCGACTCGAATGCATCTGACGACGATTCAGAGGCAGCTGATTCCGGCGAAGAGGCAGGTAGCGAGGCGGAGCGCGATGAAGCGGACGGGGAAGAGGCGCCGCTCGACGAGCAGGAGCGCAACCTGGATGACCTGAACACGGCTCAATGAGACAGGCAATAAAAAGGCCCGCTTTGGCGGGCCTTTATCTTCGCGATTCGATCAGGAAACGCGGATGTTTGAGGCCTGAAGGCCCTTCTTGCCTTGCGTGACTTCAAAAGTGACTTTTTGACCGTCCTGCAGGGTCTTGAAGCCTTCAGCCTGAATCTCTGAGAAGTGCGCAAAAAGGTCGTCGCCGCCGTCATCGGGGGAGATGAAGCCGTAACCTTTCGTGTCGTTGAACCACTTGACGGTACCAGTTGCCATCTTTCGTTTCCTTAAACGTGCTTTTAGTAATGGGTAGGCGCTTGGAGCCTACAAGAACACTTTAGAAGTAATAAATCGGAGCGTCCAGTGACGTTACCCGGAATCTTTTTAACGCGGAAGCGCCCCGAATGAGCCAGATCATCCTGTTCGATACCCAGTTTCTACCCTTTCTGCTGGCGATTACGCTGCTGACGATCACGCCGGGCGTAGACACGCTGCTGGTGATTCGCAATACCGCCCGCGGCGGCGTGCGCGACGGGGTGTTGACCAGCGTGGCGATCTGCAGCGGGCTGTTCGTGCACGCAACGGTCTCGGCGCTCGGCATTTCACTGATTCTTCTGCAGTCGGCCTGGGCTTTTAACCTTTTGAAGTTCGTCGGCGCCGGGTATCTGGTGTGGCTTGGGCTCAGTAGCCTTCTGGCCGCCAGGCGCGGTACGGGCTTGCCCGTTGGCGGGTTCGACCAGGCCCGCGCCCGGGTGCCGATGATTCAACCGTTGAAGGAGGGGCTTCTTTCCAACGTGCTGAACCCCAAGACCGTAGTCTTCTACATGGCGTTTCTACCGCAGTTCATCGCCCCGACCGACCCGGCGCTATTGAAGTCGCTGTGGCTCGCCGGCGTCCACTTCGTGATCGCCAACGCGTGGCAGATAGCGGTGGTACTGATGGTGGGAGGCGCCAGCCGGTGGTTGGCCAGCGCCCGTTTTGCGAGGATCCTGAATGCCACCACCGGCGCGGTGCTGGTGGTTTTTGGTCTGCGTTTGGCGCTCGAGCAGCGCCCGGTCTAGCCGGGCGCTTGGGGGTGGGCAGTGGTTAGCGCAGCGCCAGCAGCGCGCGGTCGTAGCGCACCTGCTGCTCGTTGTCGCTCAAGAGCGTCACCCCCTGGCTGTCGCCGCCGTTGGCCAGGCTCTCGAATATCACCCGGTAGCTCAGCACCGCCTGAACGTAGTCGCGGGTTTCGCGAAACGGGATGCTCTCGACGAACAGATCAAACGACTCCACGCCGCTGCCCAGCCACTGATCGACTCGACCGGGGCCGGCGTTGTAGGCCGCTGCCGCCGCCAGCCGGTTGCCCTGGTAGCGGCTGAGCTTGTCGCGCAGATAAGTGCTGCCCAAACGAATGTTGAGCTCCGGGTCGAGCACCCCGTAAGGGCCCGGGTCGGAAAGACCCAGCTGGCGAGCGACCTGGGCGGCGGTGCCCGGCATCAGCTGCATCAGTCCGCGCGCGCCGGCGGGTGAAAGCGCCACCGGGTTGTAGGCGCTTTCGCGCCGCGTAATCGCCATCAAAAGGTACGGATCGACCCCGGTCTGGCTGCCCCAGCGCAAAAAGCTTTCACGATAGGCGGGGGGAAAGCGCCAGTCGAGTGCGTCCCACATTTCACCGGCGATGGTGGTTTGCACCAATAGCGGATACCACTGGCGCTGGGCGGCGTAGTCCGCCAGCGCTCGGGCCTCAGCCGGGGGCAGGGTGCGCGCCGCGTGGAGCCACTCGCTGTTGGCCAGCCCATCTTCGCCGATGCGCATGAGCGCCTCGGTGCGCTGCACCACTGCCATGTTCGCGGTGCGCTCGCGGGAGTAGTCGTCGAAGTGGCTGCGCTCGTTGTTGAGCCGGTAGGGCACCCCAAGCTTCTCCGCCGCAGCGAAGCCGTAGAAGCTTCGATCCAGCGCCGCCTCGCGGTAGCGCGCCTCCGCCGCGCCGTGGTTGCCCAACTGCTCGTGGGCGCGGGCGAGCCAGTACTGCCAGCGGCTGTTCTCCTGCTGGCCAGCCGGCATCAGCGCGATCCAGTTGAGTACGTCCTGCCAGCGACGCTCTTCGAGCGCGCGGCGCACGCGAAGCTCGAGCACGCGCTCGCTTTCAAGGCCAGGCAGCACGCTGTCCACCCAGCCGATCGACCCCGGCACGCTTCTCACCAGCGCGTAGAAGGCGAGCTCCTCCTCGATAGCGCGCTGGGCCTGGCTATCGAGCCCGAGCCGTGGGGCGATGTTTTGCCAGGTATTTAGCGCCGCCGGGGTGTTCTCGCGGGTGTAGCGCTGCATGGCGGCCTGGTAGAAAGCGGCGCTTGCCGCGCACTGCGGCCCCAGACACGCCGGCGCCTGAGTGATCATCTGCGGATTGCGGTTAACCGCCTCGACGGTGTCCAGCGCACCTTGCCACTGACCGCCCAACAGGCCGCCCAGGTAGCTCGAAAGCCCGGTTTCGCCGGCCTGCCAGGCGAGCATCTTGCGCTCCCACACGGCGCGGTCGTCGATGGTACCGTCGGCACGCAGGCGGTTGAAGAGACCGTCGCAGGCGTTGGGCTGGGAGCTTCCGGTCAGCCACAGCTCGCGACCGGCAGCGCGCGCCTCCATCGGCGACCGGTCCAGCAGGGCGCTGTAGTAGTAGCACTGGCGAGCAGTGCCGTCCGGCACGCCGTCGGCCACCGCCAAAAGGTCGTTGTCGCGCCCGGCGTAGCCGTAGTTGGCGATCGCCTGGCCGCGCATCCACTCTGAAAGCGGCGAGTCGCTGTAACGCTGGATGAAGGCCTGGACTTCGCCGGAGGAGACGTTGGGCAGCCGCCCGCGCAGGCGGTGATACTCGACGTAGCCGGCGAGCACGTGGCCGGCGATCAGGCCCTCGTCTACCCGCTGCCACTGCTGGTCGCGAGCGGCATCGAGTGCTGCGCTCATCTGGGCGTCGGTGGCGGCAAGGGCGGGAATGGATAGGCCGATGAGCGCGGCGGCGCTGAGCATTCGAAGGCGAAAACGTAATCGCAAGACCGGCATGGCGTCCTCTCTTTGATGGGGCCTTATGGATGGGGGCCATCGTAGGGTGCTGATTGAGTGTGGCGCTGACTAAAAAGAGTCGACCCTCTATAGTGGACTATATCGAGAAACGCTGCTCGTATAATCCGCGTTGATGAAGCATTCGAACTCGCGACGACAAGGAGTCGATCCATGCCACGATGGACGAAAGTGTGGTGGCTTTCGCGCTTGAAGCATCGCCTGTGGGCGTTCAAGCGTATCGCTCGGGCGCTCAAGCTTTTTCTTCCCATGACCCGCGACGTGCTGGCCGGGCGCTTTCGCCCGGTGCCCTGGTCGGCGTTCGGCATGATGGCACTCGCCTTGGGCTATCTGGTCATGCCCTTCGATCTGATCCCGGATTTCATCTTCATTCTTGGCCTGGTCGACGATGCGCTGATCATCGGCTGGCTACTGGATCGTATTGACCGCCGTCTGGCGCCTTACCGCGCGTGGAAGTCGGGGGCGTCGGAGGATCTGCCGCACACGATGCGATAAGCGCAAACGTTGTTGAAATTACTCGGCCTGGCCCCATATTCACTCCACACGACGTTAGCGCCAAACGGCGCACGGATAACGCAGCCACTGGTAATCGAGGGTTAGGCATGAGTACGGCAACTCACGAAGAGACGCTTGGGTTTCAAACGGAAGTCAAACAGCTTCTGAATCTGATGATCAACTCCCTGTATTCCAACCGGGAGATTTTTCTACGCGAGCTGATTTCCAACGCCGCGGACGCCTGCGACAAGCTGCGCTACGCCGCGCTCGACAGCGACGCGCTGTATGAAGGCGATAGCGACCTGCGTATCGAAATCGAGCACGATGCCGCCGCCAACACGGTCACGCTGCGCGACAACGGCATCGGCATGAACCGTGACGACGTGATCGCCAACCTCGGCACCATCGCCCGCTCCGGCACCGCCGAGTTCATGCAGCAGCTCACCGGCGAGCAGCAAAAGGACGCCAAGCTGATCGGCCAGTTCGGCGTGGGCTTTTACTCCGGCTTCATCGTCGCCGACGAGGTGGTCGTGCGCACCCGCAAGGCGGGAAGCTCGAAGGGCGAAGGCGTCGAGTGGCGCTCGAAGGGCGAAGGCGAGTTCAGCGTCGCCGATATCGAGCTCGATTTCCACGGCACCGAAATCACTCTGCATCTGAAAGAGGATGCAAAAGAGTACGCCGACGACTACCGTCTGAAAGGGCTCGTGCGCAAGTACTCGGACCACATCGAAGTGCCGGTGCGCATGCCGAAGGTCGAAACCGCCAAGGACGACGAAGGCAACGAGATCGAAGGCAGCGAGGTCACCACTTGGGAGACCGTCAACGAAGCCACCGCGCTCTGGGTACGGCCCAAGTCCGAGGTGTCAGACGATGAGTACAAGGCGTTCTACAAGCACGTCGCCCACGATTTCAGCGACCCGCTGACCTGGAGCCATAACAAGGTAGAGGGCAAGCTCGAGTACACCAGCCTTCTTTACGTGCCGGGCCGGGCGCCGTTTGACATGTTCGAGCGCGACGGCGCCCGCGGCGTGAAGCTCTACGTGCAGCGCGTATTCATCATGGACGACGCCGAGCAGTTTTTGCCGCTCTACCTGCGCTTCATCAAGGGCGTGCTCGATACCCGGGATCTGTCGCTCAACGTTTCTCGCGAGATTCTCCAGCAGGATCCGAAAGTCGAGAAGATCAAGAGCGCGCTGACCAAGCGCGCGCTCGACATGCTCAAGAAACTCGCCAAGGACGAGGAGCAGTACAAGACGTTCTGGACCACCTTTGGCAGCGTCTTGAAGGAAGGCCCCGGCGAAGACCCGGCCAACCGCGAGAAGATCGCGGAGCTCTTACGCTTCGCCTCAACTCACACCGACACCGCTGCCCAGGAGCAGACGCTTGCCGGCTACATCGAGCGGATGAAAGAGGGTCAGAAAAAGATCTACTACGTGGTAGCGGATAGCTTCAATGCGGCGAAAAACAGCCCGCATCTCGAAATCTTCCGCAAGAAGGGCATTGAGGTGCTGCTGCTGAGTGATCGTATCGATGAGTGGCTGATGAGCCACCTGACCGAGTTCGACGGCAAGTCGTTTGCCGATGTGGCCAAGGGCGAGCTGGATCTCGGTGACGTCGAGGACGAAGAGGAGAAGAAGGCCCAGGAAGAGACCGCCAAGGCGAAGGAAGAGCTGGTCAAGCGGGTGAAAGAGGCGCTCGGCGACGGCGTTCAGGAAGTGAAGATCACCCACCGCCTGACGGATTCTCCGGCCTGCGTGGTGCTGCCGGAGCACGAAATGGGCTACCAGATGCGCCGCATCATGGAAGCCGCCGGCCAGCCGATGCCGGAGGTCAAACCGATTCTCGAGCTCAACCCGGAGCACGCCCTGGTGTCGCGGCTCGAAGGTGCCGACGGCGAGTCGTTCAGCCAGCTGGCGCACATTCTGCTCGACCAGGCGATCATCGCCGAAGGCGGCCATCTCGATGACCCGGCGGCCTACGTCAAGCGCTTGAACAGCGTACTCACCGCCTGATCTCAGCGCTCGCTCATCGGCCCGCTTTCGAGCGGGCCGTTTTTTTGCGGCGCACTTCAATCCGTTACCCGGCGCCAGGGCGTGGGATTAGTCATAAAAGAGGCCGTGGGATTAGTGGTAAAGTAGCCCCATCGCTTAAAAGAGTAGGACAACGTCATGGCTTTGGAGCAGATCAAGGTCGCGGTGCTCGGCGGTGGTAGCTTCGGCACCGCCCTTGCCAGCATCGCCGCCGATAACGGCGCCCGCGTCAGTCAGTGGATGCGCGATTCGGCGCTGGTGGATCAGATCAACGAAGAGCATAGAAACGGGCGCTACCTGCCCGACTACGCGATCAACCAAGCGGTCACCGCCACGACCGATATTCGCGAAGCGGTCGAAGGTGCTGTGCTTGTGCTGGTCGCCATTCCCTCCAGCGCCTTTCGCCAGGTGGTGCGCCAAGCCAAGTCTTGGCTTTTACCGTCGCAGATTCTGGTCAGCACCACCAAAGGGATCGAGCAGGAAAGCTTTCTGCTGATGAGCCAGGTGCTGGAAGAGGAGACCGGCTTTGATCACATCGGTGTGATCGCCGGGCCCAACCTCGCCTCAGAAATCGCCGACAAGCAGCTGACCGCCACGGTGGTGGCAAGCCAGGACCCGCTGACCCGCACCCGGGTGCAGAAGGTGCTGAGCTGTCGCTACTTTCGCGTCTACGCCAGCAACGACCGCCACGGCGTGGAGCTTGGCGGGGCGCTCAAGAATATCTACGCCATTTCCGCCGGCATGGCGGCCGCACTCGGCATGGGCGAGAACACCCGCAGCATGCTGATGACCCGGGCGCTGGCGGAAATGGGCCGCTTCGCCGTCGCCCAGGGCGCCAATCCGATGACCTTTCTGGGCCTGGCCGGCGTGGGCGATCTGATCGTCACCTGCTCATCGAAGCTTTCGCGCAACTACCGCGTCGGCTTTGCCCTCGGCGAGGGCCGCTCCCTCGAAGAGGCCGTCGAAGCGCTGGGCCAGGTGGCGGAAGGGGTCAACACGGTCAGGCTGGTGTGCGACAAGGCGCGCGAGATGAAGGTCTACATGCCGCTCGCCGAAGGGCTCAACCGGGTGCTGTTCGAAGGCGTGGCGCCCAGGGAGATGGCACGTACGCTGATGATGGGCGAGCACAGCAGCGACGTCGAATTCGTGCTGCCCCGCGAAGACGTCCACCAGGCACACGAAAGCGAAAACGGAGGCAGCGATGGCCGATAGCCGCCTTCTGATCATGCGCCACGGCGAAGCAGGCCCCGGCCGGGACGACCCGGCGCGCACCCTCACAACTCGAGGCGAGCGTGAAGCGGCGCGCATGGCCGCTTGGCTTGGTACTCGGGTAAATCCGGGTACGGTCAGGCTCTACGCAAGCCCCTATCGACGCGCCCAGCAAACCGCCGCCCCGGTGAGTAAGGCGCTCGGCGTGCCGGTCGAAACGCTCTCGCTCATCACGCCGGACGACGACCCGCGAGCGGTGAGCGACTGGCTCTCGGCCCAGCCGGAAGGGAAAACGATCATGCTCGTCAGCCACATGCCGCTGGTCGGTGCGCTGTGCGGCTACCTGGTCGAGGGCAGCGAAATGCGCGGGCCCCGCTTTGCTACCGGCGCGGTCGCCGAGCTTACCGCACCGGTGTGGGCGGCGGGGCTTGGGCGGCTGGTGCACTATATCGAGCCAGGCCAGCTCTAGCCGTGGGGCCATATACGCCAACGGCGGCCCAAGGGCCGCCGTTGGCGTTATGCTTTGAAGCGGCTTTCTAGAGCAGCGCGTCGAGCTTCTCCTTCAGCAGGCCGTTGACCTGCTGGGGATTGGCGGTACCGCGTGAGGCCTTCATCACCTGGCCGACGAAGTAGCCGATCATCTTGCCGCGCTTGTCCGGCTCCGCGTCGCGATACTGGGCGACTTGAGCCGGGCTTTCGGCGATCACCTGGTCGATCATCGCCTCGATGGCGCCGGTGTCGGTGACCTGTTTCAGGCCCTTGGCCTCGATCACTTCATCGGCGTCGCGCCCCTGGCCGTTCCACAGCGCCTGGAAGACCTCCTTGGCCGCCTTGCCGTTGATCGTGCCGTCGACCACGCGCGCGACGAGCCCGCCGAGCTGCTGGGCGGAAATCGGGCTCTGGGGGATGCTCAGGTTCTCGCGGTTGAGCGCGCCGGCGAACTCGCCCTGCACCCAGTTGGCGGCCTGCTTGGCATCGCCGCACACCTTGTGCACCTCCTCGAAGAACTCCGCCATTTCGCGGCTCGCCGAGAGCACGTTGGCGTCATAGGCGGAAAGGCCGAGCTCATTTTGAAAGCGCGCGCGCTTGTCCGCGGGAAGCTCCGGCAGCTGGCCTTTTAGGTGGTCGAGATACGCCTGGTCGAGCACCACCGGCAAAAGATCCGGGCAGGGGAAGTAGCGGTAGTCGTTGGCTTCTTCCTTGGTGCGCATGCTGCGCGTTTCGTCGCGCTCCGGGTCGAACAGGCGCGTTTCCTGGACCACTTCGCCGCCATCCTCGATCAGCTCGATCTGGCGCTCGACCTCGAAGGCGATGGCGCGCTCGACGAAGCGAAACGAGTTGACGTTCTTGATCTCGGCGCGGGTGCCGAAGGCCTCTTGCCCTTTGGGGCGTACGGAGACGTTGACGTCGCAGCGCATCGAACCTTCCGCCATGTTGCCGTCGGAAATGCCCAGATACGTCACGATCGAGTGGATCGCCTTGAGATACGCCGCGGCTTCTTTTGCGCTTCGCATGTCCGGCTCCGAAACGATCTCGAGAAGCGGGGTGCCGGCACGGTTCAAATCGATGCCGGTCATGCCCTGGAAGTCCTCGTGCAGCGACTTGCCCGCGTCCTCTTCCAGGTGCGCGTGGTGGATGCGGATGCGCTTGGTGACGTCGTCGTCCAGAGTGATCTCTACTTCACCGGCGCCGACGATCGGGTGATACATCTGGCTGGTCTGGTAGCCCTTGGGCAAATCCGGGTAGAAGTAGTTTTTACGATCGAACACCGAGACTTCCGGGATCCCGGCGTGCACCGCGAGGCCGAACTGCACCGCCATGGCGACCGCCTGCTCGTTGAGCACGGGAAGCGAGCCGGGCAGGCCCAGGTCCACCGCACTTGCCTGGGTGTTGGGCTCACTGCCGAAGGCGGTCGAGGCGCCGGAGAAGATCTTGGAGCGGGTGGCGAGCTGAACGTGAACCTCCAGCCCGATGACGGTTTCCCATTGCATTAGGCGTTCTCCTCGGCGAAAGCGGGACGTTGCAGGTGCCAGTCGGTGGCTTGCTGGAACTGGTGGGCCACGTTCAAAAGCTGCGCTTCGGCGAAGTGGGTGCCGAGAATCTGTAGGCCGACGGGGCGGCCGCCGGCAAAGCCCGCCGGCACGCTGATGCCGGGAATGCCGGCCAGGTTGACGGCGATGGTGTAGATATCCTGCAGGTACATCGACACCGGGTCCTTCTTCGCGCCCAGATCAAACGCGGCGGCCGGTGCGGCCGGGCCCATCAGCACGTCGACATCCTCGAAGGCGTCGAGGAAGTCCTGGCGAATCAGGCGGCGTACCTTCTGCGCCTTGATGTAGTAGGCATCGAAAAAGCCTTCCGACAGCGTGTGGGTGCCGATCAGAATGCGCCGCTTGACCTCTTCGCCGAAGCCCTCCTGGCGGGTGCGGGTATAAAGGTCGATCAGATCCTTCGGATCCTCGCAGCGGTGGCCAAAGCGCACGCCGTCATAGCGCGACAGATTCGAGGAGGCCTCCGCCGGGGCGATGACGTAGTAGGCAGGGATGGCGTAGTGGGTGTGCGGCAGGCTCACCTCGCGCACGGTGGCACCTAGCGACTCGTACACCTTGACCGCCTCGCGCACGGCGCGCTCGACATCCACATTCAGGCCATCGCCGAAGTACTCCTTCGGCAGGCCGATCTTGAGCCCGGACAGCGGCGCGTCCAGCGTTTCCAGATAGTCCGGCACGCCGCGGGTGGCGCAGGTGGAGTCGCGCACGTCGTGGCCGGCGATGACGTTCATCAGATGGGCGCAGTCTTCGGCGCTGCGCGCCATGGGGCCGGCCTGGTCGAGGCTCGAGGCGTAGGCGATCATGCCAAAACGCGAAACCCGTCCGTAGGTCGGCTTGAGCCCGGTGACGCCGCAGAACGCCGCGGGCTGGCGAATCGAGCCGCCGGTGTCGGTGCCGAGTGCGGCCGGTACCAGGCCCGCCGCCACCGCCGCGGCGCTGCCGCCGGAGCTTCCGCCGGGGACCGCGGAGAGATCCCAGGGGTTTTTTACCGCGCCATAGTGGCTGTTCTCGTTGGAGGAGCCCATGGCGAACTCGTCCATGTTGGTCTTGCCAAGGCTCACGGTGCCCGCGGCATTGAGCTTCTCGACCACGGTGGCGTCATAGGGCGCCTCGAAGTTGTCGAGCATTTTCGAGCCGCAGCTGGTCTTCACGCCCTGGGTGCAGAAGATGTCCTTGAGCGCCAGAGGAATACCGGCAAGCGCCGGGGCATCGCCTTTGGCGCGGGCCTTGTCGGCGGCCTCGGCGGCGCCCAGCGCCTGCTCGGCGGTCACGGTGATGAAGCTATTGAGGGTGCCGTCGAGTTTTTCGATCCGCCTCAAGTAGTGGGCGGTGATTTCACGGCTCGAGAGCTCGCCGCTTTTCAAGGCGGCCGCCAGCTGGGTTACGGTTTGATCATGCATGACCCAAAAGCTCCGTTCGGGGCGAATAGAAGAAAATCAGAAAGGCGGTGAGAAGGCTCACTCCACCACGCGAGGCACCAGATACAGGCCGTCTTCCACCGCCGGCGCGCAGCGCTGGTACTGATCGCGCTGATTGGTATCGGTGACCTCGTCGGCGCGCAGGCGCTGGGTGGCGTCGAGCGGGTGGGCGAGCGGGGCGACGCCGTCGGTATCGACCTTTTGCAGCTGGTCGACCATGTCCAGAATTTGGCTGAGATCGTCCACAAAGCGGGTGGCCTGATCGTCGCTGATGGCCAGGCGCGCCAGGTGGGCGGCCCGGCGCACGTGAGATTCTTCGAGTGCCATGATCGCGGTTTCCTCGCAAACGTAATGGAACGTATTTCGCTTCAGGCGGTATACGTACGGTCATCAAGACGCCGTTTAATGTTCTGGACGTCTATAAAATAGCCGCAAAAGGTACCACACAATCGCTGTAACGGGCAGGGGCGTGACTCGTGCTTGCTGATAGGGGGTTGCGGTGATACCGTTTGCATCCGCACAGGGTTCCCGGTCTGCACTAGGTAACAACATCCATGTTCAAACGTTTGAGGGGGCTGTTTTCCAGCGATCTGTCGATCGACCTGGGTACGGCCAACACACTGATTTATGTACGCGGGCGCGGTATCGTTCTGGACGAGCCCTCCGTTGTCGCCATTCGCCAGTCGGGCAATATGCGCAGCGTCGCCTCCGTCGGCGCCGATGCCAAACGAATGCTGGGCCGCACGCCGGGTAACATCACGGCGATCCGCCCCATGAAAGACGGCGTCATCGCCGACTTCACCGTCACCGAGCAGATGCTTCAGCACTTCATTCGCAAGGTTCACCAAAGCACCTTTCTGACGCCGAGCCCGCGGGTACTGGTGTGCGTGCCCTGCATGTCGACTCAGGTCGAGCGCCGCGCCATTCGTGAATCCGCCGAAGGCGCGGGCGCGCGCGAAGTGTTTCTGATCGAAGAGCCCATGGCCGCTGCCATTGGCGCGGGTCTACCCGTCGAGGAAGCCCAGGGCTCGATGGTCGTCGATATCGGCGGCGGTACCACCGAAATCGCGATCATCTCGCTCAACGGCGTCGTTTACTCCGAGTCCATCCGCGTCGGCGGTGACCGTTTCGACGAGGCGATCATCGCCTACGTGCGCCGTCACTACGGAAGCCTCATCGGCGAAGCCACCGCCGAGCGCATCAAGGAAGAGATCGGCTGTGCCTACCCAGGCGGTGAGCTGCGCGAAATCGACGTGCGCGGACGCAACCTGGCGGAAGGTATCCCGCGAAGCTTCACGCTCAACTCCCACGAGATTCTCGAAGCGCTTCAGGAGACGCTCGGCTCCATCGTCGCCGCCGTCAAAAGCGCGCTGGAGCAGTCGCCGCCGGAGCTCGCCTCGGATATTGCCGAGCGTGGCCTGGTGCTGACTGGCGGCGGGGCGCTGTTGCGCGATCTGGACAAGCTGATCGCCGAGGAGACGGGCCTTCCCGTGATCGTCGCCGAAGATCCGCTGACCTGCGTGGCCCGCGGGGGCGGCAAGGCGCTCGAAATGATCGATCAGCACACCTTCGAGCTTCTTTCGAGCGACTGATTCTAGCGGTTTACTGCGAGGGGTTTGCCTATTAAACCGCTATTTTCGCACGGCCCCATTCCGGGCTACCGGTTCTTCTTTTGCGTACTGGCGGCCAGTGCGCTGATGTTCGTCGACCACCGCTTTACGCGCATGGAAGACGTGCGCGCCCACATGACCATGGTGGTCGCGCCGGTGCAGTGGGCGGTGGGCTTGCCAAGCGATTTGCTGAACTGGGGGTCGCTTGTGTTCTCCGACCAGCAGGCGCTGGTCGATGAGAACCGCCGTCTGCGCGAGCAGATTCTCACGCTTTCCCACCGGGGGCAGCGCCTGGCCAACCTGACCGCCGAAAACGCCGACCTGCGCGAGCTTTTGAGCGCCGCCGAGCGCACCGAAATTCCTTATATGGCGGCGGAGCTACTGTCTCTGGACAACGACCCGTTCAGCCACCAGATGGTGATCGACCGCGGGCACCGTAACGGCGCCTACGTCGGCCAGCCGGTGATCGACGCGTTCGGGCTGGTCGGCCAGGTCACGGCGGTGTCCGCCTACTCCAGCCGCGTGCTGCTGCTGGCGGATGCAAGCCACGCCTTGCCGGTGCAGGTCAATCGCAACGGCCTGCGCTTCATCGTTCAGGGTACCGGGCGCTACGATAGCGTCAGTGTGCTGCACGTACCCGACACCGCCGACATTCGCGAAGGCGACCTTTTGACCACCTCCGGGCTTGCCGGGCGTTTTCCGCCGGGCTACCCGGTGGCGCGGGTGACCGAGGTCTACCACGACCCGGGCCAGCCGTTTGCTCGGGTCACTGCAACGCCTTCGGCACAGCTTACCCGGTCGCGCCATTTTCTGCTTCTATTCCCGCCGCCGCTGGAGCCCGAGGACGATGCGCTCTGGGACAGCTCCATGGCGCTTGCACCGGAAGCGATCCACGCCTCCGAGCGGCTCAACCCGGAAGACCCGGCGGCGACCGACGAGGTGCCCAATGGCTAGAGCGCCGGTGATTCCCCTGATCGTGGTGTGGCTGAGCCTGGTACTGGCGCTTTGCCTGCAGGTAATGCCGCTGGCCGACGGTTGGCAGGCCTATCGCCCGGACTGGATCGGCCTGATGCTGGTCTACTGGTGCATGCGCGTGCCGGATCGGGTGGGCGTGCTCCACGGTTTCGTGATCGGGCTGATGGTCGATCTGATCGAGGGCAGCGTGCTGGGTCAACACGCGCTGGTGTATACCACGCTCGCGTTTCTCGCAGCGCTGGTCTATCCGCGCTTTCGCGCCTACTCGCTGGTTCAGCAGGCGGTGCTGATACTGGTGCTGCTGGGGCTCGTTCAGCTGATCGAGCAGTGGCTTCGCGTGCTCACCGGCGACTTCTCGATTCACCTGTCGTTTCTGATCTCTTCATTGATCAGCGGGCTGCTCTGGCCCTGGCTTGCCACGCTTGCCGGCGCGCTGGAGCGCCGCGTGGCGGGAGGATAGCCGCCGTGACCATCCCCGTTCTGTGTCTGGCCTCGGCCTCGCCCAGGCGCCGCGCGCTGCTCGAGTCGATCGGCGTAGCACTCGAAGTACGCCCGAGCAACGTGGATGAAACGCCGATGCCCGGCGAGTCGGCCAGGGCTTACGTCGAGCGCCTGGCCATCGCCAAGGCGCGGGCCCTGATTGATTCAACCGAACTTCCAGTGCTCGGCTCCGACACCGCGGTGGTGCTCGACGGCCGCCCGCTTGGCAAACCCGTCGATGAAAACGACGCGCGCGCGATGCTCGCCGCACTTTCCGGGCGTACCCATCAGGTGTTGACCGGCGTGGCGGTGATCGGCCCTGCCGGCACGCTCTCCTGCGTGGTGAGTACCGATGTTCGCATGCGCGACATCGAGTTGGATGAGATCGCACGCTACTGGCATACCGGCGAGCCTCAGGACAAGGCCGGCGGCTACGCGATCCAGGGCCTGGCCGCCGTGTTCGTCGAAGAGATTAAGGGCAGCCACTCGGCGGTGGTTGGACTTCCGCTTTTCGAGACGGCACGGCTACTTTCGCGCCAGGGTGTGTCCGTTTGGTCGACTCGCCTGTAAAGTGGTACCCACACGGAATTTCTGATGCTGGCGAGTCCCTGATGCTGGTGAGCCCTAAGGAAGAGCGCATGAGCGGTGAAGTCCTGATCAATTTGACCCCCATGGAAACCCGCGTGGCGCTGGTTGAAAACGGTGTATTGCAAGAGGCGTTGATCGAGCGCTCGCGACGGCGCGGGATCGTTGGCAATATCTACAAAGGCAAGGTGGTGCGGGTGCTGCCTGGCATGCAGGCTGCCTTTGTCGATATTGGCCTGGAGCGCGCCGCGTTCATTCACGCCCACGAAGTGATGGCCGAGAGCGTCGCCGGCGAGCCGCATCCCTCGATCGGGACGCTGCTGCACGAAGGCCAGGCGCTGGTGGTGCAAGTCACCAAGGACCCGATTGGCACCAAGGGTGCGCGGCTGACCACCCATCTTTCGATTCCCTCGCGCTACCTGGTCTACATGCCGGACTCGCCGAATCACGGCGTTTCCCAGCGCATCGAGGACGACACCGAGCGCGAGCGTTTGAAAGTGCTTCTGGAAGCGAGCATCGAGGCCCAGACCCTCGAGGTCACCGGCGGCTTCATCGTGCGCACCGCCGCCGAAGGGGTGAGTGCCGACGAGCTCGAAAGCGACATGTACTTTCTGCTGCGCATCTGGCGCAAGGTGAGCGAACGCAAGATCAGCGCCGCGCCGCCGAGCGTGATTTACGACGACCTGCCGCTCTTTATGCGCACCCTGCGCGACATGATGCGCGACGACATCGAGAAGGTGCGCATCGATTCCCGCGAAAACTTCGTCAAGCTCGTCGAGTTTGCTGAGGAGTTCATGCCCTACGCGGTGGATCGCATCGAGTACTACCCCGGCGAGCGGCCGATCTTCGATCTCTATAGTGTCGAGGACGAAATCCAGAAGGCGCTGGCGCGCAAGGTGCAGCTCAAATCCGGCGGCTACCTGGTCATCGACCCGACCGAGGCGATGACCACCATCGACGTCAATACCGGCGGCTACGTCGGTCACCGCAATCTCGAAGAGACCATCTTCAAGACCAACCTCGAAGCGGCCACGGCGATCGCCCGCCAGCTGCGCCTTCGCAACTTGGGCGGCATCATCATCATCGACTTCATCGACATGATGGACGTCGAGCATCAGCGCCAGGTGCTCCGGGTGCTGGAAAAAGCGCTCGAGCGTGACCACGCCAAGACCAAGTGCACCGGCGTCACCGAGCTAGGACTTGTGCAGCTGACCCGCAAGCGCACCCGCGAAAGCCTCGAGCAGACGCTGTGCGAGGCGTGCCCGACCTGTAGCGGGCGCGGCACGCTCAAGACCCCGGAAACCGTGTGCTACGAGATCTTTCGCGAAATTCTGCGCGAAGAGCGCGCCTACAGCGCCGACACTTACCGGGTGCTCGCCTCGCAGCCGGTGGTGGACCGGCTGCTCGACGAGGAGTCGGCGGCGGTGGCGGATCTGGAGGCGTTCATCGACAAGACCATCCGGTTCCAGGTCGAGCAGCACTACTCCCAGGAGCAGTACGACATCGTGCTGATGTAGATGACTCCACTGGCTACTCTGACGCGCTGGGCACTGGTCGCCACCGCTTCGCTTCTGGCGCTGCTCGCGCTACTGCTTCTGATCCTGCGGCTTGCGTTCAGCCAGGCCGATGGTCTGATCCCGCGCATCGAGTCACTGCTCGAAGGCCAGATCGGCGCGCCGGTCACCATCGAGAGCCTGGCATTATCGCTCGAGCGCAACGACCTGGTGCTGCGCCTCGACGGCCTCGAGGCACGTACCGATGAAGCGGCGCTGGTGTCGCTCGAGAGCGCCTATCTGCGCCTCGATAGCTGGGCCTCGCTCAAGGAGTGGGCGCCGATCTTCAGCGACGTGCGCGCAACCGGGCTCGACTTTCACCTCTATCAGCTCGACGAAGCCCGCTGGGGGTGGCCTGAGCCCGCGCGGCTTCCGCTGGCGCTCGCCGATCAGCCGGACGTCGATCTCGATCGCATCGACCGCTGGACCGAGCTGATTCTGCGCCAGCGCCTCTGGATGCGCGAAAGCCAGCTCACCTTTCACGGCGACCAGGGCGCGCTTTCGCTGAACGCGCCCAGGCTGTTGCTCGCCGGCAACGAGGAGCTTGCGCGTTTCGAAGGGACGGTCAATATCGTCGACGACGATCCCGAGCGTGATAGCGCCCAGCCCGCGCTGGTCGTACAGGCGGAAATGCAGCCCGGCCGCGACGGCCCCAACGACTTCTCTGCCGTGGTGCAGGCAAAACTTCAGCTCGACCACCTGGTGGGGCTTGGCGAGGTGTTTCGTACCCACAACATGCCCTACATCGAACAGGCCGGCGGCTCGGTGCGTGTTTGGGGTGAGTGGTTCGGCGGAAGACTCCAGCAAGTGCGTACCGGCGTCGATATCCCGCAGCTCACGCTGCGCCACCAGCAGCGCCTCGCGGTGCTGCGCCGGATCGAAGCCAACGGCCAATGGCAGCGCGATGACGAAGGCGGCGAGGCCTGGCTCAGCGCCAACGCCGAAAGCGTCGAGTGGGCGCAGCCGGATAACGTCAGCGAAGGCCCGGCGCTGCCGCGCCACTGGTATTTGAACCACCAGCCCGGGCGCTGGGGGCTGCGCACCAGCGCCTTCGAGCTCGCCTCGCTGACCGCCTGGCGTGAGTACGTCTTTCTGCCCGAGTCGGTGACCCGGGTGCTGCAGACGCTGTCGCCCAGCGGCCAGGTCCAGGGGCTGGCGCTGGGCCAGCTCGACGGGCGCTGGGGCGTGGACGCCGCCCTCACCAACCTGAGCGTCGAGCCCTGGCAGCAGGCACCCGGCGGCGGGCCGCTGGATGCCTGGGTGCAGGCGCGGGATTCCCGCGGGCGGGTGATGTTTGCAAGTCCCAATGAGAGCCAGCTCTACTTTCCTGAACTATTCGCCGAACCGATGCAGCTGCAAAGCGCCAACGGGCTCGTGGAGTGGGTGTACGACGGCCCGAGGGCCATGGTCAGCGGGCGCGATCTGGACATCCGCTGGGACGGCGCCGAGATCACCGGCGGGTTCGGTCTGGTCAACGCTCCGGGCCGGGGCCAGTTCGGCCTCAACATCGACTTCGCCAACGTCGACGCCGTCGAGCGCCCGCTAACGCAGTGGCTACCGGTCAAGGTGCTGGGAGAAGGGCTCAAGGAGTGGCTGGCCGACGACGTCGGCGGCTTCGTGCCCGAGGGCTCGGTGCGCCTGGGGCTTCCCCTCGGCGAGAATCGCGCCGGCAACCCGGCGAGTCTGGCGCTGTCCCTCGACGTCGAGCGCGGATTTTTGCCGATTGCCGAAGGCTGGCCGATGCTCGAGCAGGTCGAGGGGCGCCTTGGCTTTCAAAACCAGGTGCTAAGCGCCCAGGTCGAGCGTGCGGTGAGCCTGGGCATCGAGGCGCGCCAGGGCGAAGTGAAGATGGAGGATGAAACGCTCACCATCGACGGGCTTCTTTCCACCGACGCCGACGGTCTGCTCGACTTCATTGAAGCGATTCCCGAGGTCGACACTTCGTTTCTGGCGGATATTCAGGCCAGCGGCCAGGTCGACGGCGAGCTGAAAGCGCAAGTGGCGCTGGAGAATCCGGAGGCGCTCACCCTCGAGATCAACGCCCGCCCGCGTCTTTCCCGGGTCAACTACACGCCATTCGCCCGGGCGCCGTTGACCGATGTCGAAGGCGATATGACCTGGCAGCAGCGCGGTTCGCGTTTCGCGCTGACCGGCAGCGCCAACGGGCGGCTGCTCGAAGGTTTGATCACCGCCCGCTTCGACGTGCCGGACAGCGGCATTACGCTTTCCGGCGAGCTCGATACCGGGGCGCTCTTTACCCTCGCGGGTGTTGCTTCAGAGCCAGCGCGGGCGCTTATTGACGGGCGTACCGGTTGGGAAGGGCTCGTGCGCCTCGAGCCGACGCCCTACCTGCGTTTCGAAAGCGATCTTGAAGGCGTCGAAAGCGCGTTGCCTGAGCCTTTTAACAAGCCGGCCTGGGCGCGCTGGCCCTTGCGGGTCGAGGCGAATATCGAGCGCGGCGCACTCGAGGCGACCCTGAGCGACGTTTTTGAGGCCCGGCTTTTGATGAGCGAGGGCATCGAAGGCGCAGTAGCCGTTGGCCGTGCCGCGCCGCTTCAAGCCACGCCGCTGGATGCGGGCTTGCGGGTCGAGGCGGATATCGAGCGCCTCGACGTAGCGGCTTGGCAGCGCACGCTCGCATTACTTGCCGAAGGCGGGGGAGAAACCGCGCCGGGTGAGTTTCCACCGCTCGAGGAGCCGCTCTCGCTGATGTTCGATACGCCGTGCCTGGCCTTCGACGGCGCCTGCCTTGGCGAGCTGAGTCTCTCGGCGCAGCTGGCGGACCGCGCGCTCGATGCCCGGGTGGGCGGTGATATCGTCTCCGGCCGAGTGGCCTACCGCCAGAGCGCCGAGCGCCCGCTCGATATCACCGTGGCAGCGCTCGACGCCGAGCGCTTGATGGGGCTTTCCACCAATGACGACCAGATGCCGGCGCCGAGCTCCTGGATGGCGGCGGTCGAGACCACCCGGCCCGCGCCGCTCGAAGCACCCGCGTGGCTCGAGCGGGTGCCCAACGGCCGCCTGCGCCTTGCCGAAGTGGCGCTGGGCAATAGCCGCATCGGGCCGCTGACCGCCTACTGGCAAACCGGGCCGCGCTGGCTCTCGGTGTCGCCGGTGGGCCTTACCCTTGATGAGCTGTCGCTGACCGGCGAGCTTTGGTGGCAGGGCCACGAAAGCACTGCGGATGTGATGATGCGCGGCGGTGATATCGGCAGCGCCCTGGAGCGCCTTGATCAACCGGTGCCGATTCGCAGCCGCGCGAGTCGCGCCAACGCGCGCCTGGAGTGGCCAGGCGCCCCCTGGCAGCTCGACCTGGCGCGGGCGACCGGGCGGCTCGATGCCGAACTCGTCGACGGACGCTTTCTATCGATGAGTTCGCCGTCGGCCAGGCTGGTGGGGCTTTTGAACTTCGACAACATCCTGCGCCGGCTGCGGCTCGACTTTTCCGACCTGACCGGGGAGGGCACCGCGTTCGACCGCATTCAGGGCAGCGCCGGGGTGGCCGGTGGACGCCTGACGCTTCGCGAGCCCTTGCAAATCGAGGCGCCGGCCGCCACGTTAAGACTCACGGGACATGTTAACCTGCTCGAGCGTGAACTCGACCAGCGCCTGGGCGTCACACTGCCGGTCAGCCAAACGCTGCCCATCGCCGCGCTCGCCGTAGGCGCACCGGCGGTGGGCGCGGCGCTTCTGGTCGCCGACCAGCTCATTGGCGACTCGCTCAACCGAGCCACAACTTTACACTTTCGCGTGCAAGGCCCCTGGACCTCGCCGCGGGTTACTCTGGAAGGCCCTTAATGACCGCACATACGAGTGATTTGGACTTTGCCGCCTCTATCCTGCTCACGCCCGGCGGGCTCGATCTCAAGGCGCTGGATACCGGTTTGGACTATGCCCTGGGCGCCGGCATCGACTACGCGGACCTCTACTTTCAGCGCACCTGGCAAGAGGGCTGGGTGTTGGAGGATGGGCGCGTCAAGGAGGCGAGTTACAACATCGACGGCGGCGTGGGCGTTCGCTCGCTCGCCGGCGAGAAGACCGGCTTTGCCTACTCCAACCAGATCAACGCCAATGCCTTGATGGACACGGGGCGCACCGCGGCGGGTATCGTTAGAAGCGGCCAGACGCTGCCGGGCCAGAAGGTCGAGGTGGCGCGCTTTGATCACTTCTACGCCGGCATCGACCCGCTCGCGGGGCTCTCCGCCGAAGAGAAGGTCGCCATGTTGATGGAGGCCGACAACGTGGCGCGGGCGGCGGACCCGAGCGTAAGCCAGGTCAGCGCCTCGCTCTCCGGCACCTATGAAGTGGTACTGGTGCGGGCAAGCGACGGCACGCTGGCCACCGACATTCGCCCGCTTGTGCGCTTCAACGTCAGCGTGATCGCGGCGAAAAACGGCCGCCGCGAGCGCGGCGGCGCCGGCGGCGGCGGGCGCTACTCGATGGCGACGCTAAAAGAGCAGGGGGCGCCTGCGCGCTACGCTAAAGAGGCGGTGCGTCAGGCGCTGGTCAACCTGGAAGCCATTGACGCCCCGGCAGGCCAGATGCCGGTGGTGCTGGGTGCAGGCTGGCCGGGCATTCTGCTGCACGAAGCGGTCGGCCACGGCCTGGAAGGCGACTTCAACCGCAAGGGCAGCTCCGCCTTCGCCGGGCGCATGGGCGAGCGCGTGGCGGCGAAGGGCGTGACCGTCGTGGACGACGCCACGATCCTGGACGGGCGCGGCTCGCTCAGCGTCGATGACGAAGGCACCCCGGGCCAGAACACGCCGCTGATCGAGGACGGTATTCTCACCGGCTACATGCAGGACAAGCTCAACGCGCGGCTGATGGGCATGGCGCCGACCGGCAACGCCCGGCGCGAGTCGTTTGCCCACCTGCCGATGCCGCGCATGACCAACACCGTGATGCTGGCAGGCCAGGACGACCCGGACGAGATCATCAAGAGCGTCAAACGCGGCCTCTACGCGGTGAGCTTTGGCGGCGGCCAGGTGGATATCACCTCGGGCAAGTTCGTGTTTTCGGCAAGCGAAGCCTACCTGATCGAGGATGGCAGGATCACCGCGCCGGTGAAGGGCGCTACGCTGATCGGCAACGGCCCGGAAGCAATGGGGCGGGTGTCGATGATCGGCCACGATATGGCGATGGATACCGGCGTGGGCGTGTGCGGCAAGGAGGGCCAGGGCGTGCCGGTGGGCGTCGGCCAGCCCACACTCAAGCTCGACGAGCTGACCGTGGGCGGCACGCAGTCCTGAAGCGCGCCGTTATCAAGCGCAAGACCTGGAGAGCGAGATTTAGAGAGCGAGCGTTTCGCGCAGGTGTTTGAACAGCTTACGCGCGCTGGCCGGCGGTTTTTCCTGCTCGCGCTCCTTGCGCGCGTTGCGCACCAGCTGGCGAATGACCTGGCGATCCGCGCTCGGATGCTCCGCCATGAAGGCGTCGACCGCCGGCTCGCCTTCGTCGACCAGCCGGTCGCGCCACTTCTCGAGGCGATGAAAGGCGTGATCGCGCTGGGTCTTTTCGGCCTCGATGGCGTCGAACACCGCATGGATCGCCTCCAGATCCTCCTTACGCACCAGCTTGCCGACGTACTGCATGTGGCGTCGGCGCCCTTCGTGGGAGCGGATGCGTGCGGTTTCGTCGATGGCGGCGAGCATGTCATCGGAGAGAGGAAAGCGCGCGCGCTCGGCCGGTTTCATCGCGATCAGCGTTTCACCGAGCGCCTGAAGTTCGTGCATTTCGCGCTTGAGCTGGGTTTTGCTGGGGCGCTCGGGTTGCTCGTCCTGGGGCTCAATAGCTTCGATCGCACGGCGTTTTTTAGGCATGAGGCACTCACTTGATAGATTCGTCGCCGGCTAGTATACCAGCTGCGACCCCTACATTGATCCGCCAGCAACCAGGGCGAAGAAGGAGAGAGTTATGGCACAGGCATTCGACGCAGCCACCCAGGAGCGAGAGCTCGTCGCGCGGGCCGAGGAGGCACTGGCGTTGGCCAAAAAGCTGGGCGCCGATCAGGCTGAGGTCGGCGCGAGCGTCGATCAGGGGCTGGGGGTCAGCGTACGCCTGGGCGAGGTCGAAACCGTCGAGCTTTCCCGCGATCAGGGCATCGCGGTAACGCTCTACGTGGGCAGCCGCAAGGGCAGCGCCTCCTCGAGTGACGCAAGCGCCGCGTCGATCAAGGCGGCGGTCGAAAAGGCGCTGTCGATCGCCCGCTATACCGGCGAAGACCCGGCGGCCGGACTCGCCGATGCCGAGCTGATGGCGACCCATCTGCCGGATCTCGACGTTCACCACCCCTGGGCGCTGGATACCGACCGCGCCACCGAGCTTGCGCTCGCCTGCGAGCAGGCCGGGCGGGAGGTCGCGGGCATTCACCAGTCCGAAGGGGCGTCGATCTCGAGCGGCGAGGGCGTGCGCGTCTACGCCAACAGCCACGGCTTCGTGGGAACGCAAAAGGGCAGCAGCCACTCGCTCTCCTGCATGCTGATCGCCCAGAACGAAAACGGCATGCAGCGCGATTTTGATTACACCAGCGCCCGCGACCCGCGCCTGCTTCGCGACCCGCAGAGTGTGGGCCGTGAGGCGGCCAGGCGCACGCTGCGACGCCTCGGCGCCCGGCGCCCGCCAACCGGCACCTTTCCGGTACTGTTCGATCCCTCCCAGGCGGCGGGGCTGGTGGGGCATCTGATGGGGGCGCTTGCCGGCGGAGCGCTCTACCGCGAGGCGTCGTTTCTCTGCGACAGCCTGGGGCAGCCGCTGTTTCCCGAGTGGTTCAGCCTGGGCGAGCGGCCCACGGAAGTCGGCGCCCAGGCAAGCTCGCCTTTCGATGGCGAAGGCGTGCAGACCCGCGACAATCGATTCATCGAAAGCGGGCGCATCGCGAGCTACATGCTCTCTTCCTACAGTGCGCGGCGCTTGAGCATGGCCACCACCGGCAACGCCGGCGGAGCGCGAAACATTCGCCTCGAGGCGCCGCTCGAGAACTTGGACACGCTACTCAAGAAGATGGGGCGCGGCGTGCTGGTCACCGAGCTGATGGGCCAGGGCGTGAACGGCGTGACCGGCGACTACTCTCGCGGCGCGGCGGGGTTCTGGGTCGAAAACGGCGAGATTCAGTACCCGGTAGAGGAGTTCACCATCGCCGGCAATCTCAAGACCATGTACGCCGGATTGCAGGGGCTGGGTAGCGACATCGACACCCGGGGCAGTGTCCACACCGGCAGCTGGCTAATCGATGCGATGACCGTCGCCGGCAGCTAAGTCGACACTTTCCATGTGTGCGAAAGGCCCGCTTGAGCGGGCCTTTCGCAGGTGAGTCTGGCGCTACGCTTTCGGGCGGTAGTGTTCGTCGAGACCCAACCGGTCGAGCAGGCGTTGAAACAGAAACGCTTCGTCGCCGGTCAGCGAGCGGCTCAGGCAGTCGAGGTATTCACGGCGCGGGTAGCGCCAGAAACGCGGCGCCTTGTAGGCGTCCAGGTCGATGGCGAAGATGCGGCCGTCGCGCACCAGGAAGTTGCCGGTGTGCAGCCCGCGACAGTGAATGCCCTCGCGGTCGAAGGCGACCAGCGCATCCAGATACTGCGCCTGCAGATCGGGGTCGTCGAGAATCCGCTCTCTGAGCGGTACGCCGTGAATGTTTTCGGTCACCAGCCGGTAGCGGCGCGCCTCGGTAATAGTGGGCGTGGCGATTCCCAGCGCCTCCAGGCGCGCGGCGATCAAGGCGAAGTTACGCCCCGGGTAGGGGCGAATACGCAGCAGATAGCGCAGCCGGTCGAAGGGTTTGGGCTGAAAGGTCTTGATGAACAGATCGCGTTCGGGGTCGAAGTGGACGCGGGAGTACTTCCCGGTCTGGATCAGCTGCATGGGGTTGCTCGATGGGTGAGTGGGGTGCCTCAAGCGCCTTCGTCGAAGCGTGAGTCGAACAGCGATTGGATAGCGTCAAGCGCCGCTTCGGCATCTTCGCCGATCGCTTCGACGGTCAGCGCCGTACCGCAGGGCGCGGCCAGCATCAAAAGCGACATGATGTTGGCCGCATCCGCCTTCTGGGCCTGGCGGTAAACGTGGATCCGCGACTCGAACTGCTGGGCGCAGGTCACGAGCTTGGTCGCAGCACGTGCGTGCAGGCCGCGCTGGTTGGTCAGTGTCAAGGATCTCTGCGCCACCCTGTTTCCTTCTTTCAAGCGATTCCTTGTTGTAAGCAAGACCGACGGCCCGCGTTGGTCAGAACGGCGTCGCCTCGCTTAGCGAATAGTGTAGCCCCAGTTCGCGATGGCGAACCTGAACGTGAGCCCGGCGCTTTTGCAGCTGGCGGGCGAGCTGCTCGACCATATAGACCGAGCGGTGCTGGCCGCCGGTGCAGCCGATGGCAACGGTCATGTAGCTTCGCTGGCTCTGCTGGTAGGCGGGCAGCCACTTCTCGAGCCAGTCGGTGATGTCCTGGCCCATTTCATCGACCACCGGATAGCCCTTCAGAAAAGCGATGATCTCTTCGTCGCGCCCTGTGTAGGGGCGTAGCGTCGGGTCCCAGTAGGGGTTGGGCAGGCAGCGAATATCGAACACGATATCGGCATCGAGCGGCACGCCGCGCTTATAGCCGAAGGACTCCAGCGTCAGCGTCAGCTGGCTCTGGCGCTCGTGGCCGAGCTGGTCGGTGATACGTCGGCGCAGATCGTGCACCGTGAGCCGCGAGGTGTCGATCCTCAGATCCGCCAGTTCGCGAATGCCGAACAGCGTTTCTTCTTCCTTGGCGATCGCTTCCTCGAGCGTCATGTTGCTGTCGCGGGTCAGCGGGTGGCGCCGCCGCGTGGCCGAGTAGCGCTCGAGCAGCGTCCGCGCATCGGTGGTCAGATAGATCACCTGCACCCGCGTGGTGCCAGCCTTCAAATCCTGAAGCAGTGCGGGAAAGCGCTCGAGTGCCGTGGGCAGGTTGCGAGCGTCGATGCTGACCGCCAGGTGGGTACGCTCGCCCTGCTGGCCAAGTTCCTCGACCAGCGAGCCCAGAAGCATCGCCGGCAAATTGTCGATGGCGTAGTAGCCGAGATCCTCGAGCGCCTGAAGCGCAATGGATTTCCCCGACCCGGAGCGGCCGCTGATGATCACCAGTTGCATCGAATGCCTCTTCGGTCAATGGGGCAGGAGAGCGTCGAGCCGGCTTAGCTTGCGGCGTGTTCGCGAATTCGCGCGGTGACAAGCTCGAGAAGCTCGCGCTGGCTTTCGCATTTGCGAAACTGGGCGCGGGTTCCGGCGTCATTCATGATAGTGGCGACCTGACCCAAAAGCGCAAGATGAGTGTCGTCCGCCTCTTCCGGCACCAGCAGTACGAACACGAGATCCACCGGGTCGCCGTCGATGGCGTCGAAGTCGACCGGCTCGGCGAGCTTTAGAAAGCCCGCGATCGGCGCACTGCAGTGTGGGCTTCGGGCGTGGGGGATGGCCACGCCGTTGCCGATGCCGGTGCTGCCAAGACGCTCGCGGCCAATCAGCCGGCTGAAGACTTCCTGGCTGTCGAGGCTGGGCGTATTCTGGGCGATGAAAGTGCTGAAGAACTCCAGCACGCGTTTTTTGCTGCCCCCGGGGACGTCGAACAGCACGCGTTCCGGGGGGAGTATGCTTTCCAGGGTCATTGGTTCAACGCACGCCGGCGCCCTGGGCGCGGGCCTGTGCTTTTTCCTTGTGTTTTACCAGTTGGCGGTCGAGCTTGTCGGCAAGCGCGTCGATGGCGGCATACATGTCGTTGTCCTGAGCTTCAGCGTGAAGATCGGCCCCGGCGGCGTGGAGCGTGCAAGCGGCCTGCTGACGCTCTTTTTCGATCGACAGCGTCACCTGAACGGTGGTGATGTTGTCGTAGTGGCGCTCGATACGCTCGAGCTTTTCGTTGACGTAGTCACGCAAGGCGTCGGTCAGTTCCAGGTGATGGCCCGTAATGTTCACTTGCATTGGCGTGCTCCTTTAGCCAGGACTGTACTTCGATTGTAACCCTTTTTCCGCCATTGCAAAGCCCCGGCGACAAGTTTCGCCTAGCGCAGGCGCCGGCGCTCGCTGGAAGAGGGAATGCCCATCGCTTCGCGGTATTTGGCCACGGTGCGCCTGGCAACGTTAATGCCGCTTTTTTCGAGCAGCGACACCAGGTGGCTGTCCGACAGGGGTTTGCCCGGCGTTTCATCCTGAATCATCTTCTTGAGCCGAGCGCGGATCGCGGTGCTCGAGTGGCTGTCACCGCCGTCCTGGCCGCTCACCTGGCTTGAGAAGAAGTACTTGAGCTCGAACACGCCGCGGGGGGTGTGGATGTATTTCTGCGTCGTGACCCGCGAGATCGTCGACTCGTGCATCTCCACCGCCTCGGCGATATCGGCCAGTATCAAGGGTTTCATCGCCTCTTCACCCTGCTCGAGAAAGCCGATCTGGCGGGTGATGATCTCACGGCCGACGCGCAACAGCGTGTCGTTACGGCTCGACAGGCTCTTGATCAGCCAGCGCGCCTCCTGCAGGTGCTCTTTTAGAAACTGATTGTCCTGGCTCTTGTCGGCGCGCTTGATGAGGCTGGCGTAATCCGGCTGCACGCGAAGCCTGGGCAGGGCCTCCGGGTTGAGCTCCAGGTGCCAGCCCTCCTGGTCGTGGCGCACCACCAGGTCCGGCGTGATATAGCTCTGGTGCGTGGCGCCAAAGGCACTGCCCGGACGCGGGTCGAGGCTTCGAATCAGCCCGATGACCTCGTCGAGCTGCTCGTCATCGAGGCTCAGGCGGCGCTTTAGAAGGCGCAGGTCGTTCTTGCCCAGCGCCTCGAGAAACTGGCGCACCAGGCGTTTGGCCTGCATAAGCAGCGGGGTGTCGTCGGGGAGCGTTGCGAGCTGTAGCATCAGGCACTCGCGCAAGTCGCGGGCGAAGACGCCGGTGGGTTCGAACTGCTGCATGCGCAGCAGGGTGTTTTCCACTTCCCGCTGGCTCAAGCCGTCAAGGCCCTGCGCCTTGAGCCCTTCACGAATGTCGTTGAGCGGCTGGGTCAGGTAGCCGTTGGCATCCAGCGCGTCGATCAGGCTCTCGGCGATGGCATAGTCGCGCGGGGTGACGTCGGTCATCGCCAGCTGCCATAGGAGATGGCCCTGCAGGCTCTGGCCCGCCGCCTGGCGCTCGAAATCCGGGCCCTCGGAAGAGGCGCCGGCACCGGCCATGTCCTGGTAAGTGTCGGACCACTCACTGTCCGTCGAAAGCTCCGTGGGGATGTGCTCTTCCCACTCGGTTTCCGCGGTTTCGACCGTGCGTTCCTCGCCGAACTCGTCCTCCTGCTCCAGCAGTGGGTTGGCGTCGAGCGCCTGCTGAATCTCCTGACGCAGATCCAGCGTCGAGAGTTGCAGCAGGGCAATGGCCTGCTGCAGTTGCGGTGTCATGGTCAGCTGCGTGCCTACCCGCAGCTGCAAGGAAGCTTTCATGACCATCGAAGAACCACTCGTTACGGGTAAAGCTCCACACTAGAGCGAGTGGCGTTAAGACGCAAGTGCAATAAATATGCCAGTAAACGGAACTTTATGTTTGACACCGGGTTAGAGGCGAAAGTCCGCGCCCAGATAGACCTCGCGCACTTTTTGGTTGTTGAGAATGGCATCGGCGTTGCCGCTGGCGATGATGTGGCCGTCGCCAACGATGTAGGCGATATCACAGATGTCCAGGGTTTCACGCACGTTGTGGTCGGTGATCAGCACGCCGATGTGGCGCGCCTTGAGCGCGAGGATGATCGATTTGATTTCGCCCACCGAGATCGGATCGACCCCGGCGAAGGGTTCGTCGAGCAGAATGAAGGCCGGGTCGGTGGCGAGCGACCGGGCGATCTCCACCCGCCTACGCTCGCCGCCGGAGAGGCTCATGCCGAGGTTGTCGCGAATATGGGTGATATGAAAATCTTCCAGTAGCTGCTCCAGGCGCTCCTGGCGGGCGTGCCGGTCGAGATCCTTGCGCGTTTCCAGAATCGCCAGAATGTTGTCGGCCACCGAAAGCTTGCGAAAGATCGATGCTTCCTGGGGCAGGTAGCCAATCCCGGCGTTGGCGCGCTCGTGCATCGGCGCCTTCGATAAATCCAGCGCGTCGATGCCGACCGAGCCGGCGTCGGCCTTGACCAGCCCTACGATCATGTAAAACGACGTGGTCTTGCCCGCGCCGTTGGGGCCCAGAAGTCCGACGACGCTGCCCTGTTCGATTTCAAGGTTGATGTCTTTCACCACCCGGCGGCGTTTGTAGCTCTTGGCCAGATGGCGGGCGTGAAGCGTCTTTACCGCCTCGGATGTAGTGCTCGACACGGTGGCTCTCCTATTGTGCGGGCTGCAGCGTCATGCGGATACGCTGGTTGTCGCTGCCGCTAACGTCGGAGCGCGCCTGCACCACTTCGCGGTCGATGAAGTACTCGAGCCGCCCGCCGCGAAAGCGGTCGCTTCGCTGGGTGAGCTCGGCCTGGTCGATCAACTCGACCCGGCGCTCGCTGACGTGATAGATGATGCGCCGCGCCCAGCCCTCCATCGGCGCCGGCTCGCCTTCGAGCTGGTTGCGCAGGTAGGCGCGCTCGCCGGTGGCGGTAGCTTGCGACAGCTCGCCAGCGTCGTTACGGGTGATTTCGACGCGGTCGCCGCGAATCTGCATCTCGCCCTGGCGAATGTTGACGTTGCCGGAATAGACCGCGGTGCCTGCACGCTGGTCGAGATCGAGCCGGTCGGCTTCCACTTCGACGGGCGCCTGGCTGGTTTGGGCCAGAGCGGTCAGCGGCAGAGCCAGGCCGAGCAGTGCGATGCGAAAATAAGCGTGCATGATTACTCCTGAGGGTTGAGGTCCTGGGGGGACGAATCGGTCGTGGGCCGAGCCGGCACCGGTGGGTGGGTACCGCGCACATTGTCGCTCATGCGCACCCGGCTTTCGTCGAGCCAGACATCCATGCGCTCGGCGCTCATACGCTGCGGCGGCTGCTGTAAAAGCGCGGGCGCCTCGGTATAGGCGTGGCGCTCGCGGCCGTCGTAGACAAAACGCTCGGTATCGAGCTGCCACCCTTCATCCGGGGCGAGCAGGCGGGCATTGCCCTCCATTACCAGCGTCTGGCGCTCGTTTTGCAGTATGCCGCGATCGGCGTTGGCCAGCCACTGGCGCTGTTCGGAATCGAACAGGGTGGCCTCTGGCGCCTCGATTTCGGTCAGCGCCTGCTGGGGCGTGTGAATAAGCTGCGGCGTCTCGAGGCGCTGAGACACCGCGCCGGTGTCGTCGAAAAGCGTCAGCCTTGCGTTATCGAGCACGTGCCCCGGCTCTTCGCGCTGCACCTCGGGGTCGACCTCGAGGGCCTCGCGCCCGCCCGGGTCGAGCCATACGAGCCAGGCGCCCAGCGCAATCACTAGCGCAGGCATCCAAAGGCGCTTTTTGATGCGTCCTGCCGTCGAGCCCGGCATCGCGTTTCCTCGGTCGGTTAAAGATAGGTGTCCATGACGGCGTCCCAGTGGCCCTGGGTCATCAATAGCGTATCGCAGATTTCACGCACCGCGCCGTGACCGCCGAGGGCATCGGTGATCCAGTCGGCGTGGGTATGCATGTAATCCGGCGCGTTGGGCATGGTGATGCCGACGCCGGAGCGCTTGATGCATTTGAGATCCGGCAGGTCGTCGCCGCAGTAGGCGACCTGGTCAAGCTCGAGCGACAGCCGCGAGCAGAGCGCCTTCAGAGTGGCGAGCTTGTCCTCGACGCCCTGGTGGACGTGGGTGATCCCGAGCGCGGCGGCGCGCTGGCTGACCATGGGCGAGTCGCGCCCGGTAATCAGCGCTACATGAAAACCCGCGCGCTTCAAGAGCTTCAAGCCGTGGCCATCCTGGGTGTGAAATGCCTTGATTTCGATGCCGTCGGCCTGAAAGTAGAGGCGGCCGTCGGTGAGCACACCATCGACATCGATGGCGAGCAGGCGAACGTTGCGAAGGCGGTCATTCAAAGCGTCGGGTACGGCCATGGTCTCTCCAGTGGGTCTGTCAAAAAGTAAAGAAAGTAGTGATGCAAGGCGTCGTGCGAGGACGACCCGAGCGCTTAGATTACGCCGCTCGAGAGCAGGTCGTGCATGTGCAGGGCGCCGACGGGGCGCTCGTGCTCATCCACGACTGCCAGCGCGGTAATGCGGCTATCCTCCATCAGGCGCACCGCCTCGGCGGCGAGCATCTCCGGGCGCACGCGCTTACCAGGGCGGGTCATGACCGCATCGACGCTGACATCGCGAAGATCGTGATGTTCATCGAGGGTGCGGCGCAGGTCACCGTCGGTATAGACGCCGGCCAGGCGGCCTTGTTCATCGATCACGCAGGTGAAACCGAGCCCCTGACGGGTAATTTCCAGCAACGCATCGCGTAGCGGGCTGCCCAGCGCGACCACCGGCAGGCGCTCGCCGCTGTGCATTAAATCCTTCACCCGTAAAAGCAGACGCTTGCCCAGGCTGCCGCCGGGGTGCGACAGCGCGAAATCCTCGGCGGTGAAGCCGCGCGCCTCCAAAAGTGCCACCGCCAGCGCATCGCCGAGCGCCAGCGCCGCGGTGGTCGAGCTAGTAGGGGCGAGATCGAGCGGGCACGCCTCGCGCGCAACGCCGCTGTCGAGGTGAGCGTCGGCGTGGGTGCCAAGCGTGGAGTGGGGGCGGCCGGTCATGCTGATCAGCGGTACGCCCAAACGCTTCAACAGCGGTAATAGAGCGGTGACTTCGGCGGTTTCGCCGGAGTTGGAGAGTGCGATCACCACGTCGGCGCGGGTGATCATGCCCAGATCGCCGTGGCTCGCCTCGCCGGGATGGACGAAAAACGCCGGCGTGCCGGTGCTGGCGAGCGTGGCGGCGAGCTTGCCAGCGATGTGGCCGGACTTGCCCATGCCGGTGACCACCACGCGTCCGTGGCAGGCGAGAATCAGCGCGCAGGCGTGGTCGAACTGCTCATCCAGCTTCTCCTGAAGCTCGCCGATGGCGGCCTGCTCGATCGAGAGCGTGCGCAGGGCGCTTTCGCGCAGGGTGCTTTGAGAGCCAAGTGACGCTGGCATGAAGGCCTCATTGAAGATGTCGCGAGTGAGCGGGCAAGAATAACATTTTGCGAGCGGGCAAAGGTACGGCCATTTCAAATAGTCCAATTGGCGCGCTAAACGTCTGACACCAAAGCGTGAAGAGGGTAGGCGGTAGCGTTAAAGTGGATTGTTCGCTATGATTCGAAAACACTGTTTTTTTTGATTGCCGGTTTAGATGAGCCCGCATCCCCTACGTTAGCGATGGTTCGCTCGCCTTGTATCCTGGAGGAGGGTTCGTCCACTCATGTCCGAAATGCCTTTCATTGAAATCGAGGATCTGCACTTTTCCCGCGGCGAACACGATATCTTTCGCGGCGTGAACATGCGCATCATGCGCGGGCAGGTGACCGCTATCATGGGCCCCAGCGGCACGGGTAAAACGACGCTTCTGAAGCTGATCGGCGGCCAGCTTACGCCGGATCGCGGGCGGGTGTTGATCGATGGTCAGAACGTGCACACGCTGTCGCGCAAGGCGCTGTTCGCGCTTAGAAAGCGCATGGGGATGCTGTTTCAAAGCGGCGCGCTGTTCTCGGATTTGAACGTGTTCGAGAACGTCGCTTTTCCGCTTCGAGTGCACACCGATCTACCGGACGCCATGATCCGCGATCTGGTACTGATGAAACTCCAGGCCGTCGGCCTTCGCGGCGCGCGCGAGCTCAGCCCCGCCGAACTCTCCGGCGGCATGGCCCGGCGCGTGGCGCTGGCCCGCGCGATTGCGCTGGACCCGGAGCTCGTGCTTTATGACGAGCCCTTCGTCGGCCAGGACCCGATTTCGATGGGCGTGCTGGTGCAGCTGATCAAACGGCTCAACGAGGCGCTGCGGCTGACCTCGGTGGTGGTTTCCCACGATATCAAGGAGACCTTGAGCATCGCCGACTATCTCTACCTGATCGCTGACGGCCAGGTCGTCGCTCACGGCACCCCGGCGACGCTCGATACCCATCAGGATCCGCGGGTGAGCCAGTTCATGCACGGCGAGCCGGACGGGCCGGTGCCGTTTCACTACCCCGGGGCGAGCTTCTATCGCGACATGCTGGAGGGCGCGCCCTCTGAAAGGACGTCTTGATGCAGTCACTATTCACGCGAAGCGCTGGTTTCATTACCCGATTGGGGCGCAAGGGGTGCGATACGGTCGAGGCACTGGGCCGGGCCGGGGCGTTTCTCGCCCAGTCGAGCGTTGGCGTGCCCTCGCGGGCGGGGTTCGCGCTCTGGGTGCGTCAGATGCACTTCGTTGGCGTGCTTTCGCTTGCCATCGTGCTTGTCTCCGGGCTTTTCATCGGCATGGTGCTGGCGCTTCAGGGCTATACTATTCTGGTCGATTTCGGCGCTGAACAGGCGCTGGGGCAGATGGTGGCGCTGTCGCTTCTGAGAGAGCTGGCGCCGGTGGTGGCCGCGCTTCTGTTTGCCGGGCGCGCCGGCTCCGCGCTGACCGCAGAGATCGGTCTGATGAAGGCCACCGAGCAGCTTACCAGCATGGAAATGATTGGGGTCGACCCGCTCAAGCGCGTGGTCGCGCCCAGGCTATGGGCGGGTTTCGTAGCGTTGCCGATTCTCACCGTAGGGTTCAGCGTCGTGGGTATTTACGGCGGCTATCTGGTCGGCGTCGAGTGGCTGGGCGTGTTCGAAGGCTCCTACTGGAGCAACATGCAGGCGAGTGTGGCCTTCGTCTCTGACGTGGGCAACGGCATGATCAAGAGCCTGGTATTTGCGCTGGTGGTGACCTGGATCGCGGTGTTCCAGGGCTATGACCTGGTGCCCACCTCCGAGGGCATTTCCCGCGCTACCACGCGCACCGTCGTTTATTCGTCGCTGGCGGTGCTGGGTCTCGATTTTGTACTTACCGCCGTAATGTTCGGCGGCCTTTGATTGTGGGAGCACGTTGATGAGACGCAGTAAAACCATGGAGTTCGGCGTTGGGCTATTCATGCTGGCCGGGATTGTCGGGCTCGTGTTTCTGGGCCTGAGGGTCAGCGGGCTGTCGCTGTCGGCGCCGACGCAAACATTTCAGCTGGAAGCCAACTTTTCCAATATCGGCGGTCTAAAGCCCCGAGCCCGGGTCACCATGGCCGGCGTGACCGTAGGAAGGGTCGAGTCGATCGATCTTGACACCGACTGGTACGACGCGCGCGTGATTTTGAATCTCGATAGCGACCTGGAAGGCCAGATCTCCCAGGACTCCACCGCAGCGATTCTGACCGCAGGGCTTCTGGGCGAGCAGTACATCGGGATCAGCGTGGGCGGCTCGCCGGAGATGCTCGAGGATGGCGGTGTGATCCGCGATACCCAGTCGGCGCTGGTGCTCGAAGAGCTGATTCAGCAGTTTGTTTCCAATATGGTGGGCGGCTAGTTACGCTTGTTCATCAAAAGAATGTTCAGCCAGGAGATGGATGCCATGCAAGGATATACCACGTCATTTCGTTACTGGGCGCTGGCGCTGCTGGCGGCGGTAATAGTTGCGCTGCCGGCGATGGCCAGCGCCCAGAGCCAGACGCCTGAAGCGATGATTCGTGAAAACGTTTCCGGCTTCATGGCGCGACTCGACGGGCGTGAAAGCTACTACGCCAACAACATCGACGAGCTCAAGGCGATCGTCGATGAGACCCTCGACGAAGTGGCGGATTTTCGCTACATCGGCGCCAGCGTCATGGGCAGCTACTTCCAGAACGCAACGCCGGAGCAGCGCACCCGCTTTGCCAACGTCTTCCGTCAGACCCTGATCGACACCTACGCTCGTGGGCTCGTCACCTACGATTACGAAGATCTTCGCGTGCTCGATAACCAGCGCGGCCAGCGTTACGAGGATCAGGCGAGCGTGGACATGCAGGTCATCGGCACCAACGGCCAGGTCTACCCGGTCAGCTATAGCCTGCGTCTTTCAAACGGCGAGTGGAAGGTCGTCAACGTAATCGTCAACGGTATCAACCTGGGGCTTACCTTCCGCAACCAGTTCGACCAGGCGATGCGTCAGCAGAACCGCGACTACGATGCGGTCATCCGCAACTGGGCGCCGGAAGTGGGCATCGACGAACTCGAGCGCGGGGGTAACGCGTGAGTCGTCTTCTCACGCTCGAAGGCGTTACGCTCGACCAGCGCGAGCAAACGCTATTCCTGGAAGGGGATTTGACCATGCACGCAGCGGCCCGGGTGGCCGCTGCGGGGGTTGACTGGCTCGAGCGCGAAGCGCCGAGCCAGGCCGCTTTCGATTTCACCGGCATCAAGAGTGCCACCAGCGTGGCCCTGAGCGTGCTGCTCGAATGGCTTCGCACCTGCCGCGCGCGCGCCATTATCGTTTCGCGCATCGAGCTATCCGAGCCGCTCACGCGGCTGGCGACGCTCGCCGAGCTCGACGAGCTGATCGCCCACCCCGGCCAGACCCACGCCGGCTAGCCCCGGCATCGTAAAGCTCATCATCGCAAAGCCCGGCATCGCCAAGTGCGGTGCTTTTCTTTATGATGTCGGCTCGTTTTTGACAATTCACCGATGTCCCCAGAGGAGTTTCCTGTCTCATGCAACCCAATGAGGTAAAAGCGCTGCTTGAATCCCGCATCGACGGATGTGACTTTCATATTCAGGGGGAAGGTTGTAATTTTCAGGTGGTTGCGGTTGGGGAGGCCTTCGACGGGCTCTCGCCGGTCAAGCGCCAGCAGCTGGTGTATCAGGCGCTGAGCGACGAAATCGCTTCCGGCGCGCTGCACGCGATCAGCATCAAAACCTATACCCCGGCGCAGTGGGAAAGCGCGCCGGAAAACGCCCGCTAAGGGGCGCCTCGATGGATAAGCTTCTCATCAACGGCAACGGTCGCGCCGACGGCGAAGTCTGGGCGAGCGGGGCCAAGAACGCCGCACTCCCGATTCTCTGTGCCAGCCTGCTCTCGAAAGGGCCGGTGGTCATCGGCAATCTGCCTCATCTTCAGGACATTACCACCACCCTCGAGCTTCTGGGCCGCATGGGCGTGGAGCCGGTCATGGGCGAGCGGATGAGCATTCAGCTCGACGGCTCTCAGGTCACCGAGTGCCATGCACCCTACGAGCTGGTCAAGAAGATGCGCGCCTCGATTCTGGTGCTCGGCCCGCTGCTTGCCCACTTCGGCCAGGCCGATGTGTCGCTACCCGGCGGCTGTGCGATCGGCTCGCGCCCGGTGGATCTGCACATTCGCGGGCTCGAGGCCATGGGGGCAACGATTCGCGTCGAAAGCGGCTACATCCGCGCCAGCGTCGACGGGCGGCTCAAGGGCGCGACGATCTACTTCGATACCGTGACCGTGACCGGTACCGAGAACCTTTTGATGGCGGCCACGCTTGCCGAGGGCAAAACGGTGCTGGAAAACGCCGCCCGTGAGCCCGAGGTGGTGGATTTGGCCGAGTGCCTGATCAAGATGGGCGCGAACATAAAGGGCCACGGCACCGACACCATCGTCATCGAAGGCGTCGAGTCGCTGCACGGCTGCGAGCACGACGTGATGCCGGATCGCATCGAGACCGGCACCTTTCTGGTCGCGGCGGCGATGACCGGCGGGCGAGTGAAAGTGACCCGCACCCGCGCCGACATTCTGGAGGCGGTGCTCGCCAAGCTCGAGGAAGCCGGCGCCGACATCACCTGTGGCGAAGACTGGATCGCGCTCGACATGCACGGCAAGCGGCCGAAGGCGGTCAACATCCGCACCGCGCCTTACCCGGCGTTTCCCACCGATATGCAGGCGCAGTTCGTGGCCATGAACGCCGTGGCCGAAGGCCACTCGAGGGTGGTGGAAACCATCTTCGAGAACCGCTTCATGCACGTCCAGGAGCTCAACCGCATGGGCGCGAACATCGCGCTCGAAGGCAACGCGGCGCTGATCACCGGCGTCGAGAAGCTCTCCGGGGCGCCGGTGATGGCGACGGATCTTCGCGCCTCTGCCTCTCTGGTGATCGCGGCGATGATGGCCGAAGGTGAAACGCTGGTGGACCGGATCTATCATATCGATCGCGGCTACGAGTGCATCGAAGAAAAAATGCAGTTGCTGGGGGCGAAGATTCGCCGCATTCCCGGCTAGCCACGCAACCCATTACTGGCCAACACCATGAGTAAGCAACTGATCCTGGCGCTCTCGAAAGGGCGCATACTCGAGGAAACGCTGCCGCTTTTAGCCGACGCCGGTATCACGCCGGCAGAGGATCTGGGTAAAAGCCGTAAGCTTTTGTTCGACACCAACCTCAGTGATGTCAAACTCGTCGTCATCCGCGCCACCGACGTGCCCACCTACGTTCAGCTGGGTGCAGCGGATCTGGGCATTGCCGGCAAGGACGTGCTGCTCGAGCACGGTGCCGAAGGCCTTTACGAGCCCGTCGATCTCGACATTGCCCGCTGCAAGCTAATGACCGCTGGTGTCACCGGCCAGGCGCCCTTGAAGGCGCGCCGGCGGGTCGCCACCAAGTTCGTCAATGTGGCAAGGCGCTACTACGCCGAGCAGGGTATTCAGGCCGAAGTGATCAAGCTTTACGGGGCGATGGAGCTGGCGCCGCTGATGAACCTGGCCGACGAGATCGTCGATATCGTCGATACCGGCAACACGCTGCGGGCCAACGGCATGGAGCCGCGGGAGCTGATCGCCGAGATCAGCACCCGGCTGGTGGTCAACAAGGCCGCCATGACCATGAAGCACGACCGTATCAAGCCCCTGCTTTCGCGGCTGCAGCGTGCGGTCAAAGAGCGTCAGGCGATTGATACGTAACACGAGGTCATCGATGAGCGATAAAGCGATTTTGATCAACCGGCTCAGCGCCGCGGATAGCGGGTTCGATGCCAAGCTCGACGCGCTGCTGAGCTGGGAAGGCGTCTCCAACGACGAAGTGCAGGCGCGCGTCACCGCCATTCTCGACGACGTCAAGCGCCGCGGCGACCAGGCCGTGGTCGAGGCGACCAACCGCTTCGACCGGATGGACGTGGCGGACATGGACGCGCTTCGCCTCACCCCCGAGCGTCTTGCGGCCGCCTTCGACGGGCTGCCCGTCGAGCAGCGCGAGGCGCTCGAGTGCGCCGCCGAGCGCGTGCGCCGCTACCACGAACGGCAAAAGCCCACCGGCTGGCAGTATCAGGAGCCCGACGGCACGGTGCTGGGCCAGAAGGTCACCCCGCTCGACCGCGCCGGCATCTACGTGCCCGGCGGCAAGGCGGCGTATCCATCGTCTGTACTGATGAATGCGATCCCCGCTCACGTGGCCGGGGTGAGCGAGATCATCATGGTGGTACCGACGCCGGACGGCGTGCTCAACGAGCTGGTGCTGGCCGCGGCGCACCTGGCCGGCGTCAGTCAGGTGTTCACCATCGGTGGCGCCCAGGCGGTGGCCGCACTTGCGTTCGGGACCCAAAGCGTGCCGCGGGTCGACAAGATCGTGGGGCCGGGCAATATCTATGTCGCCACCGCCAAGCGCGCGGTATTCGGCCAGGTGGGGATCGACATGATCGCCGGGCCCTCGGAGATTCTCGTGATCTCGGACGGGCAGACCGACCCGGAGTGGCTGGCGATGGATCTGTTCTCTCAGGCGGAGCACGACGAGGACGCCCAAGCGATCCTGCTAAGTTGGGACGCCGAGCACCTGGAGTCGGTAGGGGAGGCCATCGAGCGGCTGCTGCCAACGCTCGAGCGCGAGGCGATCGTGCGAGCGTCGCTTTCCCGGCGCGGCGCGCTGATTTACTGCGAAAGCGAGCAGCAGGCGCTGGAAATCGCCAACCGTGTGGCCCCGGAGCACCTGGAGCTTTCGGTGGCCGAACCCGAGCGGTTGGTCGAGCAGGTGCGCCACGCCGGCGCGATCTTCATGGGCCGCCACACCGCCGAGGCGCTGGGTGATTACTGCGCCGGACCCAATCACGTGCTGCCCACCTCGGGCACGGCGCGCTTCTCGTCGCCGCTTGGGGTGTACGATTTTCAGAAGCGCTCGTCGATCATCCACTGTTCGCCGGAAGGCGCCTCGACGCTTGGTAAAACCGCCTCGGTGCTGGCTCGCGGCGAATCGCTCACCGCTCACGCCCGCTCGGCGGAGTATCGTATCCGCGATTGAGAGCCTGGGCAGCGTTTGAGCTCAGGAGCCGTTTCGAGGGTTGAGCGTGGCCTCGCTCGGCGTGGGGCGCTCGCCCACCTCGACGGTGGTCTGGATACGCTCGCCGTTTCTGACCACCGTCAGCGGAAGCGTCGTGCCCGGCGCAATCGACGCGACATCGCTCATGGTTGCCCGGGCATCGAGAATCGCCTGATTATCGATCGACAGCAGTACGTCGCCTGGCTGTAGCCCGGCGCGGTCGGCCGGTCCGCCGCTGACCACCCCCGCCACGATCACCCCTTGAGGCGTACGCAGCCCGAACGAGGCGGCAAGCTCGCGCGACAGCGCCTGGGCTTCGATGCCGAGCCAGCCGCGAATCACCCGCCCTTGAGTCACCAGCTCGTCGAGAATGCCGTGGGCGAGATTCGCCGGAATGGCGAAGCCGATGCCCTGGGAGCCGCCAGAGCGTGAAAAAATCGCCGTATTGATGCCCACTAAAGCGCCGTCGGCGTTGACCAGCGCGCCGCCGGAGTTGCCCGGGTTGATCGCCGCATCGGTTTGAATGAAGTCCTCGTAGGCGTTGAGTCCCAGATGGCTGCGCCCGGTGGCGCTGATGATGCCCATGGTCACCGTCTGGCCGACGCCGAAGGGGTTGCCGATAGCGAGTGCAACATCGCCCACCGCCACGTCCTGGGAGTCGGTCAGCTCAATCACCGGCAGGTTATCGAGCTCGATGCGCAGCACCGCGAGATCGCTTTCCGGGTCGGTGCCGACGACCTCGGCCAGGGTTTCGCGGCCATCGCGAAGCGCGACCTGAATCTGGTCGGCGTCGTTGATCACGTGGTGGTTGGTCAGCACGTAGCCGTCCTGGCTGACGATGACGCCAGAGCCCAGACTCGAGAGCATGCGCTGATGGGCGGTGGCGTCGTCACCGCTGAAAAACTGCTGAAAGAACGGGTCGGACATCAGCGGGTGCTGATCGCGCTCGACGATGCGCGAGGAGTAGATGTTGACCACCGCCGGCGCCGCCTGGTTGACCGCGTTGGCGTAACTTGCCGGACCCTGGTGACGCTCCAGCGGTGCCGCCTGGCGAATGTCCGGGCGCGGCCGGCCGGCGTTCTGGCCGCTAGTATCGCTTGCCGGCACCAGCGCGCCGGTTGCGGTGGGTTCGGGGTCGTCGTGAAACGGGTTGGGTAGCGTGTCGGGAAAGGCGAACAGCAAGAGTGCAGCCACCAAAACGCCGATGATGATGGGCCATATATAGGGCAGCACGTAGCGGTGCATGCGAAACATCCTCAGCCGTGGGCATTTTCGGGGCGCGAAAAGCGCTCGCCGCCGAGCCGGTTCGCGGTAACGCGGCGCGAGCTTTACAATAGCTATCAGGGTAACACTTTTTGCACCCCATCCTCAGTAGCCCGGCTTTAAAAAGGAGAAGATGTGATTAACCGCGACCAGCTCGTCAAGGCGTGCGACCACCAGCTTCGCGCGGCGCATTTCAAGGATTTCACCGTCAACGGCCTGCAGGTGGAAGGACGCGAGTCGGTGAGTCGGGTAATGACCGGGGTAACCGCCAATCAGGCGCTGCTCGAGGAGGCCGTGGCTTGGCAGGCGGATTTGGTGCTGGTGCACCACGGCTACTTCTGGAAAAACGAGCCGGTGGCGATTACCGGCATGAAGCAGCGGCGCATCAAGACGCTGCTCGACCACGAAATCAACCTGCTGGCTTATCACCTGCCGCTCGATGCCCACGCCGAGCTTGGTAACAACGCCGAGCTTGGCAGGCGGCTGGGTTGGAAGGTGGAAGGGTGCCTGGACGGCGAGCTCGGTGAAGGGCTTCTATGGTCCGGAAGAGTGCCCGAGCCGCAGCCGCTCGAGCGCCTGGCACACCAGATCGAAACGCTGCTGTCACGCACGCCCACCGTGATCGAGGCGCCGAGTGTGGGAGAGATCGAGCGCATCGCCTGGTGTACCGGCGGCGCCCAGGACATGATCACTGCAGCGTTCGAGGCCGGGGCCCAGGCGTTCGTTTCCGGCGAGATCTCCGAGCGGACCACGCACCTGGCCCGCGAAATGGGGATCCACTACATCGCCGCGGGCCACCACGCCACCGAGCGTTTCGGCGTGCAGGCGCTCGGGGAGTGGCTCGCCGACGAGTACGGCGTGACGCATCGCTTCGTGGAGATCGACAATCCGGCCTGAGCCTGCATCAGGGAAAAAAAGCGAGAGGCGAACGCCTCTCGCTTTTTTTGAAGCGCTCAGTAGCGCGGAGGTTGGGTAACGGCGCTCTCTTTCGCCTTGCTCTCTTTTAGCCCGTACTCTTCGGAAAGCGTACCGTTCTTGCCGTCGGCGTAATCTCGCGGAGTGACCGGGGCGTCGGCGTTCGGCGGGGTGGGGGTGCCCGTCGCTTTTGTCTTCGGCGCCTCGGGGGTGGCGGTGTGACGCGCAAGCTCCCACTGCTCGGAGGCGGCGTCGAGCTTGTCCTCGAGATCGTCGGCCTGACTTCGAATCGCTTCGAGGCACTGGCGAACGTCGCCCACGTGGCGGCCCTGGGCCTTTTTCAGCTCGGCGATCTGGTGTTCGCGTTCGAGCAGCGCCTGTTTCAGCGTTGCTCGCTGGCGCTCTCCCTTGCTCGCCAGCCGGTAGCACAAAAGGCCGATCAGAAAGCCAACGACCGCGCCGATGAGCGCAAAAATGAACGGTGAGTTTGCTTCCACAGTTTTCTCCCTAAAACCAGATTTGGATCAGTACGAGCGCACCGCCAGGCGCTGCGGCAAGTCAGACTTCATTATAGTCGTCTGTTAGCCTTGCGGGTCAATGCGCCGATGCGCCAGGGCCTCTTTCGGCGTATAATTGGCCCTATTTACAGCGCCCTGGATCACGCGATGCGTTTGTCGCCCCTGACGCAATTCCTCTGGCTTGGGCGCCTTGAACCAGGAGAGTGTTTGAATGTCATCGAAAGTCGCCTCGGTCGCCGCCAATTCCACGCCGCCTACGCCTTTGGCCCGTTATAAAAGCGACATCAAGCGCGACGATTTTCAGTTCGATGCCGCCCAGGAGAACGCGGTCAAGCACCTGCAGCGACTCTACGACAACCTGTTGGCGGCGCCTTCTACCACGCCCAAAACCGTGGTGGCGAACAAAGGGCTAAAGGCGCGCATGGCAGGCCTGGTAGGTAAGAAGAAAACGACGGACGAGCCGCCGGTGCCGCGCGTCAGCGGGCTCTACTTCTGGGGCGGGGTCGGGCGCGGCAAGACCTACCTGGTCGACACCTTTTATGAAGCGCTGCCGTTTCCCGACAAGATGCGCACCCACTTTCACCGCTTCATGCAGCGGGTGCACAACGAGCTGAACCACTATAAGGGTGAGAAAAATCCGCTCGAGCTGATCGCCGGCAAGTTCGCTTCCGAAGCGCGGGTGATCTGCTTCGACGAGTTCTTCGTCAAGGACATCACCGATGCGATGATTCTGGCCAACCTGCTCGAGGCGCTGTTCAAGCGCGGTGTGGTGCTGGTGGCCACTTCCAACATCGTGCCCGATGATCTTTACAAGGATGGTCTTCAGCGGGCGCGCTTTTTGCCGGCGATCGATCTGCTCAAGCGCCACTGCGAGGTGGTCAACGTGGACTCCGGCGTGGATTACCGCCTGCGTGCGCTCGAGCGCGCCGAAATCTTTCACTTCCCCAGCGACGAAGCCGCCGAGCGCGAGCTTTCGCGCAGCTTCAAGGAGATCGCCGGGCAGGCGGGGGAAGAGGACGCACCGCTCGAGGTCAATCACCGCGTGCTCAAGACCCGCCGGCTGCACGACAACGTCGCCTGGTTCGACTTTCGCGCGCTCTGCGACGGTCCGCGCAGTCAGAACGACTACATCGAGATCGCCCGCGAGTTTCACACCGTGCTGGTCTCCGACGTGCCGCAGATGAGCGCCAAAACCGAGGACCAGGCGCGGCGCTTCATCAACATGGTCGATGAGTTCTACGACCGCGGGGTGAAGCTTTTGATGTCCGCGGACGTGGCGGTGGAGTCGCTCTACACCGAAGGCAAACTCTCCTTCGAGTTCGAGCGCACGCTATCCAGGCTTCAGGAGATGCAGTCCCGGGAGTACCTGGCGCTGGCTCACAAACCCTGACGGCGTTAAAGAAAAATCGCCGCTGGCCTTAACTTGCGGGCAGCGCTCGTGTAGAATGCCGCCTCGCTGTTCGTTACAGGCTCGCATTCACGCCTGTAACCAAAAAAAATAGGGATGGTGCCCGGTCTTTTGGCCCTGGTGCCCAATACACTTAATCTGGTGAAATTCATCCATGAAGACGTTCAGTGCTAAGCCGCAGTCCGTCCAGCGCGACTGGTATGTTGTCGATGCCACGGACAAAACGCTCGGTCGTCTGGCAACCGAAATCGCTCGCCGCCTGCGTGGCAAGCATAAGCCCGAATTCACACCTCACGTTGACACCGGCGACTACATCGTCGTGATCAACGCCGAGAAGGTCCAGGTCACCGGCAAGAAGGCCACGGACAAGAAGTACTACCGTCATACCGGATATCCGGGCGGTCTGCGCTCCATGACCTTCAATCAGCTCAAGGACCATGCGCCGGAGCGGATCATCGAGTTCGCCGTCAAGGGCATGCTGCCGAAGGGCCCGCTGGGTCGCGCCATGCACTCCAAGCTGAAAGTGTATGCGGGTACCGAGCATCCCCACGCCGCCCAACAGCCGCTTGAACTGAACATTTAAGGAAATCTTCGCCATGTCACAGCAATATTACGGTACCGGGCGCCGCAAGACTTCCACCGCTCGCGTGTTCCTCAAGCCGGGTTCCGGCAACATCACGGTCAACAACCGCGCCCTCGACGAGTTCTTCGGTCGCGTTACTGGCCGCATGGTCGTACGTCAGCCGCTCGAGCTGACCGAGACGCTGAACCAGTTCGACATCTACGTCACCGTTGAAGGCGGCGGCGGTTCGGCCCAGGCCGGCGCTATCCGTCACGGCATCACCCGTGCGCTGATGGAGTACAACGAAGACTTCCGTCCTGCGCTTCGCGCCGCCGGCTACGTGACACGCGACGCGCGTCAGGTCGAGCGTAAGAAAGTCGGCCTGCGTAAAGCACGTCGTCGTCCGCAGTTCTCCAAGCGTTAAGTTCTCGACGCTTCGAAAAACGCCCAGGCCCCTGGCCTGGGCGTTTTTGTGTCCTGGGGGCGTTGAGTGCAGCTCGATGGATCGATGTTATGGTCGATGAGCCGGCAAGTCGGCGCGGGTCGGGCTGCCCCAGGCGGGCGCCAGCATGTTATTATTGCCTATTGTTTTGATGCGAGGATGCTTTCATGGGTGTTGTGGCCAAGCGGTCTTCAATGATCTTTTACTCCGGTAACGACGATCATTTTAGCCATCGAGTGCGCATTGTTCTGGCCGAGAAGGGCGTCGCCGTCGATATCGTCGACGTTAGCGACGACCGACCGCCGCAGGAGTTAGCCGATCTCAACCCCTACAACAGCGTTCCCACGCTGCTGGACCGCGATCTGGTGCTGTACGAGTCCAAGGTGATGATGGAGTACCTGGACGAGCGGTTTCCGCATCCGCCGCTTCTGCCCGTCTATCCGGTCGCGCGCGCCCAGAGCCGGCTCTGGATGCACCGCATCGAGCGCGAGTGGTGCCCGATGCTCGACCAGATCCGCACCGGCGGCAAGAAAGAGGCCGACAAGGCGCGTAAGGAATTGCGTGAAAGCCTGATCGGCATTTCGCCGATCTTCGAAGACATGCCCTACTTCATGAGCGAAGAGTTCACCCTGGTGGACTGCTGCCTGGCGCCGATTCTGTGGCGTTTGCCGGAGCTCAACATCGAGCTTCCGGAAAAGCAGGTCAAACCGCTGATGGATTACATGGCGCGGGTCTTCGAGCGTGACGCGTTCAAGGACGCCTTGAACGAGCGCGAAAAAGAGATGCGCGCGTAAACGCGACCGGCCCCGCCCAGGCGGGGCATCACCGACAAGGGGAGCCTTATGAAATCGAGCCGTCCCTATATCGCCCGCGCCCTGTATCAGTGGCTGCTGGATAACGAGCTGACCCCGCACCTGGTGGTCGACGCGACCCAGCCGGGTGTGGAAGTACCGCGCCAGTTCGTGCAAAACGGCCAGATCGTCTTGAACGTCGCCCCCACGGCGGTGCGCGATCTGTTCATGGAGAACGAGGCCATCGGCTTCAGTGCCCGCTTCGGCGGTCAGCCGATGCAGGTGATGGTGCCGATCGAGGCGCTGATCGCCATGTACGCGCGTGAAAACGGCGCGGGTATGGTATTTGGTCACGAGCCGGTGCTCGACGAAGGCGACGACGAGATCGACGAGCCGGATGGCGAGCAGGAGCAGAGCGACGGTCCGCAGCTTAGCGTGACCGGGCCCTCTGACGACCAGGAGGGCGAGACGCCGAAAAAGCAGGATGGCAAGAGCAAGAAAAAGCCGACGCTTCGCGTGGTCAAGTAGCCGATTCGGCTCGCGTCCCGACTCGCTTTTAGCAAAAAGCCCCGTACGACGTCGTACGGGGCTTTTTAGTGGGCGAAAATTAGTGGGCAAAAAGGGTCGGGGCGGGCTAGTCGATATAGTCAAACACCTTGACGATGCGCTGAATACCGCCCACCGAGGAGGCCGCGTTGACGATGCGGTCGGCTTCCTGGCGGGTGACCATACCCATCAGGTAGACGCTGGCGTTTTCCGTGGTCACCTTGAGCTTCGAGGAGTCGATCTGCTCGTTGGTGGCCAGATGGCTCACCACGTTGGTGGTCAGCCAGGTGTCGGTCAAGCGCTGGCTCGCCGGCAGGTTGGCGGCGATGGTGAGCTCGTTGTGAACCTGGTTGACGCCGCGAATATTGGTGGTCACCTTGCCGGCCATGCTTTTGAGCTCGTCGCTGGGTACCTGGCCGACCAGCAGTACCGTACCGTTGTAGCTATGAGCGCGAATGCGTGCATCGTCCAGGCGCGCATCGGCCTGGCCAAGCGCGCGCTCGACCTGACGCTCGATGGTGGCGTCGACCGCCTCCACATCGCTGCTACGCTGGGCGTAGTTCGATGGATTGGAGGCCGAGTTGTTGGCACAGCCCGCCAGCAGTACCGCGCTGCAGGCGGTGATCAAGCAAAAGGAACGAAAAGCGTTGCGCAGGGCCATCGCCAACTCCTTGAGGTGTGAATGTTCGAATGGGGCGGCGCTCAAACGCCACCGAAAAGCTGCTCGTCGATCAAATCGCACAGGCAGTGAATCGCCAGCAGATGGACTTCCTGAATGCGCGCGGTCGAAGTGGCCGGCACGCGAATCTCGCAGTCGTCCTGGCCCAGGAGCGAGGCCATGTCGCCGCCATCGCGCCCGGTCAGCGCCACGACCGCCATGTCACGGTCGTGGGCAGCCTGAATTGCCTGCACGATGTTGGCCGAGTTACCGCTGGTCGAAATCGCCAACAGTATATCGCCTGGCTGCCCGAGCGCCCGAATTTGTTTGGAAAACACCTCGTTATAGCTGTAGTCGTTGGCGATCGAGGTTAGCGTCGAGGTGTCGGTGGTCAGCGCCAGTGCCGGCAGGCTCGGGCGTTCGCGCTCGAAGCGGTTCAAGAGCTCGGCGGAGAAGTGCTGGCTATCGCCGGCGCTGCCGCCATTGCCACAGGCCAGAATCTTGCCTTCGTTGACGAGGCACTGAACCATCATCTGACTTGCCACCTCGATGAACGGGGGCAGCACTTCGCTTGCGTAGGTTTTGGTGTCGATGCTTGCATTGAAGTGGCTGAGAATGCGGGCTTGAAAGTCCATTAGGCCTTCCTGGAGTTATATCAGTAAGCGTCAAACGCCGCCTTCTCCCAGTGAAACTCGAGAGCGGGAGGATGACCGGTCAGCGCTAGAATATCAAAACGACAGGGTGTCGAGACAGCCTGATGGGCCAAATAGAGCGACGCCGCCCGGATGAGGCGGCGTTTTTTGGTGGGGGTAATGGTTTCGAGCGGATGGCCGCGGGTGTGGTTGACGCGGTGCTTGACCTCGACGAACACCAGCGTGTCGCCATCCATCATGACCAGATCGAGCTCGCCACCCTTGACGTGGTAGTTGGCGGTGACGAGCGTGAGCCCCTTGCGCGCAAGCCACCGGGCAGCGAGCTGCTCGGTGGCGGCGCCGCGCGCTCGCGCGGTTTGCGGCTTATTGGTCACCCAAAAGGCCCGGCGAGAGAATCGGTGCAGGGCGGCCGTTCTGGAAGCGTGCCCAGGGCAGTTCGCGGTGGATGCGGCCGTCACCGGAGAGTGAAAGGGTGCCGGTGCTGCCGTTGAAGCCCTGGATCGAAGAGAGATCCGACAGGCGCGTGGCAAGCTCGTAGGCATCGACACCCATCGCTTGCAGCCGGAACAGCGACGCATCGCCTTCGCCCTGAAGCGCCTGATAGCTCGAGTAGAAGGGCAGCGCTTCGGCCCCGCCTACGGCGGCGTCCGGAATCTGCCAGGGAATGTCGACGAACATCACGTCGTTCAGATCCTGGTTCAGGCGCCGCTCCTGAGTACCTTCAAACAGGTGCGAGGTAGCATAGATGGGCAAATCCGGCGCGTAGTAGAAATCCATCATCGGTGGTACCTGGCGGGCGTACTCGGGCAGCGCGAGCAAAAACAGCGCGTCGACGTTACCCAGCTGCGCGCGGTCGCCGCTGACGTTGAGCGCGGTTTGCACGGCGCTTGAAACGTCGTTACTCGGGTTGTAGCGCACCGCGTTGGAGACTTCACCGCCGAGGGCGTGGAATTCGTTCCAGAACGCTTCGCCAACGCGACGGCCCCAGTCGTTGTCCGGCACCATCACCGCCATCTGACGGTGGCCGTCCTGATAGGCGCGGTTGGCCGCCTGACGTGCTTCGTCCTCGGCGGAAAGGCCGTACTGGAAGAGCCCGGACGCCTGGTTTTGCGCGCTATTGCCGTAGTTCAGCGCCAGGGTCGGCATCGGCACGCTGGGCTGCTGCTCGAGGCGGGTGACCTGTTCCTTGTCGAGCGGACCGACCAACAGCTGGGCGTTCATCTGCTCGGCACGGCTGTAGAGCTCGTCCATCGAGTACTGGGTGGAGTCGACAAACGAAAGCTCGACGCCCTGACCGCGAATCGAGGCGTGCTCGCGCATGGCACTGCTGATGGTGTCGGCGATGCTGCTCAGCGGCCCGGACTGGGGCAGCGCGACCATGATGCGGCGGATCTCGGTGCCCGCAAGCGACGCCGGCGTGCCCTGGGTGCGGCCCGGCTCGTCGAGGGCCTGACGGGCCCACTGGGCGCGCTCGCGAAGGGTCTGCTGCTCGTTGCCCTGCATTGGCAGTTCGTCGTCGAGCACCTGGGTTGCGCGTAGCACCGCGCGCGGGTCGTCGAGCGCCCGGGCAAGCTCCGAGAACAGCAGCGCCCAGCGCACGCGGTCGCGCTCGGAAAGGCTTCCCTCTTCAACGGCGGCGGCGGCGTCGAAGGCCGCTTCGCGCTGGCCCTGTTGCGCCAGAATGTTGGCGGCTTCCAGTCGGCTCAGCGACGCCTGTTCCGGGCCTTGCTGTTCGGCCTGGCTCAACAGCCTTCCGGCGTCGCCGTCCGGCACGCGGTCGACCACGCCCGGTTGCTGGATGGCACACCCGCTGATCAGAAGAGCCGCAAAGGCGCTGGCGAGCAGGCCACGAAGTGAACGTTTCATGTATGCTTCCTTGGTTTTTTCGTTTGCGCGGTTTTTATAGCCGAGGATGGTCCCTCAATCCTTGCACAAGCATAGCGCACCGAGAGCGTCAGCTATCAATAAATCAGGAGCCATTATGACCTATCAGCCTCCGGGCACATTGTACGTGGTTGCCACACCGATTGGGAATTTGGAGGATCTGACCCCGCGTGCTGCCCGGATTCTTGAAAGCGTATCGCGCATCGCTGCCGAGGATACCCGGCACAGCGCGCGGCTTTTGAATCACCTGGGGATTAACAAGCCCTTGCTGTCGCTTCACGAGCATAACGAGGCGCATCGCGTTGAGGCGCTCGACGCCTATCTCGAAGCCGGCGAAAGCATTGCCCTGGTCAGCGATGCCGGTACGCCCTTGATCAGTGACCCCGGCTTCATTCTGGTCAGGGCGCTACGCTTGCGCAACCGTCATGTGGTACCGGTACCCGGTGCCTGCGCGCTGACCGCTGCTCTGAGCGCGGCGGGCCTACCCACCGACCGCTTCACCTTCGCGGGCTTTCTGCCAGCCAAGGCCGGCGCTCGGCGTCAGACGCTGGAAAGCTATCTCAAGCGCGAGGAGACGCTGGTATTCTACGAATCCCCGCACCGCATTCTGGCAACGCTCGAAGCGCTTGAAGAGCAGATGCCGGCTCGCCCGGTGGTACTGGCCCGTGAGCTGACCAAGACCTTCGAGACGTTTTTGCAGGGCACGCCTGCCGAGCTACTGGCCACGCTCGCCGAGGACCCCAACCAGGCGCGCGGCGAGTTCGTGGTGATGATCGGCGGCGCTTCGATCACCGGGGCATCGAGCGAGCAGGCAGTCGACGACGAAACGCTGCTAAAAACGCTGCTCGATGAGGGCGTGGGCGTGAAACAGGGCGCGGCGATTGCGGCAAAGCTGCTCGGCGGGCGCAAGAAGGCGTGGTATGAGCGGCTTCTACTGATGAAATCAGAAGCGCAAATCAAGCCGTGACAACCGAGCATTGAGGCGCGGGCAGGGCGCTGGTATGCTTGCCGCCGGAGTTGGCCAGACAGTCGCCGCTGCGCGTGCGCAGGGGAGGAAAGTCCGGGCTCCATAGGGCAGAGTGCCAGGTAACGCCTGGGCGGCGCAAGCCGACGGAAAGTGCAGCAGAGAGTAGACCGCCGGCCTTTGGGTCGGTAAGGGTGAAAGGGTGCGGTAAGAGCGCACCGCGCGCCTGGTAACAGTGCGTGGCAAGGTAAACCCCACTCGGAGCAAGACCAAATAGGGACCCTTTGGCGTGGCCCGCGCTGGGTCCGGGTAGGTTGCTTGAGCGCTTTGGCGACAAAGCGCCTAGAGGAATGACTGTCCACGACAGAACCCGGCTTATCGGCCGACTCCCCTTTTCCATGCAAGGCCCACCTGGGCCTTCCAACACAGCGTGCGTAACATGTCCTCTGCCAGCCAGACCGCTTGTGACTTTCGCCATACCAGCGTGTTGCTGGACGGCGCGGTCGATACCCTCGTTCATGCAACCGATGGTGTCTACCTGGACGGTACTTTTGGCCGCGGCGGGCATTCGCGCCTGATTCTTTCGCGTTTGGATGAAAGCGGCCGCCTTCTGGCTATGGACCGCGACCCCCAAGCGATCGACGCCGCCGGCGACATCGAGGATCCGCGCTTTTCGATCACCCGTCGAGAGTTCGCTCGCTTGGGCGAATACGCCAAAGAGCTCGGCCTGCACGGAAAGCTCTCCGGGGTGCTGCTCGATATCGGCGTCTCATCGCCCCAGCTCGACGACCCGGAACGCGGCTTCAGCTTCATGCGCAACGGCCCGCTCGACATGCGCATGGACCCAAGCCAGGGCGAAAGCGCGGCCGAGTTTCTCGCCCGTGGCAGCGAGGCCGATATCGCTCACGTGTTCAAGACCTTCGGCGAGGAGCGCTTTGGTAAGCGCCTCGCCCGCGCGGTGGTCGAACGCCGCGCGGAGAGGCCTTTCACCCATACGCTGGATCTGGCCGAGGTGCTCAAGGCCGCCCACCCCGCCTGGGAGAAGGGGCGCCACCCGGCGACCAAGGCCTTCCAGGGGCTCAGAATCTATTTGAATGGCGAACTCGAGCAGCTCGACGCTGCGCTGGAGGAAGCGCTCGAAGCGCTAGCCCCGGGTGGGCATCTGGTCGTGATCAGCTTCCATTCGCTGGAGGATCGCCGGGTCAAGCGCTTCATTCGCCATCACGTACGTGGCGATAACGACCTGCCCCGCGGTGTGCCGATTCGCGACGATCAGATCAACCGCCGGCTCGAAGCGCTCAACAAGGGCGTGCGCCCAAGCGATGACGAAGTGGCCGAGAACCCGCGAGCACGCAGCGCCGTAATGCGAGCGGCCAGGAAGCGGGGCTAGCCATGATTGAACGTCTCGATCACTGGTTCTCGGTCATGCGCCGAGAGTGGCCCTTCAAGCTGCGCTTTCGGCTCTGGCCGCTGATTATCCTGGCGCTGTTTCTCGCCTGCATGTTCACGGCGCTGGCGGTGGTTGCCACGACCCACATGACCCGCACCCAGTTCGCGCAGCTTCAGCGTCTCGAGCAGGAGAAGAATCAGCTGCAAACCGAGTGGGGTCAACTTCTGCTCGAAGAGGGCGCTTGGTCGACGCCGGCGCGGGTCGAGCAGATCGCCACCGAGCGTCTCGAGATGCGTATTCCCGATGTAGATGATGTCGAGGTGATTCGGCCATGAATCAGCACCGGCGAGGCGGCACGTCCCGCCAGCACCCCATCGCGCCGCCGCTAGCGGGCGGGCGCTTTCTGTTCATTCTGATTCTGGTGGCGATCGCTGCGGTAGTGCTGATCGGGCGTATTACGCTTTTGCAGGTCATCGACCGCCCGTTTCTGCAAAGTCAGGGCGATGCGCGAACGCTGCGTCACGAAGTGATTCCTTCCCACCGCGGCATGATCACCGACCGCAACGGCGAGCCGCTGGCGATCTCCACCCCCGTGGTCACGCTCTGGGCCAACCCCCAGGAGCTGCCTTCCGACGGTATTCAGCGGGTCATGCTTGCCCAGGCGCTGGGCATGAGTCTCGACGATTTCGAGGCGCGCATCGAGCGCTACTCGAGCCGCGAATTCATGTACCTGCGCCGCCAGATGACGCCCGCCGCCGCGCAGCGCATTCTCGATCTGCGCACCCCCGGCGTCTACCAGCAGCGCGAGTACAAACGCTACTACCCGGCCGGGGAAGTCGCCGCCCAGCTTCTGGGCGTCACCAACGTCGACGACATCGGCCAGGAAGGGCTTGAGCTCGCCTACCAGCCGTTTCTCGCCGGCCACCCGGGCCAGCGCCGGGTGATCAACGACCGCCGCGGCCGGCTGGTGCGCGAGCTGGGTATCATCAGCGACGCCCAGCCCGGCGGCGAGCTTTCGCTTGCCATCGACCAGCGCATTCAATACATGGCCTACCGCGAGCTGCGCGCGGCGGTCGCCGAGAACGAAGCCGACGGCGGCGTGCTGGTCACCATGGACGTGCGCACCGGCGAAATACTGGCGATGGCCAATCTGCCCTCCTATAACCCGAATAACCGCGCCGGGCTCGACCCGCGCGGGCTTCGCAACCAGGCGCTGGTCGACGTGTTCGAGCCCGGCTCGGTGATGAAGCCGCTGGCGATGGCGGCGGTACTGGAGAGCGGCGTGTTCGACCGCGACGTGGTGATCGACACCTCGCCGGGCTGGATGCGCATCGACCGCTTCACCATTCGCGATGTAAGTAACCACGGCAAGCTCGATTTGGCCGGTATTCTGGAGAAGTCTTCCAATATCGGCATGTCCAAGCTCGCTCTCGAGCTTGGCGATACGGTGATCTGGGAGAAATACAACCAGCTGGGGTTCGGCCAGAGCCCGGGCACCGGTTTCCCCGGGGAGTCGACGGGTAGTTTGCCGGCGCCGGTGCGCTGGTCGCGCAGCGAGCGCGCCGCGCTCTCCTACGGCTACGGGCTTTCGGTGTCGGCGGTGCAGATCGCCAGCGCCTACACTGCGCTTGCCAACGGCGGAGTACGCATGCCGCCTTCGCTTTTGCGTCTTTCCGAGCCGCCCCAGGGGGTTCAGGTGATCGACCCGAACGTGGCCGACGACCTGCTCGATATTCTCGAGACCTCGGTAGGGCCGACCTCCGGCGGACGGCGCGCGCGGGTAGAAGGGTATCGGGTCGGCGGCAAGACCGGTACGGTGCGCAAGACCGGCACGCAAGGTTACGCAGAAAACGCCTACCGCAGCGTGTTCGCCGGTATCGCGCCGATTTCTGACCCGCGCATCGTCACCGTGGTGATGATCGATCACCCCCGCGCCGGCCAGTTCTACGGCGGCGCGGTGGCGGCTCCGGTTTTTTCCAGTGTGACCGGCAACGCGCTGCGGCTTCTGGATGTGCCGCCGGATTATGAAGTGCACTAGCGTGAAGGAGACAAGATGACGTCCAGCCCCGCCCGCCTGTGGGAGGCGTTGCGCAAAGGATGGCCGGCCGCGGAGCTGCCCACGGCGCTGCCCGAGCTTTTCGACGATTTCAAAATCACCAGCGACACGCGCATCCTCGAGCGCGGTGATGTGTTCGTCGCCGTTCCCGGCAGTGCCCGCGACGGGCGCGATTACATCGAAACGGCCCTCGAAAGTGGCGGCGCGGCACTGGTGCTGGCCCACGCCGAGTCGCCGGGTGTTCATCTCGAGGGCCGCGTACTTCATCTTCCGCACCTGACGCGCCGCCTGGGGGAGCTGGGCAGAACGCTTTTCGGCGTGGCCGACGGGCTCGACCTCATAGGCGTGACCGGCACCAACGGCAAGAGCTCGGTGACCCACTATATCGCCGCGCTCAGCGAACGCCTGGACACGCCGGCGGGGGTCATCGGCACCCTCGGCACCGGCCGGCTCGGGGCGCTTGACGACAGCGGCCTGACCACGCCTGGTCCGCTCGCCCTGCAGCACGCGCTGGCCAAACTTGGCCAGAGCGGCGCCCGGCGCATCGCCATCGAGGCCTCTTCCCACGCGCTGGATCAGAACCGGCTCGACGCCTGTTCGATCACCGCCGGAGTGTTCACCAATTTGACGCGCGACCACCTGGACTACCACGGCAGCATGGCGGCTTACGCCGCTGCCAAGGCGAGGCTCTTTCGCCGCCCGGAGCTTGCTCTTGCGGTAGTCAACGCCCGCGACCCGCTGACCCGGCTGATGCTCGCCGGGCTCGAGAAGGGCGTGCGCGTGCTCGCCGTGGGCGACGATGAAGCATGCACGCTGCGCGTGGTGGGGTGGCACCCGCACGCGTTGGGCCAGAGTGCGCTGGTGGCCACGCCGGAAGGCGAAAAGACGCTGGAGCTTGGCCTGATGGGGCGCTTCAATCTGGATAACGTGCTGCTCGCCATCGCCACGCTCTTTGGCCTCGGCGAGCCGCTGGAGGCTCTGTTCGACGCGGCCTCCAGGCTCGAGCCGGTGCCCGGGCGAATGGCGCTACTTACTCAGAACGGTGCGCCGAGCGTGGTGATCGACTACGCCCACACGCCGGATGCGCTCGGCGCCGCGCTCGAGGCGCTGCGCGAGCATCTGGGCGATGCCGGCAAGCTCTGGTGCGTGTTCGGCTGCGGCGGCGAGCGCGACACCGGCAAGCGTTCTGAGATGGCGCGAGCGGCCGAGGCGCACGCCGATCACTGCGTGATCACCGACGACAACCCGCGCGGCGAGTCGCCGGATGCCATTCGCCACATGATAGCCGAGGGTTTTAGTGACGGCGCCGCGTTCAGCGATATCGGCGACCGGCGCGCGGCCATCGAGCAGGTCATCGCCCGGGCAAACCCGGAGGACGTGGTGCTGATCGCCGGCAAGGGGCACGAGTCTTATCAGGAGATCGACGGCGTGCGCCACGCCTACCGCGACGACCTGGAAGTACACAAGGCCCTCAATGCGCGGAGCGCCCGGTGATGCGCTTTAGCGCCGAGAGCGTCGCCGCCGCACTGGGGCTTTCGCTTGCCGATACGTTCCCGGCGCTCGCGTTTAGCGGCGTTACTACCGATACCCGCCGCATCGAGCCCGGGTCGCTGTTCGTGGCACTCCGGGGCGCGCGCTTCGACGGCCACGATTTCGTCACGCAGGCGCGCGAGCAGGGCGCGGCGGCGGCGCTGGTCGAAACGCCTTGCGATGACGCACTCCCGCAAATCGTCTGCGCCGACACGCGCCTCGCCCTGGGCCTTCTTGGCCGCGCCCGGCGCGCTTGCTTTCACTACCCGCTGGTGGCGGTGACCGGCAACAGCGGCAAGACCACGGTCAAGGAGATGCTGGCGGCACTGCTCGCCCCGCTCGGGCCGGTGCTGGCCACACAAGGTAATCTCAACAACGACTACGGCGCGCCGCTCACGCTTTTGCGTCTGGAGGAGGAGCACCGCGCGGCGGTGGTCGAGCTTGGCGCCAACCATCTGGGCGAGATCGCCTGGACCAGCCGGCTCGCCGCGCCGGACGTGGCGATCATCACCAACGTGACCGGGGCTCACGTCGGCGAGTTCGGCGGGCTGGGCCAGATCGCCCAGGCCAAGAGCGAGATTCTCCAGGGGCTCGCGCCGACGGCCACCGCGGTGCTCAATGCCGAGGATCGCTACTTCGCTACCTGGGCGGCGCTGGCCCCCTGCAAGGTGGTCAGCTATGGCGTTGATCGCGAAGCGGATGTCTGCGCCAGGGCTCTTTCCTGCGACCGCCAAGGGCGGTATGCTTTCACGCTTGTTCAAGAGGGGGTGGCGCTTGGCGAGGTGCGTTTGGCACTCGCCGGTCGGCATAACGTCAGCAACGCCCTGGCCGCCGCTGCCGCCGCGCTCGCCGTCGGTGTCGACGCCAGGGCGGTGATGACAGGACTTGGCGATTTCGCGCCGCTTTCAGGGCGGCTCAGCGTGCTCGACGGGCCAAACGGCAGTACGATTCTCGATGACACCTACAACGCCAACCCCGGCGCGATGAAGGTGGCACTCGAAACGCTTTCGCGCTTTCCTGGGCCGCACTGGTGTGCGCTGGGGGCGATGGGGGAGCTTGGCGAGAAGAGCGAAGCGCTGCACGCCGACGTGGGGCGCTATGCCCAAACGCTGGGGGTCGATACGCTTTTGACCTGCGGCGACGCGGCACGCGCCACCAGCGCTGCCTTTGGTCGCGGGCACCATTTTGACGACCACGAGACGCTTGCGCGTCATCTTATTAATACGCTGCCGCCTGGCGCCACGCTGTTGGTCAAAGGGTCACGCAGTGCGGGCATGGAACGCGTCATCGCCGCGCTGCTCGGTTGAAACAGGGTAAACGCCGTTCATGTTACTTCATCTGGCGAATTTGTTGGCTCAGTATCAGAGCGCTTTTCAGGTTTTCAATTACCTCACGCTTCGCATTATTCTCGCCGCCATTACCGCGCTGATGATCTGCCTGTGGCTCGGCCCGTGGGTCATTCGCCGGCTGGTCGAGGGCCAGATCGGCCAAGCGGTGCGCGACGATGGCCCCCAGTCGCACCTCTCGAAGGCCGGTACGCCCACCATGGGCGGGGTGATGATTCTGATGTCGATCGCCATCAGCACGCTGGTGTGGGGGGATCTCACCAACTATTACGTTTGGGTGGTGCTCTCGGTCACCCTCGGTTTTGGCGCGATCGGCTGGGTCGACGACTACCGTAAAGTGGTGGAGAAGAATCCGCGCGGGCTGCCTGCGCGCTGGAAGTACTTCTGGCAGTCGGTCGTCGGGTTGGGGGCCGCGTTGATCCTTTATCTGAACGCCACCACTCCCGCCGAAACGAGCCTTTTGCTACCGCTGTTCAAGGATTTTGCGCTGCCGCTGGGACTCTTCTATATCGTGCTGACCTACTTCGTCATCGTCGGAAGCTCCAACGCGGTCAACCTGACCGACGGTTTGGACGGGCTTGCGATCATGCCGACGGTGCTGGTCGCCATGGGGCTTGCGGTGTTCGCCTACGCCAGCGGTAACGCGGTGTTTGCCAACTATCTGCACATGCCGTTCATTCCCGGTACCGGTGAAATCGCGGTGTTCTGCGCCACGATTGCCGGCGCCGGGCTGGGCTTTTTGTGGTTCAACACCTACCCGGCCCAGGTCTTCATGGGCGATGTAGGCGCGCTGGCCCTCGGCGCGGCGCTTGGCGTGGTCGCGGTCGTGGTGCGTCAGGAGATCGTGCTGTTCATCATGGGCGGTATCTTCGTCGTCGAAACGCTGTCGGTGATTCTGCAGGTCGGCTCCTACAAGCTGACCGGCCGGCGCATTTTCCGCATGGCGCCGCTTCATCACCACTACGAGCTCAAGGGCTGGCCGGAGCCGCGCGTGATCGTACGGTTCTGGATCATCACCGTGGTGCTGGTACTGCTGGGATTGGCCACGCTCAAGGTACGCTAACGCGCCGCCGCTTCACTCGAGGAGCCCGCCATGCAAATACCCCAGGGAGTGACCGCCGTGATTGGGCTGGGCGTTTCGGGGCGCGCGATTTGCCGTCATCTGGCGCGCCGCGGCGTACCCTTCGCGCTGCTCGACACCCGCCCGGCGCCGCCGGGGCTCGAGGCGTTCAAGGCGCTCTACCCAACGGCACCGATTCACTGCGGCCCGCTTGACGAGGTCGATTTCAGCCGCGCCTTCGAGGTGGTGATAAGCCCAGGCGTCGACCCCTTTACGCGAGGGCTCGAAGGCCTGCTCGACGAGATCAACGACGCCACCGGCGAGCCCCGGCTGGTAGGCGAGATTGCGCTGTTCAAGCGCGCGGTGACCGCGCCCATCGCCGCGATTACCGGCGCCAACGCCAAGTCCACCGTAACCACGCTGCTCGGCGAAATGGCGCGCGCCGCCGGCGTCGACGCCGCGGTGGGCGGCAACCTCGGCACCGCTGCGCTCGAACTGCTCGATACTCGCCCGGACGCCGAACTCTACATTCTCGAACTCTCGAGCTTTCAGCTCGAAACGACCCCACACTTGGGCGCTGCCGCCGCCGCCTTTCTGAACCTGAGCGAGGATCACCTCGACCGCCACGGTACGCTGACGGGCTATCGCCAGGCAAAGGCGCGCATTTTCAACGGCGCAGAGCATATCGTCGTCAACGCCGACGACCCGCTGACCGCGCCGCCTACGGCCACCCGCGCCCAGGTGGCCTACTTTGGCCGTCGCGCTCATGAGACCGGACAGTGGGGCGTCGAGCGCGCGGATGGGCGGCAGTGGCTTGCTCATGGCAGTGAGCGGCTGGTCGCCGTTGACTGCCTGAACCTGACCGGTCAGCACAACTACCTGAACGCGCTGGCGGCGCTGGCGCTGGGCGAGGCGCTGGGCTTTGCGCGCGAGGCGATGGTGCGGGCGCTGGTGGCGTTTCGTGGCCTGCCTCATCGCAGTGAGACGATCGACACCCTCGGCGGGGTGCGCTTCGTCAACGACTCCAAGGGCACCAACGTGGGCGCGACCCTGGCCGCGATCGAAGGTATCGGACCCACCCTGGAAGGGCAGCTGGTGCTTTTGGCCGGCGGCGTCGGCAAGGGGGCGGATTTCACCGCGCTGGCGGCACCGCTTGCGCGCTACGCTCGCGAGGTGTTGGTGTTCGGTAAGGATGCGCCGCGGCTCAAGGCCGCGCTCGAGGGCTTTGTGAGCGTGCGTGAAGTCGACACCCTCGAGCAGGCGCTCGAGACGGCCCAAACCCTTGCGCGGCCGGGTGATTGCGTTTTGCTGTCGCCGGCCTGCGCGAGTCTCGATCAGTTCGCAAACTATGAGGCGCGGGGCGAGGCGTTTCGCGCGTGGGTTCAACGTAAGCGTAGCGAGGGGGAAGCATGAATCGACGTCAACGCTTCTTGAAGGCCGTGGCGACGCGCCATTTGCCCTGTGACGTATGGCTGATCGTGGCGGTAGTGACGCTGGCCGGGCTTGGTTGGATCATGGTCAGCTCCGCATCAATCGGGCTTCTGGAGAACAGCTACTACTACTCGCGCCAGCACGCGCTGTTTTTGCTGGTCGCGGGGTCGGCGTGTCTGTTCATGCTCTGCGTGCCGCTCGAAGCCTGGCGGCAAAACGCCTCGCTGATTCTGATGGTGAGTATTTTCCTGCTCGTCATGGTGCTTTTGGTAGGCCAGGAGGTTAACGGCAGCAAGCGCTGGATCTCGCTGCCCGGCCCGCTTCCCAGTCTGCAGATCTCCGAGCTTGGCAAGGTCGGGCTGATCTTCTACATGGCGGCGTTCATGTCGCGCTTCACCTACGAGCTGCGTACCCGCGCCTTCAGCCTGTGGCGGCCGATCGCGGTGCTCGCCGTGCCGGCGGGGCTTCTGTTTTTCGCGCCGGACTTCGGCGGCATGGTGGTCTATACCGTGTGCGTGATCGGCATGCTGATGATGAGCGGCGCTTCGATGGTGCTGTTGATCGGCAGCGGCGGGGTGCTCGCCTTCGGCGCGGTGATGATGGTGGTGCTCGAACCCTACCGGCTGGCGCGCTGGACGAGCTTTCTCGACCCCTGGGCGGATCAGTTCGCCACCGGCTATCAGCTGACCCAGGCGCTGATTGCCTTCGGTCGCGGGCATGTTACCGGTATGGGCCTTGGCAACAGCGTGCAGAAGCTGCACTACCTGCCAGAGGCGCACACCGACTTCATTTTCGCGGTGATCGCCGAGGAGCTTGGCATGATCGGCGCGATCAGCGTGGTGGCGCTGTTTACCCTGTTCGTCACCCGCGCCATGCTGATCGGCCGGCGTGCGGAGCTCGCCGGACACCTGTTTGGCGCTTACGTCAGCTACGGCATCGGCTTTATCGTCTCCGCGCAGGCCTTCATCAACATGGCGGTAAGCTCAGGGCTTCTACCGACCAAGGGGCTGACGCTGCCGCTGATCAGCTACGGCGGCTCGAGTCTGCTGGTCACCGGCATGATGGTCGGGCTTTTGCTGCGCGTCGACGCCGAGACGCGCCACCGGCCGCGGCGCCCCTCCACCCCCTATAAATCACGCTTCGAGCCGCGTTTATCTTGAGTAAGGAGTCACCTGTGACGACGAACCCCCGTCGACGCATTCTCATCATGGCCGGCGGCACCGGCGGTCACGTCATTCCGGCGCTGTCGCTTGCGCGCTCGCTTGCCGAGCGCGACGTCGACGTCGAGTGGCTGGGCAGCCCTCGCGGCATCGAAAACCGCCTGGTGCCCGAAACCGGCATTGTGCTCAATACCGTGGCGATCAGCGGGCTTCGCGGCAAGGGGCTTGTCGGCTGGCTGAAGGCGCCCTTCAATCTGGGCCGCGCCGTGCTCGACGCGCGGCGCGTGATCAAACGCTTCGCCCCCGATGTCGTCGTGGGGCTTGGCGGCTTCGCCAGCGGCCCCGGCGGGCTTGCGGCCAAACTCTGCGGCGTGCCGCTGGTGATCCACGAGCAGAACGCTGTAGCGGGGCTGACCAACCGGGTTCTGTCGAAGCTCGCCAACCGTACCTACGCCGCTTTCGACAACGCCTTTGGCCCCTACGCCGAGGTAATCGGCAATCCGGTGCGCGACGAGATCAAGGCCCTGGGCGAGAACCCGCGCAGCGCGGCCGAGCTCAGTACGCGCGCGCTGCGGCTGCTGGTGGTGGGCGGCTCGCTGGGCGCCGTGGCGCTCAACGAGCGTTTGCCGGTCGCCATCGCCGCGCTCGGTGAGCACAACCATCCCGAGATCTGGCACCAGGCCGGCCAGGGGCGCGAAGAGGCGGCCCTCGAGGCGTACCAGGCGCTTGGAGTGAAGGCGCGGGTCAGCGCGTTCATCGACGACATGGCCGCCGCCTACGACTGGGCGGATCTGGTGGTGTGCCGGGCCGGCGCCTTGACCGTGGCCGAGCTCGCCGCGGCGGCGAAGCCCGCGCTGCTGGTGCCGTTTCCCTTCGCCGTGGACGACCATCAGCGCGTCAACGCCGAGGTGCTGGTCAAGGCGGGGGCGGCGCGCTGCGTCGTGCAAAGCGAGCTTACTCCTGAGCGGTTGACACAGCTTCTCGATGAGCTTTTAACCCGGGACACGCTGCTCGAGATGGCATCGAACGCGCGCCGGGCCGCGCACCTGGACGCCACCGAGCGTTTGACGGCAGGATGCCTTTCGTTTGTGAAGCAAGGAGATTCGGCGTGATTGATTTGACAGGCGACCAGCCCACTCAGGCGAGCCGCATAAGCGGTCGCGGCATGCGACGCATCAAGCGTTTGCACTTCGTCGGCATCGGCGGGGCGGGCATGTGCGGCATCGCCGAGGTGCTCGCCAACCAGGGCTACACGGTCAGCGGCAGCGACATGCGCGCGTCCACCGTCGTCGAGCGGCTTCGCGGCTGCGGCGTCAACGTCTTCATCGGCCACGCCGAGGAGAACGTGCAGGGGGCCGACGTGGTAGTCGTCTCGAGCGCCATCGACGAGACCAACCCGGAGATCCGCTGGGCTCACGAGCACCGCGTGCCGGTGGTGCGCCGCGCCGAAATGCTCGCCGAGCTGATGCGCTTTCGCCACGGCATTGCGGTGGCCGGCACCCACGGCAAGACCACGACCACGAGTTTGACCGCCACGCTTCTGGCTGAAGGCGGGCTCGACCCGACCTTCGTGATCGGCGGCAAGCTGACCAGCGCCGGCGCCAACGCGCGCCTGGGCGAGGGCGACTACCTGGTCGCCGAGGCCGATGAGTCCGACGCTTCGTTTCTGCATCTGCAGCCGATGGTCTCGATCGTCACCAATATCGATGCCGACCACATGGCCACCTACGGCGGCGACTTCGAGCGGCTCAAGACCACCTTCATCGAGTTTTTGCACAACCTGCCGTTTTACGGGCTGGCGGTGCTGTGTACCGACGACCCGCACGTCAAGGGACTTTGCGATCAGGTCAAGCGCCACTTCGTGACCTACGGCTTCAACGAAGAGGCCGACTACCGCATCACCGATTTCAGCCAGCGCGAGGGCGAAGTCAGTTTTACCGCGCTGCGGCCCGACGGCGCGGCGCCGCTGCCGGTGCGCCTGGCGATGCCCGGGCGCCACAACGCCCAGAACGCGATGGCGGCGATCGTGGTGGCCACCGATGCCGGCGTCAGCGACGAGGCGATCCTCAAGGGGCTTGCGAGCTTTGCCGGGGTCGGGCGGCGCTTTCAGGTGCATGGCCACTTCCCGGCGCCGAACCAGGGCGGCGAGGTCATGCTGGTGGATGACTACGGCCACCACCCGCGGGAAGTCGACATGATCATCCAGGCGGTACGCGCCGGCTGGCCCCAGCGGCGGCTGGTGATGCTCTATCAGCCTCACCGCTACAGCCGCACGCGGGATCTGTTCGAGGACTTCGTGCGCGTGCTCTCTCAGGTCGATACGCTGGTGCTGCTCGATGTCTATAGCGCCGGTGAGCCGGTGATTCCGGGGGCCGAGGGGCGCACGCTTGCCGGCTCCATCCGCCAGCGCGGCGAGGTCGATCCGCTGTTCGTCGAGCACAAGGAGGAGCTGCCCGCGCTACTGAAGCGGGTGCTGCGCCCGGACGACATTCTGATTACCCAGGGCGCCGGGGATGTCGGCGGTATCTCGCTGGCGCTGGCGAAGGCCGGTCTGGCGTTGGATCAGGTTGAGCTGTGATCCGGGAATTTTGATTCAGGAACTGTGAGTAAAGAACTGTGAGCCAGGAATCATGAGCGAAAAAGCAGCGAACGGCGCGACCGAGAACGTAGTGGTGGTGTACGGCGGCACCTCCGGCGAACGCGAGGTATCGCTGAAAAGCGGCGCGGCGGTGCTCGAGGCGCTCAAGCGCCGGGGCGTGGCGGTGCAGGGCTACGATCCGCAAGAAGGTGGACTCGTCGGACTCGAGGCGCTGGCGCCAACGGCAGTGTTCATTGCGCTTCACGGGCGCGGCGGTGAGGACGGCACCCTGCAAGGGGCGCTGGAGCTTTTGAACATTCCCTATACCGGCAGCGGCGTACTCGCCTCGGCGCTGGGTATGGACAAGGAGCGCACCAAGCAGGTGTGGCGCGCCCAGGGGTTGCCCACGCCGGAGAGCATTACGCTGGAGGAGGGCGCCGACTGGCGCGCGGTGATCGAGACGCTAGGGCTTCCGATGATCGTCAAGCCGGTGCACGAAGGCTCGACGCTCGGGATCAGCATCGTCAAGAGTGAAGCCGAGCTCAAGGCCGCCTACACCGAGGCCGCACGCTTCGACGCCCAGGTAATGGCCGAGCGCTTCATCGAAGGCGACGAGTACACCGTGGCACTGCTGGGCGATCGCGCGCTGCCCGCCATTCGCGTGGAAGTGCCCGGCGGCTTCTACGACTACGAGGCCAAGTATCTTTCGGATACCACGCGCTACCATCTGCCCTGCGGGCTCAGTGACGCCGAGGAGCAGACGCTCGCCGCGCTCTGCATGAAGGCGTTTCGCGCCATGGGCGGCCAGGGGTGGGGGCGTATCGATGTGATGCGCGACGCTAAAGGCATCTTCTGGCTGATCGAGGTCAACACCGTGCCCGGCATGACCGATCACAGCCTGGTTCCCCAGGCGGCGGCCCACGCGGGCATCGACTTCGAGACGCTGGTCGTCGAAATTCTCGCCACCGCCAGGGCCTCCTGATGCGCTTTTCTGGCCAGCGAGCGTTCCATGAAAAAGCGTAACGCCTGGTTCGGTGTCATCCTGCTTGCGCTGCTGCTGGGCGGCGGCGGGCGGGCGCTGTGGCTTTGGCTCGACCGACCCATCGAGCGGGTCTCGATTCGCGGCGAGTGGGAGTACGTCAGCGCCGACTACCTGCGCACCCAGCTGGCGCCGCTGGTGCAAAACGCCACCTGGTTATCGGCGGATCTGGGCGAGCTTCGCAATCGCGCGCTCGATATCGGCTGGCTCTTCGAGGTGCGAATCTCCCGCGAATGGCCCAACGCCCTGGTGTTCGAGCTGGTCGAACAGCAGCCGGTAGCGCGCTGGAACGACGATTTTCTCCTCAACCCGGCGGGTGAGCCGTTCCCCTTCGCGCCGCTCGATGTGCCGCCGGGGCTTCCTGATCTGGCCGGCCCTGCCGGCAGCAGCGAAGAGGTGCTCGACTACTTTCAGCGCCTGACGCCGCACTTTACCTCGCTGGGGCTGGCGCTTTCCCAGCTGCGCCTCGAGCCGCGCGGCGCATGGCGGCTGCAGCTCGACAACGGTACCTGGGTGATGCTGGGCCGGCGTGAGCACGACACGCGCCTGGCGCGACTGACCGCCTCCTGGCAGCGAGAGCTTTCCCGCCAGGGCGATCAGATTCGCTATATCGATCTGCGCTACCCCAATGGCGTCGCCGTTGCCTGGCACGGGGAAAGCGAGTTCGAGCAGAGCGATGAACCGGGCGAGGGCGATTAAAAGATCGATTTTGATCGAAAGTGATCATCGAGGCGTTGAAGTTAGCGTTCGCCAACAAGGAAAAGCCATCGGTGGGGTTTAAATTCTCCGCCAAGCCCATTATCGTGGGTGGGAGCAGTCGTATATTGACACCGGTTTCTATATGATGACTCTGACCGCTTGGGGCGTGGCGCCGGAGTTCGTCGTTGCACTCCGGCAGAGCTTCCAAGCAGTGTTCAGTTACACCGTCTGGATACATTGATTATCTGTACAAATATACAGTTTTTAACGGTGGTGTACAGCACTTATCGATATCAGGTAACTGTTTACGCGTAATGCACGCCGCTTATTTATTGGTTACCGGGCCGTTGACGACCGACATCCGCCCGGCGTTTACAAGATTACTATAAGGAGATAACCCGACTCATGGCAGGCTCACCCAACGCATCCGGTATGGTTGTCGGGCTGGACATCGGAACGTCCAAGGTCGTCGCGATAGTCGGTCAACCCACCGATGACGGTGGTATCGAAATTGCGGGTATAGGCTCTCACCCCTCGCGGGGAATGAAGCGCGGCGTTGTGATCAATATCGAATCGACGGTTCAGTCGATTCAGCGGGCGGTCGAAGAAGCCGAGCTGATGGCCGGCTGTGACATTCACTCGGTTTACGTCGGCGTTGCCGGCAATCACATTAGCTCGATGAATTCAGATGGCGTGGTCGCGATCAAGGAGCGCGAAGTCACACCGTCTGACATTGATCGGGTTATCGACTCGGCCCGGGCTCGGGCCATCTCGGAAGGCCAGCGCGTACTGCATGTACTGCCTCAGGAGTTCTCGATCGACGCCCAGGGCGGCATTCGCGAGCCGCTGGGCATGTCCGGCGTTCGCCTTGAAGCGCAGGTGCATCTGGTTACTGCGGCGTTGAACGCGGTGCAGAATATCGAAAAGTGCGTACGCCGCTGCGGGCTGGAAGTGGATGCCATCATTCTGGAGCAGCTGGCGTCCAGCATGGCGGTGCTGACCGAGGACGAGCGCGAGCTGGGCGTGTGCATGGTGGATATCGGTGGGGGCACGACCGATATGGCCATCTTCAGCGAAGGGGCGATCCGCCATACGGCGGTGATTCCCATCGCCGGTGATCAGGTCACCAACGATATTGCGATGGCGCTTAGAACGCCCACGCAGCACGCCGAGGAGATCAAGGTCAAGTACGCTTGCGCGCTGACCCAGCTGGCCGCAAGCGATGAAATGATCAAGGTACCCAGCGTAGGCGATCGGCCGTCGCGCGATCTTTCGCGACAGGCGCTGGCGGAGGTGGTCGAACCCCGCTACGAAGAGCTGTTTACGCTGGTACGCGATGAATTACGCCGCAGTGGCTATGAAGACATGGTGGCCGCCGGAGTGGTACTCACCGGCGGTACCTCGCGCATGGAAGGTGTCAGCGAACTGGCAGAAGAGATTTTCCACATGCCGGTACGGATCGCCTGCCCGCAGAACGTGCGGGGGTTGGCGGACGTGGTTCGCAATCCGATCTATGCGACAGGCGTTGGGCTTCTGCACTACGCGCTGCAGGAGTCTCGCCACGGACAGGGTCTTGAGAGCCATGGGCGAATGAGCGCGCCGCACAAGGGTCGCGGTGATCTCGCCCAGCGTGATAGCAGGGACGGCCATTCGGCGCTAGCAAAAATCAAGGGCTGGTTCAAAGGAAATTTCTGACAGGGCCGCAAGCGCGGTTCAGGAGACGGGGCTTATGTTCGAATTGGTAGATAACGCACCCTCGAGCAGTGCGGTCATCAAGGTAGTCGGGGTTGGCGGCGGCGGCGGTAACGCGGTCAACCACATGGTCGAAAGCAACATCGAAGGCGTCGAGTTCATCTGCGCCAATACCGATGCTCAGGCGCTCAAGCGCGTTTCGGCCAAAACGGTATTGCAGCTCGGTGGCGAGATCACCAAGGGCCTGGGGGCCGGAGCCAATCCAGAGGTCGGCCGCCAGGCGGCGATGGAAGATCGCGAACGCATTGCCGAGCTGCTCGACGGTGCCGATATGGTGTTCATCACCGCCGGTATGGGCGGCGGTACCGGTACCGGCGGCGCGCCGGTGGTGGCTCAGGTGGCCAAGGAGCTGGGTATCTTGACCGTGGCCGTGGTCACGCGCCCGTTCCCGTTCGAGGGGCCCAAGCGGATGCGCGCCGCCGAAGAGGGCATGAAGGAGCTCTCCGAGCACGTTGACTCGCTGATCACCATCCCCAACGAGAAGCTTCTCTCGGTATTGGGCAAGAACGCCACGCTGCTGACCGCCTTTAGCGCGGCCAACGATGTGCTGCTCGGCGCGGTGCAGGGTATCGCCGAGCTGATCACCAGCCCCGGTATCATCAACGTCGACTTCGCCGACGTGCGCACCGTGATGTCCGAAATGGGCATGGCGATGATGGGTACCGGCGGCGCCACCGGCGAAAACCGTGCCCGTGAAGCAGCGGAAAAAGCCATTCGCAGCCCGCTTCTGGAAGATATCGACCTTCACGGCGCGCGCGGTATTCTGGTCAACATCACCGCAGGCCCGGATCTTTCGATCGGCGAGTTCAACGATGTGGGTGCCACGGTGCAGGAGTTCGCCTCCCAGGAAGCGACCATCGTGGTGGGAACCTCCATCGACATGGAGATGTCCGACGAGCTGCGCGTTACCGTCGTGGCGGCAGGGCTCGATGGTACCAAGCCCAAGCAGGCCGCCCGCGAGCCGGCGCGCCGCACCGCCGCCGAGCCCGCGGACTACCGCAAGATGCAGCAGCCCGCCGTGACGCGCCGCCAGGCGGCCAGCGCCGACGCTCAGGAGGCTTCTTCCAAGCCCCGGGCCGAGAAGCGCCGCCCGGCGGAGTCCGACGACTATCTGGATATTCCTGCCTTCCTGCGCCGCCAGGCCGATTGATCCAGACGTTAACGGCAGAAGTGCCCCACGAGCGTTTTAACCAGAGAAAGATTGGTTAAAACGCTCGTTTGCTGTTAAAGTAAACACTGTTCGATAACTTTTCCGTTCCCCGGCCGGGTCGCTTGTAGTTTGACCTCGCCGTTTTCAGAGTTCTACCACGCCCATGATCAGACAACGTACATTACAAAACGTGATTCGCGCTACCGGAGTGGGTCTGCACTCCGGAAAAAAAGTCCACCTGGCTTTGCGCCCGGCACCCGCCAACACCGGGATAGTGTTCGTTCGCACCGATCTGGATCCCGTGGTCCACGTGCCTGCCCGCGCCGAGCTCGTCGAGGACACGAGGCTTTGCACCGCGCTTTCTTTCGAGGGCGTCAAGGTCGCCACCGTCGAGCACCTGATGTCCGCGTTTGCCGGGCTGGGTATTGACAATGCCTATATCGACGTCAGCGCACCGGAAATTCCGATCATGGACGGTAGCGCCAGCCCCTTCGTCTTTTTGATCCAGTCGGCGGGAATTCTCGAGCAGGACGCGGCCAAGAAGTTCATCCGTATCAAGCGGCGCATCGCGGTGAGCGATGGCGACAAGGAGGCGGTGTTTCTGCCTCACCAGGGGTTCAAGGTGTCGTTTTCGATCGATTTCGACCACCCGGTGTTCGAGCAGCAGAACCAGGATGCGCTGATCGATTTCTCGACGACGTCCTTCGTCAAGGAAGTCTCCCGGGCGCGTACCTTCGGTTTCATGCGCGACCTGGAGTTTCTGCGCTCCAATAACCTCGCGCTTGGCGGCAGTCTCGATAACGCTATCGTGGTCGACGACTACCGTATCGTGAACGAGGGTGGGCTACGCTACGAAGACGAGTTCGTTCGCCACAAGGTGCTCGACGCCATCGGCGATCTTTACCAGCTCGGTTTCAGCCTGATCGGCGAGTTCCGCGGCGTGAAGTCTGGCCACGCGCTCAATAACCAGCTCTGCCGTGAGCTTCTGGCCCAGCCCGAGTCGTTTGAAATCGTCACCTTCGAGGACGAGCGTGACGTGGCGCCGATCTCCTACGCCGCGCCGGCCATGGCCTGATAGAGACCGCGGGCTCGGAAAGGACTCGGAACATGAAAGGGGGGGCAGCAGTTGAAAACCTTCGCGCCCCGCCCCATCTACAAAGCACCGCCCGGCGGTGCTTTTGTCGTTCAGGAGGTTGGGGCTTTGGGGGCTGCGTGAGAGGCGAGGCGTTCGAGCGCGCGCTTGAGTCTGGCGTCCTCGGTATCTCTGGCGCACTGGGCCAGGGTTTCGCCGGCGCTATTCGAGAGTGTACGGGTGTTGCGCGGCGCGGCCTTGATCGGGCGGACCGGACGCACCTTGAAATGAAATCCGACGACCGCCTCGAAGCCCGGCAGCTGGTGGAGTAGCTGTAAAAGCCGGCTCTGCTCGAAGCGAAGCCAGGCAAGCCAGCTGGCCTGACCGCTGATCAAGGTCAGGCGCGCGTTGCTGAAACCGCCAACGAAAATGTGTTCACGCATCTCTTCGGGCAGATGGGCGCGCAGGTGGCGCTGGGCCTGATCGATCAGGCGTGACTGGCGCAGCAGCTGGTTCACTTCAGACGAGCCTTCGAGCACCCGGCGGATGGGCTGGGCGCGCGAACGCTTAACCTTTATACTCATACGCTTAATTCCAGATAACCGAGTCAGTGCGCCATGCCGAGCAGGGCTGGACGCTGAGCCTAACACGCCAGGGAGCCGACACCCAGCATGCTATCAACGCCTGCGCCCTTCGAGCCAACCGCCCCTCGGCGCTCCCGCCGCTGCGGGCTGGCGCGCTGGTGGCTGGCCGGGCTTCTGGTCAGTTGCTTGTTGCCGGTCACGCTGTCACCGGCCAGCGCCGCCCAGGGCGAGCGCGCGGTGACCATTTGCCTTTGGGTGCCGGCGATGCTGCGCGTCCGCTCTCAGCGTATGGCGGTACGGCGTCGCCAGCGCGCCTTTGTAAAAAGGCCCCGGCGTCTCTTGTGTGCGCTGTCGCGCCCGCTTGTCTTCCCGGCTGCAACGCCCCGCGTCGCCGCGCTCGACGTACTCACTCAGCGCGGCCCGCCCCGGTAAACACCCCCTCGTCTTTCACTGCTTGATTTTTAAAAAAAGGGTGCTCCATCGGTGCGCTTGCTATGACCTGGAAATTTCATGATTAATACATTACTGCGCAAGGCTATTGGCTCGAAAAACGACCGCGACGTGAAGCGCATGCAAAAAAGCGTGCAGGACGTCAACAAGCTCGAAGCCGAGATCGAAGCGTTAAACGACGAGCAGCTCAAGGCGCAAACCGGCGAGCTTCGTACGCGTCTCGAGTCCGGTGAGGCGCTGGACAAACTCTTGCCCCAGGCGTTTGCCGTGGTGCGCGAGGCGAGTAAGCGCGTCATGGGTATGCGCCACTTCGACGTGCAGATGGTCGGCGGCATGACGCTGCACCGCGGGCGGATCGCCGAGATGAAAACCGGCGAAGGTAAGACGCTGGTAGCGACCCTTGCGGTCTATCTCAACGCGCTGCCCGCCAAGGGTGTGCACGTGGTGACGGTCAACGACTACCTCGCTCGGCGCGACGCCGAGTGGATGCGCCCGCTCTACGAATTTCTCGGGCTCTCCGTGGGCGTCATCTTCGCCGGCCAGACCGGTGATGAAAAGCGTCACGCCTACGCCTGTGACATCACCTACGGCACCAATAACGAGTTCGGCTTCGACTACCTGCGCGACAACATGGCGTTCTCGCTCGAAGAGAAAGTGCAGCGCGATCTGCACTTCGCCATCGTCGACGAGGTCGACTCGATCCTGATCGACGAGGCGCGCACGCCCCTGATCATCTCCGGCGCGGTGGACGAGAACACCGAGCTCTACAACGTGGTCAACGGCCTGGCCCAGAACCTCGAGCGCGGTGAAGTGAGCGAGGACGACGAAACGCCGGTCAGCGGCGACTTCGTACTCGACGAAAAGCAGAAGCAGGTCGAGCTCACCGAGCAGGGGCACAACCGGGTCGAGGAGATGATGCGCTCTCAGGGCCTTCTGGGCGAGCACGATTCGCTCTACGCCGCCCAGAACCTGAACCTTCTCCAGCACATGCACTCGGCGCTGCGCGCGCGCCATCTCTACCAGCGCGACGTCGACTACATCGTCGTCGAAGGCCAGGTGGTGATCGTCGACGAGCACACCGGGCGCAGCATGCCCGGCCGGCGCTGGTCCGAAGGCCTGCACCAGGCGGTGGAAGCGAAGGAGGGCGTCGCCGTTCAGCGCGAAAGCCAGACGCTCGCCTCGACGACCTTCCAGAACTACTTCCGCCTCTACGAGAAGCTCGCCGGCATGACCGGCACCGCCGACACCGAAGCCTTCGAGTTCCGCCAGATCTACGGCCTCGACGTGGTGGTCATCCCGACCAACCGGCCGCTGGCGCGCAAGGATTTGAACGACCTGGTCTACCTGAGCGCCGAAGAGAAGTACGAGGCGATCATCAAGGACGTGCAGGCGGTCACCGAGGCCGGCCGTCCGGTGCTGGTGGGTACCGCCTCGATCGAGACCTCCGAGTACCTGGCGCAGCTGATGCGCAATGCCAACATGAGCTTCAACGTGCTCAACGCCAAGCAGCACCAGAGCGAGGCGGAGATCATCGCCCAGGCCGGGCGTCCGGGTGCTGTGACCATCGCCACCAACATGGCCGGTCGCGGTACCGACATCATGCTCGGCGGCAACTGGGAAGCCGAAGCCGCCAAGCTCGACAATCCGAGTGATGAGCAGATCGCCGCGCTCAAGGCGGAGTGGAAGACCCGCCACGACGCGGTGCTCGAGGCGGGTGGCCTGCACGTGATCGGCTCCGAGCGCCACGAGTCGCGGCGTATCGACAACCAGCTGCGCGGCCGCGCCGGGCGTCAGGGCGACCCGGGCTCGACGCGCTTTTTCCTCTCGCTGGAAGATAGCCTGATGCGCCTGTTCGGCTCCGACCGGGTCAAGCGCCTGATGCAGGCGCTGGGCCTCGAGCGCGGCGAGGCGATCGAGCACAAAATGGTCTCGAACGCCGTCGAACGGGCGCAGAAGAAGGTCGAAGGGCGCAACTTCGATATCCGCAAGCAGCTTCTCGAGTACGACGATGTGGCCAACGACCAGCGCCGCGTGATCTACGAACAGCGTAACGACATTCTTGCTTCAAACGACGTCTCCGAGGCGGTGATCGGCATTCGTGAAGAAGTGATGGAGAGCACCGTCAGCGACTTCGTGCCGCCGCAAAGCCTGGCCGAGCAGTGGGACCTGGCCGGGCTCGAGGTGCATCTGAAAAGCGAGTTCAACCTCGATGCGCCGGTCACCCAGTGGGCCGAAGAGGACGACCGCTTCAGCGAGGAGAAACTGCGCGAGCGCCTGCAGGCCATGCACCGCGAAGCGTATGATGCCAAGATCGCCGCTGCCGGGCAGGCGCTGATCCAGCGCTTCGAGAAGCAGGTAATGCTCCAGGTGCTGGATACCCGCTGGAAAGAGCATCTCCAGTCGATGGATCACCTGCGCCGCGGGATTCACCTGCGCGGCTACGCGCAGAAAAACCCCAAGCAGGAGTACAAGCGCGAAGCCTTCGAGCTGTTCCAGCATCTTCTGATCAACATCAAGGCCGACGTCACGCGCATTCTGAGCCACGTACAGGTGCGCCAGCCCGAAGAGGTCGACGCCCTCGAGCAGAAGCGCCGCGAAGAGGCCGCTCGCGAGAAGGCCGCGGCACAGCAGGCGTCCCAAAGCGCTTCCAGCGCCGAGACCGAGACTGCTGAGAGCGCCGCGCCGCAACGCCGCGAGACGCCCAAGGTCGGGCGTAACGATCCGTGCATTTGCGGCTCGGGCAAGAAGTACAAGCAGTGCTGCGGCAAGCTCCAGTAAAGTTCAAGACTTGAAAGTTCAAGGCTTGTATTGACTAACGTAACAGGAGAAGAGCATGGCGGTGGGTCACTGTCCGTTTCCGAACATGCCGCCCCTTGATGGGGTGCGCCTTGGCTCTGCCACGGCGGGAATCAAGAAGCCGGGGCGTCGCGATCTCGTCGTCATCGAGCTGCCCGAAAGTACCGTGACCGCCGGGGTATTCACCCGCAACGCGTTCTGCGCCGCGCCGGTGACCGTGGCCAGGGCGCACCTGGCCGAAACCGCCTCGCGCTACTGGGTGATCAACACCGGTAATGCCAACGCCGGTACCGGCCAAATCGGGCGTGATGATGCCGAGCGCACCTGTAAGGCGCTGGCCGAGGCCACCGGCGTCTCGCCCGGTGCGGTACTGCCGTTCTCCACCGGGGTGATCGGCGAGCCGCTGCCGATGGAGCGCTTGTTGGCGGGGCTTCCCGCCGCCGTTGAGGCGCTCTCTGATAGCAGCGAGGCCTGGCGGCTCGCCGGTGAAGGCATTCTCACCACCGATACCCGCGCCAAGGGCGCCACCGCCACCGGCGAGATCGACGGCGAGCGTTTCTGCATCAACGGCATCACCAAGGGCTCGGGCATGATCAAGCCCAATATGGCGACCATGCTCGGCTTTCTGGTAACCGATGTGCGCATCGATCAGGCGCTGTTACAGCGGCTCTTGCGTGAAAGCACCGAGCGCTCGTTCAACGCCATCACCGTCGACAGCGACACCTCGACCAACGACGCCTGCATGCTCGCCGCCACCAATACCGGCGCGCGCGTCGAGAGCGACGCCCAGATCGCCGTTTTCCGTGCGGCGCTGGACGAAGTGATGATGAGGCTCGCCCAATCCATCATTCGCGACGGCGAAGGTGCGACCAAGTTCGTCACCCTGAACGTCGAGGGCGCTTTGAGCGTGGAAGAGGCCCGCGACGTCGCTTTCACCGTGGCCCACTCGCCGCTGGTGAAGACGGCGCTCTACGCCAGTGACGCCAACTGGGGGCGGATTCTCGCCGCCGTTGGGCGTGCGCCGGTCGCGAGTTTCGACGTCGACCGCGTAGTGATCGATCTTGGCGACGTGCGCCTGATCGAGAACGGCGGCCGCGCGGGGAGCTACCGCGAAGAGATGGGAAGCCGGGAGATGGCGAAAGAGGAGATCACCATTCGCATCGATCTTGGCCGCGGCGAGCACAGCGCTACCGTCTGGACCTCGGATCTCTCCCACGACTACGTCTCCATCAACGCCGACTACCGAAGCTAATCGCCGAGCACCGGCGCTTGCGCGGCGCCGGTGGCAAGCCTGGCAGTTTCGCGCCGGGGCCACGCCCGGCGCACCAAATGTGGAAAAGAACGTCATGAATGTAATGGTAAAACGACGGGTACACGTCGCCGCGGCCGCTATCGTCAGCGCCGACCGCAAGCAGGTGCTGATCGCACGCCGGCCCTCGAACGTGGATCACGGCGGTCTCTGGGAGTTTCCCGGCGGCAAGCTCGCGCCTTACGAAACCGGGCTCGAGGGCTTGAAGCGCGAGCTGCACGAGGAGCTCGGGATCGAAATTGTGCGCGCCCAGCCGCTCATTCGCGTTCATCACGAGTACAGCGACAAGCACATTCTGCTCGACGTCTGGCAGGTGCACAAGTTCAAGGGCGAGCCCTTCGGTCGTGAAGGCCAAGCGGTGCGCTGGGTGCCAATGGAAGAGCTGGTGGGCTATCCGTTCCCGGCGGCCAACCTGCCGATTTTGCGCGCGGTGATGCTGCCCAAGGAGTACCTGATCACCGGCGAGGAGCCGGACGCCGCGCGCTTTGAAGAGCGCCTGCGCCGCGCCCTCGACGAGGACGGCGTACGCCTGGTGCAGCTACGCGCTAAATCGCTCGAGCGCGACGCCTTTATCGAGCGCGCCGAGACGGCGCTTTCGCTTTGCCGCGAGTTCGGCGCCAGGCTCTTGCTCAACGGCGAGCCGGAGCTTCTGGAGCATGTCGACGCCGACGGTATCCACCTGACCAGCCAACGGCTGATGGAGCTGGAGCGTCGGCCGATCGGCGAGGGCAAGTGGCTCTCCGCCTCGACCCACGACCAGGCACAGCTCGACCAGGCCGCACGCCTGGGCTGCGACTTCGTCACGCTGTCGCCGCTGCGCACCACGCCTTCGCACCCGGACGTTGCGCCGATGGGCTGGCACGACTTCCAGCAGCTGGTCGAGCGCGCCGGTATGCCGGTGTTTGCGCTTGGCGGCATGACGCGTTTCGACGCCAATCACGCCCGCGCCGTGGGTGCCCAGGGGATTGCCTCGATTCGCGATTTCTGGAAGTAGGCGATTAAGCAAAAAAACGCCGGAGCCTCAGGGCTCCGGCGTTTTTTTAGTGCCGCCAGGGCTAGTCGCGGTAGCGCCGGGTGAGATCGCCGTAGGCGTCCACGCGGCGATCGCGAAGGTAGGGCCAGATGCGCCGGGTATTCTCGCTTCGCTCCATATCGAGGGTGACTACCAACTGCTCAGCCTCGACGCCGGCGTGAGCCAGCAGCTCCCCCTGGGGGCCGCAGATGAAGCTGCCGCCCCAGAAGTCGATTCCGCCGCCCACGCCGGAGTGATCCGGCTCGAACCCGACCCGGTTGGCCGCCAGCACCGGCAGGCCGTTGGCCACGCCGTGAGCGCGCTGAACGAGCGTCCAGGCCTCTTTCTGGCGACTCTTTTCGCCGTCGTCGTCGCTCGGGTCCCAGCCAATGGCGGTGGGGTAGAGCAGAAGCTCGGCGCCGGAAAGCGCCATTAGCCGCGCCGCCTCCGGGTACCACTGATCCCAGCACACCAGCACGCCGAGCCGACCCACGGAGGTGTCGATGGGGGTGAAGCCCTCGTTGCGCCTGGCATCGGCGTCGCCGGGGGTGAAGTAGAATTTCTCGTAAAAGCCCGGATCGTCGGGAATGTGCATCTTGCGGTACTGGCCCACGCGACCGCGCGCGCCGTCAACCACCACCGCGGTGTTGTGGTAGAGCCCGGCGGCGCGCTTTTCGAAAATCGAGCCGACCAGCACGATGTCGAGCTCGCGGGCAAGCGCCTCCAGCCGCTGACCCGTCGGCCCGTCGAGCGGCTCGGCCAAATCGAACAGCGCCGGGTCCTCGTACTGGCAGAAGTAGTGGGTAGCGTGAAGCTCCTGGAGCAGCACGAGTTTTGCTCCGCGCGCGGCGGCGGCGCGCACGCCTTTTTCCGACTCCGCCAGGCTTTTGGCCTTATCCGGCCAGGCACTCTGCTGGATTACGGCAACGGTCAAATGGCTCATGAGGCCTCCTTGAAAAGCGCGGTGTTGAGCGTGCCTTGGGGTAGCTGCATGGTCAAACAGTGCAGGCTGCCGTGCTGGCGAATCACGCTTTGGCACTCGATGGGAACGATCTGGCGCTCGGGAAACGCCTCGGCTAGCGCATTAAGGGCGGCCAGATCCGCCGGGTCGGCGTAGGTGGGCACGAGCACGGCGCCGTTGATGATGGTGAAGTTGGCGTAGGTGGCGGGCAGCCGGTGGCCGTCGTCCGGGTCGAACGCCGCGTCCGGCCAGGGCAGGGCGATCAAGCGGTAGGGCGCGCCGTTGAGCTGGCGAAACGCCAAAAGCTCCGCTTCCATCGCCTTCAGGGCCGGGTAGTGCGGGTCCGTCTCGTCGTCGCAGCGAACGTAGGCGATGGTATCCGGGCTGCAAAAGCGCGCCAGCGTATCGATGTGGCTGTCGGTGTCGTCGCCTTCCAGGAAGCCGTTGGCAAGCCACAGAATGCGCTCGACGCCCAGATCTGCTTTTAACGCGTGTTCGATCTCGGCCTGGGAGAGCGTGGGGTTGCGGTTCGGGTTCAACAGGCACTCTTTGGTGGCCATGAGGGTGCCCTGGCCGTCGGTTTCGATCCCGCCGCCTTCGAGCACCAGCGCGCGCGTCACAACGTCGCAGGCCCAGACGCCTTGCTCACCGAGCGCCTGGGTCAGAGCGTTGTCGCGGCTGGCGGGAAACTTGCCGCCCCAGCCGGTGAAGGTGTAGTCGAGCAGCGCCATCTCGCCGTTTTCCGCCATCACGCCAAGCGGGCCGTGGTCCCGCGCCCAGGTGTCGTCGGTGGCGGCCTGGACGAATAAAAGCCGCTCGCTGGCAACGCCCAGGCTCGCAAAGCGGAATTCCAGGCGCGCGCGCGTGGCGGCCTCCGAGACGCTTACGATGACGCGCTGGTAGCACGCGGCGGCCAGCACGATGCGCTCGAGCGTTGCCTCGATACGCTCGAGAAGCGGCTGCCAGTCGCCGTCGGCACGCGGCCAGGTAAGCTGCAGGGCGTCCTGGGGGTGCCATTCCGGCAGCAAACGGTAGGGGGAGTGTGCCAAGGTGTCGGTGCTCTTGTGGCCTTGAAGATCAAGCATTAATTAGCGCCGGGGCGGCCCGGTCAAAAGGCGCAATGTAGGGGCTCGCCGGGCAAGATGCAAGTGGTTGCGCCCGCGCGGAATTTTGCCCGAGCGTTGGTGTCGCGGCGAACGTTTCTCCATGCAGGGCGGTTAAAAAAACCGTACCATGGGTGCCAGTTAACCAAGGAATGATGCCATGCTTGATCGTTTGCCTTTTCTGGTGGGGCTGCGCTACGTGCGCGCTAAACGCCGGAACCACTTTATCTCGTTCATTTCGCTGATTTCGATGCTGGGGCTCACCCTCGGCGTAACGGTGCTGATTCTGGTGCTGTCGGTGATGAACGGCTTCGACTACGAGCTTCGCACGCGCATCCTGGGCATGGTGCCGCACACCAAGATCGAGTACCGCCCAGGGCTCGTCGAGTGGGAGGCGCTAGCCGACCGGCTGATCGAGCGCGACCGGGTGATCGGCGTGGCGCCTTACGTCGAGCAGCAGGGCATGTTCTCGGCAAGCGGACGCAACCAGGGCGCGATGGTGACCGGTATCGACCCGGCCTGGGAGGATCAGGTGTCGATCATCGGCGAGCACATGCGCGAAGGTGAGCTTTCTGATCTGGCGCCGGACTCCTGGAACGTGGTGCTCGGCTCGATGCTCGCCAACCGGCTGGGCGTGGGCGTTGGCGACCGGGTCACGCTTTTAGTGCCTGAAGCCTCGATCACCCCAGCGGGCGTGTTTCCGCGGCTCAAGCGCTTCACGGTAAGCGGTATTTTCAGCGTCGGCGCCGATCTCGACGGCAGCCTCGCCTACGCCAATATTTCGGACATGCAGACCCTGGCCCGGCTGGGCGACGTCATCGGCGGGCTGCGCCTGGAGCTCGACGATCTGTTCGTTGCCGGCAGCGAAACCCAGGCGATCGTCAACGAGCTCGGCCCGGGCTACATCGGCCGCGACTGGACCTTCACCCAGGGCAGTCTCTTTCAGGCGATCCAGATGGAGAAACGCATGATCGGGCTGCTGCTGACCGTGATCGTGGCAGTGGCGGCGTTCAATATCGTCTCTACGCTGGTCATGGTGGTGACCGACAAGCGCGCCGACATCGCCATTCTGCGCACCATCGGCGCCACGCCGCGCTCGATCATGGGTATCTTCATCGTTCAGGGGTTGACCATCGGTATCATCGGCATCGCGCTCGGCGTGCTCGCCGGGGTGGTGCTGGCGCTGACGATTTCCGATGTGATCGGCTGGTTCGAATCCGCCACCGGTATTCAGTTTCTGGATTCCGGCGTCTACTTCGTCAGCCACCTGCCTTCGAAACTGATATTTGGCGACATTCGCAATATCGTACTCGCCGCCTTCGGTTTGACTTTCCTGTCGACGCTCTATCCCGCCTGGCGGGCCGCGCGCGTGCAGCCGGCGGACGTACTGCGCTATGAATAAGGACGCGCCCATGAACTCAACGACTTTGGATGCGCCGGTGATGCTCGCCTGCCAGGCGCTGACCCGGGTGTACAGCGAAGGCCCCCAGGATTTGACCGTGCTCGACCGGCTCGAACTCGAGGTGCGCGCTGGCGAGCGGGTGGCGATCGTCGGCAGCTCCGGTTCCGGCAAGACGACGCTTCTGAACCTGCTCGGCGGGCTCGACCGGCCAAGCGACGGCAGTGTGGTCATCGCCGGCGAGTCGCTCGCCGGGCTCAACGAGACCCAGCTGGGCCACTTTCGCAACCGCTACATCGGCTTCGTCTATCAGTTTCACCACCTGCTGGCGGAGTTCAGCGCGCTGGAGAATGCAGCGCTTCCCTTGATCATTCGCGGGCAGCGCAAGAAGGTCGCCGAAGAGCGCGCCATGGCGCTTCTGGAGCGGGTGGGAATGAAGGCCCGCGCCGATCACAAGCCCGGCGAGCTCTCCGGCGGCGAGCGCCAGCGCGTGGCGATCGCCCGCGCGCTGGTCACCGACCCGAGCCTGGTGCTGATGGACGAGCCCACCGGCAACCTGGACCAGACCACCGCGGCGACCATTCTCGCCCTGATGGACGAGCTCGCCCGAGAAAGCGCCTGCGCCTTCGTCATCGTGACTCACGATGTGGGCCTGGCCGCTCATCAGGACCGGGTGCTGCGCCTGGACGGCGGCCAGCTCCGCGCGGAGCCGGCAGCGCCCCTGGGCTGATTCGCCAGGAGATAAGTCGCGGTTTGCAGTAGAGAAGAGAGTAAAGCGAGAAAGGGCCTACCTGTCGAACTCGGATTCGACTCTGGCCCGGCGCTGCTGGCGCTTTAGCCGGCGGCGCTTCCAGTTCTGCGAGACGTGCCAGCGCCAGATCAGACGGATGGCCACGTTCGCCGCCACGGCAACGACCACCGCGGTGACCACCGAACCCAGAAACAGCGGCGGCAGCAGGTCGTGCATCTGCTCCGCCAGCCAGCGCGTAGAAATACGCGACGGTGCCTCGCGTACCGGCGCGCCCATCAGAAACGTTCCCACCCGATAGTTGAAGTAGAAGATCACCGGCATGGTCAGCGGGTTGGTGATCCAGACCAGGCTCACCGACAGCGCCAGATTGCAGCGAAACAGCCGCGCACCAAGCGCGGCCACCATCATCTGTAGCGGAATCGGCAGCATGGCGCAGAAAAGCCCGACGCTAAAGGCGTTGGCCACGCTCTTGCGCGTCAACTGCCAAAGGCCGGGGTCGGCGATCAGCGGCGCCATGAAGCGAAGCGAGCGCTGGCGCCGGAGCGTGTCGGGTTTAGGCATGTAGCGCTGCAGGAAACGGCGCGGCATGTCGGTTACTCTTTGAAGTAGTGCGCTCCATTATCCACATCGCACGGCGTCAAGGCTACGCCGCGCGCTCACGCAGGCTTGGGGGGAAGCATGGTGAGAGGAGTGGCGATACCCGCGGCCCTGGCGGCGCTGGCCGGCGGCCTTTTGGCCTTCGTCAGCGGCGCCGAAGGGTATCTTTTACAGGCTCTGAGCGTAATGCTGGTAGCTGCACTGCTGCTGGCGGCCCGCAATCCCGGCGCGCTTGGCGCGCTGGCGATCGGCGCCTTCGTGCTGCTGGCCATTCACACCGAGTGGCAGCGCGTGCTGCCCGCCGGGCTCGGCGGTGAGGATCTTATCGTCACCGGGCGGGTGGTCGATGCTCAACCGCTTGGCAGCGCACAGCGGCTGATGTTCGACGTAACGCGCTGCGAAAGTCCGCCCGAGCGCTTGAGCTGCCAGGCGCTCGGGCGCGTACGTGTCACCGCCTACGGTGAGGCGCACTATCAGGCCGGCGAGCGCTGGACGCTCACCCTGAGGCTGCGCCCGCCGCGCGGCTTCTCCAACCCCGGTACCTTCGACTACGGCCAATGGCTCTGGCGCGAAGGCGTTCACGCTACCGGCTACGTGCGCCAGCAGCCCGCGCCGGTGCGCGTCAGCGAAGCGCGATCCAGGATTCGAGGCTGGGCGCTCGAGTACCTGGATTCTTTGAGCCTCGAGGCGCGCACCCAGCGCTGGCTCGCCGCACTCACGCTTGGCGACAGCCGCCAGCTGACCCAGGAGGACTGGTCGCTATTGAACGCCACCGGTACGACCCACCTGGTGGTGATCTCCGGGCTGCACGTAGGGCTGATCGCCTCTTTGGTGCTGCTGGTGAGCCGGCTATTAGCGCGCCTGATCACGCCTTCGAACTGGCGGCTGCGCAGCTGGCCCTGGGTGGCGGCGGGGGTGGGGTGTATCGGCTACGCACTGCTTGCAGGCATGGGGCCGCCGGCGATGCGCGCCATGGTGATGACGCTGCTCGGGCTCTGGGTGCTGAGCGGGCGCCATGCGCCCGGTGCCTGGCAGGCCTGGTGGCTGGCGCTGTTGCTGGTGATACTGCTGGACCCGCTCGCGCTGTGGCGCCCGGGGCTTTGGCTTTCGTTTCTAGCGGTGGCGTGGCTGATCGTTATCTGGCAGGGACGTTCGCGGCCAAGCGGTCTCAAGGGGTGGTGCTGGGCGCTGGTACGCACCCAGCTGCTGCTCGCTCCGCTGATGGCGGCGGCGGTGCTGATCGCGTTTGGCCGCGTAGCACCAGGGGCGCCGCTGGTGAATCTGATCGCCGTGCCTTTGGTCAGCTCGGTGATGGTACCGCTGGCGCTGCTGGGGTGGCTCACTGCGCCGCTTTTCGGCGTCGGCGAGCTTGTCTGGCGCGCTTTCGAAGGCACGCTTTATCTGTTTCACGCGCTGCTGAATGTGACGTTCGGGACGCTGCCGCTATGGGAACCCACGGCGGGGCTTAAGTGGCCGCTCGCCGCGGCACTAGGGCTTCTGGCGCTCTGTTGGGGGCTTGCCTTCGTGCCACGCTGGCTGCGCGTGGCATCTCTGGGTGTGGCGCTGGCTCTGCCGCTGGCCTATCAGCCGCGGCCGATCCCCCCGGGGGCGCTGCGGGTGAGCGTATTCGATGTCGGCCAGGGCCAGCTCATCGAGCTTGAAAGCGCGACCGAGCGGCTTCTTTACGATACCGGCCCGCGCTTTCGCAGCGGCTTCATGCCGCTCGATACACTCTGGGCGCCGGGCCAGCGCTTTGATCGTGTCATCGTCAGTCACGGCGATACCGATCACGCCGGCGGCGTCGAGGCGCTGCTCGCCGACCACCGGGTCGATCGCTGGCTGGCGCCGCAGGACGAGACGCTGGCCACGGCCTTCGCGCCCTGCGCCCGCGGCCAGCGCTGGACACGCGATGGCATCGACTACCGCGTGCTCTGGCCGCCGCCGGGGGCGAGCGCGCTTACGCCCAACGAGCGCTCCTGCGTGCTCGAGGCGCGCGTTGGCGAGCATCGGCTCCTGATCACCGGCGACGCCGGGCGCGATAGCGAGCGGCGCTTTCTCAACGATCTCGACGAACCCGTCAGCGTACTGGTGGCGGGGCATCACGGCAGCCGCACGAGTTCCGGGGTTCAGTTCGTGCGCCGAGCGCGCCCGGAGCACGTGATCTTCAGCGCCGGGCGCGACAATTCCTTCAATCATCCGGCCGACGAAGTGGTGCGCCGCTTCAGAGGTATTCAGAGCTGCCTGTGGAGCACTGCTCACGACGGTGCACTGCGTGTAACGCTGACGCCGGGCCAGCCGGTCGAGGTAACGCCGCACCGGCGGCGTATCGGAGCGCCCAAGCGGTGTCGATATGCCGCGCCTTAGGGTAGAATCCGGCGCATTACATTCCAGGGCGGGAGCGCGTGTGACCGATTCGAGTTGGGCGTTGTACAAACGCTTGTTGAGCTATGTAAAGCCGCACTGGAAAGTGTTCGGGGTGGCGATCTTCGGCTTCGTGGTGTACGCCGCCTCCAGCACGGCGCTGGCAGAGATGATGAAGCGGCTGATCGACGGTATCCAGAACCCGGACGCGGCGTTTCGCCTGTTTTTGCCGCTGTTCGTGGTGCTGATGTTCGCTGCTCGCGGCGTCGGCACGTTTCTGAGCACCTACTACATGGCCTACGTGGGGCGCTATGTGATCCACACGCTGCGCTGTGACGTGTTCGATCACATGCTGCATCTTCCGGGACGCTTTTTCGACCAGCACTCGAGCGGGCATCTGGTGTCGCGGGTTACCTATCACGTCGAGCAGGTAGCCGGGGCGGCGACCAACGCGCTGACCGTGATCATGCGCGAAGGGTTCTTCGTGATCGGACTGATGCTCTATCTGCTCTGGACCAACTGGATGCTCACGCTGCTCTTTCTCGGCGTCACGCCGTTGATCGCGGTGATCGTAAGCTATGTCAGCAAACGCTTTCGCCGGATTTCCAAGCGTATCCAGCACTCCGTAGGTGATGTGACCCATGTGGCCTCCGAGGCGCTGACCGGTTACCGAGTGGTGCGCACCCACGGCGCCGAAGCCTTCGAGAAGAAGCGCTTCGAGCGCGCCAGCGAAGAGAATCGCCGCCAGAGCATGAAGCAGGCGATGACCAAGGCGATCAGCTCGCCGGTGATTCTGATGCTGGTGGCGATCGCCATGGCACTGCTGGTGTGGCTGGCCATGTCGCCGACCTTCATGGCCGACATGACGCCGGGCGAGTTCGTGGCCTTCATTACCGCCGCGGCGATGACGATCAAGCCGGTGCGCCAGCTCACCGAGATCAATGGTGAAATTCAGAAGGGGCTGGCCGCCGCTGCAGAGCTCTTCGGCGTGGTCGATCTCCCCTCTGAAGCCGACCGCGGCACTCGTTGCCCGCAAGCGCTCACAGGCGACGTGCGCTTTGAAAACGTAAGCTTTCGCTACGCCGAGGATCAGCCCGATGTGCTGCACGGCATCGATCTGCGCGTCGCCCCCGGCGAAATGGTCGCCATCGTCGGGCGCTCGGGAAGCGGTAAATCGACCCTGGTCGGGCTGCTGCCGCGCTTTTATCGCCCCACTCAAGGACGTGTGGCCATCGACGGCGTCGAGCTCGACGAGTACGCCCTGGGGCCGCTTCGCCAGCAGATCGCCATCGTGTCGCAGCAGGTGACGCTGTTTAACACCACCATCGCCGCTAACATCGCCTATGGCGAGAGGGCCCCGGACATGGATCGCGTGCGCGAAGCCGCCAAGGCCGCCTATGCTAGCGAATTCATCGAAAAGCTCGCCCAGGGCTTCGATACGCTGGTGGGCGAAAACGGTCTGACGCTTTCCGGCGGGCAGCGCCAACGGCTGGCGATCGCCCGGGCGATCTACAAGAATGCGCCGATTTTAATCTTCGACGAGGCGACCTCGGCGCTCGACTCCGAATCCGAGCGCTATATTCAAAAAGCGCTCGAGTACGTTTGCAAGGGCCGCACGACCCTGGTGATTGCCCACCGGCTTTCGACCATCGAGCGCGCCGATCGCATCGTGGTGATGGATCAGGGGCGCGTCGTCGAGGCGGGCAGCCACGAGGCGCTGCTCGAAAAACGCGGCGCTTATGCGGCACTTCACCAGATGCAGTTTCAGGAGAGCGCGTGAGCCTGGCCAACCGCTGGCTCGAAAGCGTCTACCGGCCGAGCCTGGCGCGAACGCCCTGGCTCTGGCCGCTGCTGCCGCTCTCCACGCTGTTTGCGGCGCTGGTCAAGCGCCGCGGCCGGGCCTACGCCATGGGTAAAAAGAGCGTCTGGCGCGCGCCGGTGTCGGTCATCGTGGTGGGCAACATCACTCTGGGTGGCACCGGCAAGTCGCCGCTCGTCGGGCGCTTGGTCACACTTTTGCGCCAGCAGGGCTATCACCCGGGTATCGTGACCCGCGGCTACGGCGGCAAGGCACGAAGTTATCCGCTGATCGTCGAGGCCTCGACGCCGGTGGCCGAAAGCGGCGACGAGCCGGCGATGCTTTGGCGCCAGACTCAGGCGCCGGTGGCGGCGGACCCGGATCGACCGCGCGGGGTGAGGGCGTTGATCGAGCGCGGTTGCGATATCATCGTAAGCGACGACGGCTTGCAGCATCTTGCTCTGGGGCGGGATATCGAGCTTCTGGTGGTGGATGGCGCACGCGGGCTCGGCAACCGCCGCTGCCTGCCTGCCGGGCCGCTTCGCGAACCCGCAAGCCGCCTGGAAAGCGTCGACGCGGTGATCGTTAACGGCGTTTCGAACACACCGCTTGCCACCGACGCCGTTCCCATGACGCTAACACCTGCGCGCTGGCGCAACGTCGCCAGCGGCGAGCCCGCGCCGCTTTCGCCGCTGCCGTTTGCGCTGCCGGTTCACGCGGTGGCAGGTATCGGCAACCCGGCGCGCTTTTTTGAAACGCTCGAGTCGCTGGGCGTTGACGGGCAGATGCACGCCCTGGCGGATCACCAGGCACTCGATCCCAAAGCGCTGAGCTTTTCTCCCCCCGGGCCACTTCTGATGACGGCCAAGGACGCGGTAAAGTGTCAGCACTTTGCTCCACCCAATAGCTGGGCGCTGGAGGTCGAAGCCGAGCTTCCCGAGGCCTTCGAGCGCTGGCTGCTCGATAAACTGGCCACGCTCGAAACGCCCCAGCCACCCACTCACCGATGACGACAAACGAGGAAGGCGCTCATGGATAAGGAACTCTTGGCAATGCTGGTTTGCCCGCTGTGTAACGGCAAGCTCGAGTACGATCGCGACGCCCAGGAGCTGATCTGCTACTACGACGGCCTGGCCTACCCGATTCGCGAAGGCATTCCGGTGATGCTGCCGGAAGAGGCGCGGGTACTCAGCGCCGACGAAAAGCTCAAGTCCTCCCCGGGGCGCACGGGGCAGGCGTAATGGCGCTCGATTTCATCGCCGTCATACCCGCGCGCTTCGGCTCCTCGCGGCTGCCCGGCAAACCGCTGCTGGAGATCGCCGGTGTTCCCATGGTGGCCCACGTCTGGCGCCGCGCCTGCCAGAGCCAAGCGGGGCGCGTGGTGGTCGCTACCGACGACGAGCGCATCCGCGACGCACTGTTGCCGCTGGGCGCCGAGGTGGTGATGACCCGCGCCGATCACCCCACGGGCACCGATCGGCTGGCGGAAGTCGCCGCTCTTCTGGGGCTCGACGACGACACCCTGGTGGTCAACGTCCAGGGCGACGAGCCGCTGATTCCGCCGGCGCTGATCGACCAGGTCGCCGCGCGGCTGGCCGACGATCCGGGCGCCGCGATCGCCACGCTCGGCGAGCCGATCACTGACGTCGAGACGCTGTTCAATCCCAACGTGGTGAAAGTGACGCGAAGCCTGGAGGGCCGCGCGCTCTATTTTTCCCGGGCGCCGATTCCCTGGGATCGCGAGCAGTTTGCCCAGAAGCCCGCGCTGCTGAATACCGACGCCTGGCTCAGGCATATCGGGATCTACGCCTACCGGGCGCGCTTTCTCTACGCCTATCGCGATATGGCGCCGTCCCAGCTCGAGCAGCTCGAGCAGTTGGAGCAGCTCAGAGCCCTCCAGCACGGCCACATCATTCAGGTAGCGCTTGCCTGTGCTCAGAATCCGACCGGAGTGGACACGCCGGAGGATCTGGCGCGGGTTCGCTTGATTCTCGAACAAACGGAGGCGTCATGACGCGGGTACTGTTCGTCTGCCTTGGCAATATCTGCCGCTCTCCCAGCGCCGAGGGCTTTTTTCGCCAGGCGCTGATAAACGCGGGGCTCGACGACCAGGTGACCGTCGACTCCTGCGGCGTCGGCGACTGGCACGTGGGCAAGGCACCGGACGCGCGCGCCCAGAAAGCGGCGCTTGCGCGCGGCGTGGATATCAGCGCTCTGCGCGCGCGAACGCTCACACGAGAGGACTTCGACGCCTTCGATTACGTCCTCGGCATGGATCGCGCCAATATGGAGGCGATCCACGCGCTAGCACCTGCATCGAGCCGCGCCCGTATCGCGCTGTTTCTCGACTACGCCGACGGCGATGAGCGCGAGGTGCCGGATCCGTACTACGGTGGCGAGGCGGGCTTCGAGCATGTACTGAATCTGATCGAGTCCGCTGCAAAAGGGCTGATCAAAGAGATTCGGCGAGGGTGACGGTGGCGCTTTTTGAGCGCGAGGTGGATCTCACCGGCGCCAACACGCTGCGCCTTCCCTGCGTGGCCGATTTTGCTGCGCGCCCGAAAACCGTCAACGAGCTGCGTCGAGTGCTCGAGGTGTGCCGCGCCGATCGTCTACCCATTACGCTTTTGGGCGGCGGTAGCAACGTGCTGCTGCCCGAGCGCCTGGCCGGCATGGCGATCACGCCCGCCTTCGATCAGTGGTGGATCGAGCGGCGAGGGAGCGAGGCCACCGCGCTCGTCGGCGCCGGAGCCAACTGGCATGAGCTGGTGATGACGCTGGCCGAGCGCGGCTGGTGGGGGCTCGAAAATTTGGCGCTGATCCCCGGCAGCTGCGGCGCGGCGCCGGTGCAGAACATCGGCGCCTACGGGGTCGAGCTTGGCGATGCGCTCGAAGGCGTTCAGGTAATGGAGCTTGCCACCGGCGGCGTTCGCTGGCTCGCGCGCGACGAATGCGAGCTGGGCTACCGCGACAGCGTGTTCAAACGCGCGCTGGCCGGCCGGGTGGTGATTCTGCGGCTGGCGCTCAGGCTGAGCCGCCAGGCAGCGCCCAGGCTCGACTATGGCGACCTGGCCCGCCGCGTGACCGGTACGCCGACGCCGCTGGCGGTGGCCGAGGCGGTATGCAGCACGCGCCGCGAAAAGCTGCCGGACCCGCGCGAGCTCGCCAACGCCGGCAGCTTCTTCAAGAATCCGGTGGTCGAGCGGGCCACTGCCGAGGCGCTGCTGGCGCGCTACCCGGATATGCCCTGTTTTGCCCAGCCCGGCGAGCGCTGCAAGCTGGCGGCGGGCTGGCTGATCGACCGGTGCGGGCTCAAGGGTACGCGTCGCGGCGCCTTTGGCGTGCACGAACGCCAGGCGCTGGTGCTGGTGCACTTCGGCGGCGGCACCCGCGAGGCGCTTCTGGACTTCGCTCACGGGATCGCTGATACGGTGCAGGCGCGCTTTGGCGTACATCTCGAGCCCGAGCCGCGCTGCGTTTAGCCGTTTGCCGAACGAAAAAAACCCCGCCGAAGCGGGGTTTTTCATGAGCGCGGCTTATACCTGACCGCTGCTGTTTTGCTTGCGCTTTTCGCGCGGGTCGTTGTGGGCCCGGCGGCGGCGTCTCGGAGCGGGCGTTGTCGGCTCCTCGGCATTGGGCGCATCCGCCGCTTTGGCGGTTTCGTCGGCGTCAGCCTTGTCGGCAGGTGCGGTCGCCGGCGCAGGTTCGACGACGTTTTCGACCTTCTCCTGCGGTGCCGTGCTCGACTCGCTCTCTACCGGGATAGCGGCGGGTGCATCGCTGGGAGCCGGCTGCGGCGACTCTGAGGCCTTCTCCTTCAGAGCGTGGGGCTGCTCGGCGGCTTCGGCCTTGTCGACTTTCGGCTGCTCCGGTGCTTTTTGCTCGGAAGTGACAGGCTGCTCGATGGCTTCGGACTTACCGGCTTTCGGCGGCTCCGGCGCTTTTCGCTCGGAAGCGACAGGCTGCTCGTTGGCCGCTGCCTTGTCGGTCTTCGGCGGTTCGGGCGCTTTTTCGCCAGAAGTGACAGGCTGCTCGGTAGCATCGGCCTTTGGCTGCTCAAGCGCTTGCTCGCTGGCGGCGTCAGTCTGCTCGGCGGGCACCTGCTTATCGGCTTTTGGCTCCTCGGTCTTCGCCGTGGTAGCGTCAGCCGCTTGCTCGGGCTCTGTCGGAGCGGGCGGCGCCTTGACCGGGGCGGTTGCTTCGAAAGGCGCCTGAGCGGTATCAGCGTCGGCCTTTGAGGCTGATGCTGCGCGGGGCTCGGCGTCGGCGGGCTTCGTCGGCTCGACCTTACGAGCCTGTTCGTCAGGCGCTTTCTCGTCAGCGGTGTCAGCACTCGGCTCAGGCTTCTCGGCAACGGGCTCGTCAGGTGTTGTCGGTGTCGACTCGGGCGCTGAGGCGTTGTCGACCGGTTTCTTCGCTACCGCGGCGTCGGCGGCCGGGGTCTGCTCGAGCGATGTCGCGTCGCGCTGAGTATCAGCGTTTGCCGGCGCGCTCTCGACGCTGGCAGCAGCCTCGGCGCTTTCGGCAGCGGGCGGTGCCTTCGCGGCTTCGGCCTGCAGCGCGAGCTGCTCGGCTTCGGCTTTCGGGTTGATCGCCTGCTTGCGCGAGCGGTTGCGCGGGTTGTTACGGGTGCGCTTGGGCTTACCGTCATCCTTCGGCGCTTGCCTGGAGGCGTCCGCGCTGGCCTCGTTTTTCGCCTCGGCGTTTACCTCGGGCTTGCTCTCCGGCCGAGCCTCGGGCTCTTTAGGGGCGCGGTTCTGTTCGTTTTTCTCGCTCTTCTCGTTTTTGGGCCGGGTATCGCGCGGCTTGTCGCGGCGGTTATCGTTTCGGCCCTTGGCCGGCGCCTGGTTCGAGTCATTAGCGTCGCTTGCGCGCTCGCTCTGGCGTGCGGGTTTGGCCGCTTCGCTCGCTTTCGCCTCGTTGGAGGCGCCGCCCCGGCGGCGGTTGCGCGTGCGGTTGGGGCCGCTGCGTTTGTCACCGCTGTCGTCCTGGGGTTTCGTGGAGGCGTCGACGCGCTCGCTGGTGCTCGATTCCGTGCGCGCGCTCGGCTTGTGTTTTTCACGCACCGGGCGGGCGCGCTCGTTCTGGGCGGGCGTTTTGCGGCGGGCGGTGTCGGCGTTTTTCTGCTCGACGGGGGCGCTTTCGTCGCTGCCCAGGAGCTTCGCGAAGCCGCGAATCAGCCGGCCGAGTACGCCGGTGTCGCTGCTTTCAGCGGGCGCGGGGCTGGCGGGGGTATCGGTTTGCAGCGACGCCGGCGCCGGCGCGTCGTGGGCGACGGTCTTGACGGCGGCTTCCGCGCGCTTGGCGGGCGGGGCGAAGCTGGCCTCCGGCTCCTTGCCGACCTCGGTGTCGGTCGAAAGCTCATAGCTCGAGAGCGTGTGGCTCTCGTCTTCGTCGAGGTGGTCGGCACGCAGGCGCTGCACGTCGTAGTGGGGAGTGTGCATCTCCGGGTTGGGCAGCAGCACCACGCGCACGTCCTGGCGCGCTTCGATATCCGCCAACACGCTGCGCTTTTCGTTGAGCAGGTAGGTGGCGACGGGCACCGGCAGAATGGCGCGAATCTGGGCGCTGCGCTCCTTCATCGCCTCTTCCTCGATCAGGCGCATGATCGAAAGCGACAGCGAGCGCACGTCGCGAATGGTGCCCTGGCCGTTACAGCGCGGGCAGACCACGCCGCTGGTTTCGCCGAGCGACGGGCGCAGACGCTGGCGCGACATCTCCATCAGGCCAAAGCGCGAAATACGCCCGATCTGGACGCGGGCGCGGTCGAGCTTGAGCGCGTCGCGCATGCGGTTTTCGACTTCACGCTGGTTGCGCGCCGGGCCCATGTCGATGAAATCGATGACCACCAGGCCGCCGATATCGCGCAGACGCAGCTGGCGAGCGATTTCGTCGGCGGCTTCGGAGTTGGTTTGAAGCGCGGTCTCTTCGATATCGTTGCCGCGGGTGGCGCGCGCCGAGTTGATGTCGATCGACACCAGCGCTTCGGTGTGGTCGATCACGATCGAGCCACCCGAGGGCAGCTTCACTTCACGCTGGTAAGCGGTTTCGATCTGTGATTCGATCTGGAAACGCGAGAACAGCGGCACTTCGTCGGTATAGAGCTTGATCTTCTGCTGGTACGACGGCATTACCTGGCGAATGAAGGCCAGCGCCTCGGCGTGGACCTCGGGGCTGTCGATCAGTACCTCGCCGATGTCCTGGCGCAGGTAGTCGCGCATGGCGCGGATGATGACGTTGGATTCGCGGTAGACCAGAAACGGTGCGGGGCGCTTGTTGGCTTCGGCGGTGATCGACTCCCACACCTGGGCGAGGTAGTCCAGATCCCACTGCAGCTCCTCGGCGCTTCGGCCGATACCGGCGGTGCGCACGATCAGGCCCATCTTGTCCGGCACCGTCATCTGCGACATCGCGTCCTTGAGCTGGCTGCGATCGTCGCCTTCGATGCGCCGTGAAATGCCGCCGGCGCGCGGGTTATTGGGCATCAGGACCAGAAAACGCCCGGCCAGGCTAATAAAGGTGGTGAGCGCCGCACCCTTGTTGCCGCGCTCCTCTTTATCCACCTGAACGATGACTTCCTGACCCTCTTTCAGCACTTCCTTGATGCTGGGACGACCGGAGACATCCTTGAGGAAGTACTCCCGTGAGATCTCCTTGAGCGGCAAAAAGCCGTGGCGCTCGGCGCCGAAGTCGACGAAGGCGGCCTCGAGCGAGGGCTCTACCCGGGTGATCTTGCCTCGATAGATGTTGGCTTTTTTCTGCTCCCGAGCGCCGGATTCGATATCCAGATCGTACAGGCGTTGGCCGTCGACGAGCGCAACCCGCAGCTCTTCGGGCTGGGTTGCGTTGATGAGCATTCTTTTCATGGTGTCTCGCAAAGCGTATGTGCCGAGTTGCCATCAGGCGGGGCGTCGACGAATCGCTTTTGCTGCGTGCTTGTGCTCGGCGCATGGCTATGCGGACGCATTGAGCCGGGGGCAGAGTGGCCCGCGCGGCCGGTGGGCGTTGAGTACGTGGCGGAGGCAGGACATGTTTCGGTGGCGTATGCGTCCATCCGGCCCTGCTGACACCGCCGACACCTGGCATTCATCGATTCGTCAACGCCGGTATCGGCACGGCGTTGAGTCTAATACCCCGGCCGGGTGCTTCAATGCACTAACACAGTGACAGCTGAAACCCGATTCCGGAGCGTTACGTAGTATCTCTTGCACGGTGGCCCACTTGGCCAGGCCGCAGACGCTACCGCACTCAAGCGGTAGGGCTCCTTCATTTCTCACATCCGGTCATGGGTAATGCGTACACTATTCCATCGAACCTTCGCTCGGGCCTGCGTGTTGGTCGGGCAGGCGCTAGGGCAGGGGTGAGAGCGCTTATAAGGCGATAACCGCGGCGTTTATCGAGCGAGCTCGGCCGTGGATCACACCCTGCCAATGAGCCATTCGGAATATAACAGGTAAGCCTGGCGCCAGCAATTGACGCATTGGCTCGGGCACTACGTTAGAATGGGGCGCTTCAACAGAGCAGTGTGACGATAGTCGAGTGACAATGGATCAGGAGCGTGCGGCGATGGCCGAAGGGCGTGAAGTGCAGTGGGTGGAGATCGCCCCGGAGCAGGCGGGTCAGCGAATCGACAACTTTTTGATGACCCGTTTGAAAGGCGCGCCTCGCGCCTTGATCTATCGCATCGTGCGAAAGGGCGAGGTGCGAGTCAATAAAAAGCGCATCAAGGTGGATTACCGACTCGCCCCGGGCGACCTGGTGCGCGTACCGCCGCTTCGCCTGAGCCCGCGCGAGGCGCAAAAGGAAGTAAGCGACAGCCTGCGCGATCTGTTGCTCGGCAGCGTGATCATGGAAGGCCCGGACTGGCTGGTGCTGAACAAGCCATCAGGCCTTGCGGTTCACGGCGGTAGCGGGGTGAAGATCGGGCTGATCGAGGCGCTGCGCCAGGTACGTGACGATCTGAATTTTCTCGAGCTGGTTCACCGGCTCGACCGCGACACCTCGGGCTGCTTGCTGCTCGCCAAATCCCGCGAGGCGCTGGTCACGCTCAACGAGTCGCTCAAGAAGCACGCCATGGACAAGCGCTACGTGGCGCTGGTCAGCGGGCGCTGGCCGGCGCGCAAGACCTACGTCAGCGCGCGGCTGGATCGCTATGACGCCGGCAACGGCGAGCGCCGAGTGCGGGTCGACCCCAACGGCAAGGTCTCCCGCACCCATTTTCAGGTGCTGGAAACCTTCGAGAAGGCAACGCTGATCGAGGCGGAGCCGGTGACCGGGCGTACCCACCAGATTCGCGTACATGCCGCCCACGCCGGCCACGCGCTGCTCGGCGACGACAAGTACGCGACCCGTGAAAGCGGCTACATGTCGCGCCAGCTCGGCGTCGAGCGGCTTTTCTTGCACGCCCGCGCGCTGACCTTTCCCGAGCCCGGCAACGGCCGCCCGGTCACGGTGAAGGCGCCGCTGCCTGAAGCGCTCGAAGCCGCGCTCGCCCGCGCCCGCAAGTAATCAGCTAGTCAAGCAAGGAGCGATCGTGCGCTACGAACTAATCATTTTCGACTGGGACGGCACGCTGATGAATTCGGTGCCGAAAATCGTCGCCTGTATGCAGGCCGCCGCTCGAGAAGCCGAGTGGGAGGAGCTTGAGGTCGGTGCGATCGAGAACATCATCGGCCTGGGGCTGCCCGAGGCGATCGCGACCCTCTGCCCGGGGATCGACCCGGCGCGGGCAGAGACGCTGCGCCAGCGCTACTCGCACCACTTCGTGGTCGAAAACACCACGCCGATGCCGTTTTTCGACGGCGCTTTGAACGGGCTTTCGCGGCTCAGAGCCCGCCCCGGTCAGCGTCTGGCGGTGGCCACCGGCAAGAGCCGCCGCGGGCTCGATCGCATATTTCGTGAAACCGACAGCGGCGCGCTGTTTCACGCCAGCCGCACCGCGGACGAAACCCGTTCCAAGCCGCATCCGCAGATGCTCGAGGAGCTGCTCGCCGAGCTCGAGGTCGATGTTTCGAATGCCGTGATGGTGGGCGATACCGAGTACGACCTGGAGATGGCCCGGGCCATCGGCATGGATCGCGTCGGCGTGACCTACGGCGTGCACACTCCGGCCAGGCTGCGCCAAAGTGACCCCAGATGGGTGGCGCACAGCGTGGCAGATCTTTTTAGCTGGCTCGAAAGCGCCTAGCGCTTGCCGGCCTCATCACCTTGCTAGCAGGAAGACGCCATGAGTAACGACGAAGGACGCTTTGAGTCGCCGCGCCGCCGCCTGGACGCCCAGACCGACACGCCCAATGATCGCGAGGATCGTTGGGCCCGGGGGCCGGAGGTGAAAAAAGGTGAGCGCGAGGAAGCCCTGGCCGGCATGCCCGGCGATACCGGCGAGACGCTAAGAGAGCGCCAGCGCCTTGCCCAGATCGAGATGATGGATCGCTGGATCGGCGGCGTGCTCACCGAGCAGCGCCGCAGCCGGCGCTGGAAGCTCTTCTTTCGTCTTCTGATGCTGGCGCTGGTGCTGGCCCTGGTGGGGTATGTGTTCTATCGCGCCTTTGTGGCCGAGCCCGGTAGCGGCGCGCCGGCCAAGCGCCACCTGGCGTTGGTCGAGGTACACGGCGTGATCGCCAGCGACGCGCCGGCGAACGCCGAGCGCATCATTGCAGGGCTCGACCGCGCCTGGGAGGCAGACAGCGCCGCCGCAGTGGTGCTGCATATCGATAGCCCCGGCGGAAGCCCGGTGCAGTCTCAGCGCGTCTACGCCGAAATCATGCGCCTGCGTGAGCAGGGCGACAAACCCATCATCGCCGTGATCGAGGATATCGGCGCTAGCGGCGCTTACTACATCGCCTCGGCGGCGGATGAAATCGTGGCCTCGCCGGCGAGTCTGGTCGGCTCCATTGGCGTGATCTACGCAGGGTTTGGCTTTCAGGAGGCGATCAGTGATCTCGGCGTCGAGCGCCGGGTGATGACTGCCGGGGAGAACAAGGCGTTTCTGGATCCGTTTCAGCCGCTCAACGAGGAGATCGCTGCGTTCTGGCAGGGCGTGTTGAACCAGACCCACGAGCAGTTCATCAATGACGTCCGCGCTGGGCGTGGCGACCGGCTGGTGGAGAGCGACGAGCTTTTCTCCGGGCTGATCTGGAGCGGCGAGCAGGCGATCGAGCTTGGGCTGATCGATGAGCTGGGCAATCTCGAGCAGGTCGCCCGGGCCCAGGTCGATGAAGCCGCCTGGCAGGATTACACTCCGCGGCTGGACCCGTTCGAGCGCCTGACCCGGCGTTTCACCGGGGCGGCCGCCGAGCTTCTGGGCATCGAAACCACCCGCTCGCCGCTGCGCTTTCAGGCGCGCTGAGGCGTTTCGCCGAGAGGGTCCATGCCCGCCTTGCGTAAGAGTTCGCACAGCGCGATCAGCGGTAAGCCAATCAGCGCATTGGGGTCGCGCCCTTCGAGCGATTCGAACAGCGCGATGCCGAGTCCTTCCATACGGAAGCTGCCGGCGCTATCCAGCGGCTGCTCGCGCTCGACGTAGCGCGCGATGTCGTCATCGTCAAGCGTGCGAAAGACCACGTCGAAGGGCTCGATGACGACCTCGCGCTCGCCGCTGCGGGTATCGACGAGCGCCAGGCCGACCAGAAAGCGCACCCGGTTGCCGGAGAAGCGCGCCAGGTTGGCGCGAGCGCGCTGTGGCGTATGCGGCTTGCCCAGTATTTCGCCCTCGAACAGCGCGATCTGATCCGAGCCGATGATCAGGTGTTCGGGGTACGCTTCGGCGACGGCCTCGGCCTTGGAGAGCGCCAGCCGGCGCACCAGCGCCTCCGGCGTTTCCCCCGGCTGCGGGGTTTCGTCGATATCCGGCGAGTGACACTGGTAGGGTAGCGCCAGGCGGTCGAGAAGCGCCTTGCGAAAGCGCGAGCTCGAGGCAAGGACCAGCGGGGCGTTGGCGACTTCGGGCACTGCATTCTCCTTTTATCGGCAGTTGTCTAAACAGTAAGTTGTCTAAACAGTAGTTAAAATCAGCGCATTAGGGTAGCCCCGTGGCAAGATACGCGGCTCATCCGTGCCTCATGGGAGATAAGCGGCGGACCCGGAATCACCCTGAAGCGTGTAGTCAGGCGATAAATTGCCGCTTCGACCCATAAAAACGTTGAAGAAAAGCCCGCACGGCTTTGACAGGGGCGGGGGGAGTGCCTATCATTGCGCGCCTATGTTGACCTCACAACTCCCCAGCCGGGTCGAGCCTTATAAGCTTGCCGCCCGCAACGAACGACTCGAAGGCCACGTGGCGCTTGATAAAATGGCGCGGCTGGTCGAAGAGGCAGGCGAGCAAACCGGCGAATGCTACGCATCGCTCGAGTTTGGTATCGATGCCCAGGGTCGTCGTGAAATTCGTGGCCATCTGAGCGCAACGTTGTCGCTTGCGTGCCGCCGCTGTCTGGCGCCGATGAGTCAGGACGTCTCGAGCGATTTCCTCCTGGGGATGATCGCCGACGAGGCGCTGGCCTCCGAGCTTCCCGCCAGTCACGAACCGGTGCTGGTGGAAGGCGAACAGCTGGACCTTTTGACGGTAATCGAGGATGAACTCATCCTCAGCTTGCCGCAGGTGGTTTACCACGACGAGGCGGATTGCCTGGTGTCGTCGGACCAGCTGGTCAGCAGGACAGACGGCGCGGCCGAGGAGTCCGCACCTCGATCGAACCCTTTCGCGGTGCTTAGTGCCTTGAAAGGAAAGGATTCATCCGACGGTAAGAAGTAAGCAACCCTTACCCACTCTATTTGGAGTACTACTCATGGCAGTTCAAAAAAGTCGTAAAACTCGTTCCAAGCGCGGCATGCGTCGTAGCCACGATGCCCTGACGGCGCCGACCCTGTCCCAGGACAAGGAAACCGGCACCACGCATCTGCGTCATCACGTTGCTCCCGACGGTTTCTACCGCGGTCGCAAGGTGGTCGAGGTATAAACCTCACGCCTTCTTGAACGGCAAAACAGAGCCGGTTCACGTGCGTTTGGCGATTGATGCGATGGGCAGCGACCAAGGCCCCCGCGTTGTCCTCGAAGGCGCTGCCCGAGCGGTGATTGAACGCCCTGACCTGGAACTGGTTCTGTTTGGCCCTTCTCGGCTGTTGACGGCCGAGTTGAAGCGCTTGCCGCGGCCCCTGGCTGCGGCAACGTCACGTTTGGTGGTTCGTGATTCGCCGGATTGGGTCCGCCCGGAGGCCACCGCGGCCTGGGCGCTTCGTCACGGGCACGCCACCAGCATGGCGGCGATGCTTGATCTGGTAGCCAACGGGCAGGCGAGCGGCGGCGTTAGCGCTGGCAATACGGCGGCGCTAGTGGCGCTTGCTCGGCGCGATATCGGACTTTTGGGCGGGCTTTCGCGCCCGGCTATCAGCTCCTCGATCCCTTCCGGGCGAGGCAGACGCTGCTATCTGTTGGACCTTGGCGCCAACGTCGACTCGCCGACGGCCAGGCTGGTCGATTTCGCTTTGATGGGCGCGGCCATGGCCCAGTGCCTGGACGGCGTTGCCCGTCCGCGGGTGGCGCTTTTGAACGTGGGTAGCGAAGCGATGAAGGGGGCCGCCTGCGTGCGCCAAGCCAACGCCTGGCTTTCCGAGCGCGCCGGGATGCTCGGCTTCGATTACTGTGGCTACGCCGAGGGCGATGAGATCTATCAGGGGGCGCTGGATGTCATCGTGTGCGATGGTTTTGTGGGTAACGTTACCCTCAAGGCGAGTGAAGGATTGACCCGCATGCTGGCCGAGCGTTTGCAAACCGCGCTGACATCGCGCTGGAGCGGACGTTTGGCAAGCCTGCTGGCCAGCCCTTTATTGCGCCAGCTCAAGCGCGAGCTTGATCCGGTGCGCTATAACGGGGCGAGCCTTTTGGGGCTCAAGCAAAGCGTCGTCAAAAGCCACGGCAGTACCGATGCCGAGGGCTTTTACTACGCGATCGAACGCGCGCTACACGAAGTGGCGCATTGTCTACCCGCCCGTATCGAGGGCCTGCTCACAAGGCAAGGCATATCGACGGTGGGGTAGTAAAATTCTGCATTGAACGATAGTGAAGCGGTCTTTCGCCGCTTTCATGCTCGAACGAGCAAATGCCTACAAGAGCAAAGGTGAACGACATGTCTCAACCCCTTGCCCTCGTGTTTCCCGGTCAGGGTTCGCAGCAGCTGGGTATGCTGCGCGAGCTGGCCGAGCGCTACAGTGTGGTGGGAACGACATTTGAGGAAGCCTCGGATGCGCTGGGTTTCGATCTCTGGAAAATCGTCCAGGATGGTCCGGACCAGGCGCTCAACCAGACCGCCTGCACGCAGCCGGCGCTTCTGACGTCGAGCGTGGCGATCTGGCGCGTGTGGCAGGAGCTCGAAGGCCCCAGGCCCGCCATCATGGCCGGCCATAGCCTGGGCGAATATAGCGCCATGATATGCGCCGGCGTAATGGGGTTTGCCGAAGGCGTTCGCCTGGTGCGCTTGCGCGGCGAGGCGATGCAGGACGCCGTGCCCGAAGGCGAGGGCGCCATGGCGGCGGTGCTGGGGCTCGAGGACGAGGCGGTCGAAAAGGCCTGCCAAAGCGTCGCCGGTGGCGACGTGGTGGCCGCCGTCAATTACAACTCACCCGGTCAGGTGGTCATCGCCGGCAACAGGAGTGCGGTCGAGCGCGCCATCGCCGCCTGTCAGGAAGCTGGCGCCAAGCGCGCGCTGGCGCTACCGGTGTCGGTGCCTTCGCACTGCGCGCTGATGCGTCCGGCCGCCGAGCGCCTGCGGGACTACATGCAGGACATCGAGTTTCGCCCGCCGCGCTACACCGTGGTGCAGAACGTCGACGCCCAGGCGCACGCCGATGTCGACACACTGCGTACCCGTCTGATCGAGCAGCTCTACCAGCCGGTGCGCTGGTCGGCCTGCGTCGAGAAGATGGCCGAGCAGGGTGCGAGCGTGTTCATCGAGTGTGGCCCGGGCAAGGTGCTTACCGGGCTCAACAAACGTATCGTGCGCGGTAGCAAGGGGCTGGCGGTCAACGACCCGGACAGCCTCGACCAGGCGCTCGAACTCGCCCGTGAGGCGATGGCCGACGACGGCGCTTAGGCGCTACACTGGGTATATTTCAAACGGTTTTAGGTAACGCGCTATGAGTCAGGAAAGTAGAGTTGCGCTGATCACCGGCGCCAGTCGGGGTATCGGTCGCGCCATCGCGTTCGAGCTGGGCCGCCAGGGGCGAGTGGTGATCGGTACTGCCACCAGCGAATCCGGTGCCGAGAAAATCGACGCCTACCTGAAGGAGCAGGGGTTCGAAGGCGCTGGTCTGTGCCTGAACGTAACCGATCAGGCAAGCATCGATGCGGTGCTCAAAGAGATCGCTGAGCGCTTCGGCGCGCCGGCCATTCTGGTCAACAATGCCGGTATCACTCGCGATAACCTCTTGATGCGCATGAAAGAGGACGAGTGGGACAGCGTCATGGATACCAATCTCAAGTCCGTTTATCGTGTAAGTAAAGCTTGCCTTCGCGGTATGACCAAGGCACGCTTTGGGCGCATCGTGTCGATCAGCTCTGTGGTCGCCACGATGGGCAATCTCGGTCAGAGCAACTATGCTGCGGCGAAGGCCGGTATGGAAGGCTTCAGCCGCGCGCTGGCGCGCGAAGTAGCCTCCCGCGCCATTACCGTCAATACCGTGGCGCCGGGGTTCATCGCCACCGACATGACCGAGGCGCTGCCCGAGGCGCAGCACGAATCGCTTTTGAAGCAGATCCCGCTGGCGCGTCTTGGCGGGCCCGAAGAGATCGCTGCCGCCGTGGGCTTTTTGACCAGCGACGCTGCCGGCTACATCACCGGCGAAACGCTACACGTCAACGGCGGCATGAATATGCGTTGATGGCCTGGATTCGACGGTTGCGTCGACCCTGGGGCGTCTATAAACTACCCGCAGCTTTTGGCTAGCGGTTCCCGATATAGCTGATTATCAATAACGGCTAACTGTGAATGACTGGAGTACGTTGATGAGTACTATTGAAGAGCGCGTTAAAAAAGTCGTGGCCGAGCGCCTGAACGTCAAGGAAGAGGACATCCAGAACAGCTCCTCGTTCACCGAAGACCTGGGTGCCGACTCACTCGACACCGTCGAGCTGGTGATGGCGCTGGAAGAGGAATTCGACACCGAAATTCCCGACGAAGAAGCCGAGAAGATCACTACCGTTCAGGAAGCAATCGACTACGTCAACGCCCACCAGTAAGGGTTTGTCGACGTTACGCATCGGGTGGTGTTAGCCCCCGAGGCAAAAAAGCCGCCCCACACCGGGGCGGCTTTTTTGTGCCCGTCGCCGAGTGAATTCCCCCGGCAATCTCCGGTATACTAGGCGAAATTTTTACCGCAATGGCCGTAGGGTCTTGTACCAAGGATGCCGGGAGGAGAGCTGATGGCGCGCAGAAGAGTAGTGGTAACCGGATTGGGGCTGGTGACGCCGGTAGGGAATACGGTCGAGCAGTCCTGGGCCAACATCGTGGCCGGCAAGAGTGGTATCGCGCCGATCGAGCATTTCGATGCCAGCAGCTTCAATACTCGCTTTGGCGGGTCGGTGAAGGATTTCGACATCAGCGGCTACCTGAACCCCAAGGATGCCCGCAAGATGGATCTGTTCATCCAGTACGGTATGGCCGCGGGCGGGCAGGCGATCAGCGACGCCGGCATCGAGTGTACCGAGGAGAACGCCGCGCGCATCGGCGTGGCGATCGGCTCCGGTATCGGCGGGCTGCCGATGATCGAGCAGAACCACAACGCGCTCAACAAGGGCGGCGCGCGGCGCGTATCGCCGTTTTTCGTGCCCGGCTCGATCATCAACATGATCTCCGGCAACATGGCGATTCAGCACGGCTTCAAGGGGCCGAATATTGCGATCACCACGGCCTGTACCAGCGGCACCCATAACATCGGCTACAGCGCGCGCACCATCGCCTACGGCGACGCCGACGTCATGATCTGCGGCGGCGCCGAAATGGCGACCACGCCGCTGGGTCTTGGCGGGTTCTCGGCGGCGCGGGCGCTCTCCACGCGTAACGACGACCCCCAGGCGGCGAGCCGCCCCTGGGACGTGGACCGCGACGGCTTCGTGCTTTCCGATGGCGCCGGTGTGCTGGTACTCGAGGAGTACGAACACGCCAAAGCGCGCGGGGCGCATATCTATGCCGAGCTTGCAGGCTTTGGCATGAGCGATGACGCCTTCCACATGACTGCGCCTCCTGAAGATGGCAGCGGCGCGGGGCTTGCCATGAGCAACGCGATCAAGGATGCCGGTATCGACCCAAAAAAGGTCGATTACATCAACGCTCACGGCACCTCGACCGCCGCGGGTGATCTCGCCGAGAGTCGTGCGATCGAGCGGGTGATTGGCGACGGCGCCAAAAACGTTGCGGTCAGTTCGACCAAGTCGATGATCGGCCATCTGCTCGGCGCGGCGGGCGCGGTCGAAGCGGTGTTCTGTATTCTGGCGATTCGCGATCAGGTAGCGCCGCCGACGATTAATCTGGACAACCCGCAGCCCGGCTGTAATCTGGATTACGTCCCCCACACTGCGCGCGACATGCGTATCGATACTACGCTCTCCAACTCCTTTGGTTTTGGCGGTACCAACGGCTCGCTGCTGTTCACGCGGGTATAAGCGCGATGAGCGCCGCGCAGGTGCCCGGTGACGACCGCGGGCTCGCTTACGGCGATGGGCTTTTTGAAACGGTACTGCTGCGCGCGGGACAGCCGCTACTGTGGCCTTACCACGTAAAGCGCCTTGCCCGGGGCTGCAAGCGGCTGGGCATTGCGATGCCTTCGCTTGCCTCGCTCGAGAAGGGTTTCGAGCAGGATGTTGCGGCAGGGCTCGAAATCCTCAAGCTGATCGTGACCCGCGGCAGCGGCGGCCAGGGGTACCGTGCGCCCGCCGATCACGAGCCGCGGCTGCTGGTCTCGCGAAAACCGTTCACCGCGGCCCAGGCGCGTTGGCAAGAGGGCGCCTGCGTTCGCCTATGCGAGCTAAGGCTTGGCCACCAGCCGCGCCTGGCGGGCATCAAGCACCTCAACCGGCTCGAAAACGTGCTCGCCCGGCAGGAGTGGGATGACCCAATGATTCATGAGGGCCTGCTCGCCGATAGCGAAGGCTTTTTGATCGAGGCGGTCAGCATGAACGTCTTCTGGCGCGCCGAAGGGCGGCTCTGGACGCCGCGTCTTGACCGCTGTGGCGTGGCGGGTACCCTGCGCGAGGCGCTTCTGGAGCGCGGGGTGATCGGTGAATCCGAGCTTTCGCTGGCAGCACTTCCCGGCGTCGACGCGCTCTGGGTGGGCAACTCGGTTCAGGGCGTCTGGCCGGTGCACACCCTCAAAAGCGCTACTGGCGAGACGCTGGCGCGCTGGCCCCGGACGTTTGATGATGCGCTGATGCGTCAGGCCCACGGCCTGCTCGGATACCCGCAGGCGCCGCGTTAGCGCCACGATTTTGACATGAGGCACCGAGTGACATGCTGAAACGATTGGGGTTTGCGCTGCTGCTACTGGCCGTGCTTGGCGCCGCCGCGGCGGCGGGCGGCTACGTTTACTGGCAGAGCCGGCTGAACGCGCCGGTGCCCATCGACGAACCGACGCTCTACTACGTGGCGCCGGGCGCCGGCTTCAACCAGGCCGTGGCCGAGCTCGACGAGCGCGGAGTGATCGAAGAGAGCTGGCCGCTGCGGCTGCTGGCGCGGGTCTCGCCACAAGAGGTGCCGCGTCTTCGCGTTGGCGAGTATCGCATCACCCCGGAGATGAGCGCGCTCGACGTCATGCGTCTTCTCGGCAGCAACGACGTGGTCACCTACGCGCTGACCATTCCCGAGGGCTGGACCTTCGCGCAGATGCGCGCGCGACTCGATAGCGCCGAAAAGCTCGACAACGTGACCGCCGGCATTAGCGACGCGGAGGTCATGGGGCTGCTTGGCCGCGAGGACACGTATCCGGAAGGGTGGTTTTTCCCGGATACCTACCGCTATCACCTGGGAATGAGCGATGTCGATATCCTGCGCCAGTCGCTTACCCGCATGGAGCGCATTCTCGACGAGGTGTGGGCACAGCGCGACGATGACCTGACCATCGAAACGCCTTACGAGGCGCTGATCATGGCCTCGTTGATCGAGCGCGAAACCGGGGCCCCGGAAGAGCGGCGCGAGATCGCCGGCGTGTTCAAGCGGCGCATGGAGCAGGGTATGCGTCTGCAAACCGACCCGACCGTGATCTACGGCATGGGCGAGCGCTACGATGGGCGCATTACCTACGCCGATCTGCGCGAGGCCACGCCTTACAATACCTACGTGATCGACGGCATGCCGCCGACGCCGATCGCCATGCCGGGGGAAGCCTCGCTCGAAGCGGCGGTCAAGCCGCTGCCCGGCGATACGCTCTACTTCGTCTCGAAGGGCGATGGCACCCACCACTTTTCGCGCACGCTGCGCGAGCACAACAACGCCGTCAACCGCTACATTCGCAACCAGTAACGGGTCGGCGCCGAGCCCGGTGCCGCCCGCTTTGTCAACGAGGTATCAATGCCCCAGCGCGGTCGCTTTATCACCCTGGAAGGGGGCGAAGGAGTGGGCAAATCCACCAACGTCGCCTTCGTTGCCGGCTGGCTCGAGGCGCAAGGCCTGGAGGTGGTGCGCACCCGCGAGCCCGGCGGCACGCCGCTCGCCGAGTCGATTCGCGCGCTGCTGCTGGCAACGACGTTCGATGAGCCGCTCGACACCGACGCGGAGCTTCTTTTAATGTTCGCCGCCCGCGCCCAGCATCTGGCCGAGAAGATCGAGCCGGCGCTCTCCCGCGGTGCCTGGGTGGTGTGTGACCGCTTTACCGACGCCACCTTCGCCTACCAGGGCGGCGGGCGCGGGATCGACCCCGCGCGTATCGCGACCCTCGAGCGCTTCGTCCAGAAAGGGCTGGCGCCGGATCTGACGCTGTTGCTCGACATGCCGCCGGAGGCCTCCGCCGAGCGGCTGGCAGGGCGAATGCGAACGCAGAATACGCACCTGGACCGCTTCGAGCGCGAGCAGGCGGCATTTTTCAGCGCCGTGCGCGGCGCCTATCTCGAGCGGGCAAAGGCCGAGCCCGAGCGCTTTGCCGTGATCGATGCGGCCAGGCCCCTGGATCAGGTGCAGCAAGTGCTCGAGCAGGTGCTCAGTGAGCGGGTGGCGCCATGGCGCTAGCGGACCTTCTGCCCTGGCATCGAGGTGTCTGGGCGCAATTTACGCGCCTGGCCGATGAGGGGCGCATGCCTCATGCGCTTTTATTGAGCGGCGCCCACGGGGTCGGCAAGCAGCAGCTCGCCGATGCGCTGGTGGCGCGCACGCTCTGCCTCGAGCCTGGTGATCAGGCCTGCGGCCACTGCCATGGCTGCAGCATGCTCGCCTCGGGGTATCACCCGGATTTGATGCGGATCTCGCTCGAGGAGGGCAAACGCCAGATTCGCATCGACCCGATTCGCGAGGTCAACCGCTTCGTTCACCAGACCGCGCAGCAGGGCGGCTACCGGGTGATCGTGATCAGCCCGGCGGAGGCGATGAACAACGCCGCCGCCAACGCGCTGCTCAAGAGTCTGGAGGAGCCTGGCGAGCGCACGCTGTTCATTCTGCTTTCGGACGTGCCGTCGCGAATGCTGCCGACCATTCGCTCGCGCTGTCAGCAGTGGACGCTGCCGAGCGTGCCCTTCGAGCAGTGTCAGGGCTTCTTGACCGAGCGGCTCGGCGGTGACGAGGCGCTTTTCTGGTGGCAGGTCTCCGGGGGGCTTCCATTGCTGGCGGTGGAGCTCGCAGCACCCGAGGAGCGCGCCCTGCGCCACCAGATTCACGACAGCTTCGAGCAGCTGGTGCGCGGCGCCGAGCCGGTAGCGGAAGCCGCGCGGCTGGACCGCCAGATGATCGACGCCATTTTATGGTACGGTATCGCCTGGCTCGAGGATCTGATTCGACTCGGCCTGACCGGCCAGACCACCGCGCTGCATAATCCGGATCTCGAACCCCTGTACCGTCAGGCGGTCAAGAACGCCCGGGTACAGGACTGGTTTCGCCTGCTGGATTACGCCCGCGAGCAGCGAAGGCTTCTCGCGGTCGGGGCCAATCCCAATGCGCAGCTGATGCTCGAGACGTGGTTGGTGCGCTGGTCGGCGCTGTTGCGCTCCTGAGAAGCCCACGGCCGGTACTCGAGAAACTGCACGAGGTGTTGAATGACCGCTCAAAAAGCTCTTTCGCTCACGGTGCCGGATGTTCCCACGCTGCTGGCCGCCTACATGCCCCATCTCGAGCGCGGCGGCATGTTCGTGCCCGTCGAAGCCTTTTACCGCCTGGGCGAAGTGGTGAACCTGCTGCTGACGCTGCCCGGCGAATCCGAGCGGCTCAGCGTCACCGGGCACGTGGTCTGGGTGTCGCCCGCCGGTGTCAGCGGGCGGCGCATGCCGGGTATCGGCGTGCATTTTGGCCATCAGGACTTTCCCGTGCGCGACAAGATCGAGACACTGCTGGCCGGCCAGCTCGATAGTGCCCCCGAGTCTTTTACCCTCTAGCTCGCTTGAACCGTTTTGCCTTTATCTACCGAGGCCCGAATGTTTGTTGATTCGCACTGTCATCTGGATCGCCTTTCCGAACGCACCTTTGATGGCGACGTCGATGCCACGCTTGAAGCCGCCCGCGCGGCCCGTGTCAGCCAGTTTCTGGCCATCGCGGTGACCCTCGAGGATCTTCCCGGCCTGGCGGCGCTTTCCCGCCGCCATCAGGACGTGGCGATCTCCGCCGGGCTGCATCCGCTGGCAGAAATCGAACACGAGCCCAGCGTCGAGGCGATCAAGGAGGCCGCCGAACAGTACGGCGCGGTGGCGATCGGTGAAACCGGGCTCGACCATCATTACCGCGACCGGGTGAGCGTTGACGTTCAGCGCGAGCGCTTCAAGCGTCATTTGATCGCCGCCACCGAGCTCGAGCTGCCCGTGGTGGTGCACACCCGCGAAGCGAAAGAGAAAACCCTGGCGCTTCTGCGCGAACATACCGACCCTCGCGTCGCCGGGGTGCTGCACTGCTTCACGGAAGATATTGACATGGCGCGCGAGGCGATTCGGCTGGGGTTCTATATTTCGCTTTCCGGGATCATCACCTTCGCCAGCGCCGCCTCGCTCAGGGAACTCGCTCGGGCGCTACCGCTGGATCGACTGTTGATCGAAACCGACAGCCCCTATCTCGCCCCTGTGCCGCACCGCGGCAAGCCCAACCAGCCCGCCTGGGTCGTGGAAGTCGCCGAGTGCATCGCCGCCGAGCGCGGGATCAGCGTCGACGAGGTCGCCATGCAGACCACCGCCAACTTCTTTCGGCTGTTTCGCGGCGCCGTGCCCGACGCGCCAGCTCACGTGAAGCAGGCGCTGGCCCAGGCGGGTCTGGCCTGACGCGCGCCCCGGCTATACTCGTAGCAGGCGCACCTCACGGCGCCATGCTTCCAACCATGCGGTGAAACGCCATGAATATCGATCGACTGCTCACGCATCAGCCCGGCACCGCTCGCCCCGCGCCGGTGGATCAGTGGCACCCCGCGCTCAGCGGCGATATCGACATCGTCCTGTGCGCGGACGGGCGCTGGCTGCACGAAGGCGAGTCCTTTGCCCGCCCGGAAATCCCGCACCTGCTCGCCACGCTTCTACGCCGCTTCGACGAGGGGGTGTGCCTGGTGACGCCGGTCGAGCGCTGGCGCGTCACCGTCGAGGATCGGCCCTTCGTGATCGTCGAGGCGGATTTTCGCGAGGGCGCCTGGCACTTCACGACCCAGTTCGACGACGTGGTGCGACTTGATGCCGAGCACCCGATGACCTTGAGCGAGGCTCCAAGCGGCGAGCCGATGCCGGAAGTTCCCGTGCGCTTTGGTCTTTCTGCGCGGCTTCACCGCAACGTTTACTACCGTCTGGTCGACGAGGCCGTGCTCGAAGAGAGCGGCGCGATCCAGCGGCTGTGGCTTGAAAGTGCCGGTGAGCGCTTTTTGCTCGGCGAGCTCGACGCCGACACACTTGATCGCGAGACGCCGTGAAGCTGACGTCAGAACAGAGCGCGGTGATCCATCACCCCGGCGGCCACGCGCGGGTGGCGGCGGTTGCCGGTGCCGGCAAGACCACCACCATGGCCGCCCGGGTGCTGCATCTTTTGCAAAGCGGCGTGGCCCCCAAGCGCATACTGGTGTTGATGTTCAACCGCTCCGCCCGCGAGGATTTTCAGCGCCGGCTCTCGAGCATGGCGCCCGCCGGTCAGATACTTCCGGATGTGCGCACCTTTCACTCCCTCGGCCACCGTTTGACCCAGAGCCTGAGTCGCTGGGGCGCGCTCGAGCCGCGCCAGCTGCTCTCGGCGGAGTGGCAGCTCGAGCGGCTTCTGCGCCAGGCGAGCCTCAACGTGCTGGCGGATCAGAGCGAGCGTCGTGAGGCGGCGCTCGAGGCCGACCGACTGGAGACGCTGGCGCACTTTTGCGGCCTGGTGAAGGCGGATCTGTGCACGCCCCAGGCGCTTTTCGAGCGTATGAATCTCGATGAGGCGAGCGACTACTTTCCCGAGGCGTTCGCCGAGGCGGAGCGGCTTTTACGGGAAAACGGCGTAATGACCTATGCGGATCTGCTCTACCGCCCGCTTTTGGCGCTGGAAGCGGACGCTTCGCTCAGATCAAGAGTCGAGGGTTTTCTCGATCACGTCATCATCGACGAGTACCAGGACATCAATACCGCCCAGCAGCGGCTTCTGAAAGTGCTGGCCGGTGAGTCGGCGAGTGTGATGGCTGTGGGCGATGCCAACCAGTGTATCTACGAGTGGCGCGGCGCCCGGCCGGACACCATGCTCGACGACTTCACCGCTACCTTCGGCGCGGCGACCGACTATCCGCTTTCGACCACCTTTCGTCACGGCCACGCGCTGGCGCTGACCGCCAACCAAATGATCATGCACAACGCCCGCCGGCCCGACCAGCTCTGCCTGGCGGCGCCCACCAATGCGCCAACGCGTATCGACGCAGGCCAAGGGAATCGGCCGCTGCTCGATGCGCTCGGGCAGTGGCAGGATGCGGGGCGCTCGCTTGGTGAGGTGAGCCTTTTGGTGCGCAGCTGGGCGCTGTCGGTGCCGTTTCAGCTGGCGCTGTTGCAGGCGGGGATCGGCTTTCGTCTTGCCCGCGAGGACCGCTTCGTGTTTCGTCTGCCGCTGGTGCAGGCGCTGGCGGGCTATCTCAAACTCTCGCGTCAGCCTGCGCTGTTGCAGGACCCGGACCATCTTATGCTGTTGCTCGCCCAGCCGACGCCTTTCGTTGCCCGCGAGCGCCTTGCCCGGCTCGCCCAGCGGCTGGCTACGAGCCAGGCGTTTCCCGAGCGCGGCGACCCGCTGCTGGCGACGCTCAAGCCGATTCAGCAGCGCACGCTCAAAAAGCGCTGGGCGCTGCTGTGTGATCTGCCCACGCTCGGCCACTGGTCGCCGGCCAGGCTCTTGCAGCACGTGGTGACCACCATCGATGCGGAAAAGACGCTCAAGCGCGCCGCGACCCGGCGCGACAAGGGCGAGGAGGACGTGCGCCTTCTGGATGTGCTGATCGAGCAGGCACAAAGCGTGCAGGACCCGGACGCCTTCATCGAGCTTCTGGAGCGGCCGGTGGAGAGTCAGGCCGATGGCGTGCTGATCAGCACGGTGCACGGCGCCAAGGGGCTCGAGTGGCCGCTGGTGATCGTGGCCGGGGTGAACGAGGAGGATTTCCCCCACTACAGTCGCGACAATCCGCTTTCCGATGCGCGGCTGGAAGAGGAGCGTCGTCTTTTCTACGTGGCGATCACCCGCGCCCGGGAACGGCTCTTGCTGCTGCACGATGGCGGCGTACATCGCCCGAGCCGCTTCATTGGTGAAAGTGGATGGGCGGATAGCCTGCGCGTGGCCCAGGCGCTCGATGAGCCGCACGCGCCCGCGGCCCCGCTCGAGGTGGCCTCGAAAGCGCTGGTCGAACGTTATCTGGCCCGTTTGGGGCGTGAGGAGATCGTCGTTCGCTCATCGGCGGGTGGCACCGGGCGGGTCGAGGCAGCGGCCGAGTTTTATCCCGGGCAGCGGCTCGTGCATGAGGTGTTCGGTGAGGGCGAAGTAGCCGCGGTGGAGGGTAACCCGGCGGATCCGGTGATCGACGTGCGCTTTACCAGTGCCGGTCGGCGCCGGCTGATCGCCCGGCGCGCGCCGATCACCCTGGTCGAACCCGCCAGGCTCGCCTGAGCGGGACCGGCAGGTTCGAACGGGCCTTTACATATTGGGATAGTTGGGCCCGCCGCCGCCTTCCGGCGCCACCCAGGCGATGTTCTGGGCCGGGTCCTTGATATCGCAGGTCTTGCAGTGCACGCAGTTCTGGAAATTGATCTGAAAGCGCGGCTTGCCCTGCTCATCCTCTACCACTTCATACACCCCGGCGGGGCAGTAACGCTGAGCGGGCTCGGCGTACTTCGGCAGGTTGTGCTCGATCGGGATCGACGGATCCTCGAGTTTCAAATGGCAGGGCTGATCCTCCTCGTGGTTGGTGTTGGAGAGAAACACCGAGGAGGGCTTGTCGAAAGAGAGCTTGCCGTCGGGTTTGGGGTAGTCGATCTTCTCGAACTCGGCAGCGGGCTTTAGTGCGCCGTGGTCGGTGGTGGTGTCGTGAAGCCTGGGCAGTTTGTTGCCAATGAGCTGATTGACGAAGTTGTACGCGCCGCCGCCGACGTTGCCGTACTTGTGCATCGCCGGGCCAAAGTTCGCGTTCTCCTTGAGCTCCTGATACGCCCAGCTCGACTCCCACTTTGCAGTGAAGCTTTCAAGCTCCGCGCCGCCTTCGTCGCCGCTCTTGATCGCCTCGAACACGCTTTCGGCGGCCACCAGGCCCGACTTCATCGCGGTGTGGATGCCCTTGATCTTGGCGAAGTTGAGCGTTCCCGCGTCGCAGCCGATCAAGAGCCCGCCGGGGAAGGTCATCTTCGGCAGGCAGTTGAAGCCGCCCTTGGTGATGGCGCGGGCGCCGTAGGCGACGCGCTTGCCACCTTCCAGGTACTGGCGCAGTACCGGGTGGTGCTTCATGCGCTGGAACTCGTCGAAGGGCGAAAGCCAGGGGTTCTTGTAACCCAAATCCATGATCAGGCCGACCACCACCTGCTGGTTTTCGGCGTGGTAGAGAAACCAGCCGCCGTGAGTGTCGCTGTCAAGCGGCCAGCCGGAGCCGTGGACCACCAGGCCCGGCTCGTGCTTGTCCGCAGGCACGTCCCAGAGTTCTTTCAAACCGATGCCGTAGTGCTGCGGGTCGCGACCCTCATCGAGAGAGAACTCGCGAATCAACCGTTTGCCCAGATGCCCGCGGGAGCCTTCGGCGAACAGGGTGTATTTGGCGCGAAGCTCCATGCCCGGCATATGGCCATCCTTGGGCGTGCCGTCGGCGGCCACGCCCATGTCGCCGATCAGAATACCGCGCACCGCGCCGTCTTCGATGATCACGTCCTGGGCGGCAAAGCCCGGGAAAATCTCGACGCCGAGCGCCTCGGCCTGCTCGGCGAGCCAGCGACACAGATTGCCCGCGCTGATCACGTAGCGGGTCTGGTCGCCGCCGGTGTTGTGCATGGTTTTCGGCACCAGCGCGTGGGGCAGCTTGCGCGCGTTCTCGCTATCCTTCAAAAGGTAGAGATCGTCGCGGGTGGCGGGCGTGTTGAGCGGGGCGCCGCGCTCCTGCCAGTCCGGGAACAGCTCGTTAAGGGCGCGCGGCTCCAGCACGGCGCCGGAGAGGATGTGCGCGCCGACTTCGGAGCCTTTCTCCACGACGCACACGCTCAGCTCCTGTTCGGCGTCGTTAGCCTGCTGCATGAGACGACACGCCGCCGCCAGGCCCGAAGGGCCGGCGCCAACGATGACCACATCCATTTCCATCACATCGCGCTCTGGGTTTTCCACGGTCTCTCCTTATTCTCGTTCGTGCCGTGCCTTATAAAAACACGGACTTAATACTAAACGGTCGTTTGCTTCTGGTTATGCCTCATGATAGGCATAATACCTGCCCCGGGTCATCTCTACGATGGTGTCAGGGCGTTATCGCCCTGTTTTGCGCGCTTTCTGCAACTGTCGGATTTGCTGAGGCAAAAGCGCTATAGTGTCGCTAGCCGCACGTGCAAGAGCGCAGCGCCCGTCAAGGACAAGGCTTCTAATCAGCCAAGCGAGGAAACCATGAAAGTATTAGTCGCGGTCAAACGCGTCATCGATTACAACGTGAAAATCCGCGTCAAGGCGGACCACACCGACGTGGACCTGACCAACGTCAAGATGGCCATGAACCCCTTCTGCGAGATCGCCGTGGAAGAAGCGGTGCGGCTCAAGGAGAAGGGCGTGGCGACGGAAGTGATCGCCGTGACCGTCGGTCCGAAAGCCGCCCAGGAACAGCTGCGCACCGCGCTGGCCCTCGGCGCCGACCGGGCGATCCAGATCGAGACCGACGAGCGCGTCGAGTCGCTCGCCGTGGCGAAGCTGCTGGCCAAGGTCGTGGACGAAGAGCAGCCGGGACTGGTGATCCTCGGCAAGCAGGCGATCGACACCGACAACAACCAGACCGGCCAGATGCTCGCCGCGCTGACCAATCTGCCCCAGGCCACCTTCGCCTCCGAGGTCGCCATCGACGGTGACCGGGTCAACGTCACCCGCGAGATCGACGGCGGCCTGCAGACCCTCGCACTCACGCTTCCGGCGATCGTCACCACCGACCTGCGCCTCAACGAGCCGCGTTACGCCAAGCTTCCCGACATCATGAAGGCCAAGAAGAAGCCGCTGGACGTCAAGACCCCGGCGGACTACGGCGTCGAGGTGGCATCACGTGTCAGTCTGGTCAAGGTCGAGACGCCCGCCGAGCGCAAGGGCGGGGTAAAAGTGGCCTCGGTCGACGAGCTGGTCGACAAGCTCAAGAACGAAGCGAAGGTGCTTTGATTTCCCGGCCCAGTGATCGCCTCTTTCACCCGTATTCAAGGAGTTTCTCATGAGCATTCTGGTTCTGGCCGACGTTCACGACGGCCACCTGCTTGACGCCACCGCCCACGTGGTGGCCGCCGCCCGCGAGATCGGCGGCGATATCGACGTGCTGGTCGCCGGTGAAGGCGTCCAGGCCGCCGCCGACGAAGCCGCCAAACTCGACGGCGTCACACGGGTACGTCTGGCGGACCACAGAGTCTACGCCCACCAGCTCGCCGAGCCGCTCGGCGCGCTTCTGGTCGAGCTCGCCGGCGACTACACCCACGTGCTGGCCAGCGCCTCGACCACCGGCAAGAACGTGCTGCCGCGCCTCGCCGCGCTCAGGGACGTCAGCCAGCTCTCCGAGGTGCTGGCCGTCGACGGCCCGGACACCTTCAAGCGCCCGATCTACGCCGGCAACGCCATCGCCACGGTCAAAAGCGACGATGCGCTCAAGGTGATGACCGTGCGCACCACGGCGTTCGACGCAGTCGGCCAGGGCGGCAGCGCCGCCGTCGAGGCCCTCGACACCGTGGTCGAGAACGCGCAGTCGCAGTTCGTCGGTGAAGAGCTCGCGGCCTCCGACCGCCCGGAGCTCGGCGGGGCGAAGGTAGTGATCTCCGGCGGGCGCGGCATGGGCAACGGCGAGAACTTCCGGCTTCTCGACGGCATCGCCGACAAGCTCGGCGCGGCGGTGGGGGCCTCCCGGGCGGCGGTGGACGCGGGGTTCGTGCCCAACGACATGCAGGTCGGCCAGACCGGCAAGATCGTGGCGCCGGATCTCTACATCGCGGTGGGCATCTCGGGGGCGATCCAGCACCTGGCGGGGATGAAGGACTCGAAGGTGATCGTGGCGATCAACAAGGACGAGGAAGCGCCGATCTTCCAGGTGGCGGACTACGGGCTGGTGGGGGATCTGTTCGAGATCCTGCCGGAGCTCGAGAGCAAGCTTTGAGTGCATACCCAGCGTTAACCGCCTGACAGCGGATGAATGCGCGAGCCGGCTGCCGGGCAGCCGGCTTTATATTGCGTTCATATTAGATAAAGCCCTGATTGTTAGCTAGAGTGCTAGGGCGCGTAGCGCCAATGCAGATTGGCGTTTCGAGGAAAAATTCCGCTTAAGCGGTTGAAAAGAGTAGGGCGCGACCGCACCTACTTTGGTGAACATCGAAAGTCACTCAAGGAGATGATGACATGGCACATACACTACCCGAACTGCCGTACGCCTACGACGCACTCGAGCCGAGCATCGATGCGATGACCATGGAAATTCACCATTCGCGTCACCACAACACCTACGTGACCAACCTCAATGGTGCGCTCGAAGGAACGGGGCTTGAAGACCTTCCCATCGAAGAGCTCGTTTCCAATTTGGATCGCGTACCGGAAGAGAAGCGTCAGGCCGTCATCAATAACGGCGGCGGTCACGTCAACCACTCCATGTTCTGGCAGATGATGTCCCCCAACGGCGGCGGCCAGCCCCAGGGCGACGTGGCCAAGGCGATCGACAGCGAGCTTGGTGGCTTCGACACCTTCAAGGAAGAGTTCAAGAAAGCCGCCACCGGCCGTTTCGGCAGCGGCTGGGCGTGGCTCTCCGTGACGCCGCAGAAAAAACTCGTGGTCGAAAACACCCTCAACCAGAACAGCCCGCTGATGGACGGCAACACGCCGATCCTGGGTCTGGACGTGTGGGAACACGCCTACTACCTGAAGTACCAGAACAAGCGCCCGGACTACATCGCCGCCTTCTTCGACGTCGTCAACTGGGAAGAAGTCGAGCGCCGCTACCAGGCCGCGATCGCCTGATTGTTGCGATGATCTCCTGAGCGCGTAGTGCGCTCTACTTGAAAGCCCGGCCTTGCCGGGCTTTCTGCTTTTTGGCACTCCTGTTCTATAAAAACTCGCCCGATTCTCCTCATTGCCCTGGTCTTGGGCGCACTTGCAGTTTGCGTCGCCCCGCGATGAGTTTTACCTGCTCCCGTCACTGCATTTTTCAACGCGTCTATCGCGGTGGATAACTTGTCGCTGTGAATTTTTTGCGTGTTTTATTGAGCTGATATCGGGGCATTGGTTCGCTTTTTTTGCGCCGTCCGCTCGCTAAGGCGTACCGCTATGCTGGGCACTATTTGTCAATAAGCTGTGGATTAAAAATTACTACATATATGCGAATTGATTTTGCGACAGTCTATATATAGTATTCGTAGTGTCTTCGAAGGGGTGATGGCACTACATGTGCCTAGCCCAAAAAAGCCGCTATGAAAAGGAAAAAATAGCCATGGCCATCCAGATTTATAGCAAGCCTGCCTGCGTACAGTGCACCGCCACCTACCGCGCGATGGACAAGCAGGGTATCGAGTACACCGTGATCGATATTACTGCCGAAGACGGTGCTCAGCAGCAGGTTGAAGCGCTGGGCTATCGCCAGCTTCCGGTCGTGGTAGCCGGTGACGATCACTGGTCAGGTTTTCGCCCGGATCGTATCCAGGCGCTCGCTTGATTCACCGCCATGCTGACGGATGCGAAAGCCCCGTTGGCGGGCACGCTGGTGTACTTCTCCACCAGCTCTGGTAACACCCATCGTTTTGTAGAGAAGCTGGGGCTTGCGGCGCACCGGCTGCCGCTCAAGCGCAGCGATCCGCCTGTTCATGTCGATACCCCGTTCGTGCTGATCACGCCTACCTACGGCGGCGGTGAGTCGAAGGGGGCGGTGCCGGGGCCGGTCATTCGCTTTTTGAACGATGAGCACAACCGGCGCCTCATTCGAGGCGTCATTGCCGCAGGCAATACCAATTTTGGCGAGGCGTACGGGCTGGCAGGGCGCATCATTGCGCAGAAGTGCCAGGTGCCACTGCTGTATCGGTTCGAGCTTTTTGGCACCGACGACGACGTCGCCAGGGTTCGCAAAGGAGTAGAAGAGTTTTGGAAACGACAAACGTAGTCACGAACGGCTTGCCTGAAACGAAAAAAGCGTCTGCAGAGGCGTCGAAGCCGCGCACGCTGGATTACCACGCGCTCAATGCCATGCTGAATCTTTACGGTGCCAACGGCGAGCTCCAGCTCGACAAGGACCGCGAAGCGGCGCGCCAGTACTTCCTGCAGCACGTCAACCAGAACACGGTCTTCTTCCACTCTTTGGAAGAGAAACTCGACTACCTGACCGAGGAGGGCTACTACGAAGCCGAGGTGCTCGATCAGTACGCGCCGGCCTTCGTCAAGGCGCTGTTCGAGCAGGCCTACGCCTACAAGTTTCGTTTCCCGAGCTTTCTGGGGGCGTTCAAGTACTACACCAGCTACACGCTGAAAACCTTCGACGGCAAGCGCTATCTCGAGCGCTACGAAGACCGTGTGTGTATGGTCGCGCTCACCCTCGCGCGCGGCGACGAGCAGCTTGCCAAGTCGCTGGTCGACGAGATCATCAGCGGGCGTTTCCAGCCGGCCACGCCGACCTTCTTGAACTGCGGCAAGCAGCAGCGCGGCGAGCTGGTGTCGTGCTTTTTGCTGCGTATCGAAGACAACATGGAGTCGATCGGCCGCTCGATCAACTCGGCGCTGCAGCTCTCCAAACGCGGCGGCGGCGTGGCGTTTCTGCTGAGCAACATCCGCGAGTCCGGCGCGCCGATCAAGCGCATCGAGAACCAGTCCTCCGGCATCATTCCGATCATGAAGCTTCTGGAAGACGCGTTCTCCTACGCCAACCAGCTCGGCGCGCGCCAGGGCGCGGGGGCGGTCTACTTGAACGCCCACCACCCGGATATCCTGCGCTTTCTCGATACCAAGCGCGAGAACGCCGACGAGAAGATCCGTATCAAGACGCTGTCGCTCGGCGTGACGATTCCAGACATCACCTTCGAGCTTGCCAAGCGCAACGACGACATGTACCTGTTCTCGCCCTACGACGTGGAGCGGGTCTACGGCAAGCCGTTTGGCGACATCAGCGTCACCGAGCACTACCATGAAATGGTCGCGGATGCGCGCATTCGCAAGCAGAAGATCAACGCCCGTGCGTTTTTCCAGACGCTGGCCGAGCTGCAGTTCGAATCCGGCTACCCCTACATCATGTTCGAGGACACGGTAAACCGGGCCAACCCGATTGCCGGGCGGATCAACATGAGCAACCTGTGCTCGGAGATTCTGCAGGTCAATACGCCGACCGAGTACGACGAGAGCCTGAACTACAGCAAGGTCGGTCAGGATATCTCCTGCAACCTCGGCTCGATGAACATCGCCAAAGTGATGGATTCCGGCGACATCGGCACCAGTGTCGACATCGCCATTCGGGGTTTGACCGCCGTCTCCGAGATGAGCAACCTCAAGAGCGTGCCGTCGATTGCCGAAGGCAACGCCAAGTCGCGCGCCATCGGCCTTGGCCAGATGAACCTGCACGGCTTTTTGGCGCGCGAGCACATCTATTACGGCAGTGAAGAGGGGCTCGATTTCACCAACCTCTACTTCTACTGCGTGGCGTTTCACGCCATTCGCGCCTCGAACCGCCTGGCGATCGAGCATGGCGACACTTTCGCGGGCTTTGCCGACTCCACTTACGCCTCGGGCGCGTTCTTCGACAAGTACACTAATGAGGCGTGGCTGCCGAAGACCGAGAAGGTGCGCGAACTTTTCGAGCGCAGCGGCATCGCGCTTCCGACCCAAGGCGATTGGGAAGAGCTCAAGACGTCGGTAATGGCGCACGGTCTCTATAACCGCAACCTGCAGGCGGTACCGCCGACCGGCTCGATCTCCTACATCAACCACTCCACCTCGAGCATTCACCCGGTGGCGGCGAAGATCGAGATCCGCAAGGAAGGCAAGCTCGGCCGCGTCTACTACCCGGCGCCTTTCTTGAGCGAAGAGAACTTCGACTACTTCCAGGACGCCTACGAGATCGGCCCGGAGAAGATCATTGATACCTACGCCGAGGCCTCCAAACACGTCGATCAGGGGCTGTCGCTGACGCTGTTCTTCCCGGACACCGCCACCACGCGCGACATCAACAAGGCGCAGATTCACGCCTGGCGCAAGGGTATCAAGACGCTTTACTACATTCGTCTGCGTCAAAGCGCGCTGGAAGGCACCGAAGTCGAAGGCTGTGTCTCCTGCACGCTGTAACCACGTAACGAAAGAGAACATTCGATGAACACCATGCAACGCTTATCGCGGGTCGACGCCATCAACTGGAATCGGCTTCAGGACGACAAGGACCTGGAGGTCTGGAACCGTCTGACGAGCAATTTCTGGCTGCCGGAGAAGGTGCCGCTCTCCAACGACATTCAGTCCTGGAACACGCTGACCCAGCAGGAGAAACAGCTGACCATCCGCGTGTTCACCGGGTTGACGCTTCTGGATACCATTCAGGGCAGCATCGGCGCGCCGACGCTGATGGAGGACGCGCGCACGCCCCACGAGGAAGCGGTGTACACCAACATCGCCTTCATGGAGTCGGTGCATGCGCGCTCCTACAGCTCGATCTTCTCGACGCTGTGCGCCACGCGGGACGTCGATGATGCCTTTCGCTGGAGCGAAGAGAACCCGATGCTCCAGGCGAAGTCCGAGTTGATTCTCGAGCGCTACCGCTCGGACGACCCCTTGATGCGCAAGGTGGCGAGCGTCTTTCTCGAGTCGTTTCTGTTCTATTCGGGCTTTTATCTGCCGATGTACTGGTCGAGCCACGCCAAGCTCACCAATACCGCGGATCTGATTCGCCTGATCATTCGCGACGAGGCGGTGCACGGCTACTACATCGGCTACAAGTTCCAGCAGGCTTTGACCGAGGCGACCCCGGAGCGCCAGCAGGCGGTCAAGGATTACGCCTACGACCTGCTGCTGGAGCTTTACGACAACGAAGTGCGCTACACCGAGTCGCTTTACGACGCGGTGGGCCTGACCGAAGACGTGAAGAAGTTTTTGCACTACAACGCCAACAAGGCGCTGATGAATCTGGGTTACGAGCCGCTTTTTCCAAGTAGCGTTACCGATGTCGACCCGACCATCATGGCTGCGCTTTCGCCGAGCGCCGACGAGAACCACGACTTCTTCTCCGGCTCCGGCTCGTCGTATGTGATCGGCAAGGCGGTCGCCACCGAAGACGACGACTGGGCGTTCTAGGCACCGGTGTCTCGCCAGCTGAAAGTCTGCTAGTCTACGCGCCTGCCCAACGATGGGCAGGCGCGTTTGCGTTTGAAACGAATCCTCAAGCCATTGATAGCGATATGTGATCCCTGGTATGGATCACCACTGCGCTCAAGGAACACCCGAATGCCCATAGTGACACTGCCCGACGGCAGCCAACGTACGTTTGATGAACCGCTTTCCATCATGGCTCTCGCCGAGTCCATTGGCCCTGGTTTGGCCAAGGCGTGCGTGGCCGGAAAGATAGACGGTGTGCTGGTCGATGCGGCCGATATGATCGAGAAGGACGCCGAGGTGGCGATCATCACCGCCCGCGATCCGGAAGGCGTCGAGATCATTCGCCACTCCTGTGCGCACCTGATTGGGCATGCGGTCAAGCAGCTCTACCCGAACGCCCACATGGCGATCGGCCCCGTGATCGAAAATGGCTTCTACTACGATATCGACTTCGGTCGCTCGGTCACCCCGGAGGACATGGAAGCGATCGAGAAACGCATGCAGGCGTTGATCGACCAGGAGTACGACGTCGTTCGCGAGTACGTGGACCGCGATCAGGCGCTCAAGACCTTCGAGAAGCGTGACGAACCCTACAAGCAGGAGATCATCCGCGACATCCCCGACGGCGCGACGATCCGCCTTTACCACCACGAAGAGTACACCGACATGTGTCGCGGGCCGCACGTGCCCAACACGCGTCATCTTAAAGCGTTCAAGCTGACCAAACTGGCCGGCGCCTACTGGCGGGCGGATGCCTCCAACGCCATGCTCACGCGCATCTACGGCACCGCCTGGGGCGACAAGAAGCAGCTCAAGGCGTACATGAAGCGCCTCGAGGAGGCGGAGAAGCGCGACCACCGCAAGCTTGCGCGCAAGCTCGATCTCTTCCACATGCAGGAAGAGGCGCCGGGCATGATCTTCTGGCACCCCAACGGCTGGGCGCTGTGGCAGCAGGTCGAGCAGTACATGCGCGGGGTCTACAAGGCCGGCGGCTATCAGGAAATCCGCTGCCCGCAGATCATGGACGTGTCACTGTGGAAGAAGTCCGGTCACTGGGACAACTACGCCGATGGCATGTTCTTCACCGAGTCGGAAAAGCGCGAGTATGCGCTCAAGCCGATGAACTGCCCGGGCCACGTTCAGGTGTTCAACTCGGGGCTTCGTAGCTACCGGGAGCTTCCGGTACGCTTTGGCGAGTTCGGCGGCTGTCACCGTAACGAGCCGTCGGGTGCGCTTCACGGCATCATGCGCGTGCGCGCCTTCACGCAGGACGACGGCCACGTCTTTTGTACCGAAGCCCAGGTCGAGCCGGAGGTGACGAGCTTCCACCGCCAGGCGCTCAAGGTGTACCAGGACTTCGGTTTCGAGGACATCGCGATCAAGATCGCGCTGCGCCCGGAGAAGCGTATCGGCAGCGATGAGGTCTGGGACCGCGCCGAAGAGGCGCTTCGCGGCGCGCTCAAGGCCTGCGACGTCGAGTGGCAGGAACTTCCCGGCGAAGGCGCGTTCTACGGGCCCAAGATCGAGTACCATATGAAGGATTGCCTGGGCCGCGAGTGGCAGGTCGGTACCATGCAGGTCGACTTCATGATGCCCGAGCGGCTCGGCGCCCAGTACGTGACCGAAGAGGGTGAGCGCAAGCCGCCGGTCATGCTGCACCGGGCGATCGTCGGCTCGATGGAGCGCTTCATCGGTATCCTGATTGAACACTATGCCGGGGCTATGCCATTATGGTTGGCACCCGAGCAAGTCGCCATCATGAATATCACCGATTCGCAGCGTGATTATGCGCTCGAATTGGAGCAGCGCTTGCAAAAAAATGATCTTCGCGTCAAGGCAGACTTGAGGAACGAGAAGATCGGCTTTAAAATTCGCGAGCATACGTTACAGAAAATTCCCTATCTCCTTGTGGTCGGAGATAAGGAAGTCGAAGCTGACTCAGTGGCCGTGCGTACTCGCAGCGGCGAAAATCTCGGTACCATGACCGTCGATGAGTTCATCGAACGCGTCTGCGCCGAACGAGCAGCCCTGGCGACATCGTCAATTGCCTAAGGAGACAGAGCAATCAAGCGAAGCAACCAGCGCGGGCGTCCTGCAGACAAACGCCCACCAATGAACGAGCGAATCACCGAAACCGAAGTCCGCTTGATCGATGCAGAAGGTGAGCAGCTGGGCGTGGTGCCCACCACCGACGCGCTCGAGCGAGCGGAAGCGGCCGGTCTGGACCTCGTGCAAATTTCCAATGCCGATCCCATTGTTTGTAAAATAATGGATTACGGCAAATTCGTCTTCGAGCAGAAAAAGCAGAAAGCTGCTCAGAAGAAGAAGCAAAAGCAGATCCAGGTCAAGGAAGTCAAATTCCGGCCCGGCACCGACGAGGGCGATTATCAGGTCAAATTGAAGAACCTGATGCGCTTTCTCGAAGGTGGTGACAAGGGTAAGGTCACATTGCGTTTTCGCGGTCGCGAAATGGCGCACCAGGACATCGGCCGTAAGCTGATGGAGCGGGTAGCGGCAGACCTCGAAGAGATCGGTACGGTAGAGTCCTTCCCGAAAATGGAAGGCCGCCAGATGATCATGATTCTTGCCCCTAAAAAGAAGTGATCCAACGGCGTTTTAAACGGGTCGGCGCACGATGCGCCGACTGGCCTTGGGTTTTCTCAAAAACATCGAGCGGAGTTTTCTCATGCCGAAAATCAAGAGCAACAGTGGCGCTGCCAAGCGCTTCAAGAAGACGGCTAACGGCTTCAAGCACAAGCAGTCGTTCCGTAGCCACATCCTGACCAAGAAATCGACCAAGCGTAAGCGTCAGCTTCGCGGCATGAAGCAGATTCACGCAGCTGACAAGCCGCTGATCCAGCGCATGCTGCCGAATCTGTAAGTCGTTTTCGAATTTTTAACGTCAGGAGTGTGTCATGACTCGAGTCAAACGGGGCGTTGTCGCCCGTCGTCGTCATAAGAAAGTATTGAAGCAGGCAAAAGGCTACTACGGTGCGCGTTCGCGCGTTTTCCGCGTTGCCAAGCAGGCCGTCATCAAGGCCGGCCAGTACGCCTACCGCGACCGTCGTAACCGTAAGCGTCAGTTCCGTGCCCTGTGGATCCAGCGTATCAACGCCGGCGCCCGCATCAACGGTATGTCCTACAGCCGTTTCGTTGGCGGTTTGAAAAAAGCCGGTATCGAAATCGACCGTAAGGTATTGGCCGATCTGGCGGTTCACGAGAAAGCGGCGTTTGCTGCCATCGTGGAAAAAGCCAAGGCTGCCCAATAAGGTTTCAGATCCGGTCTGAAATCCCGTGGTCATTGTAGTGTGACCCATGCAGGGGAAGAGCAGCCGCTCTTCCCCTGTTTTTTTGCCAGTAGTGTGGGCGAGAGGCCCCGTTCTGGCAGCGCCTTATGGGATGACAACCGCTTAATTCGGAGTTTAATGGATGGACCACCTGCCTACGCTGGTATCAGAGGCGCGCGACGCCATCAAGGCCGCGCAGAGCGTTTCGGCACTGGATGAGCTGCGCGTTCGCTATTTGGGCAAGAAGGGCGAAGTGACCGCCCTGTTGAAAGGGCTTGGCAAACTTTCCGCCGAGGAGCGTCCGGCGGCGGGCGAGCAAATCAACCAGGCAAAGCAGACCCTGGCCGGCGAGATCGACGCAAAGCGCGCGACCCTCGAGGCCGAGGCGCTCAACGCCCGTCTGGCTGCGGAGAAGATCGACGTCACGCTGCCCGGACGTGGCCAGGCCGCCGGCGGCCTGCACCCGGTCACGCGTACGCTTGAGCGTATCGAAAGCCTGTTCACCCGTATCGGCTATGATGTGGCGGTGGGGCCTGAAATCGAAGACGATTACCACAACTTCGAAGCGCTCAACATCCCCGCCCATCATCCGGCGCGCGGCATGGCGGACACCTTTTACTTCGACGCGACGCGTCTTTTGCGCACCCACACCTCGCCGGTGCAGGTGCGTACGATGAAATCGAGCGAGCCGCCGATTCGCATCGTTTGCCCCGGCCGGGTCTACCGCAGCGACTCCGACCTGACCCACACGCCGATGTTTCACCAGGTGGAGGGGCTGCTGGTCGACGAAGGGGTGAGCTTCGCCGACTTGAAGGGCACCATCGAGGACTTCCTGCAGGCTTTCTTCGAGCGCGATGATCTCGACGTGCGCTTTCGCCCCTCCTATTTCCCGTTCACCGAGCCTTCCGCCGAGGTCGACATCCAGTGCGTGATGTGCGGTGGAGAAGGGTGTCGCGTCTGCTCGCATACCGGCTGGCTCGAGGTCATGGGCTGCGGCATGGTACACCCGGAAGTCTTCAAGCACTCCGGCATCGACACCGAGCGCTATACCGGCTTCGCCTTCGGCATGGGCGCCGAGCGTCTGGCGATGCTGCGCTACGGCGTCAACGATCTGCGTCTGTTTTTCGAAAACGATTTGCGCTTTTTGCGCCAGTTCGCCTAATCACGCCGCAAGAGTACAGGAACGAGCATGAAATTTTCAGAACAGTGGCTGCGTGACTGGGTCTCGCCGACGCTCGACACCCAGGCGCTGGCCGATAAGATCACCATGGCGGGGCTCGAGGTCGACGCCGTCGAGCCGGTCGCGCCTGCCTTCAGCGGCGTGGTGGTGGCCGAGGTCATCGCGAAGGAGCCGCACCCGGACGCCGACAAGCTCAACGTCTGCCGCGTCAACGACGGCAGCGGCGAGGTGCAGGTCGTGTGCGGCGCTCCCAATGTCGCAGTGGGCCAGCGCGTGCCGTTCGCCCAGGTCGGCGGTGTGTTGCCCGGCGACTTCAAGATCAAGAAGGCGAAACTTCGCGGAGCAGAATCCTTCGGCATGATCTGTTCCGCCTCGGAGCTGGGGCTTGAAGAGGAGACCTCCGACGGTATTCTCGTGCTGCCCGCAGATGCGCCGGTCGGGGTGAGCGTGCGCGACTACCTGACCCTGGACGATGCCACGATCGAAGTGGATCTCACGCCCAACCGCGGTGACTGCCTGAGCGTGAAGGGCATGTCGCGCGAGGTGGGCGTGCTTAATCGCCTGCCGGTGACAGCCCCCGAGATCGCACCGGTAAAGGCAAGTAGCGAGCGGCGCTTTCCGGTCAGCGTCACCGCGACCGAGCAGTGCCCGCGCTACGTGAGCCGCGTCATCGAAGGCGTCGATCTCTCGCGCCCGACGCCGATGTGGATGGTCGAGCGCCTGCGCCGTAGCGGCGTACGCACCATCGACCCGGCGGTGGATGTGACCAACTACGTCATGCTCGAGCTCGGTCAGCCGCTGCACGCCTTCGATCTCGAGAATCTGAGCGAAGGCGTTCAGGTGCGTATGGCCGAAGAGGGCGAACGCCTGACGCTGCTCGACGGCCAGGACGTTGCGCTTCGCCCGGATACGCTGCTGATTGCCGACGCCTCCGGGCCGCTGGCCATGGCCGGTATCATGGGCGGCGAAGCCTCCGGTGTGAGCGCGTCCACGCGCACGTTGTTTCTCGAATCCGCCTACTTCACGCCGCTGGCCATCGCCGGTCAGGCGCGCTCCTACGGGCTTCATACCGACGCCTCGCACCGCTACGAGCGTGGAGTCGATCCGGCGCTGGCGACGCAGGCGATCGAGCGCGCCACTCGACTCTTGATCGATATCTGCGGCGGCGACGCCGGGCCCGTTTGTGAGACGAGCAGCGAAGCGCACCTGGCACAAGCGCAAAGCATCACGCTGCGTGAAGCGCGCCTGACTCAGGCGCTCTCCAAGACGCTGCCGGTCGAGGACGTCAGCGACATTCTCGAGCGGCTGGGAATGATCGTCGAGCGCATCGAGAACGCCTGGCGCGTCGAGGTGCCGAGCTGGCGCTTCGACATCGCCATCGAAGAGGATCTGATCGAAGAGATCGCCCGGATTCACGGCTACAACAACCTGCCGGTGCGCCGCCCGGCGGCGCGGCTTGCGCTGCGCTCGGCGGATGAGGCGACGCTGACCCAGGTACGGCTGCGCAACCAGATGGTCGCGCGCGGCTATCAGGAAGCAATCACTTACAGTTTCGTTGCGCCGGAGCTTCAGAAAGCGATGCTGCCCGACGCGGTCTCGCCGACGCTTGCCAACCCCATCTCGGCGGATCTTTCGGTGATGCGGGCGAGCCTTTTCCCGGGGCTGGTGCGGGCGCTGTCGCACAACCTGAATCGCCAGCAGAGCCGCGTGCGGCTTTTTGAAACCGGGCTGGTGTTCGAAGGCGAGCTGGATACGCTCACCCAGACGCCGATGCTCGGAGCGCTCGCCTGCGGCCCGCGCGAAGCGGAAGGGTGGAGCAGTGCCAAAACCGCCGTCGACTTCTTCGATCTGAAGGGCGATCTCGAAAGTCTGCTGGCCATGGGCGGTAAACCGCATGCCTGGCGCTTCGAGCCCGCCGAGCACCCGGCGCTGCACCCGGGCCAGAGCGCGCGGCTTTTGCACAATGGCCAGCCCGCCGGCTGGATCGGCACGCTCCACCCGAAGGTGCGTGCAGAGCTTGGACTCAAGGTCGACGCGGTGCTGTTTGAGGTACGCCTGGATGCATTGAGCGAAGGCGAAATTCCCGCCTTCACGCCGCTTTCACGCTACCCGGAAGTGCGCCGCGACCTGGCCTTTACACTGGATGAGCAGACGCCGGTGCAGGCGCTTCTTGACTGTGTGCGCCGTGAAGCCGGCGATCATCTCGAGGATCTGCGCTTGTTCGACGTCTACGCCGGCAAGGGCGTGGAGCCGGGGCACAAGAGTATCGCGCTGGGCTTGACCTGGCAGCATCCATCGCGCACGCTAAATGATGATGAAATCAACCAGCGGGTAGATTCGATCGTGGCCCAGGCAAGTGCCACGTTGAATGCGCAGCTTCGCGGCTGACAGATGTCGGCCGCAGGCGATACTTCGGGCACCGGGTTTGCGACAAGGAGAAGCGATATGGGGGCGTTGACCAAAGCAGAGCTAGCCGAGCACTTGCATACCGAGCTTGCGCTATCCAAGCGTGAAGCGAAGGCCATGGTGGAAACCTTTTTCGAGGAAATTCGTGCCTGTCTGCGCGAAAACGAACAGGTGAAGCTTTCCGGCTTTGGCAACTTCGATCTGCGCGACAAGCGTGAGCGGCCCGGGCGCAATCCGAAGACCGGCGAGGAGATCCCGATTTCCGCCCGGCGCGTGGTGACCTTTCGCCCGGGGCAGAAGCTCAAGCAGCAGGTCGAGCATTTTACCAGCGCCTGATCAGGTACCCTCTGCCGCTGTCTGCCCGGTTCAGCCGGTATCAAGCGCCCCGAACCGGGGCGCTTTTTGTTTGTCTATCAACCTGCTTTATCAAAACAGGTCAAGGCTGACCCGGGTATGCGCCGGGTGAACAATTCGTGTTAATATTTGAGCAAATTCATCGGGTATTCGATTGAGGAAGGGCGCTCATGGCTCAGCTCAACATTCTGGTAGGCACCATGTACGGTGGTGCGCTCGACGTGGCCGAGCAGGTCAAGCCGCTCTTTGAAAGCGCAGGTTACAGCGTCGCGATCAAGGAGCAGCCGACGCTGGAGGATGTCGAAGGCGACGCGTTGACGCTTTTTTGCCTATCGACCACCGGCAGCGGCGATATTCCGGGCAATCTCGTGCCCTTCGTGCGTGCGCTGAAGGACCAAAGCCCGTCGCTGACCGGTCTCAAGTACGGGCTGATCGCCCTTGGTGACAGCTCCTACGGCGATACCTTTTGCGGTGCCGGGCGCACCCTCGATGCACTGCTCGAAGACCTGGGCGCCCAGCGTCTGGGCGAACGTCTCGAGATCGATGCCATGGAGACCTTCATGGCTGACGACGCTGCGGTGCCCTGGGTCGAAGAGTGGATCGACCGTCAGGATCTCAAGGTCGCCTGATGCAGCGCGCAAGTTCCGAGCGGGTGAGCGTGGCGATCGGTCTCTGTGTCCTGATGCTCTCGGTCATTCCGCGCTACATGGCGGGCGGCTTCGAAACCCGTCAGACCCTACTGCTGGTGGCCATTGTGCTGGTGGCTGGCGCTGCGATCGTCAACTGGCGTCTGCTGTCGCCACAGGAGCGTTCGCGCCTGCCGGGCCTCTTGAAGAGGCTGGCAATTGCGCTTCTCGCTGGCGCCGCAGCAATGGGCGTGTGGCACGCGCTAATGACCGCCTGGATCAGCTGGCAGGAGTTCATTTCTCACGCGGCGACCTGTGGGCTGCTGCTGTTTGCCGTAAGTCTTGGCTGGAAGCAGAAGGCGCGGTCGTGATGAACCCGAGGAATTTGACCCCGGGCGCCCTTGCAATTGCGGCCCATGCCCCCATCTTCGGTGGCATGGTGCTTGCTACTATGCGCCGGGGTTCATAAAATTGCCCCCTTGTATCGTTCGACGTAGCTGTCAACGCTCAGATACGAATTCGACGAATGCGCCCATGAAGATGGCGCATTCAATGACGATTTATCCAACTACATACTCACACTAAGCCCAGCCGCTAGAGGACAATTCATGCAAGTTTCTGTCGAGACGACCTCCCCCATCGAACGTCGCATCACCATTTCGGTTCCGGCGGCGGATATCGACGAGGCCGTCAGCGCTCGCTTGAAAGACACCGCGAAAAACGTTCGCCTGAACGGTTTTCGCCAGGGCCGTGTTCCCATGCCGGTCATCCGCCAGCGCTACGGTGACAGCGTCCGCAACGAGGTGGTGGGTGAGGTCATGCGCGAGCGCTACGTCCGCGCGATCACCGATGAGGGTCTGAACCCCGCCGGCTACCCGCAAATCGAGCCGAAGGTCAACGAAGCCGGCAAGGACTTCGAATTCGTCGCGGTCATGGAAGTGTATCCCCAGGTCGAGCTCACCTCGATCGAAGGCACTAACGTCGAGCGCCCGGTCGTCGAAGTAAGTGAAAGCGACGTCGACGAGATGATCGAAACGCTGCGCAAGCAGAACGCCGAGTTCCAGGAAGTCGACAAGGCCGCCGAAGAGGGCGACCAGGTCACGATCGACTTCCAGGGCTACCTGGGCGAAGAAGCCTTCGAAGGCGGCAGCGCCGAGAACCACTCGCTGGTGATCGGTTCCAACAGCTTCATCCCGGGCTTCGAAGAGCAGCTGATCGGTGCCAAGGCGGGTGAAGAGAAGACCCTGAACGTTACTTTCCCGGAAGATTACCAGGCCGAACACCTGGCGGGTAAAGAAGCGACCTTCAAGGTCAAGGTTCACAAGGTCAGCGCCCAGGAGCTGCCGGCGGTAGATTCGGCGTTTTTCGAGCGCTTCGGTGTCGAGGATGGCGATGAAGCCAAGTTCCGCGCCGAGATCAAGAAGAACATGACGCGTGAAGCCGCTCAGGCGGTGGACAACCGCGTCAAGCAGCAGGTGCTTGACGCGCTGAAGAAAGCCAACGAAATCGACGTACCGAGTGCTCTGGTTCAGCAGGAAACCGACGGTATGAAGCGCCAGGCTGCACAGCAGTTCGGTCTTGGCGAAGATTTCGATGTTAGCCAATTGCCCAACGAGCTGTTCGCCGAGCAGGCCAAGGGCCGCGTTCAAGTGGGTCTGCTTTTGGCCGAAGTCATCAAGGCCAACGAACTCGACGCCACTGATGACGAAATCAAGGCGAAGGTCGAAGAGCTTGCCGAGCAGTACCAGGACCCTTCTGAAGTGGTCGAGTACTACATGGGTAACGAGCAGCTCAAGACCCAGGTCAAATCCGCCATTCTCGAAGAGAAAGCGGTCGATAAACTTCTTGAGCAAGCCAACGTCAAGGATGTCGAAATGAGCTATCAGCAGGCGCTGGCAGCCGCTCAGCAGCAGGCTGAGCAGGGCGAGGAATAGGGCGAAGAGGCCAACGCCTGAGCTTGACCCTTTGCTATCGCGTGGCGCTTTGGGGCGCCACTCCCTTACCGGACGCAAGGAATCACCCGTATGAGTGAGTTTGATATTCAAAACGCCGGCGGTCTCGTGCCCATGGTGGTTGAGCAAAGCGCCAAAGGGGAACGCGCCTACGACATCTATTCGCGGCTTTTGAAAGAGCGCGTCATTTTTCTTGTCGGGCCGGTAGAAGATTACATGGCCAACCTGGTCGTGGCGCAGATGCTGTTTCTGGAGTCGGAGAACCCGGACAAGGATATCCATCTGTACATCAATTCGCCGGGCGGCTCGGTCACTGCGGGCATGTCGATCTACGACACCATGCAGTTCATCAAACCGGATGTGTCGACCGTCTGTATCGGCCAGGCTGCCAGCATGGGCGCGCTGCTTCTGACCGCGGGCGCGGCGGGCAAGCGTTACTGCCTTCCCAACTCGCGGGTGATGATTCACCAGCCGCTCGGCGGCTACCAGGGGCAGGCCTCGGACATCGAGATTCACACCCGCGAAATCCTCGGCATTCGCGAGAAGCTCAATCAGATTCTGGCCCATCACACCGGCCAGGATATCGAGAAAGTAGCGCGCGATACCGACCGGGATAACTTCATGAGCGCCGACAAGGCTCAGGAGTACGGCTTGATCGATGCAGTGCTGGATAAGCGCCCTGCATCCTGATAGCGTAAACGGATTCCCGCTTTTCCAACGAGCTTTTCCGGCGGCGAAAGCCGCCGCAGTGACAGGGGTACGCCAATGGCCGACGGCAAAGGCAAAGACGAAGGTGGCAAACTGCTTTACTGCTCGTTTTGTGGCAAGAATCAAAACGAAGTTCGTAAGCTGATTGCCGGCCCATCCGTCTATATCTGCGATGAGTGTGTCGATCTGTGTAACGACATCATTCGCGAGGAAGTTCTCGAAGCCGATGCCGAGAGCGATGAAGAGCGTCTGCCCACGCCTCGCGAGATTCGTCATACCCTCGATGACTACGTCATCGGGCAGGACCGCGCCAAGATGGTGCTGTCCGTCGCGGTGTATAACCACTACAAGCGATTGAAGACCGAAGTGCGCGAAGGCGAGGTGGAGCTTGGCAAGTCCAACATCCTCCTGATCGGCCCGACCGGTAGCGGTAAGACGCTGCTGGCCGAGACCATGGCGCGGCTTCTGAACGTACCGTTCACGATTGCGGATGCAACCACGCTGACCGAAGCCGGTTACGTGGGTGAAGATGTCGAGAACATCATTCAAAAGCTTCTGCAAAAGTGCGACTACGACGTCGAGAAAGCCGAGCGCGGTATCGTTTACATCGACGAGATCGATAAAATCTCGCGCAAGTCGGACAACCCCTCGATCACCCGCGATGTCTCCGGTGAAGGCGTGCAGCAGGCACTGCTGAAGCTGATCGAAGGCACCACGGCGTCGGTACCGCCCCAGGGCGGGCGCAAGCATCCGCAGCAGGAGTTCGTTCAGGTCAACACGGCGAACATGCTGTTCATCGTCGGTGGCGCCTTTGCGGGGCTCGACAAGGTGGTGCGCGACCGCTCCGAAAAGGGCGGTATCGGCTTCAACGCCAGCGTCAAGAGCAAGGATACCTCGAAAGGTGTCGGCGAGCTTCTGGCCGCCGTCGAGCCGGAAGACCTGGTCAAATTCGGTCTGATCCCGGAGTTCGTGGGGCGCCTGCCGGTGATCGCCACGCTCACCGAGCTTACCGAGGACGCGCTGATCCAGATTCTGACCGAGCCGAAGAACTCGCTGATCAAGCAGTACGGCAAACTTTTCGAAATGGAGGGGGTGACCCTCGAGTTTCGCGAAGAGGCGCTGCGCGCCGTGGCCGCGAAAGCCATGGAGCGCAAGACCGGCGCGCGCGGTCTGCGCTCGATTCTCGAATCGGTACTGCTCGACACCATGTACGAGATTCCGTCGCTCGAGGACGTCAGCAAGGTGGTGATCGACAAGTCGGTGATCGAAGGCGCAAGCCAGCCGCTACTGATTTACACCAATCAGCAAGAGAAGCGGGTCGACGGGACCGACGGCTGATTGCGCCGCGTTCGATCCTGATCATCTCGTATCCGTTCAAGGGGTCGCCTGCGCGACCCCTTGTTGCTGACTACAAGCCGCCTCAAGGCGTGCCAGCAGGCGACGGTTTCAGGCCATCCAGCAAGCCAGCGGCTGACGTTACCAGGCCGCGTCTTCCATATTGTTGAGCGCTTATAAGTGGTAACGCTTGAGCGAGCGCCTATCCGATTTTGAGGAACGTCTGCGATGCAGCAGAACGCCGATCAAACACAGTGTTTACCCATGTTGCCACTGCGCGACGTGGTGGTTTATCCGCAAATGGTGATTCCACTGTTTGTGGGTCGGGAGAAATCCATTCACGCCCTCGAGGCGGCCATGGAAGCGGACAAACGCGTCCTGCTGGTCGCCCAGCGCGAAGCCTCCCAGGATGATCCTGACAACGACGACCTGTACCGCATGGGAACCGTTGCCGACATCATGCAGCTTCTGAAACTGCCCGATGGCACGGTCAAGGTGCTGATCGAAGGTAGCTTTCGCGCCGATGTAGAGCGCATCGAGGAGAACGAGGCCGGCTACACCCAGGCTCACCTGACCCCGCGTGACAGCGAGCCGCTGACCTCGCGCGAGCAGGAAGCGCTGGTGCGCGTGCTGCTCAATCAGTTCGAGCAGTACGTCAAGCTGTCGAAAAAAGTGCCCAATGAGGTGCTCAACTCGCTTTCCGGAATCGAGGATCCGAGCCGGCTGGTAGACACCATCTGTGCCCACTTGTCGCTCAAGATCGGTGACAAACAGGAGCTTCTGGAGATGGATCGCGTGCGCGATCGCATCGAGCACCTGATGGCGCTGATCGAGTCCGAAATCGATCTCTTGCAGGTCGAAAAGCGCATCCGCTCCCGGGTCAAGGAGCAGATGGAGAAGACCCAGCGCGAGTACTACCTGAACGAGCAGATGAAAGCCATCCAGAAAGAGATGGGCGAGCTCGACGATGTACCCAATGAGGCCGAAAAGTACGAGCGTGCGATTGCGGACGCCGGCATGCCGAAAGAGGCGGCGGACAAGGCCACCCAGGAGCTCAACAAGCTCAAGATGATGGCCACCAACTCTGCCGAAGCCACCGTCGTACGCTCCTATCTCGACTGGCTGCTCGCGGTGCCGTGGAAAAAGCGCACGCGCGTCAAGCACGACCTGGTCAAGGCTCAAGAGGTGCTCGATGAGGATCACTACGGGCTCGAAGAGGTCAAGTCACGCATTCTCGAGTACCTCGCGGTGCAAAAGCGGGTCAAGAAGATGAAAGGGCCGGTGCTCTGCCTGGTTGGCCCGCCCGGGGTGGGCAAAACCTCGCTGGGCCAGTCGATCGCCCGCGCCACCAACCGCAAGTACGTACGTCTGGCGCTCGGCGGGGTGCGCGACGAGTCCGAGATTCGCGGCCACCGGCGCACCTACATCGGCTCGCTGCCGGGCAAGCTGATGCAGCGCATGGCCCGTGCCGAGGTTAAAAACCCGCTGTTTCTGCTCGATGAAGTCGACAAGCTCGGCATGGATCACCGCGGCGATCCCTCCTCGGCGCTGCTCGAGGTACTCGACCCGGAACAGAACAACAGCTTCAGCGATCACTACCTCGAGCTCGATTACGACCTTTCCGAGACCCTGTTCATCTGTACCGCGAACTCGATGAACATTCCCGGGCCGCTGCTGGATCGTATGGAGATCATTCGGCTGCCAGGCTACACCGAGGATGAGAAGCTCGCCATCGCCAGGCGCTATCTGCTGCCCAAGCAGCTCAAGGCCAATGGCCTGAAGCCCGAGGAGCTCGCGCTTTCTGACGATGCGCTTCTGGAGCTCGTGCGCTACTACACCCGCGAAGCGGGCGTGCGCGAGCTCGAGCGCCAGATCGCCAAGGTGTGCCGCAAGATTCTGCGTGAGCGTGTCGAAGCCGAGGTCAGCAAGAGCAGTGAGGCCAAGGAGCCGCCGCGCACGCTCGAAGCCGAGCATATCGAAACCTATGCCGGGGTACGTCGCTACAGCTACGGCCTTGCCGAACGGGAGGACCAGGTCGGTCGCGTGACTGGACTCGCCTGGACCTCGGTCGGCGGCGAGATCCTCAACATTGAATCGGTGGTCACGCCGGGCAAGGGGCGGATCAACAAGACCGGATCGCTTGGCGATGTGATGAAAGAGTCGGTGAGCGCGGCGCACACCGTGGTCAAGGCGCGCGCAGCGAGCTTTGCGATCGACCCGCAGCGCTTTGAAAACGAAGACCTGCACATTCACGTACCGGAAGGCGCAACGCCCAAGGATGGCCCGAGCGCCGGCGTTGCCATGGTGACGGCGATGATCTCCGCCTACACCCAACGCCCGGTTCGCTGCGATGTGGCGATGACCGGTGAGGTAAACCTGCGCGGCGAAGTGATGCCGATCGGCGGGCTAAAGGAGAAATTGCTGGCGGCGCGCCGGGGTGGTATAAAGACCGTCCTGATCCCTGAGGAAAACCGTCGTGATCTCAAGGAAGTACCGGAAAACATCAAGGGAGCGCTTGATATTCGTCCGGTACAGTGGATAGATGACGTGTTGGCGGTTGCACTGGCCGATGAACCGGCAGCCGGCGCGCCCGCGCTGAAAAACGCCGAGACATCGTTTACCGGCAGCAGCGCGGCCAGTACGCATTGACGTTAGAGCCCGTAGAGGCTTGCAAGAATAGTGAGCGCCCGGGCCTTGCGGGGCGGGCGCTCTAAAGTGGGTCGCTTGACAGGTATTTCAAGGCATTGCTATAAAACGCAGCTATGCTTTGAGCTTGTACCCGCCGGTGACCGCGCCGTTCAGAGCCATTTTTACGATACATTTAAGGGGTGAAGTGTGAATAAGTCCGAGCTGATTGAAGCTATTGCCGCGTCTGCAGATATTCCCAAAGCAGCGGCAACCCGCGCATTGGATGCCATGGTCGAGTCTGTCACCGATAGCCTCAAAAAAGGCGAGAGCGTTTCACTGGTAGGCTTTGGCACGTTTGCCATCAAAGAGCGCGCCGCGCGCACCGGCCGTAACCCGCAGACGGGCCAGCCGATTCAAATCAGCGCTGCCAAGGTGCCCAACTTCAAGGCAGGCAAAGCGTTGAAAGACGCCGTCAACTGATTGACTCGCGTTTGCTGTAACGTAATGGGCGCATCGCTTGGCGATGCGCCCATGTTATTTCAAGGCCATGAAAAGGCCGCGACAAATGGCTGAGACGATCTGAGGCAAGCATGCTGCAAAGTATTCGTAACGGTTCCCGCAGCTGGGGGGCCAAAATCATCATTGGGCTCATGGTGGCCGCCATGGCGCTGTTCGGCGTAGAGTCGCTGTTCAGCGCCTTCGGCCGCGATCCCAATCAGGTGGCCAGCGTCAACGGCGAGCCGATCCTGCGTCAGCAGGTCGAACTCGAGGTCCAGCGCGCGCTGCGCTCGGGCCAAGTGCCGCCGGAGCAGGAGCGCACGCTTAGAAACGAAGTGCTCGACCAGCTGATCACCCAGGAGCTGCTGGGCCAGTACGCCGAAGAGGGTGGCTTCTACCTCTCCGATGAGCAGCTCGATCAGATCATCGTGACGCTGCCGGAGTTTCAGGACAGCCAGGGTCGCTTCAACGCCGATATTTTCCGCAATCAGCTCGGCCGCGCCGGCTACACGCCGCTTTCGTTTCGCGAAGAGCTTAGAGGCGATCTCAAGCGGCGCTACCTGCAGCAGGGCATCGCCCAGAGTGATTTCGTACTGCCCAACGAGCGCGAACGGCTCGTTTCGCTGCAGAATCAGCAGCGCAGCTTTCGCTACGTGATGCTCGATGAGAGCGACATCGACTTCACCCCCAGCGTTTCGGATCAACAGATCCAGACCTACTACGACGACAACCCGGAGCGCTTCGAGCGCCCCGAGCAGGTGCAAATCGAGTACGTGGTGATCGACCGCCAGGAAATGGCCGAGGATGTCGAGGTCGATGAAGCCGCGCTGCGTCGCGCCTACCGTACCCAGAACGCCAACAGCGACCGGCGCGTATCGCACATCATGGTCACGTTTGGCGATGAACGCACACGCGAGGAGGCCCAGGCGCGCGCCGAGCAGGCGCTGGCGGCTATACAGGGCGGCGAATCCTTCGAAGACGCCGCACTCGAATACTCCGACGACACCGCCAGTGCTGAGCAGGGCGGTGATTTGGGTGTGATCGCGCCCGGCTTCATGGGTGAGGCGTTCGACGAGGCGGCATTCAGCCTCGATGAAGGTGAAACGTCCGAGCTGGTCGAAATGGGCGATGCCTTCCACGTGCTGCAGGTCACCGAGGTCGAAGGGCCGAGTTTCGAGGAGCAGCGTGACACCCTGATGCAGACCGCCGCGCTCGACGAGGTCGGCGACGCCTTCAACCGCCGCGTGCAGCGTTTGATCGACGAAAGCTTCGCCGCCGACGATCTGCAGAGCGTCGCGGAGGATCTCGACTTACCGCTCTACCAGACCGACTGGATCGCCCGCGACGGCGGTACCGGTGTGCTTTCGGAGCCCGGCGTCATGGACGAGGCGTTCACCGACGACGTGCTCGACGGTGGCTACAACAGTGAAGTGATCGAGCTCGACGACGATCGGCGTTTGGTACTGCGCGCTGCCGATCATCGTGAGGCGACGCTGCTGCCGTTGGATGAGGTGCGCGACGAGATCGAAGGCTATGTGGCATCCGCCCAGCGCCAGCAAGCGCTCGAGGAAGAAGCCGAGCGGCTGATCGCGGCGCTCAACGCCGACGAGCCGGTGGATGTCAGCTGGCAGCAGGCCAGCGACATCGCCCGCCAGGCGCCGGCTACGCTGCCGGCGGCGCTGGTCGACGGCGTGTTTCGTCTGCCGCGCCCGGCCGACGGCGAAAGCCGCTATGGCCAGGTCTCGCTGCCGGCCCGCGTCGCGGTAGTGGCACTCGACGAGGTCAGCGCTGGTAGCGTCGACGACAATGACCAGACCAGCGACTTCGTTGCGCGTATCTCCGAGCAGCTGCGCGCCCAAGCCGCGGTGCAGGGGCTGATCAATCAGCTGCGCAGCGACGCCGATATCGAGCGCTGATCGTCGCTCGATCCCGCGCCACGAAAAAGCCGACCCCGCGGGGTCGGCTTTTTTCATGCTCGAACGTCGAGGCACGTCGGGTCAGCTGCCCGGCGGAGCGTCGAGGGCAAAGCGGCGAAGCTCGGGAGTGGCAATGCCATCATCGGCGCCTTCGATGACGATGTCCCAACCGCCGCTCTCCTGCCAGTCGCCCAGCACGAAGCGTTTGGCGGGGGCGCCGTCGACGGTCACATCATGCACCGCCGGGCGGTGGGTGTGGCCGTGAATCAGCGTTCTCACGCCTTCACGGCGCATCAGCGCCTCCACCTCGGCAGGGGTGACGTCCATGATCGCCTCGGCCTTGCCGGCATTGGCGCTGTTCGAGTCCAGGCGCAGCTTGCTGGCAAGCGCGACACGCTCGGCAAGGGGCATGGCGAGAATCTGCGCCTGCCAGGCCGGGTTGCGCGACTGGGCGCGAAACGCCATGTAGCTCTCATCCAGGGTGCAGAGACTGTCGCCGTGTAGCAGGAGCACGGGCAGGCCCGCAATTTGCGTGTTCACGCACTCGGGTAGTAGTGTCGCGCCGCAGGCGCTCACAAAACGCTCGCCGAGCAGAAAGTCGCGGTTACCGTGCTGAAGGTAAACAGCGGTGCCCGCCTGGCTTAGCGCCCGGAGCCGCTCGATGACATCAGTGGCTACCCGCGCCGTCGGGTGCGGTGCATCGAGCAAGTCGTCGCCGATCCAGGCATCGAACAGGTCACCGAGAATGTAGAGCGCGTCGGCGCCGCGGGCGGTATGTTCAAGGTAGCGGTAAAACCCCCGGTTGATCTCTGGGGTATCACCGCTCAAATGCGTATCGGCTACCAGCAGCGTACTCATGAGACTCCCGTGGCTCACTCGTCTTTGACGTAAGCGCGCTCGATGACGACGTCCTCGGCGGGCACGTCGGCGTGCATGCCGCGGCGGGTGGTGGCGACGCCCTTGATCGCGTCGACCACGTCCATGCCCTCGACCACTTCGCCGAACACCGCGTACCCCCAGCCCTGCAGGTTCTTGCCGCTGTGGTTCAGGAAGCTGTTGTTACCCACGTTGATGAAAAACTGCGAACTCGCCGAGTGCGGATCCTGGGTACGGGCCATGGCCAGGGTGCCGACCTTGTTCTCGAGGCCGTTGTCGGCTTCGTTTTCGATCGGCTCGCGGGTCGGCTTCTGCTCGAAGTTGGTGTCGAAGCCGCCGCCCTGAACCATGAAGCCGTCGATCACGCGGTGAAACAGGGTGCCGTCGTAGAAGCCGTCGCGCACGTACTGCTCGAAGTTGGCGGCGGTTTTCGGCGCTTTTTCATGGTTGAGCGCAACGGTGATGTCGCCCTTGCTGGTCTGTAATACGATCATGGATAAATTCCTGTTGAATAAAGGCGTTCGCCTTGGCGCAGTGCATCGGCGTCGCGTTATAATAGCGGTTTTGCCCGGCGCCGCGAAGCACGGCACGCCATTCAGATGAGGTTATCGACACCACCATGAGCAATGAGACCACCAAAGCGCCGAACTTCATTCGCAACCAGATAGGCGACGAGATCGAGAGCGGGCAGGTCGGCACCATCGTGACCCGGTTCCCGCCGGAGCCCAACGGCTTTTTGCACATAGGCCATGCCAAGTCGATCTGTCTGAACTTCGGGTTGGCCGAGGAGCTGGGTGGTGATTGCCATTTGCGGTTCGACGACACCAACCCCGCGAAGGAAGAGCAGGCCTACATCGACGCCATCAAGGAGGACGTCGCGTGGCTGGGCTTTCAGTGGGCCGGCGAGGTGCGGTTCGCCTCCAGCTACTTTGACCAGCTCTACGCCTTTGCCCAGCACCTGATTCGTGAAGGCAAGGCCTACGTCGACGATCTTTCGCCGGACGAGATTCGCGAGTACCGCGGTACGCTCACCGAGCCGGGACGGCCAAGCCCCTACCGCGAGCGCAGCGTCGAGGAGAACCTGGATCTGCTCGAGCGCATGCGCGTGGGCGAGTTCGGTGAAGGTGAGAAAGTGCTGCGCGCCAAAATCGACATGGCCTCGCCGAACATCAACCTGCGTGACCCGATTCTTTACCGTATCCGCCACGCGAGCCACCACCAGACCGGCGACGTCTGGAAGATCTACCCCTCCTACGATTTCACCCACGGCCAGTCGGATGCCATCGAAGGCGTGACTCACTCGATCTGTACCCTGGAGTTCGAGGATCACCGCCCGCTCTACGAGTGGTTTCTGAACAACCTGCCGGTGCCGAGCAAGCCGCGTCAGATCGAGTTCGCGCGCCTGAATCTCGACTACACCCTGACCTCCAAGCGCAAGCTGAAGCTTTTGGTCGATGAAAAGATCGTCGATGGCTGGGACGACCCGCGGATGCCGACCATCTCCGGCATGCGCCGGCGCGGCTATACCCCGGCCTCGATTCGCAAGTTCTGCGAGATGATCGGCGTCACCCGCGCCGACGGGGGCTTGGTCGATATCGCCATGCTGACCCACGCGATCCGCTCGGATCTCGAGGAAAACGCCCCGCGGGCGATGTGCGTGATGAAGCCGCTCAAGGTGGTGCTGACCAACGTCGACGAAGGCTTCGAGGAAGTGTATGAAGTGCCCGGTCACCCGGCCCGCGACGACATGGCCGTGCGCCGCGTGCCGCTGACCCGCGAGCTCTACATCGACCAGGACGACTTCATGGAGGATGCGCCGAAGAAGTTCTTCCGCCTGGCGCCGGGCAAGGAAGTGCGCCTGCGCAACAGCTACGTGATCCGCTGCGACGAGGTGATCAAGGATGACGCCGGCGAGATCCAGGAGCTTCGCTGCTCGGTGGATTTCGACACTCTGGGCAAGAACCCGGAAGGGCGCAAGGTCAAGGGCGTGATCCACTGGGTGAGCGCGGTTCACGGCGTGCCCATGGAAGTGCGCCTGTACGACAACCTGTTCATGGTCGAGCAGCCGGATCGCGACAAGGACGCCGACTTCCTCGATCATCTTAATCCGGAGTCGCTGGTGATCTGCCAGGGGATCGGCGAGCCGAGCCTGGCCGATGCCGCCCCGGAGTCGCGCTACCAGTTCGAGCGCGTGGGCTACTTCTGCGCCGACCGCCACCTCTGCACCCCGGAAAAGCTCGTTTTCAACCGCACCGTGGGGCTCAAAGACAGCTGGGCGAAAATTCAGAAAAAGGGCTGAGGCTGATGCAGATCTACAATACGCTCACGCGGCGCAAGGAAACCTTCAAGCCCATCGAGGCCGGCAAGGTCAGCATGTACGTGTGCGGCATGACGGTTTACGACTTCTGCCACCTGGGCCACGCCCGGGTGATGGTGGCCTTCGATGTCATCAGCCGCTACCTGCGCGAGCGCGGGTATGACGTCAACTACGTGCGCAACATTACCGATATCGACGACAAGATCCTGAAGCGCGCCGAGGAGAACGGCGAGACGATCAGCGCACTCACCGAGCGCATGATCGACGCGATGCACGAGGACGAGGCGCGCCTTGGGGTGCTGCCGCCGTCGCGCGAGCCGCGGGCCACCGGCCACATCGACGACATAATCGCGATGATCGAAACGCTGATCGACAAGGGCTTCGCCTACGCCGCCGACAACGGCGACGTCTACTACCGGGTACGCAAGTTCGAGAACTACGGCAAACTCACCAATCGCCAGCTCGACGATATGCGCGCAGGCTCCCGGGTCGAGGTCGACACCCACAAGGAGGACCCGCTCGATTTCGTGCTGTGGAAAGCGGCCAAACCGAGCGAGGCGCACTGGAGCTCACCCTGGGGCGAAGGCCGCCCGGGTTGGCACATCGAGTGCTCGGCGATGTCGACGTGCTGTCTGGGCAACACCTTCGACATTCACGGCGGCGGCCCGGACCTGACCTTCCCGCACCACGAAAACGAAATCGCCCAGAGCGAGGCGGCCACCGGCCAGACCTACGTCAACACCTGGATGCACGCCGGTGCGGTGCGCGTCGACCAGGAGAAGATGTCCAAGTCACTGGGCAACTTCTTCACCATCCGCGAGGTATTGGCGGAGCACGACCCGGAGGTGGTGCGCTTTCTGCTGGTGGCGAGCCACTACCGCAGCGCGATCAACTACTCGGTAGGCTCGCTTTTCGAGGCGCGCAAATCGCTGATTCGCTTCTACACCGCCCTCGAGGGAGTGGAAACTCGGCAAGCGGTTGAGCCGCCCAGCGGCTTCGAGCATTTCGATGCGCGCTTCAAGCAGGCGATGGATGACGACTTCAATACACCGGAAGCGCTGGCGGTGCTGTTCGAGCTCGCCCGCGAAGTGAACCGGGCCAAAACCGACGCGCCTGCCAGCGCCCCGGCCCTGGCCGCCGAGCTCGTCCGCCTGGGCGGCGTGCTGGGGCTTTTACAGCAGCCTCCCGAATCGTTTTTGAAGGGCTCGAGCGCAAGCTCCGCGATCAGCGAAGCCGAGATCGAGGCGAAAATCGAGGAGCGCAGGCAGGCCAAGAGCGACAGTGATTTCGCCCGGGCCGACGCCATTCGCGACGAGCTGGCCGCGCTTGGCGTGGTGCTCAAGGATTCACGCGAGGGCACTACCTGGGTGATCGAGGCCTCTTGACTTGAGCGTGGCGCTTGACGCGGGGCCACCTATACTTAACGCTTTGATGAGCCAATTGAATAAGGGATGATGACGATGCGCTCTACGCTAACCCCCGCGCTTGCCGCGCTTGCGCTGACCGCGCTGACCGGTACCGCCCACGCTCAGTCCAGTGACCCCGTCGTGGTGTCGTCGAAGATCGATACCGAAGGCGCCGTGCTGGGTGAGCTGATCATCCAGGCGCTGGAACGTGAAGGCATTCCCACGGAAAACCGCCTTCAGCTGGGGGCCACCAGCGTAGTGCGAAGCGCCATTCAGGCCGGCGAAATCGATCTCTACCCGGAGTACACCGGTAACGGGGCGTTCTTTTTCGACATGACCGACAGCCCGGTCTGGAACGACGCCGACCAGGCGTTCGAAACCGTACGCGAGCGCGATGCAGATAACGGCCTGGTCTGGCTGCGCCCGGCGAGCGCCAACAACACCTGGGCGATCAGCCTGCGCGAGGACGTGGCCAAGGCCAATGATCTGGTCACCCTCGAGGACCTGGCCGACTACCTGGCCGACGGCGGCGAGTTCAAGTTTGCCGCCAGCGCCGAGTTCGTCGAATCTGCCCAGGCGCTGCCCGCTTTCCAGCAGGCCTACGGTTTCGATCTCTCCGCCGATCAGCTGCTGGTGCTCTCCGGCGGCAACACCGCTGCCACCATGCGCGCCGCCGCCCAGCAGACCAGCGGCGTCAACGCCGCCATGACCTACGGCACCGACGGCGGGCTCAACGCCCTGGGTCTGGTGGTACTCGAGGACACCCTGGGCGTGCAGCCGATCTATCAGCCGGCGCCGCTGGTGCGCGAAAGCGTGCTCGAAGCCTACCCGTCAATCGATCCTACGCTCGAGGCCGTTTTCGAAACCCTCGATCTCGAGACGCTTCAGCGCCTCAACGCCGACGTGGCTGTGAACGGTCTCTCCGCTGAGCAGGTGGCAAGCGACTATCTCGACTCGCTGGATCCCTGATCGAATGCAGGTAAGGGTAAGGATGTCACTGGCATCGCTCAAGCAGGGCGTCTCGCCCAATGTCGTGCTGTTGGCGCTCTCGGTCGTCATGCTTGGCGCGGTGTGGCTTTTGGATAGTGCAAGCGTCGCCCCGAACCGGATCGTGCCGGGCACGAGCTATTCGCTGCTCGACTCGATCGGTTGGGGTGGGGCACTGCTTGTCACGCTGCTCGTGGTGGCGTTTGGGGCGCTCACCCTCAAGCCCGATCGCGTTCACTACCAGGCGATGCTGCTACTGGTCGTGCTGATGCTCGCGCTGATGCCCTTTGGTCTGATGGTCGCCGGACACTACCTGATCGACCCGGAACTTGCCCAGGCACGGGTGGGAATCGGCGCCGGTCTCTGGACGCTGCTGTTTCTACTGCTTCTATGCCTGGTCGAACTGCGCCTGCGCCTTAACATGAGTCGGCTGGTCACCACAGCGCTGCTGGGGCTAGTGGCACTTTGCTGGTGGCTCTGCGCGCGGCTGTGGTTGGGCGATTTAGCGCTGGTGCAGGAGTTCTACTCACGCCAGGGCGCGTTTTTCGACGCACTTTTCCAGCACTTGATACTGGTGGCGAGCGCCGTCGGGGCGAGTCTTCTGCTCGGTACAGCGCTGGCGCTCTTGATGCGCCGCTCCCGGCGCGCCGAGAAAGTCGGCTTTGCGCTGCTCAACTTCTTTCAAACCATTCCCAGTCTGGCGCTTTTTGGGCTGCTGCTGGCGCCGCTTGCCTGGCTTGGGGCCAACGTCACCTTTCTGGGCGATCTTGGCGTTAGCGGGATCGGCAATACGCCGGCGCTGATCGCGCTGATCGCTTACAGCCTGCTACCGATCGCGCGCAACACCTACATCGCGCTTGCCGAGGTGCGCCCACAGACGCTGGAAGCCGCCACCGCCATGGGCATGCGACCTTACCAGCGCTTCTGGCAGGTGCGTTTTCCGCTGGCGCTGCCGGTGCTGCTCGAAGGTGTGCGCATCACCACCGTTCAGGCGGTGGGCCTCACCGCGGTGGCAGCGCTGATCGGGGCCGGCGGGCTTGGCACCTTCATTTTCCAGGGACTGGGCCAGGCGGCCATGGATATGGTGCTGCTCGGGGCGCTGCCGATCGTGGTGCTGGCGCTGATCGCCGACGCCGCCATCGGGGCGCTTGCCGAATTGACCTGTCACGGAGGAGAGGCATGATCGAGCTTACACGGGTTTCCAAGCGCTTCGGTGATATCACCGCGGTGGACGATATCTCCGTGAGTATCGGCAAGGGGAAATTTTGCGCGCTGGTGGGCACCTCCGGCTGCGGCAAGTCGACCACACTTCGCATGATCAACCGGCTGATCCCCCACAGCGACGGCCAGATCACCCTGGATGGCGAGCCCATCGAGCGCTTCGATCCGGTCAAGTTAAGGCGCCGAATCGGCTACGTGATCCAGAGTACCGGACTTTTCCCCCACTGGAGCGTGGCGCGCAACATTGGCCTGGTGCCCAGGCTACTGAAGTGGCCAGCGGACAGGATCAACGCCCGGGTCGAGGAGCTGATGGGGATTTTCGGACTGCCGATCGAGGAGTTCGCTGGGAAGTACCCGCACCAGCTCTCCGGCGGTCAGGCGCAGCGGGTGGGGGTGGCCCGGGCGCTGGCCGCCGACCCGGACATTCTGCTGATGGACGAGCCCTTCGGCGCGCTCGACCCGCTCACCCGCGAAAAGCTCCAGGACGAGCTCGCAAGGCTCCAGGCCAAACTGCACAAGACCGTGGTGTTCGTCACCCACGACATGGACGAAGCGCTCAAGCTCGCCGACCACCTGGTGGTAATGCGCGACGGGCGTATCGTTCAGCAGGGAAGCCCGCTTTCGCTGTTACAGCACCCGGCGGACGCCTTCGTCGAGTCGATGCTCGGTGGGCTGGAGCGGGGGCTCAAGCAGGCCGCGCTGACCCGGGTGAAGGATCACATGGCCTCGCTCGGTTCGACCATTCCCGCGCCTTCGCGCATTCCCGGCGACTTCACACTGCGCCAGGGGCTTTCGATGATGCTGCGCGATCACTGTGAACGGCTCACCGTGGTGGACGCAAACGACGTGCCCATCGGCGAGCTATCGCTGCGTCGGCTGATCAAGGAAGCCCGGACCGAGCGGAGCGTTCACCGTGCCGGTTAGCGCCGCCGTTTACCGCCCGGTACCCTCGCGGCGCTGGCTGGTGCCGTTTGGCTGGGCGCTGCTGCTGGCGCTGGCGGTATTCGGCATGGAGTATGCCGAGAGCGCGCTTCGCTATATCGCCTCGGACGCCCGCCAGGTGATCTATACACGGGCGAGTCTGGTCGATTTGTTGGGGCGGCATTTACTGGTAGTCGGCGTAGCCGGCGCGGTCACTGTGGTGGTCGGGGTATTGGCCGGTATCGGCGTGACCCGCGCGCGCGGGCGCGATTTTCTGCCGCTGGCGGGCCAGCTCGCCTCCATCGGCCAGACCTTTCCGCCGGTGGCGGTACTGGCGCTGGCGGTGCCGGTGCTGGGCTTCGGCACACTGCCGATCATCGTCGCGCTGATGCTCTACGGGCTGTTGCCCATCCTGCGCAATACCCTCGCCGGGCTCAAGGGTGTGGATGCTCGAACCCGCGAGGCGGCGCTGGCGATGGGAATGACCCAGCGCCAGATACTTTTGCGCGTCGAGCTGCCGCTGGCCGCGCCCGTGATTCTCGCCGGTATTCGTACCTCGATCACGATCAATATCGCCACCGCCGCGCTCGGCGCCACCGTCGGGGCGAGCAACCTGGGCGACCCGATCATCTCCGGCATCGTCAACACCAACATGGCCTACGTGGTTCAGGGGGCGCTGGTGATCGCGCTGCTGGCCCTGACCGTCGATAGCCTCTTCGATCTTTTACAGCAGGCATTGGCGCGCCACGCGGCCGCCTGACCCTTTTTTCTCGTTTTTCTCTTTCTCATTTCCCTCTCCCATCCCTCTTTTCTCATTCAAACCCGCGGCAGCGTTGCAGGCTCTGCGCCCTAAGTCGTATCTCTAAAAAGGCGCCCGTGCGCTACTGTCTGAGTGTTGCGTTGACCGCTGCCGGATAAATCCACTGGCAGAAACGGTCGGCACCGACAACACTGCCCTCAAAAGGGGTAAACAAGGATAAAAATCAATGACACGCTTTGATCATCAGCCGAGCTTCATGACCGGCGACGAGTTTTCCATTCCCACCTTTGCGCTGTTGAGCCCCGAAGGCGAGCTTTACGAGGGCGCCAGGGAGCCTGCGCTCGAACGCGACCACGCCCGGCGCCTTTATCGGGCGATGCTCGCCACGCGATTACTCGATGAGCGCATGATGGCCGCCCAGCGCCAGGGGCGGCTGAGCTTCTACATGCAGTGCACCGGCGAGGAGGCGGCGATCGTCGGCGCCACCGCCGCGCTCAATGACGCCGACATGATCATGGCGCAGTACCGCGAGCAGGGCGCGCTGATGTACCGCGGCTTCACCATCGACGAGTTCATGAACCAGCTGTTCGGCAACGAGCTGGACTACGGCAAGGGCCGCCAGATGCCGGTGCACTATGGCTCGCGTAAGCTGCACTACATGACCATCTCGTCGCCGCTGGCCACCCAAATCCCCCAGGCGACCGGCTACGCCTACGGCCAGAAATTGGCGGGTGACGGCCTCTGCACGCTGACCTTCTTCGGCGAAGGTGCGGCGTCGGAAGGCGACTTTCACGCCGCGCTCAATATGGCCTCGGTGCACCAGGTGCCGGTGATCTTTTTCTGTCGTAACAACGGCTACGCCATCTCCACGCCGGCGGTGGAGCAGTTCGCCGCCGACGGCATCGCCCCCCGTGCGCTTGGCTACCGCATGCACGCCATTCGGGTCGATGGCAACGACGCGCTGGCCGTGTTCGAGGCGACCCGCCAGGCGCGGAAGATTGCCGTCGAGCAGAACAAGCCGGTGTTGATCGAGGCGATGTCCTACCGTCTGGCGGCGCACTCTTCATCCGATGACCCTTCCGGCTACCGCGCCAAAAGCGAGGAGGAGACCTGGCGGCTCAAGGACCCGGTGCTGCGCTTTCGTAAATGGCTTTCCCAAAAGGGGTGGTGGAGCGACGACGAGCAGAGCGAGCTCGAGGAGTCGCTGCGCCGCGAAGTGCTCGAAACCATGAAGCGCGCCGAAAAGCGCGCGGCGCCGCCGCTGGAGTCGCTGGTCACCGATGTATTCGCCGATGTGACGCCGGAGCTTGCCCGCCAGCTCGACGAACTCGAGCGCCATATCCGCCGCTACCCCGAGGCCTACCCCAGGGGGGCGAAGTCGCTCGACCTTACGGTGAAGGCGTCAATGAGCGCCGATGAGGACGTCCACGATGCCTAAAATGAATCTGCTCCAGGCGATCAACGGGGCGCTGGACATTGCCATGGCCGAGGATGAGAAAGTGATCTGCTTCGGCGAGGACGTGGGCGTGTTCGGCGGCGTCTTTCGCGCCACCAGCCACCTGCAGGAGAAGTACGGCAAGGCGCGCTGCTTCAATACGCCGCTGGTCGAACAGGGCATCATCGGCTTCGCCAACGGCCTGGCCGCTCAGGGCTCGGTGCCGGTGGCCGAGATCCAATTCGCCGACTACATCTTTCCGGCCTTCGACCAGATCGTCAACGAAACCGCCAAGTTTCGTTACCGCTCCGGCGATCTGTTCAACGTTGGGGGCTTGACCATTCGCACGCCCTACGGCGGCGGCATTTCCGGCGGGCTCTACCACTCCCAGTCGCCCGAGGCCTACTTCACCCATACGCCGGGGCTCAAGGTGGTGGTGCCCCGTAACCCCTACCAGGCCAAGGGGCTTTTGCTCGCCGCGATTCGCGACCCGGACCCGGTGCTCTATCTCGAGCCCAAGCGCCTTTACCGCGCCGCCACCGGCGAGGTACCGGAGGAGGATTATCAGCTGCCCATCGGTGAGGCGGAAATTACCCGTGAAGGTAGCGATATAACCCTGGTGGGGTGGGGTGCCCAGATGGAGGTGATCCACAAGGCCGCCGAGCTTGCCGAGGAGCAGGGTATCGCCTGCGAGGTGATCGATCTTCGAACGCTGGCGCCCTGGGACGCGGACACCGTGGTCGAGTCGGTGCTCAAGACCGGGCGGCTGGTGGTAAGCCACGAAGCGCCCCTGACTGGCGGCTTCGCCGGCGAGATCGCCGCCGTCATTGCCGAGCGCTGCTTTCTGTACCTGGAGTCGCCCATTCGCCGCGTGACCGGGCTGGACACGCCGTTTCCCCTGGTGCTCGAAAAGGAGTACCTGCCGGATCACCTCAAGATTTTCGAGGCGATTCGTGAAAGCGTCGATTTCTAGCCCCGGGAGAAAAACCATGAGTGAGTTTGTACTGCCGGATATCGGCGAAGGGATCGTTGAGTGCGAAGTGGTCGAGTGGCGGGTCAAGGAGGGCGACCGGCTCGAGGAGGATCAGCCGGTGGTCGAGGTGATGACCGACAAGGCGCTGGTGGAGATCACCGCGCCGGAAGCCGGTACCGTGACCAAACTGCACGTGGCCAAAGGCGAGATCGCCAAGGTCCACGCCCCGCTTTACGCCTACCAGGCCGAAAGCGAGTCTTCAAGCGAGCCCGCAAGCGAGAGCGCCGCTGCCTCGGCGCCCGAGAAAACTGCTACGCCCGAGAAACCCGATTCCGTACGCGAGCCGGCGCGAAGCGACGCCGCGCCGGCCGAAAAGAGAACCGACACACCTGTACCCGCCCCGCAGCACAGTCCTACGCCTGCCGGGTATCACGGTAAAACGCCGGCGAGCCCGGCGGTACGTCGGCTGGTACGCGAGCACGATTTGGCGCTCGATGAGATCGAGGGCAGCGGCAAGGATGGGCGGGTGCTTAAAGAGGACGTTCTGGCACACCTCGAGGCTGGCCACTCGTCGGTCGCGTCGGCTATACACGCCCCGCAACCGGGTGAGGGTGGCCGCACCGAACCATTACGTGGGCTGCGCGCGGCGATGGCCAGGCGTATGGTGCACGCGGTCAGCACCATCCCGCACTTTCACTACGGCGACGAGATCGACGTCACCGCGCTTCTGGCGCTGCGCGAGCGGCTCAAGCCCGCAGTCGAAGAGGCGGGAGAGCGTCTCACCTTGATGCCGTTTTTCATGAAGGCGCTGGCGCTGGCGGTCCAGCGTGAACCGATCGTCAATGCCAAACTCAATGAGGCCGGCGATACGCTGCGCTATAGTGACGCCTGCAACGTCGGCATGGCGGTGGACGGCAAGGCGGGGCTGATGGTGCCCAACGTCAAGAACGTCGAGTCGTTGACGCTAGTGGAGCTGGCCAGAGAGATCGGCCGATTGACCCAGGCGGCCCGCGATGGGCGCGTCGAGCAGGCGGATCTCAAGGGTGGGACGATCACGATCTCCAACATCGGCGCGCTCGGCGGCACCTACGCCGCGCCGATCATCAACGCCCCGGAAGCGGCGATCGTCGCCATCGGCAAGACCCAGTGGCTGCCGCGCTTTGACGAGGCGGGCGAGGTGACGCGCCGAGCGATCATGACGATCACCTGGGCGGGGGATCACCGCTTCATCGACGGCGGCACCATCGCCCGCTTTTGCAACGCCTGGAAAGAATCGCTGGAGGCGCCGGAGACGATGCTTCTCCATTTGCGTTAACCCTTGAGCGTCACGCCGGTGAGTAAGCCATGACCAAGGCGCTACAGCAGTTCTACATCCCGGAAGAGCAGTCGATCTATCTGCTCAGTCACCGGGATGCGCGAAAGCTCAAGGGCTGGGTGGCGCTTTGCCAGACCGAGCTTTCGCAGCTGGGATTCGAGGGCATCGAGCTGATCGGCAAGGGCGCCTACGGTTTCGTTTTCGCCGGGCGAGCGAACGTGGGTGGCGCGCCAGCCCACTACGTCTTCAAGTTCTCGCGTATCACGCTACCCACCCATTTGCAGGAGCGCCTCGAAGAGGAGGCGTTCATGCTCGATCAGATCCACCATCCGCGTATTCCACAGCTGATCGCCTATCAGCGCATCCGCGGTCAGTCGATCCTGGTGATGGAGCGCGCACCCGGGCTCAATCTGGAGGAGATGTCGCTGGCCCGCGGGCGGCTATCGCCGCGGCTGATCGTCAGGATCGCCGCGCAGCTCGCCGATATCCTGCTGGCGCTGCGCCAGGAGACCGGCCCCTTTGGGCGGCCGCTAGTGCACGGCGATATCAAGCCCTCGAACCTGGTGTTCGACGCCGAGCGTGAAACCGTGGCGCTGATCGACTGGGGCTCGTCGGTGTTCGCCCAGCTCGATGCACGGCTTCAGCCGGTGGGTAATAACGTCATGGAGCTGATGTCGAACCATCAACAGCACACCAACGCGCGGTTGGGCGATGTCTACTTCATCGGCGAGGAGCAGCTTGAAGGAGCGCTCTCCTCGCCGCGTTTCGACGAGCAGGGTGTGGCCGGTACGCTTTATGCACTTGCCTCGGCGCAGTCGTGTCGCTTTGGCCACCGCGCCATTCCGGCAAGCTCGCTGGGCCTGCCCGTCGAGTTCGCCCGCACGCTGGATGCCATGCTCGACCCGGACCCCGCCACCCGACGCCGCGCCGGCGACTACTTCCTCGAGCGTATGCCAGCGCTCTCAAGGCTGGTGATGGTGGATCTTCCTTTGGAGCCGCTGACACCGCTGGTGCCGGTATGGGTGCGCCCGGTAAGCCACGGGATCGATACCGTGGTCTACAGCTCGCGCAAGGCGTTTCTGCGCGAAGCGAACGTCGAGCCGACGCTCGATGACGTCAACGATGTTCAGCTCGACCGCTACTACAAGCAGTTCATGCAGGGCATGGGTGATACCGAAAAAGCGTTTCTTGCCTCGGTCAGCCGGCTGGGAAAATACCCGGTGGTCGGGGGGCTGGCGATCCGCTGGGAGAGTGAGGGCATCTATATCGACTCGTCGCTGAACCTCCACGACCCGGCGCAAAGGCCCGCCTTCACCCAAGCGGTGAACAACATGGTGCACCTGGCCCGCGCCATTCATCGCCAGGGGGTGTTCAAGAGCTGCCTGTTCAACGCTCGCCAGACGCTGCACCTGGAGCGTGAAAGCGAACACGCGGCGTTCGTACGCGCGGACAACACCCACATTCGCTTCGAACTCAGCGCCACGCCGGAGGAGCGGCGCACGCGCCAGCACAGCTACTTCGAGGATGGCCCGGACCCGGAGGAGCTTCTACGCCTGCCGGCGACCATCATGGGCCTGCTCGAGCGGCTCAACGAGATCCATCACACCGGCATGATCATCTTCGAGGCGCACCCGCGCCATTTGAAGATCCACAGCTACTACCGGCTGCTCGACCCGGAGCGCGAACGCGACTTCGCTGCGCTGCTCGACCGCATTCTCGATGCGGTCAGCCTGATCGAAGGGCTCGGCGTGTCCGGGTTCATGAAGATGCCCTATAAGGACACCCGCTTTTTCTCCCACCTGGAGCGCCAGCCGGAGCGCTTCTACCCGCGCAATCCGCGGGCGGTGTAAGCCTTCAACGTTCGGTCTCAAACGTTTGCGCGGAGAGCCCGCCGAGCCACTCGACCACCTGGGAGGTCAACGCATCGCTCGCCACGCCGAAGGCGTCGACCACGTCGGAAATCTCGACACTCGCCGCGCGCGCCTCGGCGTCAAGAGTCCGATGGGCGAGCAGGCGGCGCTGGCCATCCACCAGCTGCACGTCGAGCTGAATCCGCGCCATCGGCGGGGTGCGGTCGTACTCGCTCTGGAAGTGGCGAAGCTCGCTCAAAAGCGTTACATCGGCGGGCAGCCGATCGACGCCGACGCTCTCGAAAAGCCCGCTTTGCTGGATCGCCTCGACCAGCCGCGTCTGGACGATCTGCGGGGCGTCCTCGTGCCAGCGCGCGCCTTCGTAAACGTTGACCACGTTGCGCCGGGGGTAGACGACGATGCGGTTGCTGCTCAGCAGATGCCCTGCCTCCGGCGCGGCCACGCCCAGGCGCAGGCCGGCAAGCGCCTGGTTTTGCACGCTCGCCTGGGGTGCGGCCGGGGGCAGGCGGTAGAGCGTGGCCGGGTCGCTCTCCGGCAACACCGAGCAGCCCGCAATCAACGCGGCAGCGCCAAGGGCGAATATCGAACGAATCATCATGGGCGAAACTCCTCTACGCGATCGCCACCCAGCAAAAAGTCGGTGGGGTTCTCTTCGAGATCGCGGGTGATACGGTCAAGCGTGGTCAGCGTCGAGCGCAGCGCCGAGAGCGCCGGGGCGATATCGCGAGTGCTTGCAAGGGTGCTTTCGACGGCGGCGGCGTTGTCGTTGACCAGCTGCTCGATGCGCTGGGCCGCCTGGGCGACGTCGTTGCTGGCGCTCGCCGCGCTCGCCATCACCTGGCGGCCGTCCTGGCGCAAGAGGGCGGTGGCCTCGTCACTCAACACCTCGATACGCTCGAGGGTCGAGGTGGCCTGGCGCGACACGTCGCCGAAGAGCGCCATGTTTTCGTCGAGCGCGCTGCGCTGTGAGGCAATCATGTCGGTGATATCGGCGATGTCGGTCAGGATATTGCCCGCCCGCTCGCGGTTGTCGTCGGTGAACAGCTGATTGACGTTCTCAAGCACCGCGTTGACGTTGTCGATCATCTCCTCACCCTGGTCGAGCAGCGTGGCGATCGGTGAAGGGTCGGCCTTGATGAACGGCGCCGCGTCGTCGGACTCGTCATAAAGAAGCGGACTATTCGGCTCACCGCCCTGTAGCTGGACCGACATGTTGCCGGTAATACTCGGGATCGACAGGCTGGCGCGGGTATCGACCTTGACCGGCGTATCTTCCTGCACGCGAATGTCGACGATCACCCGGCGCGGGTCGGTCGGGTCGAGGGTCATCTCGGTCACCTCGCCGACCTGAATGCCGTTGTATTGAACGGCGCTTCCGTCGGAAAGCCCGCTCACGCTGCGCTCGAACAGGATACGGTAGGGCAGGTACTCCTTTTCATTGGCGGCCTGGCTCATCCAGAGCGCGAACAAGAGCGCCCCGGCGGCGGTGAGCAGCGTAAAAAGGCCGATTAAAACGTGATGCGCACGGGTTTCCATGACGGTTACTCTTGATCGAAAGAAGAAGCGGCGGCGCGACCCCGGGGGCCGTTAAAGTACTCCTGCACCCATTCGTCGTCGGTTTGGGCGACGTTTTCCAGCGTGTCCGCCACCAGCACACGCTTTTGCGAGAGCACCGCCACCCGATCGCAGGCCGCGTAAAGCGTGTCCAGATCGTGGGTCACCAGAAACACGCTAAAACCCAGCGCGTCGCGCAGGGTCTTGATCAGCTTATCGAAGGACGCTGCGCCAATCGGGTCGAGCCCGGCGGTGGGCTCGTCGAGAAACAGGATGTCCGGGTCCATTGCCAGCGCCCGGGCAAGGGCGGCGCGCTTGATCATGCCACCGGAGAGCGACTCCGGCGATTTGAGCGCATCCTCGGGCTCGAGCCCTACCAGCGAAAGTTTGATGCGCGCCAGGTACTCGGCATCAGGCCGTGAAAGCCCGGCGTGCTCGATCAGCGGCAGAGCGATGTTCTCCTGCAGATTGAGCGAGCTGAACAGCGCCCCCTGCTGGAACAGCACGCCGAAGCGACGCTCGATTCGGCTGCGCTCCTCGCTTTCGAGCGTAGAGAGATCGGTACCCAGCACCTCGATGGAGCCTTCATCCGGGCGCTTGAGCCCCACGATACTTCGCAAAAGTACCGACTTGCCGGTACCGGAACCGCCGACCACGCCCAGAATCTCGCCGCGCTCGACGGTCAGATCGAGCCCTTCATGCACCGCGTGATCGCCAAAGCGATTGACCAGCCCGCGCACGCGGATGACCGGCTCCTGATGGCTCTCGTCTTGCTCGCTCACCAGCCCATCTCCATGAAAAAGAGCGCGGCCATCGCGTCGATCAGGATCACCATGAAGATCGACTGCACCACGCTCGAGGTCGTGTGAGCACCTACGGACTGGGCGCTGCCGGCGACCTTGAACCCCTCCAGACAGCCGATCACCGCGATGACGAAGGCGAACACCGGCGCCTTGGACAGCCCGACCAGGAAATGGTGAAGCGGTATGCTGTTTTGCACCGTGTTCATGAACTGAGAGAACGGAATATCCAGCGACACCGCCGATACCACCGCTCCGCCGAGAAGGCCGCTGAACATGCCGATAAAAGCCAGCAGCGGAAGACTCACTAGCATCGCCATGATGCGCGGCAGCACCAGAAGCTCGATCGGGTCGAGCCCCAGCGCCTTGAGCGCGTCGATCTCCTCACTCGACTTCATCGCCCCGAGCTGCGCGGTAAAGGCGCTGGCCGTACGCCCGGCGAGCAGAATCGCGGCGAGCAGCACGCCGAACTCGCGCAGAAACGAAAACGCCACCAGGTTGATGGTATAGACGGTCGCGCCGAAACTCTCCAGCACCGTCGCCCCGAGAAAAGCGACCACCGCGCCGACCATGAAAGTCAGTAGCATCACGATGGGAACGGCGTTGAGCCCGCTTTGCTGAATATGGGCGACGGTCGCGGTCACGCGCCAGCGTTTGGGGTTGATCATGACCGGCAGCAGCGTGGCGAGCACCAGCCCAACGAACCCGAGAAGCTGGTGCTGTTGCCGCCAGAGGCCTTCGACGTTTTCGCCGATGCTTGCCAGCATCAGCGTCAACCGGTTGCTCGAGCCCGTGTCGATCTCGAGAGAGACGTCCATCGCCTCGGCGATGCGCTTGATCAGCGCACGCTGCGCCTCGGGAAGCGCATCGGCCCACTCATCGACGTTACGGGCGCGCTCGACGCCCACCAGGTCGATCAAAAGCGCCGCCCCGGCGGTATCCAGACGCTCGAAACCTTCGAGTGTCACCTCCGGCGCGCTGTCACCGGCCGCCTTGCCGAGTTCCTGCTTGAGCATCGGGTAGTGTTCGAGCGTCCACTCCCCCCTGAGCGCCAGCGTCTCGCCCTCGCGCGTGATCCACTCCTTTGGCATTACCGCTCCCATGCGCGTTAACGAGCCCTTAATCATGCCTTCAAATGAGGGTAGGTGAAAGGCAATGAACGTTAGCTTAGCGCACTATGCGAGGTTTGGGAGCGAGTTCCTGTTTGATGTGCGCAGCCACTTCCTTGAGCCGGGGGCCGAGATTATGCACGAGACGATCATGATCCAGGCGTACGCTTGAGCCGCCGCAGTTGATCGCCATGATCTCGGCGCCATCCTCGAGAACCAGTGGCATGGCGACGGCGCTGATATCACGCTGCCAGTCCTGTTCGGAAAAGCAGAATCCGTACTCGGCATAATCTCTCATGCTCTGTTGGATGCCCGCCTCCAATTTGGGCCAGTCGTTGCCGTGATGCTCGGCGAGTGTTCGCAGAACCTGCTGGCGCCTGGTGTCGGGTAGGCCGCACAGCCATGCCCGGCCGATGGCCGAAGTGGCGATCGGTAGTCGCGAGCCGACATCGAGTCGAATGATCAAGGGGCCACTGCCGTGGCAGGTTTCCACATACACCATGTCGGTACGATCGGCGCTGGCAAGACTCACGTTACAGTCGGTCGCTTCCGCAAACGCCTGCAAATGGGGGCGCGCAATTTCACGTATGCCCATGTTGCCCAGAAAACGGTAGCCCAGCGCCAGCACGCCGGCACCAAGACGATATTTCTCGAGGTGTGTGTTGTGCTGCAGGTAACCGAGTTGCGTCAGCGTGTAGGTGAGTCTGGACACCGTCGGGCGGGGAATGCCGGTTCGGCTGGAGAGCTCGGCGTTGCCCAGGTACTCCTCACCGGTTCCAAAGGCGCGCAAGAGCTCCAGCCCGCGGGCCAGAGCAGTGACAAAATTGCGGTCCTTGCCGGGCGAGGCCGGGGCATCGCTATCGGTGTGTTGCATTTAATCTTCCAGTCGATGGTGAATGGCGCTCATTATCGCATAGGTCACCGGGGCCGGTGCGATACCCTTCAACGCAGTGGATCATGGGTCCAGGCGCTCGATAACCGTGGCGATGCCCTGACCCACGCCGATGCACATGGTCACCAGCGCGTAGCGTCCCTGAGTTGCTTCCAACTGGCGTAGGGCGGTCAGCACCAGGCGCGCGCCGGAAGCGCCGAGCGGGTGGCCGATGGCGATGGCGCCGCCGTTCATGTTCAAACGCGGGTCGTCGCTTGAAAGGTCAAGCCCTTTCAGGCAGCCAAGCACCTGCACGGCGAACGCCTCGTTGATCTCGATGACGTCCATCTGCGAAAGCGAAAGATCCGCGCGGGCGAGCGCCTTTTGCGAGGCGGGCACCGGCCCTAACCCCATCACGCGTGGTGCAACGCCGGCCACGGCGCTGGCGACGATACGCGCCCTCGGGGCGACGCCGGCTTTCTCACCGGCACTTTTGGTGCCGACGATCAGCGCCGCGGCGCCGTCATTGAGACCCGATGCGTTGCCGGCGGTGACCACGCCACCCTCGAACAGCGCGCCAAGCTTTGAGAGCTTGTCCTCGGTGCTCTGCGGGCGCGGATGTTCGTCCTTGTCGACCCGCAGCGGCGGCTGCTTGCGTCCCTGAGGGACTTCGACGCTCATGATTTCGCCATCGTAAAACCCTTTTTCCAGCGCTTGGGCGTAGCGGGCCTGGGAGCGCGCGGCGAAGGCGTCGCCCTGTTCGCGGCTGATGTTCAGGTCGCGGGCAACGTTGTCGGCGGTTTCCGGCATGCTGTGGTTGCCGTACTCGCGGGCGATCCACGGGTTGGGAAAGCGCGAACCGATGACGGTATCGAACATCGGCTGATTGCGGGCGTAGGGGGTTTCCGCCTTACCCAGCACGTAGGGCGCGCGGGACATCGACTCCACGCCGCCGGCAAGAAACAGCTCGCCTTCGCCCACACGCGCCGCGCGGGCGGCATCCATCATTGCCGCCAGGCCGCTGCCACACAGGCGGTTGACCGTCTGCCCCGCCACCTCGATGGGCAGCCCCGAATAGAGCGCTGCGTGACGTGCTACGTTGCGCGAGTCTTCCCCGGCCTGGTTGGTACAACCGGCCAGCACGTCCTCGTAGCTTTCAGGCTTGAAGGCGTTGCGCTCGACGAGCGTCTTGAGCGTGAGCCCGAGCAGATCGTCCGGGCGAATGGATGCAAGGCTACCGCCGTGGCGGCCAAAAGGTGTGCGAATACCATCGAAAATATAGGCATCGGTCATGACGTTTTCCTTGTTGTGATCAATGGGTTTACGTTCAGGCCTGGGTGAGCGGCATGTCGAGCTCGGCGCGACGGCGCAGCCACGGGCTTGGGCGGTAGCGCGGATCTCCGGTGGCCGTCAGCAGCCGATCAAGGATGGTCAAAATACGTCGCGCCCCATAGTGGTCCCCCATCTTCAGCGGCCCGTACGGGTAGCCCAGACCGAGTTCGACGGCGCGGTCGATGGTGGCGGGCTCGGCCACGCTTTGCTGGGCGATTTCGGCGCCCACGTTGACGATGCAGGCCACGATGCGCTGAAGCACGAAGCCGTTGCTGTCCCGCAGGATGCTGACCGGGGTGCCGTCCTGATTGAGCAGAGTGGCGGCGGCCTGCAGGTAGTCGTCTTGCGTGGCCGGCGTGGCCATCAGGCTGCGGCGCTTTTCAAGCCCGGCGAGCATATCCACGGCGACGCAGCGGCGAGGGTCGAGCCCAAGGCGCAGGGCGCAGGTCGTGGTGTCTTCGCCAAGCGGGGTCAGCAGGCATAGCGCCTGTGGCGAGGGAACATCAGCGGTTTCCAGTGTCCAGCCGGCGTGTTGCACGAGCTGGGCAAGCGGCGCTGCGCTGTGCGGATCGTCCTGGCTGATCCACACCGCGCGCGCTCTAGCCCTAGGGAGCTCGTATTCCGGGGGCATCTGCTGCTTTCCATCCACGTAGCGATAAAAACCCTCGCCGGTCTTGCGACCGAGAAGACCGGCATCGAGGCGCTGACGCGTCAGCGGAGAAGGGCGGAAGCGGGGTTCTTCATGGTACTGACGGTAGATGGATTCCATCACCGCGTGGGAAACGTCCAAACCCGTGAGATCCAGCAGGGTAAACGGCCCCATGCGAAAACCGCCTTGGTCGACCATGATGCGATCGATGGTGGCCACATCGGTGACGCTTTCACCCAGAATGCGCAGCGCTTCGGTACCGAAAGCGCGGCCGGCGTGGTTGACCAGAAACCCCGGCGTGTCCGTGGCGCGAGCGGTAAAGTGACCCATGGCCTCGCCAAGTGCGCTTACCCGCTGAGTGGTCTCATCGGCGGTTCTGAGCCCCGGAATTACCTCCACGATTTTCATGAGCGGAACGGGGTTGAAAAAGTGAAAGCCGATGACCCGTTCAGGATTGCGGCAGCCCGCGGCGATAGCCGTAACCGAAAGCGACGAAGTATTGGTCGCCAGTACCGCATGGGCGTCGACAATATCTTCGAGCGTCGAGAAGAGGCTCTGCTTGGCATCGAGTTTTTCGACGATCGCTTCGACGACGATATCGCAATCCGCCAGAGCGTTTAAATCATCGACCCCTTTCAGGCATGTAACGTAGGCGCTGGCTTGAGTATCGGACAAGCGCCCCTTTTCTACCCCACGCTGCCAGAGGCCTTCAATGTACGTTTTGGCCTCTTCAACGGCGCCATCGCGGACATCGAAAAGCCTGACTTCCAGCCCCGCCTGCGCCGCCAATTGAGCGATGCCGCGCCCCATGGCGCCGGTACCCACGATACCCAGCCTTGTGAAGGGAGATGAAGTCGCTATTGCCATGGCACCGCTCCTGTTTTGAATTGAAAAGTAAAAGCTGTTTTTGTTTTGCAAGGCAAAACCAAGTTTCGATTATTGACTGCCATCCTAGGCTATGCAAAAGTGCCTGACAACTTATGCGAACTCAAGTTTCGCTATGCAGAATAAGCGAGCGCTTTGCTTTCGGCATGCCGTCGGTGCCGTCATCACAAGATCAACGTCAACGCCACTCACTCTGGAGCCGTCATGATTCGCGATCCTGAATTGCTCAACCAGCTTGTCGATACCATCTCTCGTTTCGTGCGCGAGCGCCTGATTCCCAACGAAGCGCGCCTGGCCGAAGAGGATGCCGTACCCGAAGAACTGCTCGCGGAAATGAAGGAGATGGGCCTTTTCGGTCTCTCCATTCCCGAAGAGTACGGTGGCCTTGGGCTGACCATGGAGGAGGAGGCGTTGGTCGCGATGGAGATCGGCAAGACGTCGCCGGCCTTTCGTTCGGTCTTCGGCACCAATAACGGCATCGGCGCCCAGGGCATTCTGATCGACGGTACCTACGAGCAGAAGGCGCGCTACGTGCCACGGCTGGCGACGGGTGAAATTCTCAGTTCGTTCTGCCTGACCGAGCCGGACTCCGGCTCCGACGCGGCGAGCCTGCGCACCACCGCGGTACGCGACGGCGATCACTACGTGCTCAACGGCACCAAGCGCTATATCACCAACGGCCCCGAGGCGGATTTGTTCACCGTCATGGCGCGCACCGACCCGGCCAACAAGGGCGCCGGCGGCATTTCGGCGTTCATCGTCGAAGGCGACACGCCGGGGCTCGTGCGCGGCCCGTCGGACAGCAAAATGGGCCAGAAGGGCGCCCACACCTGCGACATCATCTTCGATAACTGCCGGGTGCCTGCCGAGAACATCATAGGAGGCAAGGAAGGCCAGGGCTTCAAGACCGCCATGAAGGTGCTCGATCGTGGTCGGCTGCACATTTCCGCGGTGTGCGTGGGCGTGGCCGAGCGGCTGGTCGAGGAGTCGCTCAACTACACCATGGAGCGCAAGCAGTTCGGCGCCGCACTCGCCGAACACCAGCTGGTGCAGGCGATGCTCGCGGACAGCAAGACCGAAGCCTACGCCGGTAGAACCATGGTAATGGACGCCGCGCGGCGCAAGGACGAGGGCGAGAACGTCTCGACCCTGGCATCCTGCTGTAAGCTCTTCTGCGCCGAGATGGTGGGGCGCGTGGCGGATCGCGCGGTGCAGGTTCACGGCGGCGCAGGCTACATGTCCGAGTACGCCGTCGAGCGCTTTTACCGTGACGTGCGGCTGTTTCGGATCTACGAAGGCACTACCCAGATCCAGCAGCTGGTCATCGCCCGTAATATGGTTCGGGAGGCGTCGTGATGGCGCTCTCGGTTCCCTACCAGGCGCCGGACGAGGATATCTTCGGCACGCTTGCAAGCGAGCTGGTGGCCCGACTGCCCGAGCGCCTCAGCACCCGGGTACTGGAAAACGCCGAACGCCTGGCCGAGCATCCGGCCATCGTCGATGGCGACGTTCGCTGGAGCTACGCCGAGCTTGGTCAAGAGATTCGTGCCGCGCGCCGCTGGCTCGAAGAGCTCGGGTTTCGCCCCGGTGATCGCCTCATGACGGTGAGTGAAAACGGTCGAGCGCTCGTGGTACTGCTGCTGGCGGCCAGCGAGATGGACGTTTGGGTGGCGATCGTCAATTCGCGGCTCTCGGCCCAGGAGATCGATCTCATCCGTGACAACTGCTTGCCCCGGCGTGTCATCTATACCTGTGAAGCCTCGATGGACGCCGCGCACCACGCCGAGCGCCACGGCGCCGACCGCTACCAGCATCCAAAGCTCGGCGAGCTTGCCTTATCAGTGCTTTTCGACAGCGATCCGGAGCCGGTGAGTGAAAGCGGCGCCGAGCAGGTGGCGGCGATGATATATACCTCCGGCACCACCGGCACGCCCAAGGGAGTGATGCTGACCCATCGCGGCATTCTCTACATCGCCTCGATCTCCGGCGGCATGCGCCACTTGAGTGAAGGCCAGCGAGTCTACGGCGTGCTCCCCATGTCCCATGTCTTTGGCCTCTCGTCGGTCTGCATGGGCTCGCTCTATAACGGCGCCTGTCTGTATACCGTACCTCGCTTCGACGCCGAACACCTGCTCAAGACACTCGACGAGGAGCGCATCAGCGTGCTTCAGGGGGTGCCGGCGATGTACGCCCGCGCGCTCGAATATATGAAACGCGAGCAATGCGCTTTGAGCGCGCCGGCGCTGATCTACATCTCGGCGGGCGGCTCGCCGTTGGATAGCGATACCAAGGCCCGAGTGGAGGCGGCCTTTCATCTGACACTGCACAACGGCTACGGGCTGACAGAAGCCAGCCCGACCATCAGCCAGACGCGCATCGAGGATCGCCATCAAAGCAACACCGTTGGCCGGGTGCTGCCACTGCTCGAGTACCGGCTCGAACCGCTGGGCGCGAGCGACTCAAACGACAACCCCGGCGAAGAAGTGGGAGAACTCTGGGTCCGCGGCCCCAACGTGATGAAGGGCTACTTTCGCCAGCCCGAGGCGACACGCCAAAGCCTCACCGCAGAGGGCTGGCTCAATACCGGCGATATCGCCCGCTTCGATCACGATAACCAGCTTTATATCGTCGGGCGTAGCAAGGAGCTCATCATCCGTTCCGGGTTCAATATTTACCCGCCGGACGTCGAGGCGGTCATCAGTGAACACCCGGCCGTTACGCTTTGCGCGGTGGTGGGGCGCCAGGTGGCGGGTAACGAGGAGGTCATCGCCTTCGTGCAGAGTGAGCAGGGCCTCGAGCTGGACCTGGACGAGCTCAAGGCGTTCATCGCCGAACGACTGGCTCCTTACAAGCGCCCCGCCAGAATAGTGACGATGGAGTCGCTACCCTCGACCGCGACGGGCAAGATTCTAAAAGGGCGCCTGCGCGATCTGGCCCAGCAGGAGGTAAACGATGCGTCGAGCCGATGATGACCAGAACGATATGCCCACCGACGAGCCGGGCGGCTTCAACGATCTGCTGGGGCTTTATGTAACCGAGTGGAGCAGTGAACGCGCCGTGGTCGAGCTGACCCTCGAGGCGAAGCACCTCAACCGCAGCGGCAACGTTCACGGCGGAGCGCTTGCTGCCCTCATGGATAATGCCTTGAGTTTGTCCGGGCTTTTTTGCCCCGTACCCGGAAACGCCCGGCGCGCCGTAACGCTTTCGCTCAGTACGACCTTCGTTGGCCCTGCCAGGCAAGGTGTGCTGCGTGCCACCGGCGTGCTGCGCGGCGGTGGGCGCAAGATCTATATGGCCAGCGCCGAGGTCGTCGATGAGCAGGGCAACCTGGTTGCCATGGGGGAAGGGTCGTTCAAGCGCACGAGCGGCAGCGAGTCGCCCGATGGGGTGCCCATTGCGCTACTCAAGGAGCGTCTGACAGGACACCGCGGATGACGCTTGCCCGTCTGCGGGTATCGCTACTGCTGGCGGTCACTTTGGGCACGCTGCTTCATTTGATCACCTCGGGGCTCGTGTCACTGGTTGCTCAAGGCGTTGGCGTGGTGGCGCTCATCGGCTATCTCACGACCCTGCAGCGGCAGCTGAACCGCATGGCAAAAGGGCTACTCTGCGTTGCGGGGCTGATAACCCTGCTGACGCTATGGCGCAGTCCGGCGCCCTGGGAGTTACTCCTTGATGCAAGCGGCCGTTTCGCCTTCTTCGCGACGTTCGTGGTGGCGCTTGGCATGATGCGCCTTCCCGCCTACCGTTCTCCTCTGGTTCGCCGCTGCGGGCGCGCGATGCTCTTGCAGCCACCCAGCCGGCGCTATCCGATTCTCTCGTTCGGCTCCATGCTGTTCGGCATCATTCTCAATATCGGCGTGTTGAATCTGTTCGCCGCCATGATTGAAAAGAGCAATACGCTAGAGGCGGCAGGGGGCCGTGTCTGGGTGCGCCAGGCGCGCCAACGGCGCATGATGCTGGCGCTATTGCGCGGGTTTTCACTGGCGCCACTGGTCTCGCCCATGGGAATGGGCGTAGCGGTGGTGCTCTCGAGCATTCCAGGGATTACCTGGCCCGAACTGGCGCCCTCTATTCTGTCTGCCGCTGGCCTTTTGTTTCTCGTAGGCTGGGCGGTGGATCACGTGACCGGCCCGCATCCGCCTGCGGACAACGCTCGAACGATACCTTCGCTGCAACCACTGGCCCAGTTTAGCGCGCTGTTGGCGGCGGTAGTGGTACTGGTCGTATTGCTCGCGTGGCTACTCGATGTGCGGCTTCCTATCGCTGCCTTGCTGGGCGCACCGAGCAGCGCGCTCGTATGGCTTGCCTGGCAGCGGCGCCGCCTCGGCCTTGCCAGTGTGCCTGCTGCTCTGGTGACCACACACCGTCAGCTCCCCTGGTTGCTTACGCCCAGCGCCAACGAAATCGTGGTCCTCGGAGCGGCCGGATATCTGGGCCATTTATGCGTGGAATTGGTGAGCGTTCAGACATTGGCACCGCTGCTCGCTGTGCTCGATCAACTGGGTGCGTCGAACGCCATACTCACCATGCTTTCGGTCCTTGGACTGGCCCAACTGGGTATCAATCCTATCGTCACGGTGACACTACTGGCGGGGCTGCTACCCACGCTCGATATCGAGGGGTTGGCGCCGGTCACCATTGCCGCCTCGCTGATGGTGGGCTGGGCATTGGCGCTGGTGTCATCGCCCATGACGGCTTCGATGCTCATTCTTTCGCGTTTTACCGGCCTTTCGCCGCTGCAAATCGGCTACCGCTGGAATGGACGATTCCTGATGACGGCAACGCCGCTGCTTGCGCTTTGGTTACTCTGGCTGGCGCTATGAAGTGGCTTGACGTTCACACGTGGCGCCAGGTACTTGACCTTTGCTTGCGGGTTTTTTACTGTTCATGGTGTAAATTAAAACATTGTTTTGCTAAGCGGAACATAGCGAAGAGTTCGCCCGGGTTCGCTTTCAAGATGATCTAACAGACAGGAAAGCCCATGAAAATACTCGTCGCGGTCAAACGCGTCATCGACTACAACGTGAAAATCCGCGTCAAGGCGGATCACTCCGACGTGGATCTGACCAACGTCAAGATGGCCATGAACCCCTTCTGCGAGATCGCCGTGGAAGAAGCGGTGCGACTCAAGGAGAAGGGCGTGGCGACGGAAGTGATCGCCGTGACCGTCGGCCCGAAGGCCGCCCAGGAGCAGCTGCGCACCGCACTCGCGCTGGGCGCCGACCGGGCGATCCAGATCGAGACCGACGAGCGCGTCGAGTCGCTTGCCGTGGCGAAGCTGCTGGCGAAGGTCGTGGACGAAGAGCAGCCGGGGCTGGTGATCCTCGGCAAGCAGGCGATCGATACCGACAACAACCAGACCGGCCAGATGCTCGCCGCGCTGACCAATCTGCCCCAGGCCACCTTCGCCTCCGAGGTTGCCGTCGACGGTGACAAGGTCAACGTCACCCGCGAGATCGACGGCGGCCTGCAGACCGTGGCCCTCACGCTTCCGGCGATCGTTACCACCGACCTGCGCCTCAACGAGCCGCGCTACGCCAAGCTTCCCGACATCATGAAGGCCAAGAAGAAGCCGCTGGATGTCAAGACCCCGGCGGACTACGGCGTCGAGGTGGCATCACGTGTCAGTCTGGTCAAGGTCGAGACGCCCGCCGAGCGCAAGGGCGGGGTAAAAGTGGCCTCGGTCGACGAGCTGGTCGACAAGCTGAAGAACGAAGCGAAGGTGCTTTGATTTCCCGGCCCGGTGATCGCCTCTTTCACCCGTATTCAAGGAGTTTCTCATGAGCATTCTGGTTCTGGCCGACGTTCACGACGGCCACCTGCTTGACGCCACCGCCCACGTGGTGGCCGCCGCCCGCGAGATTGGCGGCGATATCGACGTGCTGGTCGCCGGTGAAGGCGTCCAGGCCGCCGCCGACGAAGCCGCGAAGCTCGACGGCGTCACCCGGGTACGCCTGGCGGACCACAGCGTCTACGCCCACCAGCTCGCCGAGCCGCTCGGCGCGCTGCTGGGCGAGCTCGCCGGCGACTACACCCACGTGCTCGCCAGCGCCTCGACCACCGGCAAGAACGTGCTGCCGCGCCTCGCCGCGCTCAGGGACGTCAGCCAGCTCTCCGAGATCGTCGCCGTCGACGGCCCGGACACCTTCAAGCGCCCGATCTACGCCGGCAACGCCATTGCCACGGTCAAAAGCGACGATGCGCTCAAGGTGATGACCGTGCGCACCACGGCGTTCGACGCAGTCGGCCAGAGCGGCAGCGCCGCCGTCGAGGCTCTCGACACCGTGGTCGAGAACGCGCAGTCGCAGTTCGTCGGTGAAGAGCTCGCGGCCTCCGACCGTCCGGAGCTCGGCGGGGCGAAGGTCGTGATCTCCGGCGGGCGCGGCATGGGCAACGGCGAGAACTTCCGGCTTCTCGACGGCATCGCCGACAAGCTCGGCGCGGCGGTCGGCGCCTCGCGCGCGGCGGTGGACGCGGGCTTCGTGCCCAACGACATGCAGGTAGGCCAGACCGGCAAGATCGTGGCGCCGGATCTCTACATCGCGGTGGGCATCTCGGGGGCGATCCAGCATCTGGCGGGGATGAAGGACTCGAAGGTGATCGTGGCGATCAACAAGGACGAGGAAGCGCCGATCTTCCAGGTGGCGGACTACGGGCTGGTGGGGGATCTGTTCGAGATCCTGCCGGAACTCGAGAGCAAGCTTTGAGTGCGCAAGAGGTCTTGACGGGCCTCTTGGCCTAAGAGTGTCTACGGCCGGCGTTTGCCGGCCGTTTTTATTCAAAGCTTTTTTACATTCACCTGATGCGACTGCGAGCTGACCATGCTGAACGATCTTACCGATTCGCTGACGCTGCCAGTGATCGGCTCTCCCATGTTCATCGTTTCCGGCCCTGAACTCGTCATCGCCCAGTGCCGGGCCGGTATCATTGGGGCTTTTCCCGCGCTCAACGCTCGCCCGGCCGAGACGCTGCGCGAGTGGCTCGAGCGGATTACCCGGTGTCTTGAACAGCACAACGACGATCATCCGGACACACCGGCGGCGCCTTTCGCGGTGAACCAGATCGTGCACCCGACCAACGACCGCCTCGAACACGACCTGGCGCTATGTGCCGAGTACCGGGTGCCGCTGGTGATCACCAGCCTGCACGCGCCGAACCGGGTCGTCGAGCAGGTCCACACCTACGGCGGGCGGGTCTTTCACGACGTCACCACGCTGCGCCACGCCAGAAAGGCCGTCGAGGCCGGGGTGGATGGCCTGATTCTGGTCTGTCAGGGCGCCGGTGGCCACGCCGGCCGGCTCAATCCCTTCGCCTTCGTGGCGGAAGTGCGCGCCTTCTTCGATGGGCCGCTGGTGCTGGCCGGAGCGATCACGCGCGGCGAGCAGATCGCGGCGGCCCGCGCCCTGGGCGCCGACCTGGTCTACATGGGCACTCGCTTCATCGCCACCCAAGAGGCCAACGCCGAGGCGGCGTACAAGCAGATGCTGCTGGAGGCAGCGGCGGGGGATATCGTCTACACCAATCTCTTTACCGGGGTACACGGCAACTATCTGCGCCAGAGCATCGAGGCGGCGGGGCTCGACCCCAACGCGCTCCCCGAGGGTGACAAGAGCGCGATGCGCTACGGCTCCGGTGGCAGCAGCAAGGCGAAGGCCTGGCGGGATATCTGGGGCGCGGGGCAGGGCGTGGGGTCGATCGACTCGCTCGAGAACGTGGCCGATGTGGTGGCCACGCTCTCGAGCGATTATCGCCTGGCGCTGGATCACTTGCGCCGGCTTTGACGAAACGCCGCGAGTCGCTGTTTGAAATCACTCGAGGCCTTGCACTGATCCTGAAGCTCGCCTTCGAGCTTCATGGTATCGACAAGCGAGCACTCCTGGGCGCTGCGAAGCGCTCGCTTGGTGGCCGCCAGCGCCTGAGACGACTGCTTGACCAATTCGCTTGCCAGCTCGCGCGCCTGAGCCACGACCTCGCTGTCGTCGACGACGCGGTTGGCCAAGCCCAGCGACCGGCAGCGCTCGGCCTCGATGGGGGTGGCCAGAGCGGCCATTTCGAAGGCCAGGGGGTGGCCGAGCTTGCGCACCAGATGCCAGCAGGCACCGCCGTCGGGAATCAGGCCGATATTGATGAACGCAAGCTTTAAATAAGCCGAACGTCCCATGACCACCATGTCGCTTGCCAGTACGTAGGAAACGCCGATACCCGCCGCCGCCCCACTAACCGCGGCGATGACGGGCTTCTCCATGGTCATGAGGCTTTTTAGCGCGGGCAGGAACAGCCGCGCCAGTCGTTCACTGGCCGGCTGGGTACCGGCTTTCTCGAACTCTCCAAGGTCGGCACCGGCGCAAAACGCGCTGGCGTCGCCGCGCAGAATCACGCAGCGGGCCTCGGGGTCCATGGCAACGCTTTGCAGAGCATCGCCAAGCGCCAGGGCGGTGGCCTCGTTCAAGGCGTTGCGAACGCTCGGGCGGTTGATCACCACCTCGACAACGCCATCTTCTACGACGCTGACGGTGACCACTTCATCGGGGCTGGACCACATGAAAAGAATCCTCAGGCAGCGTCGAGCCGGTCGCTGACGGTTTCAAGGTGGAAATCGGTATCGCCCAGGTAGTGATCGAACATGACCAGATGACGGGCGAAGCTTGCCACATGGCACTCGTCGGTCATGCCCATGGCGCCATGTAGCTGGATCGCCTGTTCGGCAATGAAACGCGCGGATTCACCGCAGTACGCCTTGGCGGCGGCGATCCTGTAATCACGCTCCTCACACGAGAGCGAAAGGCTAGTGGCGGCCAGAATCGTCATCGAACGCGACTGCTCCAGGTGCAGGTGCATGTCCACCATGCGGTGCGAAAGCGCTTGAAAAGAGGCAAGCGTCTGGCCGAACTGCTTGCGCTCCTTGAGATAGGCAAGCGTCTGGTCGCAGGCGGACTCCATCGCGCCTAGCGCCTGGGCGCAGAGCCCGGCCCGGCCGATGGCGAGTACCTCGTCCAGCGCGCTTTCCGCGTCTTCGCTCAAACAGTGGTCGTCGCTCAGCTCCACGTCCTGTAGCGTCAAATCGCCGGCGCTTTGCTCGTCCATCGTACGGTAGTCGAAGCCGGATACGCCGGTGTTGCCGGTGGGCACCGCGAACAGCCCCAGCTTGCCGCTTTCGAGTTTCGCCGTGACCAGGGTCGCGGCAGCCGCGTCCAGGTTCATCACCAGTGTCTTTTGACCCGTAAGGCGCCAGTGATCGTTCTCGCGGCGCGCGGTGGTGGTGATTCTCCCGGCGTCGTAGCGGGCGGCAACCTCCTGCCAGGCAAGGGCCAGCTGATGCTCACCTTCCATCAGCGGGGCGAGCCAGCGGGCCCGCTGCTCGGCATTGGCCGTCAGCGCCAGAAGTTGGCCAGGCATAACGAGTCCGAACAGGTAGGGCTGCGGTACCAGGCCCCGCCCCAAGGCCTGCAGGATGATCATCAGGTCGGTGCCGTCGCCGCCTAGCCCGCCCACCGACTCGGCGAAGGGCATGTGCAGAAGCCCGAGCTCGGCGAAGGTCTGCCAGAGTTCGGCACCGGCGCCTGAACGTGAGGCGTCGAGCATCTGGCGACGCTGTTCGAAGGAGACCCGGTCGGCCACCAGGCGGCTCAGCGTCTGGTCGAGCATGCGCTGCTCATCGGTCAATGTGAAATCCATGGCGCTCCCCTTACATGCCTAGAATGGTCTTGGCGACGATGCCTTTTTGTATCTCGTTGGCGCCGCCGTAGATCGAGAGTTTGCGCCGATTGAAATACTGGGCGCTTGCCGCCGCGCTGGCAGCATGGGCCTCGTCCAGCGGCTCGTCGCCATAGAGAAACTCGGGAAAGAACGCCACCGCGGCGGGGCCCAGCGCGCGCCGGGTCAGCTCGCTCAGTTCCTGGCGAAGCTCCGAGCCGCGCACTTTCAATAGCGAGCTTTCGGCCCCCGGCGCGCCGCCGTCACGCGCGGCGGCGATCACGCGCAGATTGGTCACCTCCAGCGCCATGAGTTCCAGCTCGGCCTTGACCACGCGCAGGCGAAAGCTCGGCTGTTCGAGCAGCGGCTTGCCGCGATGCTCGATGCGACCGGCCAGTGACTTCAAATGGCGAAGCGCCTGCTTGGCATGGCCGAGCCCGGCGATGCCGGTGCGCTCGTGGGTGAGCAGGAATTTGGCGCAGGTCCAGCCCTGGCCCTCTTCGCCCAACCGGTTTTCGACCGGCACGCGCACGTTGTCCAGAAAGACTTCGTTGACCTCATGGGCGCCGTCGAGCGTCACGATCGGGCGCACCGTGATGCCCGGTGTCTGCATGTCGATCAGCAAAAAGCTGATACCGGCCTGCTTTTTGGCGACTGGGTCGGTGCGCACCAGGCAAAACAGCATGTTGGCGTGCTGGCCAAGCGTAGTCCAGGTCTTCTGGCCATTGACCACATAGTGATCACCCTCACGCACCGCGCGGGTGGTCAAACTTGCCAGGTCCGACCCGGCGCCGGGCTCGGAGTAGCCCTGGCACCACCAGTCGCGGTTATCGAGAATGCGCGGCAGGTAGCGGTTTTTCTGTTCGTCGGTACCGAATTTCATGATGACCGGCGCCACCATGTTGACGCCGAAGGGAACGACGGTCGGAGCGTGGGCAGCGGCGCACTCTTCATCGAAAATGTGGCGCTGTACCGGGCCCCAGCCCGGGCCGCCGTGTTCGACGGGCCAGTTGGCGGCCAGCCACCCCTGACGGCTCAGAATGTTCTGCCAGCGCAGATGGTCATCGGCGCGCAGGTGACGGCCCAGGCGCACGCGCTGGCGAATGTCGTCGGGAAGCGATTCGGCGAGAAACTCGCGCACCTCGTCACGAAAACGCTGCTCTTCGGCGGTGAAAGTCAGGTTCATGATGATGACTCCTGGCGGCTCAGCGTGGCCTGACGGTGAGGGCCGCCGAGCGCGCGCGGGTAATCGAGCGCCTCGACGGCCAAAAGGTCGATGTCGGCCGGGCGGAAACACTCGCCGCGCTCGGCGATGCCCGGGCTTGCGATCTCCAGCGCGGCCTGTTGCTCACTCTCTGATGCGTTCTCTAGAGCGGTTTTGAGCGTGGCCAATATGCTTTGACGGCGGCTTACGACCACGTTGATGCGCAGCGCCTTGAGCGTCAGCGCGGCGCGCTGGTGGGCAAGCGCATCATCGTCATGGTCGACCAGCTCATGAAAGGCGCCGGTATCGGCGAGGATCAGGCCAAGCCCGGTATCAAGGTGGTCATCCTGAACGCTTCGAAGCATGACGCAAACGGCGCCAGGCGGGCAGGTGTCGCTTTCGGCGTTAGGGGCGATCAGACAGAGCTCGGTATGAGCGTTCGGCGCGTCCAAAAGGGCGATGTTGGCGCGGGAAGCGGCTTTCGAAAGTGCTTCGAACAACGGATGTTCGCCGATGAGCGCCACGCGCTCGAAGGGAGTGGCGCCTTCAACGCCGCTGACCAAATGGGGGCTGCGCGCGGCGAAGAACAGATGAATCAAACCGGCGCGCTGCGGTGAATCCATGCAGGCCAAAAATAGCTCGCGTTCACGCTTGAGTCCTTGCTCGAGCGTGTTCGAGGTGGTACAGGCCTCGATGGCTTCGACGATGCGAAAGGGCGAGAAGAGATCGGGTGTTTCGCTTTGCAGCCGTTCTCGAGTCGCCGCGACGGCCGCCGGATTCGCTTTAGGGGGCGCCAGCTCGCCGGTGACGCGCGGCGCGATATGCCCGGCCACGACGTTGCGCGCCGCGGCGAGGCCCGCTTCCAGCGGCGTTTGGGCATCGCTTTTGGCATCGATGATCCCCGCCTCGAGCGCTTCGGCGGTGTCGACGAAACGCCCGCTGGTGATGATATCCAGCGCGAGTTCAACGCCGGTCAGTCGCGGCAGGCGTTGGGTGCCGCCGGCACCGGGCAGAAGCCCGAGCTTGACCTCTGGCAGACCGACGCGGGTGCCTTCGAGAACCACCCGGTAGTGGCAGGCCAGCGCTACTTCGAGCCCGCCGCCCAGCGCCGTGCCGTGGAGTACGGCGATCAGCGGTTTGGGGCTGGCCTCCAGCTCGTTGACCACATCGGGGAGCACCGGCGGATGAGAGGGTTTGCCGAATTCGCGAATGTCCGCTCCGGCAATGAAGGTGCGCCCGCTGGCCAATAGCACCAGCGCTTGGGTCTGCGGGTCATTGATGCCTTTCTCGAGCGCATCGATCAGGCCGCGGCGCACGGCGTGGCCCAGAGCATTGACGGGTGGGTTGTCGATTTCAATGACGCCTATATCGCCGTGGCGCTGGTAGGAAACGGTCATGGCTGTCTCGTTTGGGTGAGCTCGCTTTGGATAATAAGAAGCGCCTGATCGGGCGAATATTCCCTATTCGCTGAGGGCGCTCGGTTCGTCAGCTTGAAAGATCGGATTCGTGTTGGCCCTCTCCTGCACACTTCGACGCTGCTCCATCCAGCCTTCGATGAAGGCTTGCCCAGAGTGCGGCGATAGCTGGCGATCGAAGAGTCGTGTGCATCATGAGTACCTTTTAGCCGTTGTCATGAATTTCGTTGCCTATCAGACGGGCTGAGGCGCAATTTTACGTTTGCGCTGACTTAGCCTGGCGAGAAGAACGCCGGGCACGAGTGCGGCGAGCGCAAGGCCGATGAGCTCGAGTTGGCTCAGCGGTACCATGCCGCCGCCGGGTAGCGCGAGAAGGAGCCCGGCGAGCAGTACCAAAGCGCGAATGACGCTCTCCTGCACCACTCCATAGCCCAACCGGCCCACGCCGATCAGATAACCCTGCATGGCGGAGGCGAACAGCACGATGCCGATGAGCGCTTGGACGAACACGGCCAGGATCAGAAGCGGTGCGCCCTGCATGATCAGCGCCGGGTTGAGCACGAACAGAAAGGGAATGAAATAGATCACGCTGCCCAGGCGCATGGCTTGAAGGCCCGTGGCCATGGGGCGGGCGCCGGCCACCGTGGCGGCGGCGAACGCGCCGAGCGCGACCGGCGGGGTGATGAAGCTCAGCATGCCCCAGTAGAGAATGAACATGTGTACCGCCATGGGGTCCAGCCCGCCGCCCTGGATCAGCGCCGGGGCCAGCGCCACGGCGAGGAAGATATAGGCCGCGGTCACGGTCATGCCGATACCCAGTACGAAGCTGGTGACCGCCCCCATGATCAACAGAAGCGGCACGCTGCCGCCGGCGATATTGATGAAGTCGTTGGCGATGGTGCCGGAAAGCCCCGTCATGGAGAGCGCGCCCACCAGCATGCCGACGCCGGCGAGGATCGCGATCAGCTCGGCGAAGAGTTTGGCCGCCGACGAGAGCGTGTCGCCCACATCCTGCCAGCCCCAGCGGTTGTTCTTCGAGAGCTGGTTGAGTACCAGCAAAAGCGCGGTGGCGTAGAACGGCGCAACGGCCTCGCGCTGCATCACCAGCAGCATCCAGACCAGCAGGGCGAAGACGAAAATGAAATACCAGCCCTCTTTCAGCGTCTGCTTCAAGGAGGGAAGCTCTACCTCGGGCAGGCCCTTGATATCGTTGCGCGCGGCGTAAGCATCGATCTGGATGAACAGCCCCAGAAAGTAGAGAATCGAGGGGATCACCGCCGCCAGCGCCACCGCCGAGTAGGGAATATCCAGAAACATCGCCATGACGAAGGCGGTCGCGCCCATCACCGGCGGCATGAGAACGCCGCCGGTCGAGGCGCAGGCTTCCACGCCGCCGGCGAACGAACGGCTCATGCCGATACGCCGCATCGCCGGGATCGAGAGCACGCCGGTGGTCAAGACGTTGCTGATCACGCTGCCGCTCATCGACCCCATCAGCCCGCTCGAAAAGATGGAGACCTTGGCCGGGCCGCCGCGTACGTGGCCCAGAAGGGCAAAGGCGAGGTTGATGAAAAACTTGCCGCCACCGCTTTTTTGCAGCACCACGCCGAACACCAGAAAGCCGATGACCAGCCCCGCGAAGGCTTGAAGTGGTACGCCCATGATGCTTTCGGTGCTCATGGTATGATACATCGCGGTCTGCTCGAGCGTCGAGGGAAACGCCTGGATCGGGCCGGGCACCTTATCCGCCACCAGCGGGTAGAGTGAAAAAACGCCGGCGATGATGGCGATGGGTAAGCCCCCGGCGCGGCGCGCCGCCTCGATGATCAACACCCAATAGGCGTAGCTTGCGTAGATCGCGAGATCCGGGGCGGAGAACGCCCAGCCTCGCTCGAGTATGGGAACGGCGTTATAGACGAAGTAGCCGCCCACCAATAGCGTGATGGCGCTGAGCAGGTAGTCGTACCAGGGAATGGGAAGCTCCTGGCGGCGCGCGCTCAGGGGCCAGAGCAGAAACACCAGCGGTAGCAACAGCGCCACCACGGCGTAATAAAACTGGGTTTCCAGCCCGGTCACGAAGGTCAAAAGCCCCGTGTTGAACAAGTAATCCAGCGTCATCAGCATCAGGATGACGGTGACCGCGGCGGGTATCCAGCGAAGCGCAGCGGGTAGCTCACGAATCTGGCTGATTCTCTCTTTGACCTGCGTACTCTGTTCGGCAGGACGAGTCTCGGTGGTCATGGGGCGTTCCATCCATCAGCAGGGGCGGCGGGCGCCGCCCCGGGCGAATCACTCGAAGATCGGTTCGAAACCGGCGTCGCTCAGCGCGCTCGCGCGTGCGCTCATCCACTCGGTGGTGAAGGCGTCGTCATCCTCGGGCGCATCCTGCATGAACGCCTCCCAGGCCTCGAGCAAGACGTTCTGGCGCTCGACCAACTGGTCCTGATGGGCCTGTAGCTCATCGTTCCACACGCCGGTTTCGCGGTAGTACTCGACCACCGCGTCATGAAACGGCACTACCCATTCGAGATCCTGAAACTCAAGCGCGTAGCCGTTGGCGCCGGGCGCGTTATCCTTGTAGTCGTCGTAATTCTCCTGCAGCGCGCGGATCAACCCGTAGGCGACGTTGTCTTCCAAATCCTGATTGGCGACCACGATGGGGTACGGGTAGCTGGCGCTCGCCAGCGGGTTGTCGGCGCTAATGTCACCGGCGCCGGCGGTGACTTCGTGGGGGCGGAAATAGGGCGCGACGGCGGCCATGCGCTCCCAGCCCGCTTCATCATTGGGGTCCAGCACCGGCCAACTGATGCCACGGGGGCTGCTGGCCAACTGCTGGGCGGGCGGTGTCACGGTGGTGGTGAACGATGCATCGACATCGCCTGCGATGATGCCATCGAAAGAGCGCGCATAACCGGGGTAATCCACCCGCTCTACGTCATCCCAGGTGAGCCCGCCGAAGGCGAGATATGCCTCGGTGCCCTTGTTGAGCGCGTCGTCACCGCGAATGTAGGCGATACGCTTGCCCGCCAGATCCGCCGGTGTCTCGACGTCCAGATCGCCCGCCACTGCAAGCGATAGCCCGAACGAGGCGGTCGAGGTCGTGATCACCCGAATCGGCTGCGGGCCCCAATCGCGGTCGGCGAACATCATCACGCCTTCCGCACCGTAGTAGCTCGCGATGCCGCAGGCGCAGAGATCGACGCGACCCTGTTTGAGCGGTGTCATTCTGGATACGTCATTGTCACCCGGCAGTACCCGAACCGACGAGCCGTACTCGTTTTGCAACATATTGCCAATCGCTACGGCCTGGGCGTAACCGCTGGAGTTGGTGCCGTAGGCCGTCCAGGCCATCGTAGAGGGCAGGTCAACCTCATTGGCTTGAGCGGCGCCGACAGCCACGAGAGAGCAGGGAACAATAGCAATGAGTAGGCGTTGGGTGAGTGAGCGCATGGGCGTGCTCCTTTGTTGTGGTTGTAAAGGCTGCAGTTATTGAATTTTACATATTGTTACTCAGTGTTCCGCTATGCGGACTACTGTTTTGCATTTATTCAGCTGATAGTAGAGAAGCGCCGCAACAAATGTCAATCACGACGCACTAGACGCCAAGAAGTGGAAATATTGGATACAAAAAAAGTCAGGCGGGGCCTGACTTTCAGTGCGTAAAGAAGGGTCAATAGAATTCGCGCCAGGCGGCGTAGGTGCTCAGGAACACGCGCCCGGTGAGCGCGTCGAGAAAATCGCTCTGCTTGAGCCGATCCATCACCGGCCCCTTGACTTCGGAAAGATGAAGTCTGACATCGGAGTCTTTCAGGCGCGCGTTGATGGCGTCCAGGCTCTCGAGTGCCGAGGCATCGATGAGGTTCACCGCCGAGCAGATCAGCACCACGTGCTCTATTTCCGGGCGGCTCGCGACCAGATTGTAGACGGTGTCTTCCAGATAGCGCGCATTGGCGAAGTAGAGGCTTTCATCGATGCGCAGCAGCGCGGCGTTTTTCGGCGCTTCGACGTCGTGGCGCTCGACGTTGCGAAAGTGTTCGGTGTCCGGCACGCGGCCGACCAGCGCGCTGTGCGGGCGGCTGGTGCGGTAGAGAAACAGCGCAAGCGACAGTGTCACACCGCCGATAATACCCGCCTCGACGCCTTCGACCAGGGTGAGCACGATGGTCAACGCCATGGCCGCGAAGTCGCTTCGCGAGTAGCGCCAGGTCTGGCGTAGCATGGGGATATCCACCAGGGTCAGAATCGACACCGTGATGGTGGCGGCAAGCGTGGCGATCGGCAGATAAAACAGCCAGCCGGTGAAAAACAGCGTGACCAGCGCGATGCCGAGCGCGGCGAAGGCGCCGGCGGCGGGGGTCTGGGCGCCGGCGTCGAAGTTGATCACGGTGCGCGAAAGCCCACCGGTGACCGGCATGCCGCTGGTGACACCGGCGGCCAGGTTGGCCGCGCCCAGTCCCACCAGCTCCTGGTTGGGTGAGATGCGCTGGCGCCGCTTGGCGGCGAGCATCTGCCCCATCGACACCGACTCGACGAAGCCGACCAGGCTGATCAAAAGCGCCGGGATGAATAGCGCTTTCCACAGCGCCGCGTCGGCGAGCGGGAAACTCAAGCCCGGAAGCCCGGCGGGAATTGCCCCCACCACCGCCACGCCGCGCTCGGCAAGCTGCCAGTACCAGCAGGCGAGCGTGGTAAGGAGCACGGCGAACACCGGCCCCGCCTTGGTCAATAGATCCCCCAGCGCCTCAGGTAGCCCGATGGCGCCAAAAAGAGCTCGGCCAAAGCGGCGCATGGCGATCAGAAACGCCAGCGTGCCAAGACCAATGGCCAGCGTATAAGGGTTGATCGTCGCCAGATTGGGAGTCAGCGTCAGCGCGCGCTCGATGAGAGTGAAACCGCTGCTATCGATGCCCAACAGGCTTCCCAGCTGGCTGGCGGCGATCAGAATCCCCGAGGCGGTCAGAAACCCGGAGATCACCGGATGGCTCAGGAAGTTGCTGAAAAAGCCCATGCGCAGCGCGCCCAAGCCCACCAGTATCAGCCCCGAGAGCAGCGAAAGCACCAGCGCCGCCTCGATATAGGCCGGCGAGCCCGGCTCGGCAATCGAGGAAAGTGCGGCGCCGGTCATTAGCGCGATGATCGCCACCGGCCCGACCGCCAGGGTGCGACTGGTCCCCATCAGGGTATACAGAAGCTGCGGCAGGATACTGGCGTAGAGCCCCACCACCGCGGGTAAACCCGCCAGCAGGGCGTAGGCGAGCGACTGCGGAATGACCATGACGGTCACGATCAGCCCCGCCAGCGCGTCGGCGCTGAAGAGGCCCCGATGGTAGTGGGGCAGCCAGGTCAGAATGGGAAAGTAGCGCTTGAACATGGGAAACGAAGGCTTTTGTAAATGTGAGTCGCCTCTAATAGTAGCGCGTTCGATCTAACCTTAGAGCATTCCTGGAAAAAAACCGGAGTCTTCTCCCAAAGTGTTACTTCCTCGGCGCTGATCACGGGGTAATCTCGTGGAGACCGGCTGACTGATCTTGAGCGTCGCCCCGCGCCCATCTCTCGCCTCAAAAGAGGAATCTGCATGCAGCTACTTCGATGGTTGACGTCCTTCGCGCTGATGGCGCTCGCGTTCTACGCGCTGACCTTGCAAGGGGCTCTTGTTAATGCCGCGCCGCTGCTGGGCGGCGTCAGTGGCGCGCTTTTTGTGCTGGGGCTGATCGAGCGTGTGTACCGCCACCAGGGCGGTGAAGCAGCGCAGGCGAGAGGTGTGAGGGCGCTTACGGACTACGCCTTGCTCAAGGCGATGGCCTATCGCTTGATGGGGCGTGCCAGCAGCACCGCGATTGCCACGGCGCAGGTGTCGCACTTCGCCGATTCGATGGATCGGCGACTGGTGAATCAGGAGCGCATGGCCAGGGACTCTGCCGCGAGCATGGCCGCCATCAACGCCGCGATTCTACAGGTCAGCGCCAGTGCCAGCCGGGTCGCCGAACGGGCCGAACAGGCACGGCTCACCAGCCGCCACCACCAGGCGAATCTTTCGACCATCGTTTCGGACATGAACGACGTAACGCTACGCTCAGACGAAGCGCTCGGGATGCTCGATGCGCTCAACGATCGCATCGAACGGGTGCGCAGCGTTACGTCGATGATCGAGGGTATCGCCGAGCAGACGCATCTTCTGTCGCTCAATGCCTCGATCGAGGCCGCCCGAGCAGGCGAGCACGGCCGCGGCTTCGCTGTCGTCGCCGAAGAGGTGCGAACTCTTGCGCAGAAGACCTCGACGGCCACGCAAAGCGTCGACGAGCTGGTGCACGACATGCACGTTAGCGGTCAGAGCGTGGTCGCAACCATGAACGAGCTGATGGCGCGTGTGCGCGAGCGCTCGAAAGAAGTCCAGGCCGTCGGTGCCGGGCTCGAGGAGAGTACGCAGGAGTTCGATCACGTGGGCCAGGAGATTCAGGCGGTCGCGGGGGCGATGGAGAGCACCCGTACGCACAGCCAAACGGTGACCGAAACGCTTTCCCAGCTCGAGCGCGACGTGGACGAGGGCCAGCGCGACATGCACGATTTGGCGAGCCAGGCGCGGGATCTGATGGCCGCCGCGGAAGGCGTCGACGGCGAGCTCGCCCAGCAGCGCCTCTACGGCCGTCATCAGCGGATATTCAGCGCGGCCCGAAGGGTGGCCGATCAGATCGAGCGCCGCTTCGAAGCGGCCATTAAACGGGGCGAGCTCAGCCAGCAGGCGCTGTTCGAGCCCGACTATCGCCCGGTGCCCGATACCCAGCCGACGCTTTACCGAACCGGCTTCGATACCTTCACCGACGCACATCTGCCGGCGCTACAGGAGCCGCTGCTGGCGGACCTTGGCCTCAACTACGCCATTGCCTGCGATCGCAACGGCTACGTACCGACCCACAACGCCGCGGTCAGCCAGGCACCGACCGGGGATCCGGCGTTCGATTTGAAATATTGCCGCAGCAAGCGAATCTTCGACGACCCCACCGGCCGGCGCTGCGGCGCGCATACCCAAACGCTGTTACTGCAGACCTACCGGCGCGACACCGGAGAAATCATGCACGATTTATCGGTGCCGATTTTCATCAACGGTAAGCACTGGGGCGGCTTTCGTGTCGGCTACCCGCCGGAGCGACCCCATACCAAACCGGCCCCGGAGCGCGATGCCCCCGTGGCGGGCGCCCTTTCAAGCCCCGCGCGGGCGTGACTGCCAGGAGGACCAGGAGTAGAGCGCAAGCCCCAGCCAGATCATGAGAAAAGTGATCAGCTGCACGGTGCCCAGCGGTTCGCCGAAGATGAACAGCGCGATCAGAAACTGGATGGTCGGATTGATGTACATCAAAAAGCCCAGCGTCGACAGGCGTAGCCGTCTCGCGGCGCCGGCAAAGGCCAGAAGCGGCAGGGCGGTCGCCACCCCGCTGCTAATCAGCAGTGCGCTTATCGGTACGTCGACCAGAAAGTGTGAAACGTCCTGGGCGGTGAACCAGCCAAGTGCCAATAGCGCCATCGGAAACAGCAGCAGCGTTTCGACGAATAGCCCGGAGAGGCCGTCGAGCGCCACCTGCTTGCGAAAGAGCCCGTAGCTTCCGAACGTTAACGCCAGCAGCAGGCTTATCCAGGGCAGCTCGCCGAGCGTCGCGAGCTGAATCAGTATTGCCGCGCTCGCCAGCCCCAGTGCGGCCAGCTGCGGTTTGGCCATCGTTTCGCGCAGCACCAGTACGCCGAGCGCGACGTTGACCAGCGGCGTCAAAAAGTAGCCAAGGCTTGCCTGCAGTACCTGGCGGCTTTCGACGGCGTAAATATAGAGCCCCCAGTTGGTTGCGATCAGTATCGCGCAGATCAATACCCGCCCCAGTCGCTTGGGCGCTTTCAAAGCGGCGATCACCGGTGCCCAACGCTTGAGCAGCGTAATCACCCCGACCAGGAACAGACACGACCAGAGGATGCGGTGAATCAGCACCTCTGGTGCGGGCACGCCTTCAAATAGCGCGAAGTAGAGCGGAAAGCAGCCCCACATGACGTAGGCGGTCAGCCCGAAGCTAACGCCCTTGACGGCTTCCGGGTCGCGAACAGGCGGGGATTGCATAGCAGCCTCATGAATGAAAAATGCTAATCTATCACACAATATCCCCATACACCGGTAGAAAGGAGAGCCTCATGGCCGAGCTTAAAACGAGCCTGGTGCAGTGCGATTTGCGCTGGGAGAACCCGCAAGCGAACCACGAGCATCTAAACGCGCTGCTGGGCGAACTCGACGGGCGCGAGACCGACCTGATCGTGCTGCCGGAGATGTTCGCCACCGGCTTCACCATGAACTCCCGCGAGATGGCCCAGCCCATGGCGCAAAGCGAAAGCGTGGCTTGGCTTCTGGACCAGGCGAAGGCGCGCGGCTGCGTGATCACCGGGAGCGTGGCGATCAAGGAGGACGGTAAGTACTACAACCGCATGATCTGGGCGACGCCGGACGGCGAAATTCAGCACTACGACAAGCGTCACCTGTTTCGCATGGCCGGCGAACACGAGCGTTACGGCATGGGCCGTGAGCGCAAGCTCGTCGAGCTCAAGGGTTTCAGGATCCTGCTCAGCGTCTGCTACGACCTGCGTTTTCCGGTCTGGTCGCGTCAGCAGCCGGATGAAGGCGAGCACTTCGAGTACGACGCGCTTTTATGCGTGGCCAACTGGCCGGCGCCGCGGCGCAACCCCTGGCGCACACTGCTTCAGGCCCGGGCGGTGGAGAACCTGAGCTACGTCATCGGCGTCAACCGCGTGGGCGAAGACGCCAAGGGCCTTGCCTACAGCGGCGATTCGATGCTCGTCGACTTCAAAGGCGAGGCGCTCATCGACCGGCCTGCCAACACTCCCTTCATCGAAACCGGCACGCTCGATAAAGCCGCGCTTGACGATTTTCGCGAGAAGTTTCCCGCCTGGCAGGACGCCGACCGTTTCGAGCTGTTGCCGGGGGTAGGGCAGTAATGCGTCTGGACCGTTTTCTCAGTGAAACCACTGAGCTGACCCGAAGCCTGGCCAAGCGCGCGCTCAAGAACGGCGAGGTGACGCTCAACGGCGAGCCGGTCAAGCAGGCGGCGCTGCACGTCGATACCGAGCAGGACCAGGTGCACTTGAACGGCGAACGCCTGGCGCTGGTCGGGCTTCGCTATGTGATGCTGCACAAACCCACTGAGGTAGAGTGCACAGCCCGCCGCGGGCTCTACCCGCGGGCGATCGATCTTGTCGACCTGCCGCATGCGGATCGCCTGCAGCCGGTGGGGCGCCTGGATGTGGATACCACCGGGCTTTTGCTTTTGACCGACGACGGCCAGTGGCTGCACCGCATCACCTCGCCCAAACACCGCTGTGCCAAGGTGTACCTCGCCGAGCTAGCGGAGCCTTTGGAGGGCGCGCACGCCGAGCGCGCGATCGCACAGTTCGAAGAGGGCATTCTGCTCGAAGACGACGACACACCCACGGCGCCGGCAACACTCGAGCTGCTGGCGCCGACCCGGGCGCGGCTGACGATTACGGAAGGGCGTTACCACCAGGTCAAGCGCATGTTCGGGGCGCTGGGCAATCGCGTTGTGTCGCTACACCGCCACTCGATCGGCCCCATTGCGCTACCGGATACGCTGGCGCCGGGTGAGTGGCGCGAGCTGACGCCCGAGGAGATCGCCCGGTTTTGATCCCGCATAATCGGCGCCACGAGGCGCCGGTTTACACTTGAGCTTCCCAGCGCACAAGTGCGCTGCAGCCTGCAAAAAAAATTATACCGTTATCTTGTTATTGTTGGGTTAAGTGGACATTCCAGAGTTTGGAGACTCGAGCCAAGGATTCACATGGGGAGGGCGCCGCCGCGCTAGCGCGGCGCCTCGAGCTGAGCCGCCTCGATCAGCGCGCGGGTGTAGGGGTGGCGGGGCGCGGCCAGGACTTCGAGGCACGGGCCCTGCTCGACCACTTCGCCCTCCTTCAACACCATCACCCGGTGCGCCATGGCGCGCACCACTGCCAGGTCGTGGCTGATGAACAAATAGCTCAGCCCGCGCCTGGCCTGCAGTTCGCGCAGAAGGGTAATCAGCTGCTTTTGCACCGTGCGATCCAGCGCCGAAGTGGGCTCGTCGAGCACCAAAAGCTCCGGCTCGAGAATGATCGCCCGGGCCACCGCGATGCGCTGGCGCTGGCCGCCGGAGAACTCGTGAGGGTAGCGCGCCGCGCAGCTTTCCGGCAGGCCCACCTCCTTGAGCGTTTGCGCCACCCGCGAAGCAACTTCGTCCTTGGATAGCGCCGGGTAGTGAAACCGCAGCCCTTCGCTGACGATATCGAACACCGGCATGCGCGGCGATAGCGCCCCGAACGGATCCTGAAATACCATCTGCAGACGGCGGCGCTGGCGGCGCAGGTGCTTGCCGGTCAGTGTACCCAGAGGTGTGTCACCGAGCGTGATCTCGCCCTGGCTTGGCACCAGGCGCATGATCGCCGAGGCGAGCGTGGTCTTGCCTGAGCCGGACTCGCCGACCACGCCGAGCGTCTCCCCCGGGGCGATCTGCAAATCGGTCGGCTTGACCGCCTCGAAAGCGAGGCGTTTGCGTTTGAAGAGCCCGGCGGCGGGGCGCTCGAAGCGCACGCTGAGCCCGTGGGCGCGCAGCAGCGGCGCGGTGTCGCTGATCTCGCTCGGGCGCCCAGTCGGCTCGGCGTCGATCAGCGCCCGGGTATAGGCGCTCTGGGGGTGCGCGAAAACCGACTCGACCGGGCCGATCTCCTCGACGCGGCCGCTTTTCATCACGCAGACGCGCTCGGCGAAGCGGCGCACCAGGTTCAAATCGTGGGTGATGAAGAGCACGGCCATGCCGACCTCGTCACGCAGCGACGTCAAAAGCGCCAGAATCTCCTGCTGCACCGTGACGTCCAGCGCCGTGGTCGGCTCGTCGGCGATCAATAGCGCCGGGTTGTTGGCGATCGCCATGGCGATCATCACGCGCTGGCGCTGGCCGCCGGAGAGCTGGTGTGGCCAAACATCGAGAAGCTCCTCGGGACGGGGCAGTTTGACCTGTTCGAGAAGCTCGAGGGCGCGGCGGCGAAGGGCCTGGCCGCTCAGGCCCTGGTGCAGGCGCAAGGTTTCGCCCAGCTGTTTGCCGATGCGGTGCAGCGGGTTCAGCGAGGTCATCGGCTCCTGGAAGACGAAGCCGATTTGACCGCCGCGAAGCCCGCTCCACTGGCGCGCGCTGAGCCCATTGAGATCCTTGCCTTCGAGCCAGCGCCCGCCGCTGACCCGGGCGTTGGCCGGGAGCAGGTCGATCGCGCCCAGCGCCGAGACCGACTTGCCGGAGCCGGATTCGCCGACGATGGCCAGGGTCTCGCCGCGCTGCACTTCGAGCGAAAGGCCTTCCACCACCGGCTGGCCGTCGAAGGCCACACCCAGCTGATCGAGACGAAAAAGCGGCTCAGGCATGCGAGGCTCCCGGTGTGGCGGTGGCAGGGCGGCTGACGTGGCGTGGGTCGAACGCGTCCCTGAGCCCTTCGCCGATGAAGACCAGAAGCGAGAGCATGATCGCCAGCGTCATGAACGCGGTGATGCCAAGCCACGGGGCGTGGAGGTTGTTCTTGCCCTGGGCGGCGAGCTCGCCAAGCGAGGGTGCGCCCGGCGGCAGGCCGAAGCCGAGAAAATCCAGCGCGGTCAGCGTGCCGATCGCCCCGGTGAACAGAAACGGAATGAAGGTGAGAGTCGCGACCATGGCGTTGGGCAGTACGTGGCGCCACATGATCAGCCTCGATGGCAGGCCCATGGCTTTGGCGGCGCGCACGTACTCCAGATTGCGCGCGCGCAGAAACTCGGCGCGCACGATATCGACCAGCCCCAGCCAGGAAAACAGCAGCATGATGCCCAGAAGCCACCAGAACCCGGGCTGCACGAAACTTGCCAGAATGATCAGCAGAAACAGCACCGGCAGGCCCGACCAGATCTCGGTGATACGCTGACCGATCAGATCCACCTTGCCGCCGAAGTAGCCCTGCACGCCGCCGGCGAGCACGCCCATCACGATGGAGCCTGCGGTCAGCACCAGCGCAAACGCCACGGAAAGCCTAAAGCCGTAGATCACCCGAGCGAGCACGTCGCGGCCCTGGTCGTCGGTACCCAGCCAGTGGCGGGCGTCCGGCGGCGCCGGCGAGGGCCGGCTCATCTGCATGTCGAGCGTCTGGTAGGAGAACGGAATCAAGGGCCACAGCGCCCAGCCGTGCTCCTCGATCTGTTCGATGATGAACGGGTCGAGGTAGTCGGTGCGGGTGGGCAGAAAGCCGCCGAACTCGGTTTCCGGGTAGTCGACCAGCATCGGCGCATACCACTGGCCGTCGAACTGCATGATTAGCGGCTTGTCGTTGGCGATCAGCTCGGCGGCGAGGCTCAAGACGAACAGCAAGCCGAAGATCCAGAGCGACACGCGGGCGCGACGATTGGCGCGAAACGCCGCCAGGCGGCGCCGGGTGATCGGGGATAGCCGGGAAGACAAAGCGGTCATGGTTCAGGACTCCCGGGTCGCGAAGTCGATCCGTGGATCGACCCAGACATAGGTCAAATCGGATACGAGCTTCAAAATCAGCCCGATGACGGTATAGAGAAACAGCGTGCCGAAAATCACCGGGTAGTCGCGCTGCATCACCGCCTCGAAGCCAAGAAGCCCAAGCCCGTCCAGCGAAAAGATCACCTCGATCAGCAGCGCCCCGGTAAAGAAGATGCCGATCAATGCCGCGGGAAGCCCGGCGATGATGATCAGCATGGCGTTACGGAACACGTGGCCGTAAAGGATGCGATTTTCGCTTGCGCCCTTGGCGCGAGCGGTGAGCACGTACTGTTTGTGGATCTCATCGAGAAAGCTGTTCTTGGTCAGCATGGTGAGCGTGGCGAAGCTGCCGATGGCGGTCGCGGTCACCGGCAGCGCGATATGCCAGAAGTAATCCTTGATCTTGCCAAGTGTTGTGAGCTCGTCGAAGTTGGGCGAGGTCAGGCCACGTAGCGGGAACCAGTCCAGGTAGCTGCCGCCGGCGAACACCACGATCAGCAGAATCGCGAACAGAAAGGCGGGGATGGCATAGCCCACGATCACCAGCCCCGAGCTCCAGACGTCGAAGCGCGAGCCGTGGTGCAGCGCCTTGCGAATGCCCAGCGGGATCGAGATCAAATAGACCAGTAGCGTCGACCAGAGCCCGAGGGAGATCGACACCGGCAGCCGCTCGATCATTAAATCCACCACCGGGCGGTCGCGAAAGAAGCTGGTGCCGAAGTCAAGGCGCGCGTAATCCCATAGCATGGTGAAAAAGCGCTCGTGGGCGGGCTTGTCGAAGCCGAACTGCTCCTCGAGCTGCTCGATGAAGCGCGGGTCGATCCCCCGCGCGCCGCGCGAATCGTCGCTGATCTGAATGTCGGCGCCGCCCATGTCCAGGCGCGTGCTGGCCATGGCGTTGGCGCCTTCGATACGCGCGAGCATTTGATCGATCGGTCCGCCCGGGGCGGCCTGAACGATGATGAAGTTGAGCAGCATGATCCCCAGCAGGGTGGGAATCATCAACAGCAGTCGGCGAAGTGTATAGCGGGCCACAGGGCGCTCCTGGAATGATCGACGATGCCTTAGCGGCGGCGCTCTAGCTCGGCGGCGCGGTCGCTATCGACCCACCAGGCGTCGAGGTCCATGGCGTAGTCGGGAAACGGCTCCGGATAGCCGAACTTGTCCCACACCGCGATGCGCGTCTCCCCGGAGTAGTAGTGGGGAATGGCGTAGAAACCCCAGCGCAGCACCCGGTCCAGCGCTTTGGTCGCGGTATCGAGCTCCTCGCGGTTGGAGGCCGAGATGATGTGCTCGATCAGATCGTCCACCGCCGGGTGGGCCAGCGCCATGCGGTTGCGGCTTTGCGGCGCTTTGGCAGCGGCGCTCGACCAGTAGTCGCGCTGCTCGTTGCCGGGGTTGTTCGACTGCGGGTAGTGGCTGATGACGATATCGTAGTCGTAGTCGCGCACCCGATTGAGGTACTGGTTGATATCGACGATGCGCATCGAGGTTTCGATGCCGAGCCTCGCCATGTTTCTGAGCATCGGCTGGACTACCCGCTCGAGCGCGGCGTCGTACATCAGGACCTCGAGGCGTAGCGGCTGGCCGGTCTCGCCGTGAATCAGCGTGCCATCGACCACCTCGTAGCCGGCGTCGCGTAAAAGCGTGAGCGCCCGGCGCAGGCGTTCGCGAAGCGCGGTAGGCTCGTCCATCGGCAGCGGCTCGGTAAACAGGCGCTCGGAACCGTGAGAGGCCAAAAGCTCCTCGCGGTGCGGCTCCAAAAGCGCAAGCTCGGCCTCCGAGGGCGGGCCGACGGCCTCCATTTCCGAATCCTGAAAGTAGCTTTCGGTGCGCTGGTAGGCGTTGTAGAAGATATTGGTGTTGAGCCAGGGAAAGTCGAAGGTAAGCGCCAGCGCCTCGCGCACCCGCGGGTCCTGAAACTGGGGTTTGTTCAGGTTGAAGACGAAGGCCTGCATCATCGCCGGATTGACGTCCGGCACGGTGATGCGCTTGATCAAGCCCTCCCGGTAGGCGGGAAAATCGTAGCCGATCGCCCAGGTGGCGGCGCGCGCGTCTTCACGAAAATCGACCAGCCCGGCCTTGAACGCCTCCCAGGCGATATCGCGGTCGCGGTAGTAGTCGTAGACCACTCGGTCGATATTGAAGCGGCCGATATTGACCGGTAGATCCTTGCCCCAGTAGTTCTCGTCGCGCTCGAAGACGATACGCCGGCCCGGGTCGACCTCGCCGATACGGTAAGGCCCGGAGCCCGGGTGAGCGGCCAGCGTGGGCGAGGTAAAATCCCGCGGCTCCCAGTAGTGGCGCGGCAGTATCGGCAGCTGCGCCACGATCAAGGGCAGCTCGCGCGAGGTGGTGTCGCTGAACTCGAAGCGCACCTGATGCTCGCTCTGGGCGATAACATTGGACACCCCGGCGTAGTAACTGGCGAAAAACGGGCTGCCTTCTTCGCGCAGTAGATCGAAGGTAAACACCACGTCGTAGGCGGTGACCGGCTCGCCATCCTGAAAGCGCGCTTCCGGGCGCAGATCGAACTCGATCCATTCGCGCTCCGGGTCCAGGCGCACGCCTTCGGCTAAAAGGCCGTAGAGGCTGAAAGGCTCGTTCGGATTACTCGCCATCAGGGTGTCGTAGATATTGCTGCTGACGCCGGTGGCCGGGGTGCCGCGGATGATGAACGGGTTGGTCGAATCGAAGCTCGAACCCACCGCGGTATGCACGATGGTGCCGCCCTTGGGCGCGGCGGGGTTCACGTGGGGGAAGTAGGCAAAATTATCGGGAAGCTCGGGGCTATCGTAAAGCGATAGCGCGTGGACGGTTTCGACCATGGCGCTTGCGGGTTCTTCGAGCAGCGCCTGGGGCGTGTGTTCATCGCTTGCCAGAGCCGGCAGCGCCAGCGCCAGCGCGCTCGCGCCCGCCAGCAGCAGTGCAGACAGCGTGTTGGCGCGCAGGGTCTTGACGAAGGGCACACCTCTTGGCATCGAAGGATCCTGTCGTGGCGAGTCGTGGCAAAAACCGAGCGACACCCGGAGCGGCCAGGTATCGCTTGAGCCTAGCGGGCCGACAGCGCCAGCATCTGGCCGGGTTGAATCGCGCTTGGTTGCTCAAGCGCATTCCAGCGAATTAGATCGCGTGGGTCAAGATTATAGCGCGCGGCAATGGCGGAAAGACTATCGCCGCTTTCAACGCGGTGCATCGAAGGTGTCTGGTTCGAAGCCAGCGTTGCCGCGGCGCTATCCTGCTGCGATAGCTCGGCGATCAGTGCGGTATCGGCGCCTTCCGGCACCAGCAGCGTCTGTGCACTGCGCGGCCCGGCTTGCGCTGCCAGCAGTCCCGGGTTGAGCTCGGCCAGGCTCTGCTGGCTAACATCAAGAAGCGCCGAGGCTTCGGCGAGGCTCAGCGGTTGGGCCAGCTGCACCCTGGCAAACGCTGGCGAGGCCTGAATCTCGGGAAGCTGAACGCCGTAGCGCTCCGGGTTTTGGACGATGGTAGAGATCGCCTTGAGCTTGGGCACGTATTGAAGTGTCTCGGCGGGCAAGCTGAGATCCCAGTAACTGCCGCCGAGCCCCTGGCTCTGAGCGCGGCGCACCGCCTTGTTCACGGTGCCGGCGCCGGCGTTGTAGGCGGCGAGCGAAAGCATCATGTCGCCCTGATACCACTGCTCGGCCTGGGATTCGAGGTAGTCGAGCGCGGCTTCGGTCGAGGTGAGAACATCCAGACGGCCATCGTAGCGGCTGTTGCGCATCAACCCCAGGGCGTCGCCGGTACGCGGCATGAACTGCCAGAGCCCCGCCGCGCCAAGATGACTTTTAGCGTGCGGGTCGAAGGAGCTCTCGACGAAGGGAATCAGCGCAAGCTCGCCGGGCAAGCCACGCTCACTGACGCGTTCGGCGATGAAGGCAAGCCAGGGCGTGGCGCGCTCGATGATTTCGACGATATTCTCCGGGCGCGAGCGGTAGTAGTCGATCCACTCGTCGACCCGCGCCTGGGCGTCGGGGCGAAGGGGCTTGTCCTGCCACTTGAAGGACTCGCGCAGCACCTTCCAGACGCTTTGCGGCTCGAGGGTCAAGGAGTCCCAGAAGTGAGCGTGGTAAGCGTCGAGCCTTGGCGCCTGAGGATGGTAGTCATCGGCGATGGATGCCTGGACCGGCTGCGCGATGAAACCGCCTGGGCGGGCGGCGGAGGCCTCGCAATTGGCTGCGGCGGAGAGTAAAAGGCCCATACAGAGAGTGCTTCCAGCGCTGAACAGAAAACGCTGGCGTAACGTTTGATAAGTCATGGCGTATCTTGATTGGTAACGGCGTTAGAAACGGTTTTTCCACTCGCGCAACGTGGTGAACGTTGCCAGGTCGTCACCATTCGGGCCTTGTTCACCCGCGGCTCGGCGCACGCTGTCGGTGGCCACGCGAAGATAAGGGTTGATGGCGAGCTCGCGCCCAATGGTGCTGGGAAGGGTGGGGCGATCCATCGCGCGCGCTTTGTCGCACTCGTCCTGAGCGCTTTCGACCGTCGTGTTGTCCGGGTCGGCGGCCCGGGCGAAGACAAGATTCGCCTTCGTATACTCGTGGCCGGCGAACACCAGAGTGTCCTCGGGCAGCGCTGCCAGGGCGTTGAGCGACTCGAGCATCTGCGCCGGCTCGCCTTCGAACAACCTCCCGCAGCCAGCGCAGAACAGCGTATCACCGCAAAACAGCAGTGCTGGAATGCCGGCGGCGAAGTAGCTCAGGTGATCTAGGGTGTGGCCGGGCGTGGCAATGATGTCGAAAAGCCGGCCCATGACGCGAATCTCATCGCCGTGGCGCACGGTTTCATCGATACCCTCGATGGCCGGGTTGTCCGGGCCGATGACGTGAGCGCCGTAGCGCTTCTTGAGCTCCTTTACTCCGCCCACGTGATCCTGGTGGTGGTGGGTAATCAGAATGGTGGTTAGCGTCAGGCTTTCACGCTCGAGAAGTTCGATGACCGGCGCGGCTTCACCGGGGTCCACGACGCACACGTTCGAGCTGGTATCCTGTCTTAGCAACCAAATATAGTTGTCGCTAAGGGCGGGAATCGGTGTCACGCTCATCATCGGCGAGATCCTTTAACGTTCTTAACGCTACTGCGTGTACCTGCCGCGTCAACCACGAACCACGCGCGTAGCCGTGCAAAAAAGTCGCTACTTTGGAGGGAAGCGCGTTTCATGTCAAATTCGACCATGGCTGGTGAGCTCGCCAGGCGACTGACCCAGAGCCAGGCCTATTGGCAAAGCCGCGCCGGGCGCTCGCTCTGGGACGTCCAGCGCGCATGCCTTGGCCCGGTAGTGGAAAGCCGCCCTGGCCGGCACTGTCTCGAGATGAGCATGGCACGCTCGCTGATGTCGCATTCGAGTATACCGCACCGCATTCGCTGGGCGCCGACCCCGGCGCTTGCCGACTCGCCCTCGACGCTGGTCTGCCCACCGGAGCGCTTAGCGCTGCCGGACTGCTCGATGGATACCGTGGTCATTCATCACTGGCTCGAACAGCTGCCGGACGCCCACTTTACGCTCAAGGAGGCCGCACGGGTGACCAACGACCACGGCGTTCTGGTGCTGTTCGGTTTCAACACGCTGAGCTCGAGCGCTCTTTTCAAGCGCGGCCGCCGCGAGCAGACGGCGTTTCCCTTTAACGGCGCCTGGCTTGGGGTGAACCGGCTGCGCGACTGGCTGGCATTTGTCGATTTCGAGGTGGCACGCGTAGACTACTGCTGCTTTCGCGCCCGCATGAGCGGCGCCTGCGGCGAGCGCTGGGAGGCCTTCGGCCGACGTCATAACCTGCCCCTGGGCCAGAGCTACATGATTCAGGCGCAAAGACGCAAGCGCGGTGCACCGATCGAGCGCGTCAAGTTCAAGCTACCGGTCAAGGCGCCGACGACGCTTGGCGCTACCCGCCATGGGGCGCGCTTTTGCGAGTCGAGCGATGCGACCTCGCCCATTACCAAGGATCGTCAGTGACACAGCAGGAGAGTAAGCCCCACGTCGTGGTCTATACCGACGGCGCCTGCCGCGGAAACCCGGGCCCGGGAGGCTGGGGCGTGGTGTTGGCAAGCGGCCCCCACGAGAAAACCCTGAAAGGCTTCGAGGCCCAAACCACCAATAACCGGATGGAGCTGATGGCCGCGATCATGGCGCTTCGCGCGCTGACCAAATCGTGTCAGGTCGAGCTCTGGACCGACTCCCAGTACGTGCGCCAGGGCATTACCCAGTGGATTCACAACTGGATCAAGCGCGGCTGGCAAACGGCTGCCAAACAGCCGGTCAAGAACGCCGAGCTTTGGAAGATACTGCTGGAAGAGACGAAGCGCCATCGGGTCGAGTGGCACTGGGTGAAGGGCCATAGCGGCCACCCGGGCAATGAAAAGGCCGATACGCTGGCCAATGAAGCGATCGACGAGCAACACAGGAGTACGTAATGCGCCAGGTCATTCTCGATACCGAAACCACCGGTATCGAAACCCGCGACGGTCACCGCATGGTCGAAATCGGCGCCGTCGAAATCATCAACCGCCGCTTTACCGGGCGTACCTATCACCAGTACATCAACCCCGAGCGCCACATCGATGACGAAGTCGTGGCGATTCACGGGATCGACGATGCGCGAGTGGCCAACGAACCGGTGTTCGCCGAGATCGCCGACGCCTTCTGGGCGTTCATCGACGGCGCGGAGCTTGTGATTCACAACGCCCCCTTCGACGTCGGCTTCATCGATTTTGAGCTGAACCTGGCCAATCAGCGCCGCCAGGGGCCGCGGCTTGGCCCGGTGCGCGATCACTGCCGCGTGCTCGACACGCTCGCCATGGCGCGTCAGATGCATCCGGGGCAGCGCAATACGCTGGACGCGCTGTGCAAGCGTTACGACATCGACAACGGTCACCGCGTGCTGCATGGCGCCCTGCTGGACGCCGAGATTCTCGCCGACGTCTACTTGGCCATGACCGGTGGGCAGACCGCGTTGACCCTCGACGCCAACGCCGGGGCCGCCTCCGAGCGCGAGGAGAAAAGCGAGGCAAGCGAAGGCCTCTCCATTCAGCGCCTGACGCTTGCGCCCGGCGCGCTCAGGGTGGTTCGCCCAAGTGACGACGAGGAAGCAGCGCACCAGGCCAAGTGCCGCGCCCACGGGCTTGGCTGGGCGCAGGGCGGCGCTTTCGATGCTTAAACGTCAGATCCCGCGCGAGGCGAGCGAAGGCCGGGTAATCCGCCTGGCGAAAGGGCGGCTGGCGCCGGGGCTTGCGAGCCCGGACGGCGCGCCGACGCCGCTGCTGGCTTTCCAACCCTGGACCGAGGCCATGCAGCCGCTTTGCTACTGGGGTGATGAACCGGTGGCGCTCTGTATCGAACAGCAGCCGGAAGAGAGCTGGCTCGACGGCCGTCAGTGGCTTTCGCACCTGCCCGAGAGCTGGTTCAGCCTGCTTTCGACAGCGCTACAGGTCGGCGCCTGGCTTGAGAATCACCGCTTTTGCGGGCGCTGCGGCGCCAGGGCGACGCGGCTCGGCGCGGAGTTCGCAATGCACTGCGACGCCTGCGGCCACCGCAACTATCCGCGCATTTCGCCCTGTATCATTACGCTAGTCACCCGCGGCGAGGCGATGCTTTTGGCGCGCAGCCCGCGCTTTCCGCCCGGGCGCTACTCAACCCTTGCCGGTTTCATCGAGCCTGGCGAGTCGGCGGAAGAGGCGGTGCACCGCGAAATCTTCGAAGAAGTAGGGGTTTATGTCGATCAGCTGCGCTACCACAAGAGCCAGGCGTGGCCGTTTCCGCACTCGTTGATGCTGGGCTATTTCGCCGAGGCGACCACGCGGCGCATTCGGATCGACGGGGTCGAGATCAGCGACGCGGCGTGGTTTTCGCCGCGTAAACTGCCTGCGCTTCCGCCGGCCTTTTCGATTTCCCGCGAGCTGATCGAGACCCATCTGGCGCGAGTGCGCCAGAGGCAGGAGTAGGACGTATTTGCCCGAAAGTTATTTTCCCGGAAAGAGGCTCGTGAGCTTGGTCGCCAGCATCACATTGCCCGTGGCTTTGAGTTTGCCGCTCATGAAGGCGGTCATGCCGTTGATCTCACCGCTCATGATGCCGCGCAGGGTCTCGGTGCTGGTGGAGATCGTGACCGACGGGTCGTCGTGCTCGCCTTCATGAATACCCAGGGTGCCATCTTGAACGTGCAGGTAGTGGCTCTGCTCGTCAGAGAAATGGAACTGGAAAATCTCATCCATTCCCTTGGCGGCTTCCGGGTCGAAGCGCGATTCGAGCTTTTCAAACGTGGTCGAGGACATCGAAGGTTCCTGTAACGTGACGGTGCAAAATTGTGGCGAAATGTCGGCGGCGCCGAGCGATAATAGTAGCGTCAGCCCAGAGCCTATTTAAAACAGCTGTTTTAATCAAGCCGGCGTTCAAGGCGCCCTCGGTCGGCTCGACCAGGGCAACAGCAATGCGCAAAGGAGCGTGCACATGAATGAATGGATGGCGGCAATCGGCACCTTCCTGGTTCAAGGCGTGATCGTCACCGTACTCATCGTGGTGGCGGGGCTTTTGCTAATGCGCGGTAAGCGCGGCGAGCGCAGCCTGACACTGCATGTAGAGTCGCTCAACGAACAGCGCCGCGCGCGCCACCGGCGCTTGACCCTGGGCGCCACCGCCCGAGGCGCGCGCAAGAAGCTGATCAAGCACCTGCGCCGCGAAGAGAAGGCGCGCCAGAAGCGCGACAAAAAACGTGGCGAGGCAAGCGAGGGGCGGCTTTGGGTGCTCGATTTCCACGGCGACATCAAGGCCTCACGCACCGCGCAGTTCGCTCAGGAGGTGTCGGCGGTGATCGACGTGGCGCACCCGGATGACGAAGTGGTGGTGCGGCTTGAGTCCGGCGGTGGGCTGGTCCACGCCTACGGGCTCGCCTCGGCGGAGCTCGATCGGCTGCGCGAGGCGGGGCTGACGACCACGGTGTGTATCGACAAGGTCGCCGCCAGCGGCGGTTACATGATGGCCTGCACCGCCCACCACATCAAGGCCGCCCCCTTTGCCGTGATTGGTTCGATCGGCGTGGTGGCCCAGGTGCCGAACATCCATCGGCTGTTGAAGCGTAACGACGTCGACGTCGAAATGCTGACCGCCGGGCGCTACAAGCGCACGCTAACGGTGCTGGGCGAAAATACCGAAGAGGGGCGGGCAAAGTTCATCGACGATCTCGAGAATACCCATCGGCTATTCAAGACCTACGTTGCGCGTCATCGCCCGGAGATGGATATCGAACGCCTGGCGACCGGTGAAATCTGGTACGGCAGCGAAGCACTCGACGAGCGGCTGGTGGACAGCATCGGCACCAGCGAGGCGTACCTGGTCGAACGAATGAAAAGCGTCGAGGCGTTCAGCGTCAGGCTCGAGCCGCCGAAAACCGTGGGCCGGCGCGTGAGCGTGGCGCTCGCCTCCGGCGTCGAGCAGGCCGTGACCAAAGCGCTAGGGGCGCTCGAAGCCACCGGCTGGCAGCGCCGTTAGACCTGGTCTTGATCTGTTTTCATGACTCACGCGACTTCAGGCCGCGTAGTGAAGTGCCAGCGCCGCCAGGACGGCTCTGGCGCTTTCGCTTTTGAGCGAGTAATAAATGGTTTGCGACTCGCGACGGGTCATGACCAGTTCGTCACGGCGTAAAATCGCCAGGTGTTGCGATAGCGCCGACTGACTCAGCGCCAGCTGCCGATTGATCTGGGTGACCGAAAGCTCTGCCTCGGCCAGCAGGCAAAGTATCTGCAGGCGTTTCGCGTTAGCGAGCGCCTTGAGCAGTAGCGTGCCCGCTTCCAACGCCTGGCCGTTGTGCTCGAGTAAACGAGCTGCGGCGTTCGGGTGAGTAGCCATGGGTTTCTCCTTGCCGCAAGCGAGGCCGGGTTATTGTTGTACGCGGTCGCAGTCGCTCATCGGGCGGCAGATAGCGTTGATGAAGAGTCAAACAATACGGTTCTATACGTTGAAATTTTGTTGATCAATCTTCTTTAATTTAGCGATGCTTGTCCAAGGTCCGGTTTAACGATCAGTCAATGGTTAAGCGAGGTTAATTTGTCGACAACAACGGCTTGCACGGGGTCGATGATTTTTGAAATTAGCCGTTGGTGTAACGGTCGAACCGCGCTTTTATGGTTAGAGTGTCAACAATAGAGGTCAATCGCTAACACAATAAAGACAAGGTGGCCATGAACCGTTATCGCGCTATTTATCCGCCCTCCATCGAGTCGCCGGAAACGTTCTGGGCCGAGCAGGCCCATCGCCTTCCCTGGTATCGTTTCCCAACCACCATTTTGAGCTGGGACGATCAGCGCCACGCCCAGTGGTACGAGGATGGCACGATCAATCTTTGCCACGCCACTCTCGACTTCCACGTAGCCGAGGGGCGCGGCGAACAGCCCGCCTTCTTCTGGGATTCTCCGGTCACCGATTCAAAACAAACGCTCACTTACCGAACACTTCGCGACCGCGTGGCCCACGTTGCCGGCGGGCTTGAAAACCTTGGCGTGGTCAAGGGCGACCGGGTGGTGATCTACATGCCGATGGTGCCGGAAGCGGCGATCGCGATGCTCGCCTGCGCGCGCATCGGGGCGATCCATTCGGTGGTGTTCGGCGGTTTCGCCCCGCACGAGCTGGCGCTTCGCATCGAGGATGCCGAGCCTCGGGTCGTCATCGCCGCCTCCTGCGGGGTTGAGGTCGACACCGTACTGCCCTACAAGCCCATCGTCGACCAGGCGATCGCCGAAAGCCGCTTCAAGCCGGAGGCGGTGGTCATCTTTCAGCGCGACGCCGCGCGGGCTACGCTCGCAAGCGGCGAGCACGACTGGCAAACTCTCGAGCAGAGCGGGCGTTTCGCCGAGTGTGCCGAGCTCGAAGCGACCCATCCGCTCTACATTCTTTATACCTCGGGCACGACCGGCAAGCCCAAGGGCGTGGTGCGCGACACCGGCGGCTACGCCGTGGCGCTCGCCTACTCGATGGAGGCAGTGTACGACCTGGCGCCGGGGGAGGTGATCTTCACCGCTTCGGACGTGGGCTGGGTGGTGGGCCACTCCTATATCGTTTATGGACCGCTGTTGCGAGGCTGTACCAGCGTAATGTACGAGGGCAAGCCGGTCAGAACGCCGGATGCCGGCAGCTTTTGGCGGCTCATCGAGGAGTACGGGGTCAAGAGCTTCTTCACCGCGCCCACCGCCTTTCGGGCGATCAAGAAAGAGGACCCGGAAGCGCTCAGGCTACGCGACTATACGCTCGATCGCCTCGAGTACGTATTCGTGGCCGGCGAGCGGCTCGACCCGCCCACCTTCCACTGGCTGAGCGACGCGCTCGACGTGCCGGTGATCGATCACTGGTGGCAAACCGAGACCGGCTGGCCGATCGCCGCCAACCCGGCGGGGATCGAGTTGGCCCCCGCCAAAGCCGGCTCGGCCACTTGGCCGGTGCCCGGCTTCAACGTCGAAGTCATCGATCGCGAAGGCGAGCGCGCCGCGCCGCTTCATGAAGGCAGCGTGGTGATCAAACAGCCGCTGCCGCCCGGGTGTCTGAGCGGTATCTGGCGCGACCCTCAGCGTTTTCACAGCGCCTACATGGCGGCATTTCCCGGCTACTATCTGACCGGCGACGGCGGCTACTTCGACGAAGATGGTTATCTCTTCATCATGGGGCGCACCGATGACGTGATCAACGTGGCCGGCCACCGGCTTTCGACCGGCGAAATGGAAGGCGTGCTGGGCGGCCACCCGGCGGTGGCCGAGTGTGCGGTGATCGGGATTCACGATGAGCTCAAAGGCCAGCTCCCCATCGGCTTGGTGATTCCCAAGGATGGCTTCGACGGCGACGAGGCCGGGCTCGAAGCCGAGCTCATCCAACGCGTGCGCGAGGCGATCGGCCCGGTGGCCGCGTTCAAGCAAGTGCTGATCGTCAGCCGCCTGCCCAAGACCCGCTCCGGTAAGATCCTGCGCAAACTGCTGCGTACCCTGGCCGACGGCAAGCCTTTTACCGTGCCCTCGACCATCGACGATCCCACGAGCCTCGAAGACGTGCAGAGCGCAATGCAGGAGCGCCAGGTAGGAAGTATCGAGCAGGCAAAGCGGCAGGAGTAGCGCGAACAGCGCCGAATAATGCACCAGGGAAGTTTACTGCTTATGGCTAACCTTGATGAAAACCACTGCCACGGCAACGACATAAGAGCAGGGTGATGCTGGTGATATGACTGATCCGACTCATTGGTGGGGGAGGCGCCCTTTTCATGGCGTATCTCCTGACTTGATGTATCTACCTTAGCGTATTCAAAGCCGTATTGGTAAGCGCTACAAGGAAGAAAAAGATGGGAAGTTGGTTAAAAGAGGCGCCCAAACGAAAAAGGGAACCAGCCGTTAAGCTGATTCCCTGGTATAAGTGGCGGAGGGACAGGGACCTTCCGGTTCGTCGTTTAAGCTGTTGTAATGCTTGATATACGGCGGTTTTCTGTTAATTTGGGACAAGTTTTTGGGACAAATTGGCGGGATTCTAAATGGCTGACAATCTGGTTTTGAAGGGTTCAACTTGGCATGTCCGTCTCGAATTACCGGCTGATGTTCGACATGCTTTTGGAAATCGTAGCAAGCTAACAAAATCGTTAAAAACGGGTAATAAAGCAGAAGCTCATATAAGAAAGCTTCGCATTCTTGCTGAATGGAAGTCTGTTATAAGCAAAGCACGGAATGGAATAAGCGATAATGATTTTGAGAATGAGTTGCATCTTCAGAAGCAGGCCAGTGAAGCTCTCGCAGGTTTTTTTGAATCGACATTATTGAAACACATTCGTCAAGAAAAAATATTCACAAAAGAGAATGCTCTTAGTTTTATTAAGATTTTTCACTCAGATATTCCTGTGATCTTTAAAAATGATCCAGAACAAGCAAGATTATGGAAGCTCAAATTTTATGAAATGGGTAGTCGATTTTACGAATATCAAACTGAAAAAAATACAGATTTAGTCGCTGACTTTTTAAAGGCAACAGAAGAGTTTTTGATAATTAAAAATAAATTTTTTTCAAAGCAAGCAGGTTTTAGTGAAACCCAAGCAGAACAGATTACTAACGTTTTTACAACACCTTCCTCTTACTCCCCAAAGTCACCATTTACACCGCAACGACTTGAAGCTTTTGCAAAACATCAAGTAGAAATTAAGGGGCTGGCGCAGAAAACCGTAGACGCTTTTGTATCTAAGCTTAAAGTCCTAAAAAATTATCTTGAAAGCGATAGTCTTGAATTATCGTTCGAGAGTTACCAACAATTTTTAGATAGTTTGAATGTCAGCACAAAGACAAAGAAAAACCATATTCATGCGGGCTCAAGTTTTCACAAATGGTCAAGCAAGTATGATTCAGACTACAAGAGCCGATACGACACAAGAGACAACCCTTTCCTCGGCCATGAGTTGCCAAATGATAAGAAGAAAGGCAAGAAAAAGGAAGAGAAGCGACTAGCTTTCAAAGCCGAAGAAGTGAAAAAGCTGTATGAGTTCGCTATATCTAAGCGAAAGCATCAAGTCGCTTATGCGGTAAAAATAGCGGGTTTAACGGGGTGTCGTATCGAAGAGGTATGTAGGCTCACAAAAAACCACATCGTCGCTGAGAACGGCATTCAGAGCTTATATATTGAGGAGGGCAAGACAGATGCTAGCATTAGAAAGATACCCCTGCATTCGAGTTTAAAACCACTTATCGACCAGTTGGTAAAAAATGCCGATGCAGATGGTTTTTTGATACACACCTCTGGCGGTAATAAATACGGTATTCGCTCTGACTCGATTAGCAAAGCTTTCGGTCGTATAAAGAAAGAGCTGGGCTATGATGCTCGCTATGTGTTTCATAGCATTCGCAAGACAGTCATAACTTCATTACAGCATAACGACGTTAAGCCATTAGTGATCGCTTCTATTGTTGGTCACGAAACTGGCACTGTAACTTTTGACATATATAGTGATGGTGCAAGTGCGAAGCAGAAGTTAGACGCAATAAAAACGTTGCAAAGCATTTAGTTATGTAACTGTGTTATAATGTTGTTGCACCCGTCAGGGTGGACTCACTCCACCCTTACGGGTCGCACTACGTGCGGTGAGCTTCTAGCAGAGCTAGAAGAAGGCGAGAAAAGGACTTTCTCGCAGGTTGCTACGCAACCAAAAAAACAATAACAACAAGGAGTGTTTAAAATGGATAAAAAATATGCAATTTTGAGAACAGAGAAAATCAAAAGCTTTCAGGCATCAGGCGGGTCTGGGAGGCACAATCTCAGAATTGACCAACCCGCTAACGCAGATCCTAAACGCGCTCATCTGAACAGATTCCTCGTAACGCCGCCTAATCGAAATCTTAATGCGGGCATAAGGGCTAGACTGGATGAGTGTGGAATCGAACCCAAATGGTATGGAAACAACCATAAAAATAATTCAGTAATTGCAGTTGAAGTTTTTATGGGAGTCAGCCCCGAGTTTTTCCATGATAAGTCGCAAAGCTTTAAAGACAGGTGGGTTAATAAAAATCAGGAATGGTTAGAAAATAAATTTGGAAGAGAAAATATAGTTTCTCTGATTCTACATGAAGATGAAACAACTACTCATTTGCAAGCTCATATAGTGCCTATCACACCAGACGGCAGGCTGTCTGCAAAAGATTTGATTGGTGGTCACAAGAGCAGGCATTCGATGCTTCAAACAGAATATCACAAAGCTGTTGAAGGATTTGGATTAGAAAGAGGCGAAAAAAATACGAAGCGAGAACACGTTCCTCTTGAGCACTGGTACAAGTCGCAAAATGCTGCATTAAGACGCAGAACAAAAAGACCTGAAATCTCAGACCCACCCCTGTTTGGAAGGAAAGGTTGGCTAAACAAAGAAAGGCAGAAAATGAACGCATATTTTAAAAAGCATGAAGCATGGCGAGCTGATTACATGACTATGCTTAATGATCCTAATATCAGAAATGTAGCAAAAGCTCGATACGAAAGAGATAAAGCTACTGAGCAAACTGAGAAGCTTTCAAATATGTGCAACAAGCTTTTAGAGCAAAAATCGAAAATAGACACAGAATATGAAAGATACAAAGAAGTAACTCAAAAAGAACTCTCTGCTCAAAAAGAAACCAATCAGCGATTAATCGAGAAGAACAGGAAATTGAGAAAAGAACTTGAAAAAAAGAATATTAAAAATTTTAGCCATAGATAAGTCTAAAAAAGGGGGGTTATTCACCCCTTATGTTAAGTATTTCTTCTTTCAATAACTCATTCTTGCTTTCAAGAATTGCTTGCTTGTTGTAATACACGAAGCTGTTTCCTTCTTCTTTTAACACAACACCATCTTCAATAACTTGTGTTAGATCTTTTGTGTTTTCATTGAATAAATCGCAGAGCATGTTTTTCATATAATTCTCCTTTAAGCTACTGCTGTAAGTTTTGTTTCAAAGGGCGTTCCCGCGAATTCCTCTTTGAGTTCTTTCATTAGATTGTAATGGGTGATTGCTTTACCACGCCATAATATAAACGGTGATACTCGCACTTTTTCAAGTGCATGTCCTGATTTTGTGAAGCTGATTATATTTAATTCTTTAAGCTTTCTAAAAGCCCTTGAAACTTCTGCGTTATCTAAACATAGTTCGTCAGCTATTGCTTTTTGGGTCTTTTTTACTTTGTCCATATCGACTTTATTATTGTAGTCGATATGCTCGATAAAGTAGTATAAAACAGCGTTGTCAGTATTGTTTAACAACTTCGCTTTCAATGATTTTATTTCTTTTTCTATGCTCGCAATAGTGTCGGTGTTAGAAACTTCTTTTTTGTTTTCTCTGAGTTGCTTTATTTTTCTTCTGATTGTTGTTTCATATTGTCGTAATCTCATAACATACCCCTCTTTATCAAAACTAAAAAAAGCGAACTTTTGAAATCCGACCTTAACTTTAAAGTCTTGTTTTTGATCTTTTTTAGTTTTTGTGTTATTATTATCCATAGGCTTAGTCTCCTGTCGATTGATTAAGTTCTTCACTTCAAGGCACTTGCCCGAGTGCCTTTATTATTTATTTATTATAACATACTTTGGATATTATTTCATTAAGTTTGGATATTATCCAAACTATTATTTTCATTTTCACAGCACTTTTGCGTATAAATTAACTTTTATTTTTTTTTGCTTATAGAGTATTAATCAGAGCATTGTCGCTTTGTTAAAAACACAGCATTTTTTTATTGAAAACGACATTGAGCACGCTACCGCGTGCGATTCTTTGTTTTCGACTTACCGCGCTGGCGCGCTCTCGCTCGCTACGCTCACTCACAGTTATTGAGAGAGGAAGTATTTAGTTTCGTCTTGCTTTGTTAGTTGTCGCTTAACGAGAGCAATGCTTCTAGAAGCTCCTGTAAGCTGTTCTGAGCGTTTTTTGAAGCTATGGCAGGCGGATGGTGGGGGACAGCCTTTAAAATGGCTTAAAACCGCTTTAATGGGGTATGGTTTTGGGACAAAATATTGGGACAAATCGAAAAACAAAAAGCCCCGTAATCGCTTGATTTACGGGGCTTTTTTAAAAATGGCGGAGGGACAGGGATTCGAACCCTGGATAGGCTATTAACCTATGCCGGTTTTCAAGACCGGTGCATTCAACCGCTCTGCCATCCCTCCGGCTTATGGGTGCGTATACTACCACCTTTCCCTTGGAAGTCAACGCCTTTGGTCAAATTAGTAGAGCCGCAGGCCGACGCGGGTGATCGTGCCGCGCTCCATCTCGCTGACCACCCAGTGAATGCCATGCCAGTCGACGTCGTCGCCGACTACCGGGTGCCCGCCCACGCGCAGCGAAATGAACTCGCTCAGACTCATCTCCTGCTCGCCGGGGCTTAGTGTCAAGCCATATGCCTCGGCGATATCCTGCATGTAGGCGGTGCCATCGAGAATGAAGGTACCGAAGAAGGCGCGCTCCTGCTTGAGCCTGGCGTCGCCATTGAACAGCCGGTTGAGTGCGACCAGATCCTCGGAGCGGCCGATCACACAGATGACGTCGTCGAGCTTTAGCCGCGTGTTGCCCTTGGGATGGAGCATGACGTGATTACGAAACAGCGCCGAGATCAGCGCCCCGGAGGGGAAGCGTAAAAGGCGAATCGGCACGTCTTCCAGGTCCTGGTTTTCGACCACGTAGACGAACATCTCGAAGTCGTTTTCCGGCAGGATACCGAGCGGCCCGCGCCGGTTGGGCGTGGTGCCGGCGGGTACCTCGATCTTGAGCCAGCGCGCCATCAGGGTAAGCGAGCCGCCCTGGATCAGAAGCGACATCAGCACCACAGCGAAGGCGACATTGAAGTAGAGCGAGGCGTTTTCCACACCGCCAATCACTGGAAAGATCGCCAGCACGATCGGTACCGCGCCGCGAAGCCCCACCCAAGCAATAAAGAAGGTTTCGCGCCAGCGAAAGCGGAAAAACGGCTTGATGGTGATGAACACCGCCAGCGGCCTGGCGATGAAGATCAGTGCCAGCGCCACCAGCCCCGCGGGCAGGATCACCTCCATCAGCTGGCTGGGCGTGACCAGAAGGCCCAGCACCAGAAACAGCCCGATCTGGCTCAGCCAGGCCAGCCCATCGTGCACCGGCAGGATGAAGTTCAAGTGCCGCCCGGGCTGGTTACCGATCATCAGGCCCGCCAGGTAGATCGCCAGAAAGCCGCTGCCGCCGAGTACGCTCGTGAGCCCGAAGACGCTGAAACCCAGCGCCAACGCGAGCATGGCGTAAAGCCCCGGTGCCAGGTCGAGCCAGCGCAGAAGCTTCGCGGAAACCCAGCCGCCGCCCAGGCCGACGATCAGACCGATACCAAACTGTGAGATAAAGAACAGCAGCGTATCGGTGGCGCCGCCGATGTCGCCTACCAGCAGCTCGACCAGCATCAGCGTCAGGAAAATCGCCATCGGGTCGTTGGTGCCGGACTCGATCTCGAGCGTGGCGCTAACCCGCTCGTTGAGATTCACGCCGCGCCCGCTGAGCATCGAGAAGACCGCCGCCGCGTCGGTAGAGCCGACGATCGCGCCGACCAGCAGCCCCTGTACGAGGGTGAGGTCGAACACCCACATGGCGATTAGCCCGACGATGGCGCTGGTGATGAAGACCCCGGCGGTCGCCAGCGACAGCGCGGGCTTGAAGCCTACCCGGAAGGTCTTGAGACGAGTACGTAGTCCGCCATCGAGCAGGATCATTGCAAGTGCCAAGTGGCCGATGGTGAACGCCATGGTGTAGTCATCGAACACCACGCCGAGCACGCCTTCTTCGCCAGCCAGCATCCCCAGGCCCAGAAAGATCAGCAAAAGCGGGACACCGAACATCGAAGAGAGCCGGCTTGCCAGAATGCTCAGCGTCATGAGAATGCCGCCGATCAAGAAAAAGGTATACAGTGCGTCCATGTCTCTCCGTCTCTGCGTCAATGCCGCTCTATTATTGCACGACGCCCACCATTTTACCGCGCCGTTTGCTGTGTTCCGCCCCCGGGGCTGGTCATGGTCACCGGCCACCCGCTACACTCCGCGTTCTTGATTCGGGAGTGAAGCGATGCTGCACCTGACTACCGGCAGGCGAAATCGTTTGTTTCTCGCGTGTACGCTGTGCCTGCTGTGCTGGAGTGCTCAGGCAAGTGCCAGCGAGCCCAGTCCTGAGCCCGAGGTGCCTGGGCTCGAAAGCGACGTGGTGCTACCCCCAGGGCTTTGGGACGACAGCGATGACTCCGCAGCGGGCTCAGAGGTGAGTGAGCTGGAGGCAAGCGGACTAGAAACGAACGAAGAGCCTCAAGCCGAGAGCCTCGACGATGACGTCGTCGCGCCGGCACCCTCCACCGCGCTTGCGATTCCACCGCCGCTCGACCCGCCGCCTTTGACCGAGGTATCGGTGATGCTCGACTGGTACCTGAGCCCCCAGCACGCGGCGCTGTTGATCGCCGACGAGCGCGAGCTGTTCGAAGAGCAGGGCCTTACGCTCGACCTGCAGAGCCCGGCGGACCCGGACGTGGCGCTCAAGCTGCTGGTCGCCGAGGAAGTCGATCTGGCGCTGACCCGCGAGCCGGTCCTGCACCTTCAGGTACATGCCGGCGAGCCGCTGGTGCGCGTGGGTACGCTCATCGAGACGCCGCTGAATGCGGTGGTCGTGACCCGCCAGGCGGCCGAGCAGGAGGACATCGCAGCACTTGCCGGGCTCGACTACGGCTTTTCCACCCTTGAGGGGAAGGAGATCGTGGCCGAGCGGCTGATTCCCCAGTCGCTGCGCCAGACTGACAGTTTCAAGGCGCCGGTCAACGTTCACTTCGATGCCGTAGCGGCGGTGGTTGGCGGCGAGGCTCAAGTGATCGCCGACGGCTTCTATACCACACTTCCGCAACAGCTGGCCCCTGAAGGGGTAGATAGCCGGGTCATTCACTACGAGACGATCGACATTCCACGCCACGACGGACTGATTGTGGTGGCCAACAGCCATTCGCTGGCCTCGAAAGGCCCGATCTGGGCGCGGTTTTTGACCGCCGTCGAGCAGGCGAGCCACTGGATGATCGAAAACCCGGAGGCGGCCTGGGCGCTGTTGGTCGAGCATCATCCGATCCTCGACAACCCGGCCAACGAGGCAAGCTGGGAGGCGCTCTTGAGGCGGCTTTCTCTCAGCCCGGCGGCGGTGAATACGCGCCGCTACCAGGCGTTCGAGGCCTACCTTGCCAAGCGTGGCATCATCGAGGCGCCGCTGCCGGTCTCCAGACTTGCGATCGACCCCCATACGCTGACGCCGTGAATCCAGTGAACGGAGTGACATGAGCGAACCCGCCCTGACGTTTATCGATGTCGAAACCACCGGCACCCGCGCCACCCGCGATCGCATTACCGAAATCGCCGCGCTGAAGGTGCTCGATGGTCAGGTCGTCGACCGCTGGGTCACCCTGATCAACCCGGGCGTCGGTATCCCGCCGTTCATTTCCCAGCTCACCGGCATTCACGATGACATGGTGAGCGATGCGCCCCGTTTCGAGACGGTCGCCGAGGCGTTGAAGACGTGGTTGGGCGACAGCTGGCTGGTAGCGCACAACGCTCGCTTCGATGCGAGCTTTCTGCGCAACGCCTTCAAGCGCGCAGGGCTGGACTACCGCCCCAACGTGCTGTGTACGCTGCGCATTTCGCGCCGTCTCGAGCCTCAGGAGCACCAGCACAACCTGAAGGCCCTGCTGGCGCGCTTCGATATTACGGTGGCCCGCGCGCACCGCGCCGAAGACGATGCCGAGGCGCTTTGGCAGCTGTGGCAGAGCTGGCAGCGGCGCTTTCCCACCGAGCGGTGGCAGGAGGCCACCGAGCTGGAGAAGCGCCATCGCAGCCTGCCTGCGCACCTGGATAGCGAGGTGCTGGCGGGGCTTCCCGCCGCTCCGGGGGTGTATCTGTTTTATGGCCATAACCGGCTGCCGCTCTACGTGGGCAAGAGCGTCAATCTCAAAAGCCGGGTGAAGGGGCATTTTCAGCGCGATCATCAGGACGACAAGGCGATGCGCATGCTCCAGCAGATTCAACACATCGAGTGGGAGGAGACCGCCGGTGACCTGGGCGCGCAGCTTCGCGAGGCGCAGCTGATCAAGGAGATGATGCCGATCATGAATCGCCAGCTCCGCCGCCAGGGGGGGCTCAAGACCTGGTTCTGGGCCGACGGCGAGCGCTCGCCCACGCTTGCCGGTAGCGCCGTGCTAATCAGTACCGCGCCAGGTCAGCGCTTTGGGCTCTTTCGCCACGCCCGCGAGGCCAAGCAGGCGCTCAAGAGTGTGATCGAGGAACACAGGCTTTGCCCCCAGGTGATTGGGCTCGAGAAGGGGCGGGGGCGCTGTTTTGCCCGGCAGTTGGGCAAATGTGCTGGCGCTTGCTGCGGCGAGGAGACACTCCAGGAACACACCGCTCGGGCTCAGCAGGCGCTTTCCCGGCTAGAGGTCAGCACCTGGCCCTGGCCCGGGCGTATCGTGATACGGGAAAAGAGCGCCCGGCCGCGGCGAAGCGCTTTTCATGTGGTGGATCGCTGGTGCTATCTGGGCAGTGCCAAAACGCTTGTGGCCGCCAAAAAGCTCGGGTGTCAGGCGGTGCAGTTCGATGTCGATACCTACCGCATACTCAACCGCTTTTTGCAGGACCCCGCGGCGCACGGACTCAGCGTGACGCCGCTATGAGTACTGGCGCTTTTACGCCTCCTGCGCCTCGATGAAGGCGGCGACCGCCTCCTGAAACGCTTCGGGCTGGTCCGCATGAAGCCAGTGCCCGGCGTTCTTGAGTGTCACCAGGCGCGCTCTGGGCAGTATCTTCTTGAGCTCGGGCAGATGCTCGTCGCTTACGTAATGCGAGTCGGCCCCGCGCAGCACCAGCGTCGGGCCGTCGAAGGGGGCGTCTCCTGCGGGCAGGCCGATGATCGAGGCGTAGCCGTCTCGAATCTCGTCGAGTCCGACGCGCAGACGCATGGTTTTATCGTCGCCGCGCACCAGATTGGTGGCCAGAAACAGCCGAGTCGGGCGGGCGCTGACGTGCTCGGCCATGAGCGCGTCGGCGCTCTTGCGATCCGTCGGTTTGGCCTCACGCACCGCCTCCAGGGCGGCGAACACGTCGTCGTGGCCGTGTTCGTAGCGTACCGGGGCGATATCGCCCACGATCAGCGAGGCCGTGCGCTGCGGCGCTAGCCGCGCCAGGCTGATCGCCACCTTACCGCCCATCGAATGCCCGAGAACGTGCGCGCGCTCGATGCCAACACGCTCCATCAGCGCAGTCACGTCACCGGCAAGCGTCGCGTACTCCATCCCCTCAGCGTGGGGCGAGCGGCCGTGGTTACGCAAATCCACGGCCAGCACGCGCCGAGTTTGCTGCCATTTCTTGAGCTGCGAACGCCAGTTGTCGGCGCTGCCCAGCAGGCCGTGCAGAACAATCAGCGGCGTGCGAGCGCTATCCGCGCTCTCGTCGAAGGCATCGATGAAGTGAAGATCAACCGGAGATGCGCGGCTCATTGAGACTCCTTGAGGGTCAGGCGCGGGTGAATGGCGCGAAATCAGGCGGTACGCGGGGCGCGGTCGTGCTGGCCGGTCCAGGTCATAAGTCGCCGGGTCAGCCAGGCAAGCAGCAGTCCGTAAAGCGGCAGGAAGAACAGCAGGCTGATGGCCAGCTTGATGGCGTAATCCACCGCGGCGATCTCGACCCAGTGGGCGGCCATGAACGGGTCCGGACTATTGTAGAAAGCAGTAAAGAAAAAGGCGAACGTATCGGCCAGGTTGCCCAGCACCGTTGAGCAGACCGGCGCCACCCACCAGGCAAGGCGGCGCAGGCGATCGAAGACCTGAACGTCGAGCAGTTGACCTAGAAAGTAGGCGAGAAAACTGGCCAGCGCGATGCGCGCAACGAAAGTGTTCCACTCGCCCAATGCCGTGATGTCGGCAAAGCTGCCATGGGGGAAGATGACCGACACCACGTAGGAGATCATTAGCGCCGGAAACATCACCCGCAGGATGATCGCCCGCGCCGGCCCCTTGCCGAACAGGCGAACCGTCAGGTCGGTGGCCAGAAAGATGAACGGGAAGCTGAAGGCGCCCCAGGTGGTATGAAAGCCGAAAAGCTGGAAGGGGAGCTGTACCAGATAGTTGCTGGCGGCGATGACGGCGATATGAAACGCCACCATGAGCGTCAGGCAGCGGCGATGTTGAGTGTCGGTCAGTGCGAACATGCAAAGAGGCCTTTTTGAGTGTACGAGGGGTTAGGGAACCCTCCTTCTGGCGCAAGCGCCGGGGCCGGGCATTATACGCGCTCCTGCGCGCAAGAAAAGAGAAGGGTCGGACTCACGTATCCGGCGCCATTTGACGGGCGTCGATGAAAAGCCGCTTCAGGCGCTCGATCTCCTCGTCGCTCCAGCCGTCGGGTTCGACCAGCGCCCGCCAGGCGTCGATGTAGTGCTCGGCGGCGAGTTCGTGGCCGTGCCCCGGCGGGGCGCCGCCGGTGGCCAGGTCGGCCAATAGCTGAAGCATCGTAACGACCGGGTACCAGCGCAGCGCCGGGGAGACGTCTGGTCCTCTGGGCGAGCGCATCCACGCCGGCTCACGCCAGAAGGCGGCGGGGTCGAAAAAGACGATCGGGTCGCTGGCATACTGTAGAAAAACGATGCGAAAGTCGCCCCAGTCGCGTGGGTATCCTGCGTAGCCGTCACGCTGGTTCATGAAGCGAATAACGCTGCCACCGCGAAAGGTGGGCAGCCATGCCGGCGAGCCCGGGTCGCGGCCTGCCGTGGCGCTGCGCCAGGTATCGCTGCGAAAGGGTGGGCCCGCCCAAAGCGCACCGTCGAACGGATCTTCGATGATGTCGTAAAAATCAAAGGAGCGGTCGGAGTTGAGCGCACCAAGACTAAGGCCGAACAGGTAAAGCGCCGGGCGCTCGTTATCCGCCAGGTTGCTCCAGTAGCGGTAGATGGCGATGAATAGCGCCCGCGCGCTCTCCACCCCGTACTCGCCTTCGGCAATCAACGACAGGTGGCTGGGCAGGTAGGAGTACTGGGCGGCCACGGTGGCGATGTCGCCGCGTGCCAGGTATTCGATGGTGTTCTGCGCGCCCGGGTCGATCCAGCCGCGCCCGGTAGGCGTGGCAAGTACCAGTATCGAGCGCTCGAAGCCGCCTGCGCGCACGAGTTCCGCCAGCGCGAGCTCGGCGCGCTGTTGAGGTGTATCTGCGGCGTTCAAGCCGACATAAACGCGCAGCGGGTCGATCGCGGGCTCACCCAGAAACGCGCCGATCTGTTCACCGCTCGGCCCCTGGGTGACAAAACGCCGCCCGCGGCTACCCAGCGCCTCCCAACTGATCAGCGACGCTTCGCTGCCGGCGCGGCCAAGGTCATCGGGTGGGGCCAGGTCGTCCTGCATGAAATCGTCGAGCTGCGCGTAGGTGCGATCCGCCACTCTCAACGCGGATGAAAGTGCTACACCTTCGATCAAAAGCCAGAACAGGGCCAGTGCGGCGATGCTACCCACCACAACCGCCAGCCGCCTGGGTAGAAAGGAGAAAACCCGGTTAGCAAGAAGCCGATAGGTGCGCCTGAACGCTCCCGCCAAAAGGGTGAAACCCGCGAATAGAGCGAGCGTAATAGCGGCGATGCTGATGCCCCGCGTGCCGTGGGCAGGCTCCATTCCCATAAGCAAGCGAATGCTGTTTTGCCAGCCGGACGCCTGCCATAGAAACAGCGCAGCCAGCAGGGTACAGGTGAGTGCCGCGATCGCGGTGATGGCACGCCGGGCAATGCCGCGCGGCTCGGGCAATCGAAGGTAATGCCACAGCCCGCCTAGCGATACGCCGATTGCATAGCCGGCGCTAAAGCATAGCCCTGAGACCACGCCCTGGGCCAAAAGCGGACGCGGCACAAGACTCGGCGTTAACGAAAGCGCGAAAAAGAGCGTCCCCAGGACGAGTCCCACGCTTGAGAAATGGCCCAGGTTAAGGCGACCGGGTGACAGATAACGCCGTCCATGGTGCAACCGCTGCATTTATGTCCTATAGGTTGAAGTCGGAAGGGGATTTATTAAACTCAGAAGGTAGAGTAACTAATACAGGAGTAAGCAGTCGCGCAACACCCTCAATGACCGTAGAGCAAGCGTTGAAAGTGGATCAAGGAACCTGGAGGCACACCCCGTGTTCTACAGGAGCAGGTGTTTAGGAAAGGAGAAGCTTAAATGAGTCATCGAGAAAAGTGCGCCAAGTGTGGCCAGGAATATGACCCTTCAAAGGATGAAGGAAACCCTGAAAATCCGGAAAACTGCGATACCTGTGGCGCTGATATCAAGCCAGAACAGCGTAGGGGAAAACATCACCACTCGAGCTTTTTGGTGGATGACGAAGACTCCGAAGAGGGTCAACACAGCCTTGAGAAAACGCTGCGAGAAGCGTCTCACAAAGCCGATACGCACGACCGGTAATCCATTCAAAACGGTTCAGCTCAGGCTGAACCGTTTTTGATTAAGAACTGCTTAAAAGCCGGGCTGTGTACGGGTACCGCGCATACAGTCGCCGTAGTGCATGGTGTCGCCCATTTGCTCGGCCTGTTTGCGGCAGTCCGCCGAGCGCGAAGAGGTCGGGCCCGATGCGCAGCCTGCCGTCACGAGCATCAGAGCGACGAGCCCCATGGCAAACATGACTTTCATGTCATTCTCCTGAACAGTTGATGATTAAACGCGCCTCGATGGTAGCAGCTTGAAAAACAAGCCTACATCCAGCGGCGCTTTTTCCTTTAGAGAAGGAGGTCACGATGGATCGTATCTACGCTTGGGACGTCAAGCGAGAACGCATAGTGTATCGCATTCCCGGTCAAACGCTCGACGATGGGCGTGAGGATAGCGACTTGAATCCGGTATGGCTGCCTGCCGAGGCGGACGAGCTTCCCAAAGGTGTGGAAATCGAGGATTTGCGCGAAATCGAAAGTTGACCCCGCCGCGGTGGCTTACCGGGGCGGGGAGTGGCGTCAATGACCGGCGTTGGCGTTCAAGCGGGCGACGATCTCGTCCGCTTCGGGTTTGGTGGCGGCGCGCTCCTTAACCAGCGCGCCATCGCGTTCGTTTTCGGCGCGCGTGTCGACCACCCACCACTCGGGCGCATCGTCGATCGATGCGTCTTCCTTGACCACGCGATATACGCAGTAAATGCTCATACCTCTCTCCTTGTTTGAAATAACAGTTTTCACACGATGGCTGACCGCTTCGCCTTATAGCATTTCGTCGAGCCAGACCATGAAGGTCGACCAGGAGCGCTGGTCGGCGCGCTCATTGTAGCGGTCGCTACCGAAAACGCTGAACGCGTGGGGAGCGCCGGAGTAGATACCCACTTCGTAGGTAATACCCGCCTGCTCGAGCTCGCCGGCGAGCGTGGCGACATCGTCCAGGCTTACCGCCTCGTCGGCACCGCCGTGGGCAATATAGATTGGGGCGGTGCCTTGCGCGTAGGACTGGCCTTCCGGCGTATCCAGCCCGCCGTGAAAGCTCGTGTAGGCGGCGATATCGTCGGCGCTACCTGCGCGCGCCATTTCGAGTGCGACCGTGCCGCCGAAGCAGTATCCCATGATCACGGTTTGGCTCGCTGCTCCCTGTTCGCGCGCCTGCTCGAGTCCTGCCAGGGTGAGTTTTCGCATGCGCTCGCGGTCTTCGTAAAGCGCGCTGGTCGCGGCCTGCTTGGCCTCGGTTTCCTGAGGGCGGTTGCCTTCGCCGAACAGATCCACCGCGAACACATCGTACCCTTGCTGGGCCAGCATGTCGGCGCGCTGGCGCTCGTAATCGTCCAGCCCATCCCAGTCATGCACGATCAGAACACTACCTTTCGACTCGCCTTCGGCGGACACGAAGTAGCCTTCAAAGCGTTCATCGTCGACCTGGTAAAGCACGTTTTCGCCGCGCGGCTCGAAGCCCAGCGCTTGAGCGCTCATCAGGGTAGCCGCCGTAAAAAGGGTGAGTGTCGAAAGTCGCGGGTAGTGTGGAGTCATGATCTTCACGCCTTGAGTTGAAGTGTGAATCGATAAAATAAGATAGGCACAATCAACGCGCAATTACCGGGGCGAGTGTTATACCTGGTAAGTCAGCATAGACAAACGGCGTTGAATAATCGTCCAATCCAGGACTCTTTTTGGGTTTGAAGGGCTTGCGTCCGGAACTACGGGGCGGCATGCTTGTCCGTTGTTAGTACGACCACTAGGGAGCTTAAGACCATGGCGTTCAACGATTCGCACACCGTACGACCGCATGACAATCAGGCGGTTAGCGGCGCAAGAGCCAACAAGGTACTGCGCAATACCTACGCGCTGCTGGCCATGACACTGCTGTTTTCGGCCGTCACCGCGGGCGCATCCGTCGCGCTCGGCCTGCAGCAAATGAACATCTTCGTCTTCTTCATCGGCGCCTATGGCCTGATGTTTCTGGTTCACAAGACCGCCAACTCGGCAATGGGGCTACTGGCCACCTTTGCGTTCACCGGATTCATGGGCTTTACCCTCGGCCCGATAATATCCGCCTACCTGACGCTACCCAACGGTGGCGCGCTGATCATGAACGCGCTGGCCATGACCGGTTTGACCTTCATTGGTCTGTCCGCCGTGGCGCTGATGACCAAAAAGGATTTCAGCTTCCTCGGTAATTTCCTGATGGCGGGCGCCATCGTGCTGATTCTGGCCATGGTGGCGGGTTTGATCTTCCAGATTCCGGCGCTGTCGCTGATGGTATCCGCGGGCTTTGTGCTGTTCGCCTCCGCCGCGATCCTCTACCAGACCAGCGAAATCGTGCACCGCGCCGGTGAGACGAACTACATCCTGGCAACGGTCACGCTGTACGTCTCGATCTACAACCTGTTCGTCAGCCTGCTGTCGATCCTGGGTATCATGAGTAGCGACTGATCATTTCGCCTCTATTGGCTACCCAAACAGGCCCTGCTTCGGTAGGGTCTGTTTTTTTTATACGCGGTTTTAATTCACTCGGTGACTGACAAGAGAGCGCGATGAAGTACGGGCTTCTGGTAACGGGGGCGCCCTATTCAAGCCCCGCACCGCATTCGGCACTGCGCTTTGCCCATACGCTTCTGAGCCGCGGGCATACGCTTGCCGGCGTTTTCTTCTATCAGGAAGGCGTGCTTAACGCCTCTTCATTGATGTGCCCGCCTCAGGATGAAACCCATCTGTGCCGGGCCTGGGCGGCGCTTAATGAAGAGTACGGCGTTGCGCTTGAAGTGTGTATCGCGGCGGCGCTGCGCCGGGGGGTGCTCGACGAGCGCGAAGCGCATCGGCACGGGCTGACCCAGCACAGCATGCAAGCGCCGTTCGAACTGACCGGGCTTGGCCAGCTGCTGGCGCTCCAGCAGCGTTGCGACCGTTTCATCACGTTTGCTTGAGGTGGCAACAATGGACGAACCCGCTCGCTTGATCAGCCTGAGCCAGGCGCCGTTTGCCTCCAACGCCTTGCGCGAAGGGCTCGACGTGGCGCTGGTCGCCGCGGCCTTCGGCCAGCCGGTCACGCTTTTATTCGTTGGGGCCGGGGCGCTGGCGCTGGTGAAAGGGCAAACCGCCGGTGCATCGGGGCAGAAGGCCGTGCTGCCCACTATCGAGATGCTCGAAATGTACGATATCGACGAGCTGCTGGTGCCCCGGAGTAGCCTGGAGGCGCTGGGGCTTGCGCCGGAGGAGCTCATAAAAGCGGCGCGCGTGATCGAAGACGAGGCAGTCGCGGCGCTTTATCAGCGCTCGATCGACGTCCTGCACTTTTAGAAAGTTTTTATGTAGAAAGCTTTTATGTAGAAAGTTTTCATATAGAGAGTTCTCATGCTGCATATTCTCAATCAACGTTTCGATGCGCCCTGCGCCGCTCGTATGCTGCACGTAGTGGGCGAGAGCGACGACGTGGTGCTGATCGAACAGGCGGTGCAGGCAGGCCTTGCCCCCGGCTGGTCGGGCTTTTCTCGCTGTGGTAAGCGTATTCACCTGCTGCAAGAAGATCTGTCGGCGCTCGGGCTTCTGGATATTGCTCGACGCCACGAACTATCGATCATCGATATGAGCGAATTCCTAACGCTAACCGAGCGTCACGAACAGAGCGTTACCTGGTACTGATAATGAATGACGAAAATTTATACCGTTATCTTGATTTCGCTAAAACGATAAAACTTGATCCGGAGGGATATCTGGTTAATCAAAACGACTGGAATTCTGACGTTGCTACTTCGCTTGCTGCCGAGGAGGGCATTAAGCTCGAGGCGGCACATTGGGAGATCATCGAGGTAGTACGCGATTTCTACGCGCGCTTCGAGATGGCGCCGGCCATGCGGCCTCTGGTAAAAGCGACCAGGCAGGCGCTGGGCGAAGAGAAGGGCAGTTCGATCTATCTGATGTCGCTGTTTCCGGAGAGCCCCGCCCGGCGCGTGGCGCGGCTGGCGGGGCTACCCAAGCCGACCAACTGCCTTTGACGCCCTTGATTCAAGGCGCTGCAAACGTATTAATCACCGGGTTATGGCGCGTTGTCAAAAGGTAATCCCAGCAATGCCTTGAGATGCGCGGCGCAGCCGCTGGCAAGCGATGTCGGGTTGTAGCCGCCCTCGAGCACGGAGACCAGGCGGCGCTCGGCGTAGCGCTCGGCGATCTCCATTGCCTGGCGCGTTACCCAGTAGTAGTCCTCATCATTAAGCTCGAGCTCGCCCATCGGGTCGTCACGGTGGGCGTCGAACCCGGTGGAGAGCAGCACAAGCTCCGGTTTGAAATCGTGAAGCGCCGGCAGCCAGCGTGTCAGCACGGCCTCTCTGAATTCGGCGCTTTGACAACCCGCCGCCAGCGGCGTATTGATCACGTTCGGCCACTCGCTTTTGAGGTAGCGCCAGGGGTAGAAGGGAGACTGAAAGCTCGAACAGATCAAAACGTTCGGGTCATTCTTGAAGATATCGATGGTGCCGTTGCACTGGTGCACGTCGAAATCGAGTATCGCAACCCGCGCGATACCGTGATGCTCGCGCGCATGGGCAGCGCCCACCGCTACGTTGTTGTAAAAGCAGAACCCCATGGCCTCGGCGGCTTCGGCGTGGTGGCCGGGCGGGCGCACGGCGCAGAAGACGTTGTCCGCCTGGCGTTTGACCACCTGATCGACCCCCTTGATCACCGCGCCCGCCGCTACTCGGGCGGCCTTAAGCGTGTCCGGATTCATCAGCGTATCGCTATCGAGGGCCATAAAGCCTTCCCGGGGTTGGCACTTCTCCAGCGCGCTGAGATGGCGGGCGGCGTGGACCCGCTCGAGCGCCTCGGTAGGAGCTTCTTTCGCTTCGCCCTGCATGGTCTGCTGTAAGAGCCCGTCGAGTGCCAGCCGTGCCCGTATGGCCTCGAGCCGCGCCGGGCTTTCCGGGTGTTCCGGGCCCATATGGTGCAAGACGCAGTCGGGATGGGTAAGGTAGGCGGTAATCATGCAGGCGCTCCGTTGAATGTCAGGCTACCTTAATCGGTACCCGTGCTTGCACGACACTGACCATAAGTCGTACATCGACGCACCCCTCGGGAGACGCCTGTGAGCACTCGGTTTCTACACCATTTTTTCGAGCCGCACACCATCGCCGTCTTCGGCGCCTCGGAAAAGCCGGAGTCGCTGGGCGGGCTCGTGCTCGGCAATCTTCAAGAGGGTGGTTTTAAAGGTAAGCTCTGGGCCGTCAATTTGAAAGGCTACCGGGAGGTTTTCGGCGTGCCGTGCTACGCAGGCGTCGACGCGCTGCCGGGGCCGCCGGATCTGGCGGTGATCTGCTCGCCGGTCGAAGGCGCGCCGAAGCTGATCAAGCGTTTGGGCCGGGTTGGCGTCAAGGCGGCGCTGGTGCTCTCTGGCGGGGCGTATCTCGACCGCGAACGCGGGCGCGAAGGCTCGATTCGCGAGCAGATGCTGCACGCCGCCCGCGACTCCGGTATTCGCGTGCTGGGCCCGGAGTGCATGGGGCTGATCGTGCCGAGCAAGAAGCTCAACGCCTCTTACGCCAGCCAGCCGGTCAAGCCCGGCCGGGTGGCGTACCTGGGCCAGTCCGGCATGCTCGCCAACGCCATGATCGATTGGGCGGCGGGGCGCGAAGCGGGCTTTTCGCATCTGATCACCGTCGGCGACAGCGTCGACGTGCTGTTGCCGGATTTGATCGATTACATCAATCAATTCTCGCCGGCCCAAGCGATACTTCTACACCTCGAGCGCATCAAGGACGCCCAGCACTTCATGACCTCGGTGCGCGATGCCTCGCGCAACCGCCTGGTGCTGGCGATCAAGAGCGGGCGCACGGCGGAGTCCGATATTTCCGCCGTGCCGCCGACACCGGGAATCACCAACCGCGACGTGGTGTTCGACGCCGCCTTCGCCCGCGCCGGTGTGGTGCGCGTCAACGACTCCGACGAGCTGTTCGATGCACTCGAGACACTCTCGCGCATGCGCCCGCTGCGCGGCGACCGGCTGGCGGTGGTGGCCAACGGCCTGGGCCCGGCAATGCTCGCCATCGATAAACTCATCAGCGCCGGCGGCAAGCTCGCCGCGTTCAGCGACGACACGCGAAAAGCGCTGACCGAGCAGCGGGTCGATCGCAGCAAGCCCGGCGAAAACCCGGTAGATCTAGGCGGTAACGCCACGCCGTCGCGCTTCGTCGAGGCGCTGGAGATCGTGACCGCCGACCCCAATGTCGATGCGGTGCTGGTGGTTCATGCGCCCACGCGCCTGGCGCCATCGGTGCATACCGCCGAGGCGCTGATCGCGCAGCGTAAGCGCTTTAAGCGCAATCTGCTGACCAGCTGGATGGGGCTAAAGGAGGCGCTGAACGCCAGAAGCGCCTGCAGCGCGGCGGGCATTCCGACCTACATCTCGCCGGAAAAAGCGGTCAAGGCGTTCATGCACATGGTTGACTACCAGCGGGTACAGGCGCTGCTGCACGAGATTCCGCCGAGTTTGACCTTCGATACCCGCGCCGCCGACCGCCAGGCGTGCCGGGAGTTGATCGCGCTTGCTCGAAGCCGCCGCCGCCACGCGCTGAGCCATTCGGAAACCGCCAGGGTGCTCGAGGCTTACGGCATTCCCACCGCGCCAAGCGTCTATTTGAAGAACCCGAGCGACGCGCTGAGAGACAACGGCCATTTCGAAGGCCCCAAGGCGTTGAAGGTGATTCACGACGGCAACTGCCATCCGTACCGCTACCGCCGCCATCCGCACAAGATCTCCGCCGGGCTGCTGCAGGATCTGGAGACCCCGGCCCAGGTCGCCGAGGGCGTTCAACGCTTGGGCGACAAGGTGCGCGAGAAGTTTCCCGAGTACAGCGTTCAGGAGTACTGCCTGCAGCCGATGCAGCGCGGCAAGCACTCGATGCAAATCTGCGCCGGCATTACCCGCGACCCGGTGTTCGGCCCCTTGATCGTGTTCGGTATCGGTGGCTACAAGGTGAACGTGCTGGCGGATCGTCAGGTGGCGCTGCCGCCGCTGAACATGAGCCTGGCCGCGGACATGATAGGGCGCACCCACGCCGCGTCGCTGATCCGAGAACACTCCAGCGACGTCGAGCGCGATATCGACCGGCTTTGCCAGCTGCTGGTCAAGCTTTCGCAGATGGCGTCGGACTTGACCGAGCTTCGCGGGCTCGAGCTCAACCCGCTGCTGCTCAATCGCGACGGGCTGCTGGCGGTGGATTTCGCCATGGACCTGGGCCCGCCGGCGCGCTTTGCGATCATGCCGTATCCGGAGGAGCTGCGCGAATGGGTGACGCTCAAGAACGGCTGGCCGGTCGAGGTGCGCCCGATTCGCGCCGAGGATGCACCGCTGATCACGAGCTTTCATACCCGGCTCTCCGAGGAGAGCATTCGCTTTCGCTACTTTCACAACAAGGCGAGTCTCACCCAGCGCGACCTGTCGATTCTTTCGCACATCAACTACGACCGCCAGATGGCGTTCATCGCCGAGTACTGCCATCGCGACGGTAACAAGGAGATGCTGGGCGTGGTACGCGTCTACAACGACGCCGACAATATTCGCACCGAATTCTCGATCATCATTCGCGATGACATGCAGGGGCTGGGTATCGGCAGCCTGCTGATGCAGAAGATGATCGATTACTGCAAGAGCATCGGCACCATCGAGATGATCGGCAAGATCATGATGGATAATCACCCGATGCGCGCGCTGATGAAGCGGCTGGGCTTTACCAGCCGCTATAACATGGAAGAGCAGGTGATCGACGCGGTGCTGCGGCTCAACGAGCCGGAAAGCGAGTGGCAGCGCCACCGCCTGGCCAGCCTGCCGGATTAACGCGTAGGTTTGGCAACTGACAAAAAAGGCGGCGCAGAGCCGCCTGTTGCTTGCTCGCCGGCTATGGTGCGAGCCTGAATCGGCTCCAGGGGCCTTCACTCTGGCGCTCGAAGCGTATCCGGTCGTGCAGGCGGCTGGGCTGACCCTGCCAGAACTCGATCATGTCCGGCCTGATGCGGTAACCGCCCCAATGGATCGGGCGCGGAATGTCCTGGCCGTCGTAGGCGTGCTCGAAGCGCACCTTGCGCTCCTCGATCCATTTGCGATCCGGAATCACCACGCTCTGGGTCGCGATCCAGGCGCCGAGCTGGCTCCCACGCGGGCGGCTGGCGAAGTAGTCGTCGGACTCCTGAGCGGCGACCTGCTCGACCGCGCCTTCGACCCGCACCTGGCGCGAGAGCCCTGGCCACCAGAACGTGGCCGCGGCGAAGGGCACGTTGGCAAGCTCGCTGCCCTTGTGGCTGTGGTAGTTGGTGAAAAACAAAAGCCCCTGTTCGTCGACACCCTTCAACAGCACTACCCGGGCGTGGGGGCGGCCCTGGCTGTCGACGGTTGCCAGCGTCATGGCGTTGGCGTCCTGGCCATCGCTTTCGAGTGCGGCGCCCATCCATTCGTCGAACAGCTCGAAGGGATTATCCGGCATCGTGCTCTCGTCCAGGTAGCCCCCTTCGTAGTCGCGCCGGACATCGGCAATGTTTCGGTTCATGGTCACTGCTCCCTGATGCGTTGGTGTTATAGGTAAAAGCCCTAGCCGCGCGCCTGACGGGCGGCGAAGCGGGCGTAGCCCAGGGCGCCCACGAACAGCCCCAGCGCCGCCGCGGTTTCGAGCGCGCCGCGCAGGAATTGCCCGGTGGCAAAGGCGAACATCACGCCCTGGGCTATGTACAGCAGGCTGACGAAAGCAAGCCAGGCGTGGCCGCGCGGGCGCCTACTGATGATCGACGGCAGAAAAAGCACCAGCGGTAGCGCAAAGGCCAACACCGGGCGAAAGCTGTACTCGTCGCCCTGAACCATGAAGCCGCGCAGCATCACAAGCCCCAGCAGTACCACGAAGCTTGCCAGCACCAGCTGGCGGGATTTTAGCACCAGCGTGCCCAGGCCGTGGCGCTGCTCCAGGTCGTTGAGCCACTGTCTCATGAGCGTTTCTCACCGCGAAGGGGCGAAAGCGCCAGCGCAAGTCGCGCCAGGCGCTTACCCTGGGCGACGCAAAGTGTGCGCTCGTGCTCGTCGACGATGCGCTCGCTGCGCGCCCCCGCCACGTGGCTGGCCCCGTATGGCGTGCCGCCGCTTTGCGTCTCGATCAGCTCGGTTTCGCTGTAGGGAATACCGGCGTAGACCATGCCGTGATGCAGAAGCGGTACCAGCATGGTCAAAAGCGTACTCTCCTGGCCCCCGTGCAGGCTCGACGATGAGGTGAAGCAGGTCGCTGGCTTGTCGATCAGCGCGCCGTTCATCCAGAGGCTGCTGGTCGAGTCGAGAAAGTACTTGAGCGGCGCGGCGATATTGCCAAAGCGGGTGGGGCTACCCAGCGCGAGCCCCACGCAGTGGCGCAGGTCCTCCAAATCGGCGTAAACCGCGCCTTCCTCCGGCACCTCGCTATCCACGGCTTGGGTCGTGGGCGAAACCGGCGGCACCGTGCGAAGCCGCGCCTTGATGCCCGCCACGCTCTCGATACCCGCTGCAATCTGGCGCGCCATCTGATGTGTGGCGCCCGAGCGCGAGTAGTAGAGAACCAGAATGTAGGGGGTATCGTCACTCATAGCGTTTCCTTCAAGGGCAGGGGCTCGACGCGGTTCATGTCGGCATCGTTGGCGGCCAGTCGATCAATGTCAGGCTGGGCTCGGGTGATCGATGTCGTCCGTGCCGTTTTTTCATATCCTATCAGAGCAGGCGCACCTGGCGTAGCCGTGCGTTGGCCTTCGCTTTCGGCAAGCCTTCGATACACCCAGGCACGTTCGCCGCTTTCGAGTACCTGCTCCTCGCGGCGGTAGCGAACGCCCAGGCGCTCGTAGCGATCGAGCTTTGAAAGCTCGTGCGGGGTAACGGTGAGTAAAAGCCCCGGCACCGTTTGCGCCGGGGCCGGTGAAAGATCCAGCCCATCGCGATGGAATCCCGCCAGAGTGTCGGCCCGAGGCTCGCCGTTTGAACCCATCACTACCCAGCGCACTGGGGCCAGGCGCAGCGTACCGTAGACGAAGACCTGGTGCGGGCGCTGTTCGATCGGCGCCAGGTGCGCCGGGCGTTCGTAGAACCAGGGGCTCAGCATGGTCAGCCAGAGCCACAGCGCCATACCCAGTAGCAGCGCCAGGAAAGCGATCGCTCCCCGTTTGATCCAGATCATGTTCTATCCTTGTAGTGAACGTCGTCCTGACGTCGGGGTAGGCCTTAAGCCCGGCGCCGCTTTGTGTCAGGATATAGGCGTCAGGACACCGGTTGCACCCACTCCGAGGAGCCCGCCATGAACCAGCCACTTCGTGATGACTTTCGTGAAGACTCGCGTGAGGAGATGGATTTTCGCGCTTTTGTCGGCGATGTTAAACCGCTGGCGAAGGGAAACAGGGCGGATGTCGGGAGCCAGCGCTCGCACCCCACCCAAGCGCAGCTTGCCCGGCGGGAAGGCGCCGAGGCCGCCATCGAGCAGAGCAACTTTCTGTCGGACGATTTCGTCGATTTATTGCCGCCCTTCGACCCGATCGAGTACCGCCGCGAGGGGATCCAGCAGGGCGTCGTCGATAAACTTCGCCACGGCGGCTATCCGGTGCAGGCGCAGCTTCACCTTTTGCGCCGCCCGCTCGCCGAGTGCCGCCGCCTGGTGTTTCCCTTCGTCCAGGACGCCTACGCCCACGACCTGCGCTCGATCATGATCGTCCACGGGCGCGGCCGCGAGCTTGAAAGCCCGGCCAACGTGCTGCGTTCCTATCTCGCCAAGTGGCTCGCCCAGTTCGACGAAGTGCAGGCGTTTGTGTCGGCGCAGCCCTCCGACGGCGGGCTGGGCGCCACCTGGGTGATGCTGCGCAAGAGCGAGCGCGCCAAGGCCAACAACCGCGAGCGCCAGCAAAAGCGCCGCGGCTAGATCGCACGTTTTTTTAAAGTGCAAATGAACGAAAGGGCAGCCCGCGGGCTGCCCTTTTCGATGCTCAGAAAGAGACCAAGCTACTCAGTGGTGGCCAGACGGCGCTCGAACAGCGCCGAGCGAACGTCGACATCGCTCTGGTAGCGGACGCTGAAGGCCTTGAGTGCGCGCAGGGCGACCTCCGGCTCCTGGTCGTCGCGCAGCGCCATGGCGTTGAAGCCGCAGCGCTCCATGTAGTTGAGCTGGTCGACCAGCACGTCACCCACCGCGCGTAGCTCGCCGGTAAAGCCATAGCGCTCGCGCAGTAGTCGCGCCAGGCTGTAGCCGCGCCCGTCGGTGAAGGCGGGAAAGTCGATCGCCACCGCCGGCACACTCAAAAGTTCCTGACCCAGCGCCGGGGTGAGCTCGGTATCGCTGAGCAACAGCGGTGCAAGCTCGGCGTCGTTCGAGTGCTCGCGCCACAGCGCCAGCGGCACGAACGCCGGGCGCTGCTCGGGAAGCGTCTCACTATCGTAGCTAACGCACCAGGCGTTCTGCTCGGCCAGCGCCCCTTCGAAAATCAGGTGGTCGACGTGGACCAGCGCCGGGGCTGCGTTGTCGGTATCGTTAGTGGGCATAGACGCGCTCCTTGAAGGGTTTCAGGCCGATGCGGCGATAGGTATCGAGAAAGCGCTCGTCCTCGTGGCGCTCGGCGACGTAGACTTCCAGCACTTTCTCGACCACGCCCGGCACGTCCTCGCGGAAAAACGACGGGCCCAGAATCTTGCCAAGCGAAGCGTCGTCGGTGGAGTTGCCGCCAATCGAGACCTGGTAATACTCTTCGCCCTTTTTATCGACGCCAAGAATACCGATGTGGCCGACGTGGTGGTGGCCGCAGGCGTTCATGCAGCCGGAAATGTTGAGATCGATCGGCCCCAGGTCATACAGGAAGTCGAGGTCCTCGAAGCGCTCCTGCAACGCCTGGGCGATCGGGATCGACACCGCGTTGGCCAGGCTGCAGTAGTCGCCGCCGGGGCAGCAGATGATGTCGTTGAGCGTGCCCACAGTGGGGTTGGCCATGCCGAGCGCTTCGAGCTCCTGCCAGAGTACTTCGATCTCGTCGACGGGCACGTCAGAAAGCACCAGGTTCTGCTCGTGGGTGACGCGGATTTCACCGAACCCGAAGCGGTCGGCGAGATCCGCTACCGCTTCCATCTGATCGGCGGTGACGTCGCCCGGGGCGTGCTCGCGGCGCTTGAGCGACAGCGTCACCGCCTTGTAGCCCGGCACCTTGTGGTCGGTGACGTTATTGGTGACAAAGCGCGCGAACGCTCGGTTCTCTTGGCGCAGCGCTTCGAACGCCTCGATCGCACCGCCAGCGACCGGGCGGCGCTCGGGCTCGGGGAAGTGACGCTTGGCGTCATCCACCGCGGCCTGGTTCAGCGTCTGCGGGCCATCCTTGAGGTGCGCCCACTCCTCTTCGACGCGGCGGCGATACTCCTCGACGCCCAGCGCCTTGACCAGAATCTTGATGCGCGCCTTGAACTTGTTGTCACGGCGGCCGAACTGGTTATAGACCCGAACGCAGGCCTCCAGGTAGGTCAGCAGGTGCTGCCAGGGCAGGTCCTCACGCACTGTTTCAGCGACCATCGGCGTGCGGCCAAGGCCACCGCCGGCGAGCACCTTGATGCGCAGCTCGCCTTCGTCGTTGCGCCACAGGCGCAGGCCGATATCGTGAACCTGGATCGCCGCGCGGTCCTGGCTTGCGCCGCTCACCGCGATCTTGAACTTGCGCGGCAGGTAGGCGAATTCCGGGTGCAGGGTGGACCACTGGCGGATCAGCTCGCACCACGGGCGCGGGTCTTCCACTTCGTCGTTCGCGATACCGGCGAACTGGTCGCTGGTGGTGTTACGAATACAGTTGCCGCTGGTCTGGATAGCGTGCATCTGCACCTTGGCAAGTTCGGCGAGGATGTCCGGCACGTCCTCGAGCGCCGGCCAGTTGAGCTGCAGGTTCTGGCGCGTGGTGAAGTGGCCATAGCCGCGGTCGTAGCGGCGTGTGATCTCTGCCAGCGCCCTGAGCTGATGACCGGCCAGCATGCCGTAAGGAATGGCGATGCGCAGCATCGGCGCATGGCGTTGAATATACAAGCCGTTTTGCAGGCGCAGCGGGCGAAACTCTTCTTCACCCAGTTTGCCGGCCTGGTAACGCCCCATCTGATCGCGGAACTGAGCGACCCGCTCATCGACGAGCGTTTGGTCGTGAATATCATAACGGTACATGTGCACGGTCCTGCATAGCGAAATGGTCACGTCGAGACGGACGGTAATTTACCGTCACCTTAACGCACATCGGCATATTCTATGAAAGAATATATAATTATCTTTTTATCGTTAAAAGCTATTTGATGGCCCCGGGCGTTTACCCAGCCGCCAGGAAATATCGGCGCGAAAACGCGCGTGCAAGGGCGGCTTACTATAGCAAACGCGCTACACCCCGACATCATCGGCAAGGCGGGAGTGTTGCAGTGACGTGGCGCGCCATTTGCTGCGTGCTCGGCGGCCGGGAACGAATAGTCTACTAAAATGGTCGGGATTGTGTCGGCGGACGGTTTTGCTTACCATAAGCCTCAAATGACATGTGAAGCGGCCGCGCCGCTACCACAGAAGGAGTAGACCGCTCATGACCACGACTATCGAAGCGCCCGGCATCGACATCACCGATAGCGCCCAGGGCTACCTCGCGGAGCTGCTGGAGAAGCAGAACGTAGAAGGTATCGCAGTGCGTATCTTCATCACCCAGCCCGGCACTCCCTACGCCGAGACGTGCCTTGCCTACTGCCGCCCAGGCGAGGAAGAGCCTACGGACGTGCTGCTCGAGCTCGATAAGATCAATGTTTATCTGGACAAGAACAGCCTGGCGTTTCTCGAAGAAGCGGTAGTCGATTTCAACGCCGACCGCATGGGTGGCCAGCTCACCATCAAGGCACCCAATGCCAAGATGCCCAAGGTCAATGCGGATAGTCCGCTTGAAGACCGCATCAACTATGTGCTCTACAGTGAGATCAACCCGGGCCTGGCCGCTCACGGTGGCGAGATCAAACTGATCGAATTGACCGAGCAGAAGGTCGCGGTTCTCGCCTTCGGCGGCGGCTGTCAGGGCTGCTCGGCGGTGGATCTCACGCTTAAGGACGGCGTCGAGAAAACGCTGATCGAGCGCATCCCTGAGCTTGTCGGCATTCGAGACGTGACCGATCACACCGATACTACTAACGCCTACTACCGTTAAGTATCGCTCTTGAAACACGGGTTTGTCCCTAAAAGCGCTCCGCCTCGGCGGGGCGCTTTTTTTTATACCCGTGAGCGGCGTTGTTTCTGTATCGCTCGTGAATTTATAGCGCCAGCGTCTTTATACAAGCAGGGGCTTAAACTCCGGATCAACGCGCGCTAGCCGTATAACATTTGTAAAGTGCATGTATATGGTCTATTTCATAAGGCTTGCGCTTATCCGCGCATCGTCATCATGGTGTCATATCAAAAAAGGGAGCAGCGGCTATCAAAACACCCTCCATGTTTTCCAATATTCATAAGCCGATCTTTTTCGGCTCTCTGGGGCTTTTGTTACTCGTTACATTGCCCTTGATTCTTTTCCCCGAAGTGGGTCGGATATGGGTCATGGCGGCCCAGGCGTTCGTCACCGACAATTTCGGCATGCTTTATCTGGGCATGGGCGTGGCCTCGCTTGGCTTCATGATTTATATCGTGTTCAGCGATATTGGCCAGATCAAGCTGGGCGATGTGGATGCCGAACCGGAGTTCTCGCTGTTCTCCTGGGGTGCGATGCTGTTTGCCGCCGGTATCGGTGGGGCGGTCGTATTCTGGGGCATGGTCGAATGGATGTACTACCTGCAGAGTCCGCCGTTTCATCTGGAGCCATTCTCCGAGGAGGCGACCGCCTGGGCAACCGCTTATGGCATGTTTCACTGGGGGCCGATCGCCTGGTCGATCTATCTCGTGCCGGCGCTGCCCATGGCCTACTTTCTCCACGTGCGCAAACACAAGGTGCTGCGCATCAGCGAAGCGATTCGCCCGGTACTGGGAGAAAAGCTGGCCCGCAGCTGGCTTGGCAATTTGATCAATATACTGTTCATCTTCGGCATGCTGGGCGGTGGCGCAACGTCGCTGGGTATACTGGTTCCCTTGATCAACGAAGGCTTGAGTAACCTGTTTAATTTCACGCCCAACGCGGCCAGTCAGATCGCTGTGCTGATCGGTACCACGGCACTGTTTGCGATCAGCGCCTGGCGGGGGCTCAAGGGCGGAATCGAGCTTCTTTCAGACATCAACATGTGGCTGGGGCTCGCTGTGCTCATGTTCGTGCTGATCATGGGGCCGACCGCCTTCATTCTGGATACCGGACTCAATGCCATCGGCCTGATGCTGAGCAATCTTTTGCGTATGGCAACCTGGACGGAGCCATTTGGCAACCTGGGTGGGTTCGAGGACAGCGGCTTCCCCGGCGCCTGGACGATCTTCTACTGGGCCTGGTGGCTGGTGTTCGCCCCCACGGTCGGGCTTTTCATCGCCCGCATTTCCAAGGGCCGCCGGATCAAGACCATGGTGGCCGGCTCGATGTTTTTCGGCACCCTGGGCTGCGCGCTGTTTTTCATCATCCTGGGTAACTACGGGCTTTACCTGCAGCTCAGCGGTACGCTGGACGTTATCGCGATCATGAACGAAACCTCCGCCAACGCGGCTTTCTACGCGGTATTGAGCCAGCTTCCCCTGACCTGGCTGGTGACCCTTGCCGTGGTGATTCTGCTCTCCATATTTACCGCGACCACCTTCGACTCCATCGCCTACATTCTCTCCTCGGCGGCGGAGAAGAATCTTGAAGAGGAGCCGGGCCGCTTTCACCGGCTTTTCTGGGCGTTCACGCTGTCGCTTCTGCCCATGTCTCTACTGTTTCTGGGCGGACTTGAAACGCTGCAGACCGCGAGTATCGTCAGCGGCGTGCCGCTTTTGCTGATTGCGGTGCTCTTGATGATGTCGATGGTGCGCGCAGCCAAATACGATCTGCGCTTTCAGCCGGACTACTCGGAGCCTGAAATCAATATCGAGGAGTTCCCGGAGAACGACCCCTGGACCGAGCAAGGGTCCTGGGAATTGCCCGACGATACCGAGGGCGAGGGGCCAAAGCCTCAAACCTGAGGGTTCGAGTCGAGGTAAGACACGAAGCCATCCCGCTAGCGGGATGGCTTTTTAGTGGATTCTTTATAACGCGCGGCTTCGAGCGTTTGAGGAAGCTCCTCGAGCTGGCGGTGAAGTGCCAAAACTTGCTCATTGAGCGACTGCTGCCAGGCGCTGGCCTCGTCAGCCTCTGTACGAGTTTCAACAAGACGCTGTTCGGCTTTCTCTCGCTCGCGCATCAGCGTTGCGTTTAGCGCCTCCAGCGATTGATTCTGCTTTTCAAGGTGGCTTATCTGCTGTTCGAGATGGCTAAACCGCTCCCGGGCGCTCTGCTCGTCCCGGTTTTTTTGCTGCAGCGCCTGAGTCTGGCTCGCCAGCGACTCCTCGAGCGTGCGCTGCTTCTGCTCCATCTGGTTCACGCGCTTCTGATGAGCCTTGTCCTCCTGAGCTCGCTCTTGCCTGAGCGTATCCAGCAGTGTCATGAGTTTGCCTTCAGCGGCTTCGTTGCGCTCCTCTTCCTGGCTTAGCCGCTGCTCCCAGCCGGATTGAAGCGCCTGACGCTCCTGCTGGCCGTTCTCTTCAAGCGCGTAATAACGCGTTTCCAGCGCTTCGAAGGCGCGCTGGGCACGCTCGGTTTGCTGCTCGGCGCGGGTGGCTTGTTCGACCAACTGCGCCTGGTTCGATTCGAGCGTGGCAAGCTCTCGACTCAGCGCTTCCAGCCGCGCTTCGGTGTGGCGCAAATGCTCCGCCAGCGCTTTTTCGCGCTGCTCGGCGTCGAGTGCGTTCTGGTCGGCACTTTCAGCGGCTTCCCTCGCCTCGAGCACCTGACGGTTGGCATCTTCTCGATAGTGGGCCAGCGCTTCGTTGGCGGCCTCCTGGGCTTGGGCCCAAAGCGAGCTGGCGGCGCTCACCACTACCTCCGGTACCCCCTTGGGCGGCGGCACGTCGCGGTTTTGCTCGCGCTCGCTACGCCACTGGCGAAAGTGTTCGCTGATGGTAGTGAAACTGCCGGTGCCCAGCACCTCGCGGATGCGCTGAACGCTGGGGGTGTCGCCCTGACTCAGCAGCGTGTCGATCGCCTGCTGAACGTCGCCATACTGAATGCCGCTACGCGCCATGGTGCCAATTCCAGTGCTAAAGAAAGCGCCATTCTGCGCGAATGGTAAGGCAAATACAATAATTACGTAAAACGTAATATGTAATTTTATTTATGAATAAATGTATAAATTCAAGATTACACGTATTATCTTGAGTTTTAATGGGTGTAGCGGCAAACTCTTCGTGAATCGTGAATCGTGAATCGTGAATCGTGAATCGTGAGTCGTGGGGCGTGTAATGGTCGATAGTTCGATTGATATTGTTCTAGTAGATGAAATATCGAGGGTTTTTGAGAGCGCCGATGTTTCGAGGGGCGGGGTGCGTATCGCTGCTGAAAGCGATGTCGAGGCGGTGGCGCAGTGGCTTTCCGAGTATCGGGCGAGCCCGCAGACCTTCAAGGCGTATCGGCGTGAAGGAGAGCGGCTGCTGTTGTGGCTTGCCAGTGTTGGCGGTCGCCTGGACGAGCTCGACCGTGAGGCGCTGCGCGCGTTCGAGGCGTTTCTCGAAGACCCGCAGCCGCCGGCGCGCTGGGTGGGGCCAAGCGCTCCACGTACGAGTCCCGACTGGCGGCCGTTTCGGGCGGGGCTTTCGCCGTCGAGCCGGCGTCAGAGCCTGGTGATTCTACAGGGGCTTTATGGTTGGCTGGTCGAGGCGGGGTGGGTCGCCCATAACCCGTTTCGACTGATGCGCGACAAGTCACGTCGGCTCAATAACCAGAGCGTCGGCATCGAGCGTTACCTGGAGGTCGATCTTTGGCAGTGGCTCTGGGGGTGGCTGAATCGCGAGGTGGAGGAGGGCGCAAACGCCCGGCAGCGCTTCGAATGGGCGCGGCGGCGATTCATTTTCAGCTTTGCCTATTTGCTGGCCCCGCGTATCAGTGAAATGGCCGGGGCCGTCATGGGCGATTTCGTTCGCCGGGAAGGGCGCTGGTGGTGGGAGGTTACTGGTAAGGGTGACAAACGGGCGCGCATCCCGCTGCCCGAGGACATGCGCCAAGCGCTCATGGAGTGGCGCCAGGCATTGGGGCTTTCGCCGTCGCCGGAGTTTGACGAGACGGCGCCGGTTCTTCGCGCTCTCGGCGGCGTGCGCGGTATCAGCGACAACCAGCTCTACCGGTTGATCAAGAAGACGTTCTCTGAGGCCGCCAACGCGCTGGAGGCGCAGCACGGCGATCCCGGTTATGTCGAGGCCTTGAGGCGCGCGACCCCGCACTGGCTGCGCCACACATCGATCACTCACCAGGCGCAGTCGGGGATTGGTTTGAGTTATCTCGCCGAGAGCGCGCGCCACGCGCGGCTCGAAACCACCAGCCGCTACCTGCACACCGAGCAGAACGAGTGGCACGCCGAGCAGCAGCGCCACCGTCTTGGCGGTTTACCCACAAAAGCGCGCGATTGAACGTTATAATGGCGACCAATTTCGCCATTGATTCAAGGAGAGACCATGAGCACGCCCGGCCCCGAGCTTGCCCAGCAGGAACTGATCGACGAGTTCGAGATGTTCGATAACTGGATGGACCGCTACCAGTACATCATCGATCTTGGCAAACAGCTTCCCGCGTTTCCCGCCGAGTGGCAGACCGAGGAGTACAAGATTCAGGGGTGTCAGTCCAACGTCTGGATGAACCATGAAATGAAGGGTGACAAACTGGTCTTCAAGGCGACCTCGGACGCGGCGATCGTTTCCGGGTTGATCGGTGTCCTGCTACGGATCTACAGCGAGCGCACCCCGGCCGAGATCAGCGCCACGGAGCCGCACTTCTTGCAGGATCTGGGTCTCGATAAGCACCTGTCGCCCACGCGCAGTAACGGCTTACACGCGATGCTCGAACGGATCTATCAGGTCGCTAGAGCCTCCTAGTGTGAGTCGCGCTCGGCCTTGTGATCACCGCAGTCGCAGGAGCGCGCTTCGCGTTGCTGATCCTCTAGAAGCAGCTGCTCGCTGCGTCCGCCAGGTACCGGGTCCATGCCGCCGCTGCTTCCCGGGTGGCACTTGAGTATGCGCTTGAACGCCATCCAGCCGCCTCTTAGCGGGCCGTGGACCTGGATGGCCTCGACGGCATAGCTCGAGCAGCTGGGCCAGAAACGACAGCGCGGGCCGAGCAGGGGGCTCACGGTATACTGGTACACCTTGACCAACGCGATCAGCACGGCGCCCAGCGCTTTTCCAAGCAGCCCGCTAGCGGTGCCTGGAGGCTTCATTCAGCCCTTCTTATACAGCGTAGCCGGGTCGATCAGCGGCTCGCTGTTCATGGCGGCTTGTTCGCCGTCGAGGGTGATGTAAAAGCAGCTGCGGCGCCCGGTATGGCAGGCGGGGCCGGTCTGGTCGACTTTCACCAGCACCGTGTCACCGTCGCAGTCGAGCGCGGCGCTTACCAGCGCCTGCTGCTGGCCGGAGGTTTCCCCCTTGCGCCAGAGCTTGCCCCGCGAGCGCGAGTAGTAGCAAACGCGCCGGGTCGACAGCGTCTCTTCCAGAGCCTCGCGGCTCATCCACGCCATCATCAGCACTTCGCCGCTATCGTACTGCTGAGCGATCGCCGGAATCAGGCCGTCGGCGTTGAATTTGGCCGCGTCCAGAAGGGTAGAGGTAGAGGGCAGCGCCTCGTCGCATCCGGCGGTTTCGATCGCCTTGAAAAGTGTGCTGGAAGATTGCTGGTCGAAACGGGACATGACGTAACTCGTTTGATGAAAGCGTTATGTTGAAAGCGTGGTCGTTGGCTTGAAGCCTACAAAGGCAGATCGGTTCAATGATGCGCTGTCTGAGCGCTCTCTTGATCGGCGGAGGGTCTACACGAAGCGCAGGTGCCCAAAAGCTCGATGGTTTGTCGCTCGACGCGAAACCCTTTTTGCTGAGCGAGATCGGCCAGTTCGTTGCTGACCGCATCCAGATGCAGCTCCTCGACGTGGCCGCAGTTGCGGCAGATCAGAAGCTGAAAGCCGTGGCTATGTTCGGGGCAGGCGCAGGCGATATAAGCGTTTTGCGACTCGATCCGGTGAACGAAGCCTTCGGTGATCAGAAATTCCAGTGCGCGATAGACCGTGGGTGGCCGCGCGGCGGCGTGTTCGCTGGAAAGCTGGTCGAGCAGGTCGTAGGCCTTGAGGCCGCCGCCGTTATCGGCAATCATTTCGAGCACGCGTTTGCGAATGGGCGTGAAACGCACTCCGCGCGTGAGGCACTGGGTTTCCGCTTGCTGTAGTAGCGTACTGGTTTTCATAAAAAACGCCCCGATCAACGTGATACGAGTAGTTTACGCGCTCGACGCTTCCGTGTCAGGGGAAGTGACGAGCTCGCTCTGACGCGCGAAGTGGTGCTGGGCAAAGGCAACGCGCTCCTTGGCGCCGACCCCTTCGGGCTGGCGTTCGATCAGATCCAGCCGCCGGCGTAGCCCTTCGCCATTGGTCATTTGAATGGCAAGCCCCGGCCGGGCGTTGAGCTCCAGAAGCATCGGGCCGTGTACGCGGTCAAGGACCATGTCGGTACCCAGATATCCGAGTCCGGTCATTTCAAAGCAGCCCGCCGCCAGGTTCAACAGCGTATCCCACTGCGGCACGACCAGGCTCGCCAGGTCGTGGCCGGTGTCCGGGTGGCTGTAGCAGGGGCGGTCGAACTGAACGCCTCTGAGCGCCGCTCCGGTGGCAATATTGAGCCCCACGCCGACCGCGCCCTGATGCAGGTTGGCCTTGCCATCAGAGGCGGCGGTGGAGAGGCGCATCATCGCCATCACCGGATAACCCTTGAAGACAATAACGCGTATGTCCGGCACCCCTTCGTAGGTGTAGGCCATTAGGCTCTCGTCGAAGTTGATCAGCGTCTCGATCACCGCCACGTCCGGTGAGCCACCCAATGAGTAGAGTCCGGAGAGAATGTTCGAGACGTGGCGTTCGATATCGACAAGCGTGAGGTGGGCGCCGCTGGGTTTGACGAAGACGTTATCCTCGACCTTCTCGATGACGAGAATCCCCTTGCCGCCGCTGCCCTTGGCCGGTTTGATCACGAAACCGCCGTGGCCGGTGAGCATCGCGCCGATGTGCTTGACCCCGAACTGAGTGCTCACCGTACCAATCAGCGCAGGGCTCGTGATGCCGTAGCGTTGGGCCAATAGCTTGGTCTTGAGCTTGTCATCCACCAGCGGATAGAGCTTTCGCGAGTTGTAGCGGCCGATATAGCGAATGTTGCGCCGGTTCATGCCGATGATGCCCTTGTCGCTTAGCCTGGAAGGCCAGGTCCAATCCTTGAACCAGCTCATGAGGGTTTCTCGTCTTCGGTAATCGGCTTGAAGCGGCGTAGCTCGAGCAGGCGGTAGCCGGTGTAGTTACCCAGCAGCAGGATAAAGGCCATCAGAATCAGCTGCACGCCGAGGAAGTTGAAGGTGATGTGGCGAATCCAGGGGTTATCCATGGCCAGGTACGCCAGCACCGCGGTAACCAGACTGCCGCCGCCTTGAACCAGCACCTCCTTCGGGCCTTCCTCTTCCCACAGAATCGACATCCGCTCGATGGTCCAGGCCAGAATGATCATCGGGAAGAAGGTCACGGTGAGCCCGGCGGAGAGCCCCATGCGATAGGCGAGCACGGTAAACGCCGCGATAATCGCAATCACCGTGATGATCACCGCCGACACCCTGGCCACCAGCAGCAAGTTCAAATGTGAAAGATAGTTACGAATCACCAGGCCCATCGCCACGATCAGCAGAAAGCCGATCAAACCGGTCAGCAGCGTGGTCTGGATGAAGGCCAGCGCGATCAGTACCGGCATGAAGGTGCCCGAGGTTTTCACCCCGATGAACACGCGCAGCAGCACCACGATGAGCGCGCCGATGGGAATCAGCAGGATGGTCTGGAACAGCGCCTGCTCCTCGAGCGGCAGACTGTGAATCGAGAAGTTCAGCAGCGTGCTGTCCGAACGGTGATTGCGCACCGCCGCCGAGGCCGGCTGGTTATGAGTGAGCATCGAGAAGCTCACCTGGGAATTGGTGCCGCCCTGGACCTCGAGTACCGCGCGACCGCCGGTTTCCCATAGCATCAGGTTGTCCGGGCGGCCGCGCTCGCCAGTGGTCGGGTTGAAAATCGCCCACTGCTCGCCCGGCTCGTCGAAGACCTGAATCCAGCTGGTCAACGATTGGCGACGGCGCGCGTCCTCGAGCATCAGCCCGCTGATCTCCCGCGCCTGGACGCCGGCCTGGTTCAAAAGCCGCACCACCAACGCCGATGGCTCCTCCTGGGTCAACAGCAGACGTGCGTTCTCGGCCTGGCGCTCACCGTTGATATCCAGAATAAGCTCGCGGGCGAAAGTGGCATTATCAGCGCTACGGGCCCAGGCACGTTCGATGAGCTGCTCGGCGGCAGTGTCGTAAGGTGCTTCCCAGGAGCTGGTCGAGAGCCCGGGTGGGGTTTGCGCCGGCGCGCGGGCATCCGGCGATACCAGCATCTGCACCGAGTAGTAGAGCTGTTGGCTGCCGGCGGCGTCGCGAATGGTCCACTGCGCCTGGCGCCCGAGCTCGTCGGCGCTGTAGGCAAGCCCGTAGCCGGACGAGGCGGTATTTTCGGTCAATACCCGGTAGCCCGCCTGATCCGATGGCAGCGCCAGATCGACCTGAACCGGGCCGTTCTGGGCGTTGAAGGTGATGACCGCTTCGATCTCCCAGACCTGGCGCTGCTCGCCGGGAGTCCAGGGGATTTCGAACTGGACGTGGCGGTGAACGCTCGCGGCAATGCCCGCGAGCAGCAAAAAGCCGACAATCAAATAAAACGCCAAGCGTGACATGAAGGTTGATTCCTTTCAGCGTAAAGCGATAGGGCAGAGCGGTTACTCTTCCGTCTCGTCCTGATCTTCAGCGACTTCATCGTCAGCGGCCTGGTCGGCAGGCTCGCCCCCGGGGAATTCGGGTCGATCGTGAATATAGGTTTGGGCCACGTCGATCGTGGCGATATCCATCATGAAACGCCGGCCCAAAAGTACCGGGAAATCGAGATGGGTACGGTCGTTGAGCGTAAAGTCGACGTTTTCACGAATCGGACCAAGGGTCATCAGAAGCGTAATCACCGGCCGCGTCTCTTCGCCGGAGGCCTGGACGATGCGCACGCGGCGCTGAACCGGCGCTTCGATCCACTCATCGCGCACGTTCTCGACTACGACGTCCTCATCGTTGAGCGCCAGCTTGAAGCGCACCCAGTTTTCACCGTCACGCTCGAAGCGCGTGATATCCGAGGCGGAAAGCGACGACGTGCTCGCGCCGGAGTCGATACGCGCCTTGAGGTACGTACCGATCGCCGGAAAGCCGACCCATTCACTGCGCCCCAACAGCGTCTTGTCGCTTTGCGGCTCTGAAACCTCGCACTCTTCGCGCAGGATGATCGGCTCTTCGCCGCGCGCCTCGATATCCGCCACGTCGCGCTGAAGCACGCGCAGCAGGCTGCCGACTTCGTGCATGTTCGACAAAAGCGTCTGGTGTTGACTCTGCTGACGACTTTCGAGCGCGCGGAAATCACACTGCTGGGTCAGCGAAGCCTCGAGCTCTTGAATGCGCGTGTCGAACTCGGCCTGGCCAAGCGGCTCAGGGGCGTTCGAAGGTGGCGGGTTTGCGGCGCAGCCCGCCAATAGCAGGGGTAAACCCGCCACCAGCCAGGGTATGGATGAGCGCATAAAAGGAAAAGCTCCTGGTCGATCGAGAGGTGGGATAATATGAATAAGTGAACCCGATTGTCCAATGCGCACGCGAGATTCCAGCCGTTTCTGCCGTCGCAATTTATGCAATTTAACATAATATATATTATGCGAACTATTGATATGAGTATTGGCGGCCGCCACACATAAACACACATAAAAAAGGCAGCCCGCCCTGGGCTGCCTTTTATTGAGCATCGCTTTCGCGCTTGCGCTTACTCGTCCGCCGGCGCGTAAGAGCCGTCTTCACGGTGTACTTCGTTGCCGGTCAAGGCCGGTGTAAAGACACAGGCGACGGTCATGCCTTTCTCCTTGCCGCGCAGCAGATGCTCATCGTGCTGGTCGAGCATGTAGATGTCACCCGCCTTGATCGGCCAGATCTTGCCGTCGGCGATGGTTTCCACTTCGCCTTCGCCTTCGTAGCAGAACACGGCTTCGTAGTGGTTCTTGTAGTGAATGTGGGTCTCGGTGCCCGGAAAGATACGAGTGATGTGAAACGAGAAACCGGCCTTGTCGCTGGCCAGCACCAAGCGTGTGCTGTCCCAGTTGCCGTTTTCGGCTTTGACCAGGCGGTCAGTCTTGCGCGCTTCTTCCAGATTACGAACGATCATCGGTGTGCTCCTGATTCTTTACAGGCGGCCCATCCGGGCCGCCAAGGGGTGATTATCGTGGGTTACGTCGCGTATTAGCGGCCGCTAATCACAGCGTCGACGCTTTTTTCCAGAATATCCAGGCCTTCGATCAAATCTTCGTCGGAAATCGTCAGGGGGCACAGGCATTTGACGACTTCGCCGGCCTGGCCGCTGGTCTCGATGATCAGGCCGTGTTCGAACGCCTTGCCGGTGATCGCATCGGCAATGTCGCCATCGACCACATCGATGCCGCGCATCAGGCCCCGGCCGCGCTCGGTGGCGGGCATGCCGTTATCCGAAAGCCGCTTGGCCAGCGTCTGGAAGCGCTCCTCGACGATACGTGCCTTGCGCTGCACATCGCGCTCGAAGGTGTCGTTGGACCAGTACTTTTTGAGTGCCGCAGTGGCGGTCACCATGGCCAGGTTGAAACCGCGGAAGGTGCCGTTGTATTGACCCGGCTTCCACTGGTCGAGCTCCGGGCGCATCAGCACGTGGGCAAACGGCAAACCAAAGCCCGACAGCGACTTGGAATTGGTCACCATGTCCGGCTTGATACCGGCGTGCTCGAAGCTGAAGAACTTGCCGGTACGCCCGCAGCCTGCCTGGATGTCGTCGATGATCAAGAGCAGATCGTGCTCGCGGCAGATGCTTTCCAGACGCTTGAGCCACTCGATGCTTGCAACGTTGATGCCGCCCTCGCCCTGTACGGTTTCGACGATGACCGCGGCGGGAATGTCGAGACCGCCGGACTTGTCGCCGAGCAGCTTCTCGAAGTAATCCAGCGTATCGGCGTGTTCGCCCATGTAGCCGTCATAGGGCAAGAAGCTCGCGCCCTGGGTCGGGATGCCGCCGGTGGCTTCGCGGAATTTGCGGTTACCGGTAGTGGCCAGCGCGCCCATGGTGACGCCGTGAAAACCGTTGGTGAAGGTAACGATGTTGTGGCGACCCTTGGCCACCCGTGCCAGACGAATCGCTGCCTCGACGGCGTTGGTGCCGGTCGGGCCCGGCAGGTGCACCTTGTAGTCGAGCCCGCGCGGTTTGAAGATCAGCTCGTTGAGCGTATCGAAGTAGTCGCGCTTTGCCTTGGTCCACATGTCGAGACCGTGCACCACGCCGTCAGAGGCGAGGTAGTCGATCATCGCTTCTTTCAGATGGGCGTTGTTGTGGCCGTAATTGAGCGTGCCGGCGCCGGCGAGAAAATCGATGTACTCGCGCCCTTCTTCATCGGTCAGGCGCGCGTTCTGCGCCTTGGTGAATACCACGGGGAACGAACGCGAATAGGTACGAACGTTGGATTCCATGCGTTCAAAGGTTTGGGTCTGCATCGTGATCTCCCTTTCGAAAATATCCTGCTAAAAAAAGCGTGACTCACGACCTTGAGACGAAACGTTGACTTTTCAAGGCATGAATTCTGGAGCTGGTGCGATCAGGGCTACGCGATCAGCCGATATGATCGGTTTGAAACGGGCCAATACGCACTAGGTTTTCCGGGTCGTGCTCGCCGCCGAGCTGCTCGGTGGAGAAGTACTCGCGGCTATTGAGCGGCGCCTGCCAGCGCGCCGCCAGCCGGCGAAACAGCCCCCAGGAGGCCAGGTTATCCGGCGTGATGGTGGTTTCCATGTGATGAACAGAGGCCAGCTCTTCTCGCGACATGATCGCCTCGATCAACCGCCGGGCAAGGCCGGTGCCGCGCGCTTTTTCGCCCACCGCCACCTGCCATAGAAAAAACGTGTCCGGGGCGTTGTCTTTCACGTAGCCCGAGACGAAACCGACGATTTCGCCCTCTTCATTGGTAGCAACTGCGCAGGTATCGCGAAACTGGGTCGCCAATAACAGATAGGCGTAGGCGGAATTGACGTCGAGCGGCGGGCAGGCTTTCACCAGTTCGAAAATGCCCCAGCCGTCGTCGGCGTTGGGCTTTCTGATGTAAAGCGGAGTTTGCTCATTACCCACGACGGCGTCGGCGACGGTGGGCCTTGCAAGGTCGAACGAAGGAGTAAAAGGTGTTAACGGCATACTCATGGTTGTACTTCGCTGTAGCGAATTCGTAAAAGATCATAACAGCTGACGCGAGCTTTCTCAAATTCCATATTATATTCAACTCACTTTTTGATAATTTTTGATTATAAGCAGCGAGCAGGTACGCCTCGGAGTGCCACTCGCCACCCCGACCGCTAAAAGTTTAGTAGAGCTTTGGCGAATGTGTAGAGCTTTGGTGACGTGGTACAAAAAAGGCGAGCTTTCGCTCGCCTTGAACAGTCACCGCCTGGGCGGCAACGAGTCAATTGCGCGTGGGTTGGCGCATGGTGACAAGCTCTTCGGAGCCGGTGGGATGAACGCCCAGGGTACGGTCGAAATCTGCCTTGGTGAGCCCGGCGCGTACGGCGATACCGACGTTCTGAATCAACTCGCCCGCCTCTTCACCGACGATGTGGGCGCCGACCACCACGTCGGTGGCGTCGTCCACCACCAGCTTCATCAGCATGCGTTCGTCGCTGCCGGAAAGCGTATGCTTCATGGGTTTGAAGTCGGTGCGGTAAACGCGAATTTTCTCCAGCCGTTCGCGAGCGGCTTCTTCGGTCATGCCCACGGTGCCGATACTCGGATGGCAGAACACCGCGGTAGGTACGCGCTCGTAATCCAGCGGCTCCGGCGTGGTGTCGCCAAAGTGATGCTCGACGATCTGCATCGCCTCGGCGATCGCCGCCGGGGTCAGCTCGGGGCTGTCGATCAGATCCCCCAGCGCGAGAATCGAGGGCACACTGGTTTCGAAGCGCTCGTTGACGTCGATCTTGCCCTGGTCGTTGAGCGTGAGGCCGACATTGTCGAGCCCCAAACCCTCGACGTTGGCCTGGCGCCCGGTCGCCACCAGCACGGTATCGACGGTCAGCGTCTCGCCGGTGGTCAGCGTCACCGCCAGGCCGTCTTCGCTTTTATCGATACGCTCGATATTGGCCTCGAAATGCAGCTGAACGCCCTTCTTGCCCATTTCGTCGCGGGTGAACGCGCGCACCTCGTCATCGAAGCCGCGCAAGAACAGCTCCTTGCGGTAAATCAGGTGGGTTTCACTGCCCAGGCCGTTGAAGATACTGGCGAACTCGACGGCGATATAGCCGCCGCCGAGCACCAGAAAACGCTTGGGAAAGACGTCCAGATCGAACACCTCGTTGGAGGTGACCGCCAGATCACTGCCGGGAAAATCCGGCACCCAGGGCCAGCCGCCGGTGGCGAGCAGGATCTTTTGCGCGCTCAATTGCGTGTCGCCCTTGGCCGAGGTCAGCGACACCGTATGGGCATCCACCACTCTGGCGCGGGCGTTATACAGCGTAACGCCGGCATTTTCGAGCAGGCGCTGGTAAATACCGTTGAGACGCTTGATCTCGCCGGACTTGTTATCCCGCAGGGTCGGCCAGTCGAAGGTCGGCGTTTCGGGCAGGTGCCAGCCGTAGCCCACGGCGTCGTCGAAGCTGTCGCGAAAATGGGAGGCGTAGGCATAGAGTTTCTTGGGCACGCAGCCCACGTTGACGCAGGTACCGCCCAGGTAGCGGTCTTCGGCGATCGCAACCCGAGCGCCCTGAGCGGCGGCCATGCGCGCCGCGCGTACGCCGCCGGAGCCGGCACCGATGACCAACAGGTCGTAATCAAAATCAGCATGCGCCGACATAAACACTCCTTGCAGCTTGAAGTCGTTTCATAAAACGTAAACCGCTCGCTCGAGTGCGGCTCGAGCGAGCGGGTAGACAGATCAGTCAGTCAGCGCAGATTCGCGTAAAACGCGGGTGGCTGCGCGTGAATCAATAAAGCTTAGCCAATCGCGCAGGTCACGCCAGTCCCTTTCAACCCGCAGTAGCCGCCCGGGTTCTTGTCCAGGTACTGCTGATGGTAACCCTCGGCGTAATAGAAAGTGTCCAGCGGGCCGATTTCGGTCGTAATACGCCCCTTGTCCTTTTCTTTAAGCGCGCGCTGGAACGCTTCGGCGCTCCGCTCTGCCTCCTCGAGCTGGGCCTCTGTAGTGGTAAAGATCGCCGAGCGGTACTGACTGCCGATATCGTTGCCCTGGCGGTTGCCCTGGGTCGGGTCGTGCTCTTCCCAGAAAATGCGCAAAAGCTTGGCAAACGGGACCTGGTCGGGATCAAAAATCACACGCACCACCTCAGTGTGACCGGTGCGCCCGGTGCAGGTTTCGTCATAGGTCGGGTTGGGCGTTTCGCCGCCGGCGTAGCCCGCCGCGGTCATATGAACGCCCGGTACTTGCCAGAAAAGCCGCTCGACCCCCCAAAAGCAGCCCATACCGAAGACGACCTCTTCCATACCGTCCGGGAACGGCCCCTTGAGCGAGCGGCCGTTGACGGTGTGCGTTTCACTCGTTTCGATCGGCTTATCGCGGCCTGGCAGCGAGCCCGATGTCTTGGAAAATAGTGTCATGGCCACCTCTTACTGTTGTTGCCGTGGAAGTATCGTCGTTGAACCCGGACGCGAGAAGGTGTAGATCAGATCCACCGCCTGGCTTGTGCCGGTCACCACCTGGACGAATAAATTACGCCAAAGCGTGTAGCGTAAGGTTAGTTCCGCTATCGGCGAGAAAATTCCCACGCCGTAGCTGATGCGCAAATCATCGGTGAGCTGGCCGGTCAGCGCGACCTGGCTTTCGTCACCGGCACCGGTGGTGTCCAGGGTCAGGTCGCTGATGCCGAAGGCCTCACCGATCGAGCCGACCGCCCCGCCGGTGCGCCCGAGCGACATGCCGATCAATGCCGTGGTCAAGGCGCTATCGAGCCCGCCGGAGCCCTCCGGGCCGCGCCCGCGCAGTAGATACGAAAGCGCGCTGTTTTCCGGCATCGCCGGCTCCGAGAAGATCGCCACGTTAGGCTCTTCGGCGGTGCCGGTGACCCGCAGGCCGGCGATCACATCGTCCTGGGTGATGTCCGGGTTGCGGATGGCTTCGAAATCGAGCACCGGCTGGCCCGGCGGGCCGCTGAACAGCAGCTGGCCGCGGCGAATCAGCAGATCCTGACCAAAGGCCTGGAAACGCCCATCGACCAGGTTCACCTCGCCAAAGAGCTGCAGCACCCCGCTCTCCTGACGTACCTCGAGGTCCCCCGCCAGGTTCGACTCGAGCCCGTAGGCGGAAAGCTTCATATCGTCACCAAGGCTCACGGTGATGAAGAGATCGATCGCCATGCCGCCGGCGGCGAGCTCGTCGGCAGCGCTCGGGCCTTCACCGTTGGCCGCGCGCAGCTGCGCCTGGCGTTCGGCTTCGCGGTCCTCGCGCTCGGTGATGATGATCTCGTCGCCGCTTGGGGTAATTGCCGAAGGCGGCAGCTGGCCGATCTCGAGCCGCGCCCAGGGCACGTCGACATTGCCGCGAATCTGCAGAAGCTCCGGGTTGATGCGGATGCGGATATCCGGAGCCGCTTCCAGCCGGCCGAACTGGGGCAGTACCACCAGCAGCGGCTCCTGCACCGCGTTGAGATCGATACCCACGCGCCAGGGCTCGTTTTCGGGCCAGTAGGCGTCGCCGGTGATATTGAGCCGGCCGCGCTCGGCGGCGAGAAAGCCGTCGATGCTGCCCTGGCCGCCGTCGAAGCGCAGTGCCAGTTCGCCATCCTGCACGTCGATTGGAATATCCGGGCCGCGGGCGCGCACGCCGCGAAGCGCAAGCGTGCCTTGCAGGTCCGGCTGGGCGGTGGTGCCGCCGATCGACACCGTGCCGTTGAGCGCGCCTTCGAGCTGGTCGAGCTGGGCCACCATCGGCAGGTAAGGCTCGAGTTCGATATTGCTGGCGCGCAGCTCGCCGTTCAAGAGCCCCTGGCCGATCGGGTCGTTGACGGTCAAGTCGAGCGACATCTGCCCCGCTTCGGAAAGCGACAGCACGACGTTGGCGTTGGCGCTCGCCTGGTTGGCGTCGACCTGAGCGTCCAGGTCGATCACCGGCAGGCGTACCGGCTGGCCGTACTCGTTGATCGCGGTGATCGCAAGCTGGCTCAGGAGCTGGACGTCGGCCTGCCAGCGGGCGCCGCCCTGACTCCAGGCAAGACCGAGATCCGCGGTGGTGTCGCCGTTGAAGCTCCACTCCTCGGGCAGAAACGGCTCGAGCATCTCCATGGGCACTTCGCGCAGGGTCAGCGTCGCGCTGCCCTGCTCCGCCGAGGCGTTGACGGTGTCCGTCGAGCAGACCACGCCGCCTTCGATCCGGCGCAGGCAGAACGGCGACAGCCGCGCCTGACCGTTGGCCAGGTTGTAGCGCAGATCCAGCGGGCTCTCCAAACGAATATTGCCGGCTTCCGAGTCGACCTCAAGCGGCGTGACGTTGGCCTGGTAGAGCTGGTTGGGTTGATCGAAGCGCCCGCTCAGCGCAAGCGCGGCGCGCTGGATTTGGTTTCCATCACCGCCCTGCACGTCGAGTGACAGCGTATGTTGGGAAAGCCGCCCATCGAGGGTCAGATCCAGACTCTCCAGGCTCTGCCCGCCGGCGACGATGCGCGCCAGGCCCAGGTCGACGTCCAGGCGCGGGTCGTCGATGCCGGCGATATCGGCGCTGAGCGTCAGTCGCTCGACGGCGTTGTCGGCAAAGCGCAGCTCGCGGCCTTCGAGCGCGGCGTTGATTTGCGGCTGCTCGATGCTGCCCCGGGCGCGTATGTCGCCGGTCAGGCGTCCGGCGAGCTCGGGGTGAATCGTCTGCAGCTGTTCAAGCGCAATGTCGGCATCCAGCGACAGCGCCTGCTGGCTTGCCCGGCCCTGAGCAGTCAGGCGGTTGTTGCCCTGGGCAAAGCGCAGCCGATCGATATCGACTTCCAAATCGGTGTTGGCACGAAGCGCAGCCTCGAGCGTCAGCGGGTAGTCGCGCAGCTCGCCGTCGATCGAAAGCGCGGGCAGATCGATCAGCCAGCGCTCGCCCTGCTGCAGCACGCCGAGCTCGATATCACCGTTGAGCGAGCCGTCCAGATCCTGGACGAAGTGGGAAGGGTCGAAGGTGTCAAGCCGAATACGGGTGTTCAAGGCAATGCCATCGGCCCAGCTGACCTGCCCCTGACTCGAGAGACGGCTTTCGTTGAGGGTGAGCGCAAGTGAGGACCAGCGAAACGCGCCGGTATCGCCGCTGCCTTCGACGTCGAGGGCGATCTGCGGCACCTCGGGGCCTTCGGCGTCGACGCTCAAATCGAGCGTGTAAGCCGTGGTATCGCCGCTGGCGCGAAGGTCCAGATTCTCGACCACCCAGGGGGGCGTTTCGGCGTTTTCCGGGCTAATCAGCGGCCACTGGAGCCGCTCGCTTTGCAGTCGCGCGGTGAACGGAGTGTTCGGCTCGTCGATATCGGCGCGAGCCTCGAGGCGAGTGTTCTCCACGCCGTCGGCGTCGAGCACCACGGTGAACGCTTCGAGGCTGCCGTTGGCGCGCAGGTCCAGGTTCTGAACCACGAAGGGCTCGGCCTCGGCCTGGGCTTCTTCGGGTACGTTGAGCGGCCATTGGAAGCGCTCGCTCTGTAGCCGGATATCGAAGGGGTAGCTCGGATCATCGAGCTCGACCTGGCCATCCAGGCGCGTATTCTCGACGCCTTCGGCATTGAGCACCACCGAAAACGCCTCGAGGCTGCCGCTGGCGCGCAGGTCCAGATCCTCGACCGTGATCGGGTCGCTTTCGCTTCCTTCGGGAGGCGTCAGCGGCCACTGGAGCTGATCGGTCTGAAGGCGCACGTCGAACGGGAATAGCGGGTCGAGTACGTCGACCTGGGCGTCGAGCATGACGTCCACCAGCCCATCGGTTTCGAGCTCACCGCTAAGCTCGGCAAGCGAGCCGGACAGCGCAAGCGTGAGCGTATTGCCGGAAAGCTCGGGAAAACGCTCCGGCAGGTAGAGCGTGGTATCGAGGCGAAGGTCGAGCGGGTAGCTGTCGGCGAGGCGTACGCTTCCGGCAAGCTCGACCTCGGCGTCCGGGGTGAGCACGTAGAAGGTGTCGATCTCGATGTCGCTTTCGATCGCCGAGCCCGCCAGCGTCAAGCGCTCGACCTGGTAATCGAAGGCGCCCTCTAAAGCGAAGTCGTTGACCTCGAACTCGTCGACGATCACGTCGATGGGCAGGCGAATCTCGGGAAGCTCGGTGCGGCCCTGTTCGGTCACCAGCACTCCGCCCTCGTCGTCATCGGCGGGTGCCGGCTCGGCAGGCGCGTGAACCGCGAGCGCACCGTCGATACCGGTGGCGTCAAGCGGCGTATCGAGCCCCTGAGTCAGGCGTACGCCGGGTGAGCCCGGCAGAAACACCCGCGGCTGGTCGAGGGCGGTTGGCGCCAGGTGAACGCGCTCGCCTTCGGCCACGGCGGCGGTGGTCAGCGAGGCAAGCGCAATGCGCGTACCGTCGCCCAGGGTGATCGCGCTATCGCGCAACACCAGCTCGCGAATCTCGACCGGGAACGGCAGCGAGATGCGCAGCGGCTCGCTGTTTTCCGGGGGCGGCTCTGGCTCGTTCTTGCTGGCGCTCAGGCGGATATCGGCGCCCTCGGCGCGCAGCGTGTCCAGACACAGCCGGCCCGAAAGCAGGCAGTCGTCCGCCCAGCGAAGCTCGAGCTCGTCGATGACGACGCGGGTGCCGGCCACGTTCAGGCGAAACCCCTGCAGGGTGAATTCGTCGAGCAGGCCGCCGGATTGCGCTTCATAGCTCAAATAGCCGCGCTTCTGTGCCTGGGAGAGCAGCTGCTCGGTGCCCCAGGGAGAGAGTGCGGTACCCAGTAACAGCGCGACCAGGCCAAACAGCCATAGCGGCACCAGAATCAACAGCCGGATCACACTCCAGACCCCCAGGCCCACGCGTGCCCGTGAAGAGAGCGGCCGCTTGATCTTTTTACGCGGCGATTTCTTTGCAACGTCTGCCAAAATTCGCTCCTAGAACTCGGGGCCGATAGAGAAGTGTAACCGCCAGTCGTTGTCGTCATCGTCGAAGGGGTGGGCGATGTCGAAGCGAATCGGGCCGACCGGCGAGATCCAGCGCACGCCGAGGCCCGCGCCGGTTTTCAGATCCTGCGCGCTCCAGTTGTCGAAGGCGTTGCCGTTATCGACGAAGGCTGCGCCCCACCAATCGCCGGTGACCCGGCGCTGGTACTCGAGCGTCGAGGTCAGCATCTGCTGGCCGCCGCGCAAAAGCCCTTCGTCATTGCGCGGCGAAAGGCTTTCGAAGGAGTAGCCGCGAACGCTGCGATCGCCGCCGGTGAAAAAGCGCAGCGACGGCGGAATCTTGTCGAAATCGTCGGTCTCGATGGCGCCGGCACTCAGCCGCGCCAGAAAGCGGTTGCTATCGCCCAGGGTGCGAATCCACTCGGTGTCGCCGGTCACGCGTAGAAACGTCGCATCGGACCCCCACAGCGTGTCGGAGTACTCGAGTGAGAGCTGCTGACGGTCGCCCCATAGCGGAAAGCGCGTGGGCCGAGTGCGCGAGCGCGACCACTGAATGCCCGGATAGTAGAGCCACACCTCGTCCGAGAGCCCGCCCTGGGTGAAGTCCTCGTAGGTGGTGCGCACGTAGAGCGTCTGCACCCAGCGGTTCTCGAACTCCCAGCGCCGCGCAAACTCCACGGTGCCCTCGAGGGACTGGGTGTCGTTGTCGTCGCGGTTACGGATGCCGTACTGCAGCCGGTAGCTGTCGCGAATCGGGTCCTCGAGCGGAATGTTGTAAACCCCGGTGAAGCGCTGATCCGGCGCCGAGAGATAAAGATCGTGATTCAAGCTGTGGCCGAGGCTGTTGATCCAGGGCTGCTGCCAGCCAAAACGCAGCCGTGGCCCTACATCGGTGGCGTAGCCGATACCGGTTTCGAACTGGTGGCGGTCGGCGGGCTCGACGGTGACGTCGATCGGCAGGCGGTTGTCGGCCGGCTGACTTACGCTCAGCGCACTGGCGAAGGCGGCGCTCGAAAGTCTCGGGCGCTGGGGCTGCGAGGCGGTGGCAGAGTCGTACCAGGCCGCCCCGCCGCCGGACGGCGCGATCACCAGCTCCTGGGCGGTTTGCAGGCGCGGGCGTACCGTGACCGAGCGAAACCAGCGCGTTTCACCCAAACGCTGGTTGTAGCGGGCGATCGACTCGGCAAGGTAGGGGTCGCCGGTGTCGAAATCGCGTATCTGTAGAAGCCGCTCCGGTTCGATATGGCTACCGATGATACGTGTGGGGCCGAACTGGTAGCGCGGGCCGCTATCGAAATCCAGGTAGAGGCTGGCGCTTTCGCGATACGGGCGCACTTCCATGCGCCGGTCGCGAAAGGCCCAGTCGAAGTAGCCGCGCTCGATGGCAAGGCCGGAAAACTCCGAGGTGAGCGCATCCCAGGGCGCGTGCAGGAGCACGTCGCCCTCTTCCAGCGGGAAGGCGTCGAGGGCATCCTGAAACGGCGGGTCGTCTTGCGCGTCGCCTTCGATATTGATCGACAGCGTGTCGATGCGCACCTGGGGGCCAGGCGCGATACGCACCCGAATCGGCGTACCGGTGGTGATCTCGATGTCGGGCTCGTAGTAGCCGAACACGCGCATCGCTTCCTGGGTGCGTTGGCGCACCTCGCCTTCCAGGCGAAGGTCGGTATAGCGCTCTTCATCGATGTTTTGCAGGTAGGCGTCGATGTTCTCTTCGACCGGCTCGGTGACACCGCTAATGACGGCTTCCACTGCCCACAGCGGCGGGCTCAAGAAAAAAAGCGGCGTAGCCAGATAGAGCGCTCTCGGGAGCGCCGTCAACCGCTGTCGATATCGTTGCATACAATATTATTCCTAACCTGGACCGACGACGCGGCGCGACGGGGTATTCCTGTTTGATTATCGCAGCATTTCCATCTGAGCGCTAAAGGCAAGCTGTGCCTGGCGCACCTGGCGCACATCGCTTTCAAGTGCGCTCAAGCGCTCGCGCAGGTTGGCAACGGCGCTTTCGAAGGTTTGCGGGTCGATACCGGGCTCGTCCGCCTGAGTGGTGTCGGCCAGGGTCTCGAAACGCTGGTCGATCTCTTGCTGCCACTGGGTAAGCTGGGCATCGATAGCAGTACGCTCGCGCTCGAGCTGCTCTTCAAGCGTGGCGATGCGATCGGTGCTGCTCTGGTCAAGATAGGCCACCTCTTCCAGAAGATTCTGGCGCCCGGAGGCGCCGGCCTGCTCCAGTGCGCCCAGTGAGCTCTGCACCGCCTGTAGCCGGCGTTCGTTGAGTTCCATCGCCTCACGCTGAGCATCCAGCGTCGATCGAAGCTCGTTAAGCTGCTCGGTGGAGGCCAACTCCTCACCGTCGGTCAGCACGCCAAAGAGCTCCTGGCGGGTATCGTTCAAGCGTACCGCGAGCTGCTCCTGTTCCTGAAACAGCGTGGTCATCTGAGCCTGCATGTAGCTGATCGAATCGATGGCGTCGGCATCCCCGGAATCCAGCCGCGCGTGCAGGTTGGAAAGCTCACCGCTCACCCGGCGAACCTCGTCCAGAAGGCGTTCGCGCTCGTACCAGAGCCCTGCGGCCAAAGCGCCGAGCAGCGCAATCACCAGCAGCAGCATGAGCCATAGAGGCCAGAGGCGTGGGCCGCGACGCGGGCGCAGGTGATGGCCACTCAGGCTTTGGCCCGCGTCGGGCACGATACGCTGAGACGGGGGAGCATCAGACATGAAGATTCCTCAATCAGTCGTTGGATCGGCGCGGCGACCAATGCCTCTATAGCGTAGGCCACAGCTGGCGACAAAGGCAGGATCGAATATGTTGCGCCCGTCCAGAATCAGTTTGGCCTTGAGCAGCGAGGCCAGGCGAGACCACTCCGGGTTCCAGTAGGTCTTCCACTCGGTGACCAGCATCAGCGCATCCGCCCCTTCGCAGGCCTGATAGGGGTCGTCGTGATAGAGCGTCAGATCACGGCGCTCACCCAGAAGCGTAGCGAGTGCGGGGGTGGCCGCCGGGTCGTGCAGTTTGACGTTCACGCCCTGAGCCCAGAGCGCTTCGAGCAGGGTCAACACCGGCGCCTGGTCGATGCGCGCGGTGCCGGGCTTGAACGCCGCGCCCCAGATCGCCACGGTCTTGCCGGCGAGCTCGCCTTCGAAGAAGGTCCAGAGCTTGCGAAAGAGAGTCTCTTTTTTCTGCTCGTTGATGTCCATGACCTGCTCGAGCAGCGCCGAATAGCGCCCGCTTTGCGACTGCACGTCGGCCAGGCGCATCAAATCACGGGAAAAGTTGGGGCCACCGAAGCCGCAGCCCGGGTAGAGATACTCAAAGCCGATGCGGGTGTCTGCGCCCATGCCCTGGCGCACGTGCTCGACGTCCACGCCGAGGGTGTCGGCGAGGCCGGCGATCTCGTTCATGTAGCTGATGCGGGTGGCCAGCATACCGTTGATCGCGAGCTTGGTGAGTTCGGCGGCGCGCCTGGGCATCGGCTGGAATACGTCGTGGCGGCGGTTGAAGGCGCGCAAAAGCTCGCGAATGATCTGCTCGCCCTTGGCGTCGTCGCAGCCCAGAAGCCAGCGGGTCGGGCGGGTGAACGCCGCCCAGGCGCGGCCTTCTTCCAGCGTATCCGGCAGCGCGACGCTGCTGTGCTGCTCGCCCATCAGGGCGTTCAACCGCTCGGTGTCGCCAACGGGAAAGGTGGAGTTGTTGACCAGCACCACCGGCGCCTGGGAGAAGCGCGGCGCACCCAGAAGCGTTTCGGCGTCCAGGCGCTGGCTTGGCGATAGTGCAAGCCACACCACGTCCATGGGCGCGGCGTCATCGAGTGACTCGACGATGCGCAGCGTACCCTGCTCCAGCGCCTGGTCGATGTGCGCCATGAGCTCGGGTTCTCGGCGCAGCCAGTCGAGCTTTGAAAGCGCTGCCCAGGGGGTTTGGGCATGCAATAGCCAGTCGACCCGATGGCCCACGAAGGCGAGTGCGGCGGCGGCGGTGGCGGCGCTTAACTCACTGCCGTGAAGAAGTACGCGCATCAACCACGCTCCCTGCGCAATTGCCGGATTATCAGGGCCTTTTTGATCATGGGGCGATCCTTTTCATGCGCTGTGCGTGTGGAGTGGTTAGAATGCAATAATACAAAACCCGGGGGTGGATGCCACCTTGTAGCTCAATGTAACAGCTCAATGACACCCACGCGGTGCATGGGTAACGAGGCGCCGGGTAACATCGCGCTTACAGGATTAGGGAGAGAGACCATGCAAGCGACACCTCAGGATAGCACTGCAAAGCGCTATGAAGGCAACGTCGATCACGCTGAAGTGGCGAAATTTGAAGCACTTGCAAACCAGTGGTGGGACGATGAAGGCGAGTTCAAGCCGCTTCATGAGATCAATCCGCTGCGCCTGGATTTCATCGATGCGCGGGCGGGGCTGGCGGGCAAGAAGGTGCTCGACGTGGGCTGCGGAGGCGGCATTCTCAGCGAATCGATGGCGCGCCGCGGCGCTCGCGTGACCGGCATCGACCTTGGCGAGGCGCCGCTGGGCGTGGCCCGAGTTCACGCCGAGCAGCATAGCGTCGAGGTGAGCTATAAAAACGTCAGCGTCGAAACCCTGGCCGAGGAGTCGCCCGGCGAGTTCGACGTGGTGACCTGCATGGAGATGCTCGAGCACGTGCCGGACCCGGCATCAATCATTCGCGCCTGCAGCGAGCTGGTACGCCCCGGCGGCTACGTGTTCTTCTCGACCATCAACCGTACGCCGAAGTCCTACGCCTTTGCGATCATCGGCGCGGAGTACGTGCTGAAGCTTCTACCGCGCGGCACCCACGACTACGCCAAATTCATCCGCCCCTCGGAAATGGCCGGCTGGGCGCGTCACTCGGGGCTCGAGGTTCGTGAACAGACCGGCCTGACCTACAACCCGATTACGCGGCGCTACAGGCTCGTGGCCGACGACGTTTCGGTCAACTACATGATGTACTGCCGCCGGGTGGGCCACTGAATGCTCGACTCGACCGCAACCTCGCTCGACGTGCCGCCACCCAGGGCGATTCTGTTCGATCTAGACGGCACGCTGGTGGATACTGCGCCGGATCTGGCCAACGCCACCAATGCGCTACGCCGCCTGCATGGTCAGAACCCCCTGCCCTTCGAGCAAATTCGCCGCCAGGTCTCCAACGGCGGAAGCGCGCTGGTCACTCTGGCCACGGGCCTTGAAAGCGATGCCGAGGGACACTTGGAGGCCCGCCAGTACCTGCTCGATGCCTACGAGCAGGCGGTCGCCACACACAGTCAGGTGTTCAAACCGCTCGACGAGTGGCTGGTAAATTGGCACGCCGAGGAGAAACTCTGGGGTATCGTGACCAACAAGCCGCGCCGCTACACCGAGCCGCTCTTGAAGGCGCTCTCGCTCGAGCCCGGGGCGCTTTTGTGCGCCGACGATTTAAGCGTTAAAAAGCCCGAACCGGAGCCGCTGTGGGAAGCGGCCCGACGGCTTGCGATCGACCCAAGCGAGTGCTGGTACGTGGGCGATCACCGACGCGACATCGAGGCGGCGAAGGCGGCCGGAATGACCGCCATCGCGGTGGGCTATGGCTACATCAGCGAGCAGGACGACTACCGCACCTGGCCCGCCGATCTCTTGTTCGACACCTGCCAGGCGCTGGTCGAGCGGCTGGCGACGTTCTAACGCACTGTTCTAACGCACTTCTGGAGGCGCTCAGACCCTGGGCGGCTGGGCGTCGATCTTCTGCCCCGTGACGCCGCGGCTATCCGGGCCCATCAGCCACAGATAGGTCGGCATGATCTGCTCCGGGGTGCGAAGCGTGGTGGGGTCTTCTTCCGGATAGGCGCCGGCGCGCATATCGGTGCGGGTCGCGCCGGGGTTGAGCGTGTTCACCCGCAGGTTCTCGTGCTCTTTGAACTCGTCGGCCAACACTTCCATGAAACCTTCGGTGGCGAACTTCGATACGCTGTAGGCGCCCCACTGCGCCCTTCCCTTGCGCCCGACACTCGATGAAGTAAAGATCAGCGACGCATCCTCGGCGTTTTCCAAAAGCGGCAGAAGCGACTGGGTCATCCAGATCGGACCGTTGATATTGACCTGCATTACCTGCTCCCAGAGCGCCGGGTCGTACTCCTCGAAGGGCATTAGCGTGCCCAGCAGCCCGGCATTGTGCAGCACGCCGTCGAGACGGCCGAATTCACGGTCGAGCCGGCGGGCCATATCGTCGTAATCCTCGAGCAGTGCGCCCTCCAGGTTGAGCGGAAAGATTGCCGGCTGGGGGCCGCCGCGTGCTTCGATCTCGTCATACACGCGCTCGAGCTTTTCAATCGTTCGGCCCAACAGAATGACCGTGGCGCCGTGACGGGCGTACTCAAGCGCCGCCACGCGACCGATGCCGTCGCCCGCGCCGGTCACCAGAATCACCCGGTCCTCGAGCAAATCGGGCCGGGCTTGATAGTCGATCTTGCAGGTCATGCATAACCTCGAGGAAAAGAATCAGCTAGCGGACTGGCGAAGAAAATCGTTGGCAAGGCCGGCGGCGCTGCTTTGCGGGAAGTCGTCGCGCACCTGCTCGAGGAGCTCGCGGCTGCGTTCGCTTTCCCCCTGGCGCGCCTTGACCAGGCCCAGTTTATAAAGCGCATCGGGCACCTTGGCGCTGCCGTCGAAATCGTTGATGACGCGGCTGAACGCTTCGTCCGAGGCGGAAAGCTCGTTCTCGGCAGCGTAGAGCTCGCCCAGCCAGTAGTAGCCGTTAGCGGTCAGGCTGGTATCCGGATGATTGGAGACGAAGTCGTTGAAGGCATCGATCGCCTCGGAGAAGCGGCGTGCCTGAACGTGAGCGAACGCGGCCTGGTAATCCGATTGGGCGTCTTCACTGACGTTGCTGGCCGCGGCGCGCGAGCTTTCGCGGCTCGGCTCGCTCACCTGGGCCACCTCTTCGGCGGCCTCGGGTTCGACTTGCGGGGTCGGCGCTGGCGCCTGGGCCGGCGCGCTTTGAAGGTTCATCAGCCGATCTTCGATATCCAGATACTGCTGCTGAGACTGGCGCTTGAGCTGCTCCATTTGATGGCGAAGCTCTTCGATCTGGCCGCGCAGACGCTGGATTTCCTGCTGATGCTCTTCGACCTGGTTGAACAGCACCAGATTGCCGCCGGAAGCTTCCTGGCGCTGGGTCTGCTGATAGAACCCACCGGAGCCGGAAGAGATATCCTGAACCAGCGGCTGCTGGGCGAGCGCGGTAAAGGGCAATACGGACAGCGGGAGCGCAATGGCTCCCGCACCGCACAGCCTCCCAAGGAAACGTTTGAGACTGTGATTCATGTTGACTCCCAAATACGCCTCGGAGCAGTGCTGCCCCGAGGCGCTTGATAGCTAGACGTCCAACGGTCGCCGGTTGGCAGCTGGATTAGTAGCTGAACACCACGCGGCGGTTCTGTGAGTAGGCGCTGTCGCTTTGGCCGCTGGCCGCAGGACGCTCTTCGCCGTAGCTCACCACGCTCATCTGAGACGGCGAAACGCCCTGAATGTTCAGGAAGCGTTGAACCGCGCGGGCACGACGCTCGCCGAGTGCCATGTTGTATTCACGGGTGCCGCGCTCGTCGGTGTGCCCCTGCAGGGTCACACGGGCGTTGGGGTTGGCTTGAAGATAGCGCGCGTGCCCCATTACGACGGACTCGTACTCGCTCTTGATGGTGTCGCGGTCGTAGTCGAAGTAAATGGTGCGCACTTCCGGAATGCGCGAGTCGGCCTGCTGGCCGGCGCCGGAGCCCGAGGTGCTGCCGTACTGGCCGGTACCGCTGGTGCCCATGCCGGTACCCGTACCGGTACCGGAAGTGCTGCCGCTTTGGCTACCGTAGGCGTCACCGTCCTGAGTGCCGCCGGTGCTTGAACAGCCAGCGACTGCCAGAACGGACAACGCGACTGCTAAAGAGCGAGCCAATGGCTTGAGTTGCATAGTCAGACTCCTTGCCTGAAAACAGAATTGACTGTTGTTCAACGTTTTCTGTTGTTCAACTTTTTAATTTAAAAAGGGAGACCACGCGGGATCGCGTACTTCGCCCTGTGCTGCCGGCAGTCTGAATGACGAGCGGCCATCCGCCGAAACGGCACTCAAAAAGCCACTTCCACCCTGTTGGGTAGCGAAGATTACCATGGTCCCGTTCGGCGCAACACTGGGAGATTCGTCCCGCGTTGATTCGCTCAGAACCACTAAACGCCCGCCGTCAACGTCCTGACGCGCCACCTGATAGCCGCGGTCCGAGCGGTGGATCAAAAAGATCTGATCGCCGTCCGGCGCGTAGCGTCCGCGTGCGTTGTAGTTGCCGGTATAGGTCATGCGGTTGGCGTTACCGCCGCTGGCCGACATCTGATAGATCTGCGGGCCGCCGCTGCGGTCCGAGGTGAACAGGATGTTGCGGCCATCCGGCGACCAGGCGGGCTCGGTGTCGATGCTGTTGCTCTGGGTCAACCGGTTGAGCGAGCGGCTGCCGATATCGAGCACGTAAATATCGGGCTGGCCATCCTTGGAGAGCGACATTGCAAGGCGCCGGCCGTCCGGCGACCAGGCTGGCGCGCCGTTGATGCCTTCAAAAGAGGTCGCTTGAACACGCTGACCGGTCGAAACGTCCTGAATATAGATCGCCGGGCGTTCGGTTTCAAAGGAAACGTAGGCAAGCTTACGCCCATCCGGCGACCAGGCCGGCGACATGATCGGCTGATCCGAGGTCAGCACCTGCTGGCTACGCGCGCCGTCGGCATCCGCCACGTAAAGGCCGAACTGCATGTTATCGCCAAGGCCTTGGGCGGTGACGTAAGCGATTTTGGTCGAGAACGCACCGCGAATGTCGGTGATCGCTTCGAACACCTGGTCGCTGATGTAGTGGGCGGCGCCGCGCAGGTCGTTGCCGCTGACATTGACGGTTTCACCGATCATGCGCGACTGGCCGCTGATGTCCATCAGATCGAACTGGAGCTGGTAGCCGCTGCCGGTTTGCTGGGCGCGGCCCACCACCAGGTAGCGTGTATCCAGCGAGCGCCAGGTGCCGAACTGCACGTCGCTTGCCTGGCTTGGGCGTTCGAACATCGCGCTGCGCGCCAGGGGGGCGAACATACCGCTACGCTCGAGATCGTCCTGGACGATCTGGGCGACGTCCTCGGGGAAGCCTTCCCCTCCTTCGAACGGCACGACGCCAATTGGAAGCGCCTGATCGCTGCCCCGGGTGATTTCGATAGACAGGTTGGCGCTTGCGACGCTGCTGATCATCAGCAGCACGCAAAATAGCCAGGCTTTGCTCAAGGTATGCATCAACGTACCCCCGTTGGAGAGAAGTTAAAGTTTATCGGTTGCGATCGTATAACGCGCTGCTGCTCCGGCGTTAGCTGCAAGAGCTCACTGAACGGCGCCGCTTGTTCGACCGCTTGAACGGCGGATTGATCGAACGCGGCGTTGCCGCTCGACGTAACTATATTAGTCAATAGAACTTCTCCCGAGGGCCCAAGGCGCACACTTATTATCGCGCGCAGGTTGTCCGAGCCGCCGGGGATGATCCAGGCCTGCTCGACGGCTCGCTGCACCAGGTTGCTGAAGTTGTTTGCCGCCTGCTGTGCCTGCTGAGCATTGGCGGCTGCGGCCGCGGCCTCGCCTTCGAGCTGGCGCTGCATGGCGGCTTCCGCCTCGCGCTGACGCTGCGCTTCGGCTTCCCGCTCGCGCTGTGCCTGGGCTTCGCGTTCGCGCTGTTCTTCGGCTTCGCGCTCGCGGCGTGCCGCTTCCTCGCGTTCGCGCTGGCGTGCGGCCTCTGCCTCTGCCTCCGCTTCTCGCTGGCGCTCGGCTTCAGCTTCGGCCTGACGCTGGCGCTCAGCCTCTGCCTGGCGGCGAGCCTCCTCTTCGCGCTGACGCTCGGCTTCGGCTTCGCGCTCCTGGCGAGCCTGCTCTTCGCGTAGCCGTTGCTGTTCGGCCTCTGCCTCGGCGCGGGCCTGCTCCTCGGCGGCGCGCTCCTCGGCCAGGCGCTGTGCCTCCTCTTCACGGGCACGAGCCTGAGCTTCCCGCTCCTGGGCAAGCTGCTCGGCCTCTTGGGCGCGGCGCGCCGCTTCGGCCTCGGCTTGCTCCAGCGCGCGGGCGCGCTCTGCCGCTGCGTCGGCTTCGGCCTGGCTTGGCTGCGGGTCCGGCTCCGGCTGGGGTTCAGGTACGGGTTCGGGCGCAGGCTCCGGTGCGGGCTCCGGCTCGGGCTCTGCCTCCGTCTCGGGGGGAGCGTCCTGAGCTTCGGCCGCGGCGCTTTGCAGTGCCGCCTGCTGCTCGATCGACTGCTGCGCCTGGTCGGTAAAGGTTTCGGTGCTGACCAGCGTTGCCTGCACGATCGAGGTGGTGTCGGGCTCCTCGGTGGTGCTTGGTAGGCTGATCAGGCTAAAGGCAATGATGGCCAGGTGAACCGCTACGGCCAGCACCACAGGCCAGGTGTAGCCAACGTCCTGGGGGTCGCGAAACGCGTCGTGGGCCATAAAGCGTTACCCTTGAGCGTCCTGGGGCGGCTCGGAGAGAAGCCCCACGTTGGCGACACCGGCGCGCTGCAGCGTACTCATCAGCACCACGATCTGCCCGTACTGCACGTTGCGGTCGCCGCGTACCATCACCGGGGTGTCCGGTACGCGCTGGAGAATCGCGATCACCCGCTCGGACATTTCGTCGAGAGTGACGGCGTTGGTATCCTCGCCAAGCGTGACGTAGTAGGTGCCTTCGTTGTCCACCGAGATGATGATCGGGTCGATGTTTTCCTGGGTCTCGATCGGCTCGGAGCTGACCTGGGGCAGGTCGACCTGCACGCCCTGGGTCAACATGGGCGTAGTGATCATGAAGATGACCAGCAGTACCAGCATGACGTCGATGAAGGGGACGACGTTGATCTCGCCCATCGGCTTTTTCTTGCCGCCGCGATTGAATGGCCCGTGCATGACGAAACTCCCTTAGCCCGCGCTTTTATTGCTATCGCGACCCTGCAGATTGCGATGCAAAATAGCGTGAAACTCTTCGGCGAAGTCTTCGTACTTGCCCAAAAGCCGGCCGACATCGTTGGAGAGGCGGTTGTAGAAAATCACCGCCGGAATGGCGGCGAAAAGCCCCATGGCCGTGGCGATCAGGGCTTCTGCAATCCAGGGCGCGACGGTGGCAAGGGTGGCCTGTTGGGAGAACGACAGCGCCTGAAACGAGCCCATGATGCCCCATACCGTGCCGAAGAGACCAATATAGGGGCTTGCCGAAGCGACGGTGGCGAGAAAGGTCAAGTGCTGGGTCAGCCGATCCTCTTCCCGCGACCAGGCTACCCGCATACTGCGTTGTACGCCTTCGAGCACGGTATCGGCGTTGCGGGTCTTGGGCATCAGGCGGTTGAATTCACGAAAGCCGGATTGAAAGATGTGCTCGGCGCCGTGGCGCGGGTCGTCGGCGGGAATATCGCGGTAAAGCTCGTTCAGGTCGACCCCGGACCAGAACGACTCCTCGAATTCGCTGTACTCGTTCTTGGCGCGACGCAGGGCGATACTGCGCTGGAAAATCACCACCCACGAGAGGATCGACCCCACCACAAGTAGCAGCATGACCAGCTGTACCACGGTGCTGGCACTCATTATCAGGTGGGGTATGGACATGGTGTTATCGTTCACAGTTGCCCTCATTGATCTGTCGGCGCCCGCGCGCCCAAATGGTCGGTCGAAAGGATCTTCGGGATCCGTTTACGTCTTGGCGTTCAAACGCCCGGTTTCAGCGTTGCAAGCGCTGCAGGCCAGGCCTTGGGTCGAAGCGTTTGCCGGTCAAGGCAGGCTATCTCGACTGTGGCACGGCAAAGGAGTTCCTCGCCGCGCCACACGCACTGCTCGAAGGTCAGCCGGCAGCGGCCTTGATCGGTGACGCGCGCGTCCACGCGCAGCGCATCGTCGAGCTTTGCCGGTTTGCTGTAGTGACAAGCCAAGCGGTATACCACTAGCTGCGTGCCGGCGTCCAGCAACGTTTGCTGATCCTGGCCAAGCGATCTTAGCCACTCGCTGCGTGCGCGCTCCATGAACTTCAAGTAGTTAACGTAGTAAACGATGCCGCCGGCGTCGGTATCCTCGATGTAGACGCGCACCGGCATCTGAAACGGCGCGGGCGACTGAGTCATGGGCGGCGCTCCCCGGCGGTGTCCACGCTCTGCTCGTGGGGCACGCGGTCGAAGTGCAGCCAGGCCTGGCGGGTCACCATGCGCCCGCGCGGCGTGCGCATCATCAGCCCCTGCTGGATCAGGTAGGGCTCAATCACGTCTTCGATGGTGTCGCGCTCCTCACCGATCGCTGCCGAGAGCGAATCCACCCCCACCGGGCCGCCGTCGAACTTGTCGATCATGGCGAGCAGCAAACGCCGGTCCATGTGATCGAGCCCGTGATGATCCACGTTTAGCATATTGAGCGCGGCGTCCGCCAACGCGGCGTTAACGACGCCGTTGCCCTTGATCTCGGCGTAATCGCGTACCCGGCGCAAGAGCCGGTTGGCGATACGCGGCGTGCCGCGTGAACGCCGCGCGACCTCGATGGCGCCGGCGTGGTCGGTGTCGACGTTCAAGAGCCTGGCCGAGCGGGAGACGATCTCGGTGAGCTCTTCGAGGTTATAGAACTCCAAACGTTGAACGATACCGAAGCGGTCGCGCAGCGGCGAGGTCAGAAGCCCCGCCCGGGTGGTGGCGCCGACCAGGGTGAAGCGCGGCAAATCGAGCTTGATCGAGCGCGCCGCCGGCCCCTCGCCGATCATGATGTCGAGCTGGAAATCCTCCATCGCCGGGTAGAGCACCTCCTCGACCACCGGCGAAAGGCGGTGAATCTCGTCGATGAAGAGCACGTCGCCGGGCTCGAGGTTGGTCAGCATCGCGGCGAGATCGCCGGCGCGCTCGAGCACCGGGCCGGAGGTGGATTTGAGCCCGACACCCATTTCGGTGGCGATGATGTTGGCAAGCGTGGTCTTGCCAAGCCCCGGCGGGCCGAACACCAGGGTGTGATCGAGGCTCTCTTCGCGCAGGCGCGCCGCGCCGATGAAGATTTCGAGCTGCTCGCGCACCCGCGGCTGGCCGATGTAGTCGTGAAGCTTTTTGGGGCGAATGGCGTGGTCGAAACGCACCTCGCCCTGTTCCGGGGCGGCGGCGATCAGCCGGTCGTGTTCTAGCATAGGGTCTCGTTCGCGGCAGGCAAAGTGAGTCGTAAGGCGCGCATTCAGCTACCCATGCGCCGGGTCAACGCCGCCTTGATCAGCGCTTCGGTGGGCTGGTTAGGGTCCAGGTCGGCGAGCATTTTGCTCGACTCGGTGAGCTTGTAACCCAGACTCACCAGCGCCGCCTCGGCATCAGCGAGATGATCGCGCGGTGCAGGCTCACCGTTGGCGCCTTCCAGCGGCAGCGGCGCATGACGGCCCTGCTCCCATTCGGGGAAACGATCGCGCATTTCGATGATCAGCCGCTCGGCGGTTTTCTTGCCAACGCCTGGAAGTTTCGTTAACGCCTTGCTGTCGTCGTCGCGTACGCAGCGCATGAAGGCATCCTCATCCATGCCGGAGAGAATCGCCAGCGCAAGCTTCGGCCCCACGCCGTTGACCTTGATCAGCGCGCGAAACAGCGCCCGTTCGTGCTCGCGGGCAAAGCCATAGAGCAGGTGGGCGTCGTCGCGAATCGTCAGATGGGTATACAGTGATACGCGCTCGCCCGGGACGGGCAGGGCGACGAGCGTGGTCATCGAGGCTTCCAGTTCGTAGCCAACGCCGTGCACGTCGACCACCACCCAGGGCGGGTGTTTCTCAAGCAGTGCGCCGCTTAAACGACCAATCATGGACTACCTCGTGCCAATCGAAAGAGTGTTGCCCGGGCTAAAAAGCCGGCGCTTAAAACAGGGCCTTACTATAAGGCGACTCTGTACTTATGACCAGTAGTGGCGTGGCGCCCTCCATTATGATTCACGTTAAAGCCGCCAGCGCCCGCTCGAGCGCCGCCCGGCGCCGCGCGAAGGTGTGGCCAAAAGCCCCTGCCCCGTGTAGGCATGGCTCAAGGCGATCGCCAGCGCGTCCGCCGCGTCGGCCTGGGGCGTAGCGGAAAGATTCAGAATCGCGGTCACCATGTGCTGAACCTGGGCCTTGTCTGCCCCGCCCTGGCCGGTCACTGCCTGCTTGATCTGGCGGGCGGCGTACTCGGCGATGCCAAGGCCGTGGTTGGCCATGCATACGAGCGCCACACCCCTGGCCTGGCCAAGCTTCAGCGCCGAATCGGCGTTCTTGGCCATGAACACCCGCTCCACGGAGACCTCCGTTGGCCGGTGAAGCCCGACCACCTCGGCAAGCCCGGCGTAGATCTGCGCCAGGCGCTGCTCGAGCGCGCCGTCGGCGGTGCGAATACAGCCGCTGGCCACGTACCGGGGTTTGGCGTTGACCAGCTCGATCACGCCGTAGCCGGTAATACGCGAGCCCGGGTCGATGCCCAGAATACGCCGTGGCGCGGCGGCGGGCCCTTCATCCATGGTGACTCTCCAAATAAAAACACCGACGCAAGCGCCGGTGTTTAAGCGTATCAGAGCGGTCAGTCGCGCCGGTTATTCGGCGCTCTCTGCCCTGGCCTTTTGACGCAGGCGGATGTTGAGCTCCTTGAGCTGCTCGGCGCTCACCTCGCCCGGGGCGTCGGTCATCAGACACGCCGCGCTCTGGGTTTTCGGGAAGGCGATCACTTCGCGAATGGTTTTCGCGCCGGCCATCAGCATCACCAGACGGTCGAGGCCGAAGGCCAGGCCGCCGTGGGGCGGCGCGCCGTACTGGAGTGCGTCGAGCAAAAAGCCGAATTTCTCCTGGGCTTCCTCTTCGCCGATGCCGAGAATCTCGAACACGCTACGCTGCATGGTCTGATCGTGGATACGGATCGAGCCGCCGCCGAGTTCGGTGCCGTTGAGCACCATGTCGTAGGCCCGCGAAAGCGCTTTCGCCGGGTCAGCCTTGAGCTCCTCAGGCGAACAAGAGGGCGCAGTGAACGGGTGGTGCAGCGGGCTCAAACGGCCGCTACCGTCGGTTTCGAACATCGGGAAGTCGACCACCCACAGCGGCGACCACTGCTGAGTATAGAGCTCGAGATCAGCGCCCAGCTTGACGCGCAGCGCACCGATCGCCTCGTTGACGATCTGGGTCTTGTCCGCGCCGAAGAAAATGATATCGCCATCCTCGGCACCCACGCGATCGAGAAGCTCCTCGACCACGTTCTCCATGAACTTGACGATCGGCGACTGCAGGCCTTCGAGGCCCTTGGCGCGCTCGTTGACCTTGATCCAGGCCAGGCCCTTGGCGCCGTAGATACCGACGAATTTGGTGTACTCGTCGATCTCCTTGCGCGAAAGGCTCGCACCGCCTTTTACCTTCAATGCGGCGACGCGGCCGTCATCGGCGTTGGCCGGACCGGAGAAGACCTTGAAGTCGACCTGCTTCATCAGATCGTCGACGTCGGTCAGCTCGAGCGGGATACGCAGATCCGGCTTATCGGAGCCGAAGCGGTCCATGGCTTCCTGCCAGGTCATGCGCGGGAAGTCGGGAAGATCGACATCGAGCACTTCCTTGAAGAGCTTCTGGATCATGGATTCGGTGATACCCATGATATCGCTCTCCTCCACAAAAGAGGCCTCGATATCGATCTGGGTGAATTCCGGCTGGCGGTCGGCGCGCAGGTCCTCGTCGCGGAAGCACTTGGCGATCTGGTAGTAGCGATCGAACCCGGCGACCATCAGAAGCTGCTTGAACAGCTGCGGCGACTGGGGCAGCGCGAAGAACTCGCCGGCGTGGGTGCGGCTCGGCACCAGGTAGTCGCGGGCACCTTCCGGCGTTGCCCGGGTGAGGACCGGCGTTTCGATATCGAGAAAGCCCTCGTTTTCGAGAAACGCGCGCACGCTGTGAGAGATACGAGAGCGTAGACGCAGCTTCTCGATCATGTCCGGGCGACGCAGGTCGATGTAGCGGTGCTTGAGGCGCACTTCCTCGCCGACCTTGCCGTGCTCGTCGAGCTGGAACGGCGGCGTGGCGGCGGTGTTGAGGACCTCGACCTCCTTGGCCAGAATCTCGATCATGCCGGTGGGCATGTTGGGGTTCTGGGTACCTTCCGGGCGCAGGCGAACGCGGCCGGTGATGCGCAGCACGTACTCATTACGGGCACGGTCGGCGGTGGCGAACGCATCCTGGGTATCCGGGTCGACGACGAACTGCGCGATGCCGTCGCGGTCGCGCATATCGAGGAAAATCACCCCACCGTGGTCACGGCGACGGTGGACCCATCCGCAAACGGTCACCGTTTGATCTACCAGAGTTTCGTTGAGCTGGCCGCAATAATGGCTGCGCATGTTTCATCCTGTTGTGTTACGTGGCAATCGTGGTGTCGCGGGTGTGCGCCGTCATTGGCGCGGCTACGCCGCGGCACCATTGTCTTTTGAAGAACCGGCTTTTGAAGAACCGGCTTTTGAAGAACCGCTCGAGGCGCCCTCTTTCGAGGAGCCGCTGTTGGGCGCGCCGCTGTCGCTCTTGCCGCTCGAGGCGTTCTGGCTATCCGCGGCCAGGTTTTTCTTGCCGCCGGTCTTGAAATCGGTTTCGTACCAGCCGCCGCCGGCCAGGCGGAAACCCGCCGCCGAGACCAGCCTTGTCAGCTCATCCTGCTCGCAGGCCGGGCAGTGGGTCAGCGGCGCGGCGCTGATCTTCTGTAACTTTTCCATGCGATGGCCGCAGGCCTTGCACTCGTACTCATAGATGGGCATGTTGATGGCTCCTGAAAAGCTCGAACTGGACAGGACGTTGAAAACCCTGGAAACATTTACCCTGATAACCCGGGCCGTGACAATATATGGCCCAGGCTTATGAATTCCAAGACAGCGGCGCTTAGCCGCCCATTATACCCTTTTGTGCCCCCTGCCGAGCAAGGTTTGGCGGGTTCGGGCGCGCAGATGGAGAGACTGCAATGGCCAACGCGGTAATGCTCGATGCACAAAGCATGGGACCGGACATCGATTTCAGCGCGATTCGAGGCGCCGTGACCCACCTCGAGGTGTTCGATCAAAGCTCACCGGAGCAGGCGCTACAGCGCCTTGACGGTGCCGAGATCGCGCTGGTCAACAAGGTGAAGCTTGGCCGCGAGGTGCTCTCATCGCTGCCGTCGCTCAAACTGATCTGCGTGATGGCCACCGGACTCAACAACATCGACCTCGACGCCGCCCGCGAGCACGGCATTGCGGTGAAAAACGTCACCGCCTACGGCACCGCGAGCGTTTCCCAGCATACCTTGATGCTGATGCTCACATTGGCCGCGCGCCTGCCGCGCTATCAGCAGGATGTCGCCCAGGGCGCCTGGCAAAAGAGCGCGTTTTTCTGCCTGCAGGCGTATCCAACGCTCGAGCTTGCCGGCAAGAATCTCGTCATGGTCGGCCAGGGCGAGCTCGGCTCCGAGGTGGCGCGGCTGGCAAGCGCGTTCGGTATGAACGTCATTTTCGCCGCCCGCCCGGGCAACGAAGCCCATGACGAGCGCCCCGGCCTCGACGAACTGCTGCCCGAAGCCGACATCATCAGCCTGCACTGCCCGCTCAACGAGCAGACCCGCCACCTGATCAACCGGGAACGGCTTACCAGGGCCAAATCGAGCCTGCTGCTGGTCAACTGCGCCCGGGGCGGGATCATCGACGAGAACGCCGCGTTAGAGGCGCTGCGCCAGGGGCAGATCGGCGGGCTGGCGGTGGATGTACTGCCGGAGGAGCCGCCCAGAGAGGGCCACGCGCTGCTCGATGCGCTGGCGGCTCAGGAGGCGCTGAATCTGATCGTGACGCCGCACAACGCCTGGATCACACCCGAGGCGCGCCAGAACATCGTTCGCCTCACCGCCGAGAACATCACCGCCTTTGAAAAGAGCGCCTGAGGCGCTCTCATTGAGCAAGCAACGCCACGGCCTCAGGCCGTGGTAAAACTCTCAGGTACGTGATCGTTATCGACCGGCTCGAAGCTCACATCGGTGACCTGGGCGTGCTCCGGCCCCTCGCGCAGCCATTCGCCGAGCGACTCGACGGCCTCCGGCTTACCACACATCAGTACCTCGACCCGGCCATCGGCGAGGTTTTTAGCGTAGCCGCTGATTCCGGCGGCAAGTGCTTTTTCCCGCGTGGCGCTGCGAAAGTTGACGCCCTGCACCTTGCCACTGACGAACGCGCGAACGCTTTGGGTATTCACATCGGCCTCCTTGTATTCCTGAATCAGCTCGTGCTTGACCCGCACTGCGCTGTTGCGCGGGCTAATCGCCCTGCCCCGGCGCATCAACAGCGAACGCGTGAACGCCGCGCCAAACAGCAGAATGAGTGAGCTGTAGTAAACCCATAGCAGCACCATGACCACCGAGCCCGCCGCGCCGTAGGTCGAGGCCGTGGCGGTATAAGCAAGATAAATGGCGATCAGGTTACGCCCAATGGTGAACAGGATAGCCGTCACTAGCCCGCCAATGAACACGTCTCGCCAGCGCAGCACCACGTCCGGTAGCACCTTGAAAATGGTCGCGAACAAAAGCGTGACCATGCCAAGTGAGACCAGCGACTCCAGCGTGCGGGTGAAAAAGCTGATGTAGGGAACGATGTAGTTGGCCGCCTGCAGCATGCCGCGAACCACCACGCCCAACACCAGCGATACCAGCAGAATAAAGCCGATCGCGAGTACCACGGTCAGCGATAAAAGCCGCGTCTTGATGAAGATGAAGAGACTGTTGGAAGTCGGTTTGGCGGTCACGTCCCAGATGGTATTGAGCGAGAACTGCATCTGGGCGAAGACCGTGGTCGCGCCTACCAGCAGAGCGCCAAAGCCCAGAAGTGTGGGCAGAAGCCCGGATTCGGCGATGCGCGACTGAGCGACGGCTTGCTCGATGGCCGAGGCGGCATCGACGCCGAGCGTGCCCTGCAGCTGAGCGACGATCTGGCCCTGAGCGGCGTCTTCGCCCAGTACGATGCCGATCACGGTGACCGCAATGATAATCGTGGGAGCAAGTGAGAAAAGCGTATAGAACGCAAGCGAGCCGGCGTAGCTGAAGGCGTTACGCTCGAGCCAGAGTGCGACGGCGTCCTGCACTACTTTCCACCAAAAGAGTAGCGTTCGTTTCAGCATCTTGAATCCCTTGCAAAATACTTTATAGGAGTGCGCTTTATAGTGAGCGCTTATGTGAACCCACAGCATACCCAACTATAGCTTGGCACGCAGTAAAGGACGCCTTTCTTACCAATCAAGCGTCGCGTCGCTTCACGCCTGAAGAAAATCCCGGGGCAGCTTCATCATCTGACGCCACAGCCGCTCGACGCCGGGCTTGTGCACCAGCGAGCAGCGATAAAGGCGAATCTCGAGCGGAATGTCCAGGCTTTCATCGCCGGCGCGTACCAGCCGCCCACATTTGAGCTCTTCGCGGATACAAAAATCAGGAATCCAGGCAAGCCCCACGCCCTGTAGCACCATTCCCTTCAAGCCCTCGGCCATGGCGGTTTCGTAAACCGTGCGCAGCTTGAGCCGGCGTGAGTCGTTTTTCAGCACCATGTGTACACTCTTGCCCAGAAACGCGCCCTGGCTGTAGGTCAGATAGGGAACCGGGTCTTTTTGGTCGAGGGTATAGAGCGGCTTGCCGTCGCTACCGGCAAGCGACACCGGCAGCATCTTGACGTTGCCGATCGAAAAGGAGGGAAACACCTTGGTATCGAGCTGCATGGTGGCGAAGGGATCGTAATAGGCGAGCATCAAGTCGCAGTTGCCCTCGCGAAGCACGTGGATTGCCTCGCCCACATTCATCGCCATCAGCCGTGTGGGCAGCTCCCCTACCCCTTTTTGCAGGCGCGATATCCAGGGGGGATAAAAGCTCAGCGCAAGCGAGTGCGCCGCGACGATATCCAATGCCTCGTTGGCGATCGACAGGCCGCGCAGGTGATTCAGCGACTCGTTGAGCTGATCGACCAGATTGCGCGCCGTCACCAGAAAGAGCTGGCCTTCCGCAGTCAGGCCGATCGGCGTGGTCGAACGGTCGACCAGGGTGGTGTCCAGTGCTTGCTCCAACGCGCGAATGCGCCGGCTGAAAGCCGGCTGGGTGACGTGACGCTGTCGCGCCGAGGCCGAAAAACTTCGCGTATTGGCGAGAGCCACAAAGTCCTCCAGCCACTTGGTTTCCAGATTCACCCGAACTCCTTACATCGACGCGATGAATACGGTTACTGAATGGGCGCGGTCAAATACGCCGCCCGAGAGACCACCTTCTTCCACAGCGGCCGACTGTTGATTTCGTCGATGCTTACCCGACGACAGCGTGAAAAATCCTCCAGCAGCATCGCTTCGACATCGGCGGCAAAGGATGCCGACGGCACGTAGGTGGTGATTTCGAAATTCAGCCGAAACGAACGATTGTCCAGATTAACCGTGCCAACCGTGGCGGCTTCATCATCAATCAGCATAACCTTTTGATGTAAGAATCCAGGGAGATAACGGTATATTTTTATCCCCGCTCGAAGCATATCGGGTAGAAACGAAAATGCCGATAAAAACACCAGTAGATGATCCGGGCGCTCGGGAATCATGACGCGCACATCGACGCCTCGCATGGCGGCCAAACGCAGCGCATCCTGCACGCCCTGGTCAGGCACGAAATAAGGGCTGGTGACCCAGAGCCGGTCGTTGGCGCTATGGATCAACTGCTGAATCAACAGGCTTGCGGTGTCGTGCTTGTCTGCCGGGCCGGAGGGCACGATCACCACCTGATGGTCCATCTGGGCGTGGTTCTCCGCGTGCCAGTTCAGCGAGATCACCTCACCCGTCGCCCAGTGCCAGTCCTCCCAGAATGCCTCCTGCAGGCCCAGCACCCCCGGCCCCTTGAGCGCCAGGTGGGTGTCGCGCCAGGGCCCGTGGCGCGGATGCTCGCCCAGGTACTCGATGCCCACGTTGAAGCCCCCTACCCAGCCCTTCTTGCCATCGACCACCATGATCTTGCGATGGTTGCGAAAGTTGAGCTGAAAACGGTGCTTGAAGCCGCGGGAAGAGCCAAAGGGGCTGACCTCCACTCCTTCGCGCTCGAGTTCCTTGAAGTAGCTATCGCGAAGTTTGCGGCTGCCAAGCTCATCATAAAGAAAGTAGATACGCACGCCCCGCCGGGCGGCCGCCACCAGGCGCGCCTTTAGCTCCTTGCCCAGCCGGTCGTCGCGGATGATGAAAAACTGCAGCAGTAGGTAGTCGCAGGCCTCGTCGATGCCTCGAAACAGATGTTCGAAGGTGGCCTGGCCGTCGATCAGAAGCTCGGCGTGATTGCCCTTGGTCAACGGCATCATCGCCAGCTGCTCCACGGCCTGGATATCCGGCGTGGCCGGCAGCGAGATATGCGGCTTCATATTATTACGGTAGCGGCGCAGCACGCGTCGAAGCACGTTGTCCCGAGCACCCCGCGCGGTCACATAACCGTAGAAGCGCGGGCGACCAAACAGCCAGTAGGCGGGCAGTGCCACGTAGGGAAACGTCAACAGGGACATGATCCAGGCAACGGCCCCCTGGGAGGTGCGGCTCGACATCAGCGCCATGACGGCGGAGATCATCCCCATCAGGTGAATGAGCATAATGCCCGTACCGATCAGCCACGAGGTCATCTAACGCTCCCTGCCATCCATGAGCCCCTCAAACGCTTATGTGAAAAAGCCCCGCAATACGGGGCTTTGAACGTACAGTGTGCCCTTCCGGGCCGCTTTAGTTTACGCGGTTTCGGCAATGATTGCCTTCCATTTAGCCGGTCCGGTCTGATGAACCGAGGCGCCCTGGGTATCGACCGCCACGGTGACCGGCATGTCCTCGACCTCGAACTCGTAGATCGCTTCCATCCCTAAGTCCTCGAAGCCGACGACGCGAGACTTCTTGATCGCCTGAGCGACGAGATACGCCGAGCCGCCCACCGCCATCAGATAAACCGCCTGGTTGTCCCGGATTGCCTCGATGGCCGCTTCGCCGCGCTCGGCCTTGCCGACCATGCCGAGAAGCCCGGTCTCTTCGAGCATGGTGCGAGTGAACTTGTCCATGCGCGTGGCGGTCGTCGGACCTGCCGGACCCACCACCTCGTCACCAATCGGGTCGACCGGGCCAACGTAGTAGATGAAGCGCCCTTTCATATCTACTGGAAGCGGTTCGCCCTTGGCAATCATGTCGGTCATGCGCTTGTGGGCGGCGTCGCGGCCGGTCAGGAGCTTACCGTTGAGCAGCAAGGTATCGCCGGGCTGCCAGGTCTTGACCTCTTCCGGGGTGACGCTGTCGAGATCGACACGCTTGACGTTGCCGCCTACTTCGCGGGTGATTTCCGGCCAATCCTCGAGTTTGGGTGCAGGCAGCGCCACGGGGCCGGAGCCGTCCAGGGTGAAGTGAGCGTGACGGGTAGCGGCGCAGTTGGGGATGATCGCCACCGGTTTGTTGGCCGCATGGGTCGGGTAATCCTTTACCTTGATATCGAGCACCGTGGTCAGGCCACCGAGGCCCTGAGCGCCGATGCCGGTCTTGTTGATCTTGTCGAACAGCTCCAGGCGCAGCTCTTCGGCCCGGTTTTGTGCTCCTCGCGCCTGCAGCTCTTGAATGTCGATCGGGTCGAGCAGCGCTTCCTTGGCGATCTCCATCGCTTTCTCGGCGGTACCGCCGATGCCGATACCCAGCATGCCCGGCGGGCACCAGCCGGCGCCCATTTTGGGCAGCTGCTCGAGCACCCAGTCGACCACGCTATCGGAGGGGTTGAGCATGGCGAACTTGGACTTCGCCTCGCTGCCACCGCCCTTTGCCGCCACGTGGATATCGACCTTGTCGCCGGGAACAAGCTTGTGGTGGATGATAGCGGGGGTATTGTCCTTGGTGTTCTGACGCTTGCCGTCCGGGTCGGCGAGCACCGAGGCGCGCAACACGTTGTCCGGCAGCAGGTAGGCGCGGCGTACGCCTTCGTTGACCATGTCGTCCAGGCTCATGTCCGCTTCCCAGGTCACGTTCATACCAACGTGAACGAACACGGTGACGATCCCGGTATCCTGACAGATCGGCCGGTGCCCGGTGGCGCACATCCGTGAGTTGATCAGGATCTGGGCGATGGCATCCTTCGCCGCCGGATTCTCTTCCCGCTCATAGGCGCCAGCCATGGCGTCGATGAAGTCTTTTGGATGGTAATAGGAGATGTACTGAAGGGCATCGGCGACGCTTTGAATAACGTCATCCTGCTTGATCACGGTCATGAACAACGGGCTCCTGAAGGGACGATTCAAGCGGCTATTTATCAAGGGATTTTCCAATCCATAAGCCGTCTCGATGAGCGCATTATACCCGATCGTGAAATGCCCGGCAGCCCTCCCCTCTGGTTTCAAATACGCATTAAGGTTAATTGCTATTATTAGCTAAACAAAATAACGGTATAATATATGGTCAAGGTACCGGCTGGCAGCCTGGGCACCAATACAGCCGCCGTGATCCGACCATTTGTCGCTCGATGACGTCGCCACAGCGATGACAGGAGAGCCCCGCGCGCTCGAAGACGCTGAACCGCCACTGGCGGCGTGTTTCACCGGCGGCCCTGGCCTGTTCGATCCACGCTTCGCGGTTGGTCACTCCCGCCTGGCGGTAAGCCTGCCAGGTGGTGTCGAGGATGAGTTGCGAAAGCCTCTCTCGCTGCTCAGCGGTCAAGTCGACCGGGCGCCTGGCGGGATGCAGCTCGGCGAAGAAAAGGATTTCCGAGCGCAGGTAGTTACCAAGCCCCGCTACCAGCGCCTGGTCGAGCAGCAGCGCGCCCAGGCTTCGCCGGTAGAAGCGCTTGTCTTCGAGTCTTTCGACGACCGTGGCGGTCGATACCTGCTGGCTGAGAAGATCCGGCCCAAGCTTTGCCAGAAAAGGGTGCTCCTCGAGCGCGTCCTGGTCGAGCAGCGCGATATCGGAGGCGCTGTAGAGACTCGCCGCCCTGCCCTCGGTGACCAAACGCACCCGCAGCGAGCGATTCGTTTGCGGCGGGTTATGGGCGGCGTGCAGCTTCCAGACGCCGTAGAGCTGATTATGAGAGTAGAGCGCGCGCCCGTTGGCGAAGCGAATAAGCATCGCTTTGCCCCGGGTTTCCACGGCGTTGATGCGAACATCGAGTAAGGAGTCCGCCTGGGCCTGAAGCGCTTCGAAGGCGAACCAGGCGTGCTCGACTACCCGCCCACCGATCTGTTTTTCGATACGATCCGCTGCGCGGCGAATTTCGGGTCCTTCCGGCATCTAACTACCCCAGCACCAGCTGTTTCTCTTTCATCTGGTTGAGCTGGTCACGCAGGCGCGCCGCCTCTTCGAACTCCAGATTCTGCGCCGCTTCGAACATCGCGTCCTCGAGCTTGCCAACGGCATCGGCCAGCTGCTGCTGGTCCATGCTGGCGATATCGTAATCCGGGGTGGCGCTTTTCTTGCGGTCACTGCCGCGCCGGCCGTTGGTCTTCTTCGCGCCGGGGGCCTGAGCGGCCTCGAGAATGTCCGCCACCGAGCGCGTCACGGTGGTCGGCGTGATGCCGTGCTCTTCGTTGTGGGCCATCTGCTTGGCGCGGCGGCGCTCGGTTTCGTCGATTGCGCGGCGCATGGAATCCGTTACCCGGTCGCCGTAGAGAATCGCCTTGCCGTGGGCGTTACGCGCGGCGCGGCCGATGGTCTGGATCAACGAACGCTCGGCGCGCAGGAAGCCTTCCTTGTCCGCATCGAGAATCGCCACCAGCGAGACCTCGGGAATGTCGAGGCCCTCGCGCAGCAGGTTGATGCCCACCAGCACGTCGAACTTGCCCAAACGCAGATCACGAATGATCTCGACCCGTTCGACGGTGTCGATGTCCGAGTGCAGGTAGCGCACGCGTACGTCGTGATCGTCGAGATACTCGGTGAGATCTTCGGCCATACGCTTGGTCAGCGTCGTCACCAGCACCCGTTCACCGACCGCCGTGCGCTTGTGCACTTCCGACAGAAGATCGTCGACCTGAGTACTCGCCGGGCGCACTTCGATTTCCGGGTCGAGAAGCCCGGTGGGTCGTACCACCTGCTCGACCACCTGCCCCGCGTGTTCGGCTTCGTAGTTGCCGGGCGTGGCGGAGACGAAAATCGTCTGCGGGCTGATCGATTCCCACTCCTCGAATTTCATCGGCCGGTTATCCAGCGCCGAGGGCAGGCGAAAGCCGTACTCGACCAGCGTCTCCTTGCGCGAGCGGTCGCCCTTGTACATACCGCCGACCTGGGGGACGCTGACGTGGGACTCGTCGATGAACAGCAGTGCATCGTCCGGCAAATAATCGAAAAAGGTTGGCGGCGCCTGGCCCGGTTCACGCCCGGAAAGGTAGCGCGAGTAGTTCTCGATGCCGTTGCAGTAGCCGAGCTCCAGCATCATCTCGATATCGTAGAGCGTGCGCTGCTCCAGACGCTGCGCCTCCACCAGCCGCTCGTGCTTTCTCAGCCACTCCAGGCGCTCCTTGAGCTCGCCCTTGATCGACTCGATCGCCTCCAGAATCGTCTCCCGCGGCGTGACGTAGTGGGATTTCGGGTAGATGGTCATGCGAGGCACCTGGCCGCGCACGTCGCCGGTGAGCGGATCGAACAGGCGTATGGAGTCGATCTCGTCGTCGAACAGCTCGACCCGCACCGCTTCCTCGTCGGAGTCCGCCGGGAAGATATCGATCACGTCGCCGCGCACTCGGTAGGTGCCGCGGCGAAAGTCCGTGTCATTGCGGGTGTACTGAAGCTCCGCCAGCCGGCGCAGGAACTTGCGCTGATCGATCAGCTCGCCGCGGGTGAAGTGCAGACGCATCTTCAGGTACTGATCCGGGTCACCCAGACCGTAGATCGCCGATACCGATACCACGATCAATGCGTCGCGGCGCTCCAGCAGGGCTTTTGTGGCGGAAAGGCGCATCTGCTCGATGTGATCGTTGATCGAAGCATCCTTCTCGATGAAGGTGTCCGACGACGGCACGTAGGCTTCGGGCTGGTAGTAGTCGTAGTAGGAGACGAAGTACTCGACCGCGTTGTCCGGAAAGAACGCCTTGAACTCGCCGTAGAGCTGGGCGGCCAGGGTCTTGTTCGGCGCCATGACGATGGTCGGGCGCTGAAGCTCCTGGACGATATTGGCCATGGTGAAGGTCTTGCCGGAACCGGTCACCCCGAGCAGCGTCTGGTGGGCAAGGCCCGACTCGAGCCCGCTGATCAGGCTCTTGATGGCGGTGGGCTGATCGCCCGCAGGCTCGAATTTCGAGGTTAGCCGAAACGCTTTGCTCATCGTTGCTCCGAATGTGGGACGTTACTGGGCGGCGTCGGCGCTTGGCCGGGTATTGATCGTTACCGTCGCCTCTGTCATCAAGCGCTGGATGGGGCAGCGGCCGCTGATCTCCAAAAGCCGCTCGCGCTGCTCGTCGCTTAGCGGACCATCAAAAGCCAGATGTACCTCGAGGCTATACTCGCCTTCGCGCTCCTTACGGTCATCGCGAGCGACGGTGACGCTGATAGCCTCGAGCGGCCACTGTTTGCGCTTGGCGTACATCTGCACGGTGATCGCCTTGCAGCTCGCCAGCGCCATGTCGAAGTAGTCGTGGGGGTCCGGGTCGTGCCCCTCGCCGCCCAGCACTTTCGGCGCGTCGGCGTAAAGCGCTTCGACGCTTTCTACCTCGATACGCTGGCGAAACGCGCTGTTGCGTTCGCTGATCAGTGTAATGGGAGTGCGCATCAAGAGACCTCGATCTTGAGTTTTAGATCCTTGACCGCCTTGACCAGGGTTTGATGGCTAGCGCGCCCTTCCACCTCGGCGCCGTGCCGGCCGACCTCGGCGCTCTCGACCCCGTCGAGCATCATCAGCGCAGTGGTGATCTTGTTGACTTCGTCGGCACTTTGAACACCCTTGAAGCTCAGCGATTGAGTAGCCATGACCGATCCTTTACTGACGTCAGGCAGCCAGTGCCGCCCGAGATAAATTATGCAAAACTGATACAGACCGAGAAGTCTAGCACGGCGCTGGCCGCTTGCAATTGCAACCTGCCGCCCGCACTCAAGGGCAATAGTGTTACGCTAGAACGAACGCATTACCCTCGCTTTTGGAGCTAGTATGGCAACCGATCACGACCTTTCTTTCGAAGGCGAACTGCGCCTCGATCACCTGAGTGCGCTGGATATCAAGGGCGAGCACGCCGAGAAATTCCTTCAGGGCCAGACCAGCGCCCAGGTGAGCCTGGCCAACGCTACCTTTGCCCCGCTCACCTGCTTTTGCACCCCCAAGGGGCGCGTCATCGCCAACGGCCAGCTGATGAAGGTCGCCGAGCAGCACTATCGCCTGCTGCTGAGCACCACGCTTGCCGAGAAGCTCGCAGGACACTTGAAGAAGTTCGCGGTTTTCTACCAGGTCACGCTCGAGGTGAGAGACGATATTGCGCTGGTCGGCGCCGGGCCTGCACGCGCCGCCGAGCTTACACAAGCCGCCGGGCTCACGCTTCCCGAAAACGCCTACCTTCAGGCCAACGGTAATGATGCGCTGGCTTTGCGCCTGCCCGGTGAGCCGCGCTACCTGTTCTGCCTGCCCAGTGAGACGAACGAGCTCGCCGCCCCGAGTCAGGCGCTCGAAAACGCCTGGCGGCTGGCGGACATCAAAAGCGGCGTGGCAATACTCGACGAAGCTCAGGAGGATCACTTTTTGCCGCAGATGATCAACTGGGAGGCGCTTGGTGGCATCAGCTTCAAGAAAGGCTGCTACACCGGCCAGGAAGTGGTGGCCCGGGCGCACTTTCGCGGCCAGGTCAAGAAGCGCCTGGTACGCGCCAGCGCAAGCGCCAGCGCGCTGCCAGCGGCGGGAGATTCGCTGTGCGATGAGAACGGCAAGAGCCTGGGCGAAGTGGTCATGAGCGCTTTCAGCGGCGAGGGTCAGCTCGAGCTTCTAGCGGTGGTCGCCACCAAAGCCATCGACACGCCGCTGGCGCTTTACCTGGGTGAGGCGCCGGTAACGCTCGAGACGCTTCCCTACCCGGTCGAGCGGCTCGACCCGGAGCAGCTAAGCGCGCAGCTCGCTTCCCAGGTATCAGCCTGAACGAATGACGCCCGCGGCGGCGGGCGTCGGTTGAAAGCTGAAAAAGCGGGTCAGTGTTCTCGCGTGGGCTGGAAACGGACGTCCGGCCAGCGCTCCTGGGTCATCTGCAGATTCACCCGGGTCGGCGCGATGTAGGTAAGATAGCCGCCGCCGTCGATGGCAAGATTGCCGCTCGCCTTGCGCTTGAACTCCTCGAGCATTTTGGCGTCGTCGCAGTAGACCCAGCGCGCGGTCTGCACGTTCACCCCTTCGTAGATGCAGTCGACCTTGTACTCTTCCTTCAGCCGGTGGGCGACCACGTCGAACTGCAGCGTGCCTACCGCGCCGAGGATCAGGTCGTTGTTGTCCATCGGCATGAAGACCTGGGTCGCGCCCTCTTCCGAGAGCTGCTGCAAGCCCTTCTGCAGCGCTTTCATCTTGAGCGGGTCCTTCAGGCGCACGCGCTTGAACAGCTCCGGGGCGAAGTGGGGAATGCCGGTGAAGCGCATGTCCTCGCCCACGGTGAAGGTATCGCCGATCTGTACCGTGCCGTGGTTGTGCAGGCCGATGATGTCACCGGGCCAGGCTTCCTCGACCTGGGAGCGGTCCGAGGCCATGAAGGTGAGGGCGTCGGCGATCTTGACGTCCTTCTTGATCCGCACGTGGCGCATCTTCATGTTCTTCTCGTACTTGCCGGAGCAAACGCGCAAAAAAGCGATACGGTCGCGGTGGTTCGGGTCCATGTTCGCCTGGATCTTGAACACGAAACCGGAGAAGCGCTCGTCATCGGCGGTGACTTCGCGGGCGTCGGTTTCCCGCGGCTGGGGTGCCGGGGCGTACTCGACGAAACCGTCGAGCATTTCGCGCACGCCAAAGTTGCCCATGGCGGTGCCGAAGTAGACCGGCGTCAGCTCGCCGCGGCGATACGCCTCGAGATCGAAAGCGTGAGAGGCGCCGCGCACCAGCTCGATCTCCATGCGCAGCTCCTCGGCCTCGTCCTCGCCGAGTAGCGCATCCACTTCCGGGTTATCGAGCCCTTCGATGCGTTTGTCGTCCGGAATCCGGCTGCCCTGGCCCTGGGTGTAGAGATGGATTACATCGTTGTAAAGGTGATACACCCCCTTGAAGTGACGCCCCATGCCAATCGGCCAGGTCATCGGCGCGCACTGGATATTGAGCACCGTCTCGACCTCGTCCATTACCTCGATGGGGTCGCGAATGTCGCGATCCATCTTGTTGACGAAGGTCAGAATCGGCGTGGTACGCAGCCGGCATACCTCCATCAGCTTGATGGTACGGTCCTCGACGCCCTTGGCGCCATCGATCACCATCAAGGCAGAGTCTACCGCGGTCAGAGTGCGGTAGGTGTCCTCGGAGAAGTCCTCGTGGCCGGGGGTATCGAGCAGGTTGACGATGCGCCCGCCGTAGGGGAACTGCATCACCGAGGTGGTCACCGAGATGCCGCGCTCCTGCTCCATCTTCATCCAGTCGGAGGTAGCGTGGCGGTCGTTGCGCTTGCTCTTGACCGAGCCCGCCATCTGGATGGCGTTCCCGAACAGCAGCATCTTTTCGGTAATGGTGGTCTTGCCCGCATCCGGGTGCGAAATGATCGCGAAGGTGCGGCGCAGCTCGGCTTCGCGGGTCAACTGAGTCTCTTTCATCATGCCTCTATGCAATTGCTACCCTGCGCCGGTGCCTGGATCAAAAAAGCGCCAGCCGAGTAATTCGGAATGGCCGGGATTGTAACGTTCTGGTCAAGGCTCTGCCACGCTCCTTTGAAAAGCGCGCCGCTTTTACCCGGCGCACAATAAAAAGAGCCGCCTGATGGCGACTCTTTAGAGAGACTATTTAGAAAAACTGGCTCGAGAGCTCAATGACGCCGACTCGGTCAGGCGTAGGTATTGACCTTTGTGCCAAGCGTGCCTTCGCTGGCGAGATCCGGCTGGGCGCCGGTATCGGCGCTAGCCAGTACTTCGGTCACCTGCTGAGCCTGCATGTCGAGCGCTTGGCGAAATAGCTCCATCTGCGCCTGTTGCGGGGTTTGCGCCTGGTTCATGTAGAGCGCGTTACTAACGGCACTGCTGGCTGCGATATCCATCGTTTCACCTCGATTAAAATCGTCATACGCTCAAGATTAGCAACATCCCCCAGGACGCGCCAGCGAGCGATATCAGCGTTTACCCTGAAAGCGGCCAGCGCTGAAAGGCGCCATGTCGATCGCGGTGGGCTTGCCCTCCATCATATCGGCCAGAAGCCTGCCGGTTGCCGGGCCCAGGGTAAAGCCCTGGTGGCCGTGACCGAAGGCGAACCAGAGCCCCGGATGACGCGGCGCCGGGCCGATGACCGGCTTCATGTCGGGAAGACACGGCCGGGCGCCTTTCCAGGCCGCGTTTTCGCGGCGCTCGGCGAGCGGGAAGACACTGCGGGCGACTTTTTCCGCCGCTTCCAGCTGATGCTCGTCGGCGGGTGACTCTAGCCGGTCGAGCTCGGCGCCGGTGGTCAGGCGCACGCCCGCGTTCATCGGCGCGAGCAGATAGCCGACTTCGGCGTCCATCAGCCAGTTATGCAGCGTTTTGCCCGGTTTGCTTGCGTAGTGCATGTGATAGCCGCGCTTGACGAACGTGGGTATGGCGTAGCCAAGTCTGGAGGCCCACTCCCCCGCCCAGGGGCCAAGCGCCAGCACCACGTCGTCCACTTCAAGTTTTTCTGTATCGGTGACGACCTCGAAGCCCTGCTCGCGCGGCTCGACGCTCTGTATGGTAGCTTCCACGATACGCCCACCGAGCGCGGTAAAGGCGTCGGCATAAGCGGCAACCAGCGCGCCAGGGTCGGCGACGGTCCAGGGGTCGAGCCAGTGAATGGCGCCGATGATTTCCGCGCCAATATCCGGCTCCTTGTTTACCAGCGCGGCGCGATCCAGCACCTCGAACTGCACATCGAAACGCTCGCGCGCCTCTTTTGCCTGTTCGATGCGCTTATCGAGCTTTGCCTGGGTGCGGTAGATCTCCAGCCAGCCTTCACGGCGCACCAGGTGGCCGGCATTGGCTGCCTCGATCATCTCGCCGTGGGCGTCGAGGCACAGGCCGATGATGGACGCGTACTCGGGCACGATCTTTTCGTAGCGCCTGGCCGACGAGTTGTGCCAATAGCTTAGAAGTGGCGAGAAGGCGTTGAGCATCCCCCCGGTGCGGTAGCGAATATCCACCCGTTTGTTGGGCAGGACACTCAGGATGGTCTTCATGTCGCGCGGAAAGGGGTAAGGGCGCACCGCCTCGCGCTGGATGATGCCGGCATTACCGTAGGAGGTTTCGCGCCCCGGCGCGCGACGGTCGATCAGACTCACTCGATGGCCCCTCTGCTTCAGGTGCCAGGCGATACTCACCCCGACCATGCCCGCTCCCAGTATCGCCACATGCCGCTGCGCCATCGTTTTTCTCCCGTCGTTGTCATGATGAAAACCCCGTTAAAAAATAACATTAGCGAGGTCGCGACTGCACAGTCATAACCACTTTAATTGGAGCGTTTGCCAGGTGAAATTAACGGATTGACGATAAAGAACCGATGTTTTTCGCGCAAAGACTCGGAGCAGTACAAAACCAGCGGGTAATGGCTACAAAGCTGCTGCCTGAAGAACGCCCGAACACAAGCGTAGCAGTCCGGAAAAGAAGAATTCGGGAGAAAATGAGTGTGGCAAAGAGCAGCGCAGGAGAAAACGACGTAAAAACCACAAGCCAGGAGCGCTTGGAGCAGTCAAGATAAAACGGAAATAGAGGAGATAAAACGAGGAGACACGGAATCAGCGCGAAAGGTTAATGGGGTGGATGATGGGGATCGAACCCACGACCACCGGAGCCACAATCCGGGGCTCTACCACTGAGCTACATCCACCATAACCTTGCTGATAACGCTTTTTACTGACACCTGAGAACGCTTGCCTCGTCAATGGGGTGGATGATGGGGATCGAACCCACGACCACCGGAGCCACAATCCGGGGCTCTACCACTGAGCTACATCCACCATTGACACCCGGGCAAAACGCCTTGCCTGCTACACACCACGGCCAGCGATGGCACGCCCAGCAGGACTTGAACCCGCAACCTACGGCTTAGAAGGCCGTTGCTCTATCCGGTTGAGCTATGGGCGCGCAACAAGCATTCCTACCGCCGAACGCTTATGAGCACTGGACCACAACCAACGCCTGGAAAAGCCGGTTGTCACCTTCTGCGTCAAGTGCATGGTCGGGATGGAGGGATTCGAACCCCCGACATCCTGCTCCCAAAGCAGGCGCGCTACCAGACTGCGCTACATCCCGAATGCGACGCTTGACGCTACCGCGTGCTCGTCTCAAGCGAGGCATATACTACTGTTTTTGATTTTAAAGTCAAGACTTATAGGCGCTACCACGTGCTGCTTTGCCTGCCCGCCCCAACATGCGAAAATCGCCGATTCGCCGGCGGCGCAACCCGCGCCGGCCCTGAACAAGCTCTCACCTCCATAGGAATTTCTTTACATGACCGCCCAACTCATCGATGGCAAAACCATCGCCGCTAATGTCCGCCAACGCGTTGCCGAAAGAACCGCAGCCCGTACCCAGGCAGGCGGCCGCGCCCCCGGATTGGCCGTGGTGGTGGTAGGCGATGATCCGGCCTCTCATGTGTACGTCAACAACAAGCACCGCGCCTGCGACCAGGCCGGTATCCTCTCGTTCAAACATGAGCTTTCCGCCGACGCTTCCCAGCAGGAGCTCGAAGCGCTGGTCGACCAGCTCAACGACGACCCCACCGTCGACGGCATTCTGGTCCAGCTACCGCTTCCGCCCCAATTGGATGCCCGTCCGATTCTGGAGCGTATTCACCCGGACAAGGACGTCGACGGCTTTCACCCCTATAACCTGGGACGACTGGCGCAGCGCTCCCCTTCGCTTCGCCCCTGCACGCCGAAAGGCATCATGACTCTTCTGCGCGAAACCGATATCGAGATTCGCGGTCTCGATGCCACGATCGTCGGCGCTTCCAACATCGTGGGTCGCCCCATGGCACTGGAGCTAATGCTGGCGGGCTGCACGACCACGGTTTGCCACCGCTTTACCCGCGATCTCGAAGCCCACGTGCGTCGCGCAGACCTGGTCGTGGTGGCCGTGGGCAAGCCAGGGCTGGTCAAGGGCGAGTGGATCAAGCCCGGCGCGGTGGTGATCGACGTGGGTATCAACCGCCAGGAGGACGGCACGCTGGTCGGTGACGTGGACTTTCAGGCCGCGTCCGAGCGCGCCCGCTTCATCACGCCGGTGCCCGGCGGAGTCGGCCCGATGACCGTGGCGACGCTGCTTGAAAATACCCTGGAAGCCGCCGAGATCCACGACGCCTAAGCGCCATCACCTCATTCACACTCGATAGGGAGTACGTCCGAGTGCAACGTATTGGAATCATCGGCGCGATGGCGCAGGAAGTCAGCATTCTGGCTGGCCAGCTCGAAAACGCCGAGCGCGTCGAGCACGCCGGCTTCGTGTTTTATAGCGGCACGCGCCACGGCCTTGAAATCGTCATTCTGCAGTCCGGTATCGGCAAGGTGAACGCCGCGGTGGGTACCGCCGTACTGCTCGAGCGCTACGCGCCCAAGGCCATCATCAATACCGGCTCCGCCGGCGGGTTCGCCGAGGATCTCGCCATCGGCGATATCATCATCTCGAGCGAAGTGCGCCATCACGACGTCGATGCGGTCGTGTTTGGCTACGAGCCAGGCCAGGTGCCGGGCATGCCCGCCGCCTATCAGGCCGACCCGCATCTCTGTGAGGTAGCCCGCTCGGCAATCGCCAGGGTGGGCGAGGTCAAGGTGCGCGAAGGCTTGATCGCGACCGGCGACGCCTTCATGGCCGACCCGGCGCGCGTTGCCGCCACGCGGGCGCAGTTTCCCGCCATGCTCGCCGTCGAAATGGAGGCTGCGGCCATCGCCCAGACCTGCCACCTCTACGGCTGCCCGTTCGTGGTGATCCGGGCGCTGTCGGACATTCCCGGCGCCGGCGACAACCACCTCTCTTTCGAACAGTTTCTCACCATTGCGGCGGATCACTCCTCGCGCATGGTCGATCAGATGCTGCAAACGCTTGGAAGCCCTGGCGCCTGATCCTCTTGCTCAAACCAGAACGGGGCCGAAAGGCCCCGTGATTCGACGTGAGAGCAAAAGCGCTTAGCGCTTGAGCGACCAGGCCAGCTCCTCCTCGGCCATCATCGGCACGATCGAGCGGCCATCGTCAAAGCCGTAGTGGCTGGGTAGCGAAAGCGGGCGGCGTTCGAGCGTAATGGTGTCGGCGTTGGGCTCAAGACCATAGAAGCGCGGGCCGTTGAGGCTGGCGAAGGCTTCGAGCTTGTCGAGTGCGTTCATCTGCTCGAACGCCGTGGCGTAGAACTCGATCGCCGCCGGCGCGGTATAGGCGCCGGCGCATCCGCAGCTCGACTCCTTGTCGCCCTTTTCGTGCGGGGCGCTGTCGGTGCCGAGAAAGAATTTCGGGCTGCCGCCGGTCGCGGCTTCAAGCAAAGCCTGGCGGTGCTCCTCGCGTTTTAGAATCGGCAGGCAGTAGTAGTGCGGGCGAATCCCGCCGGCCAACATCCGGTTGCGGTTGAACAGCAGGTGATGAGCGGTGATCGTGGCGCCCAGCGTATCCGGCCCCTGAGCGACGAACTCCGCCGCCTGCCGGGTGGTGATGTGTTCGGACACCACCTTGAGCGCCGGATGGCGTTCGAGCAGCGGCTTCAACACGCGCTCGATGAACACCGCCTCACGATCGAAAATGTCGATATCGTTGTCGGTGACTTCACCATGAATCAAAAGCGGCATACCGACGCGCTCCATGGCCGCAATGGCGCCAGCGCAGTGTTTGATATCGGTAACGCCGGACGCCGAATTGGTAGTGGCTCCCGCCGGGTAGAGTTTGACCGCCTTGACCACGCCGCTCTCAAACGCCTTTTCGATCTCCTCGGCGGTCGTGGTATCGGTGAGATAGAGCGTCATCAGCGGCTCGAAGCGGCTTCCCGGCGCGAGTGCTGCCAGAATGCGCTCGCGGTAGGCCAGCGCCTGGGCGGTGGTGGTCACCGGCGGCTTCAGGTTGGGCATGATGATCGCGCGGCCCATCTGCGCGGCGGTGTGGTTTACGACCGCCTTCAGCACTTCGCCGTCGCGCAAGTGAAGGTGCCAGTCATCGGGGCGGGTCAGCGTAATAGAGTCCACGGACAATCCTGTTTCAAACGGTGATTGAAAAAAGGGATGAAAAAAGAGTGGCGCAGAGTATACCTGAAGCCAGCCGGTATGAATCCACTCACTTGATCGACCCCCGGGGGCCACAGCGCCGTGCAAGTGTCGTATCATGGCACGCAAAAGCGTTGCACAACCGTATGTCAATTCGCTGCCTTGACCCCGTTTACCGAAAAAGCACACTGTTGAAGGATCTTGCCCACCCATGCAAAACGTGAGGCGCTACGCCGATATTCTGACCAGCATCGAAGGGCTGATGTGGCTGACGTTCTCCTGGTCCATCTGGGCGTCTGTTCATCGCGGCAGCACCGAGCCGACCATCGCCATGCTGCTGGTAGTGGGCACGCTGCTTCTGTTCAGCTGGGCGCACAAACCGATGCGCTTTCTGCTGCGCCGCTACCACGTGCGTAAGCGGCGCACGGATATGTGGATCCACACCCTGGCGCTGCCTCTTCTGCTGGCGATGCTCTTGCACATCCTGCTCGAGACGCTCCTCGGAAGTGCCTGGCTTCCGCCGAAGATTCTGGTGTTCAACTTTCTTGCCACCGCAGGCTGGCTGACCTACGTGATGACGCTTTTCATCAAGTTCATCATTCACTCGGTCAAGACCCGACGCGCTCAGCACTCCTGACCGACTCAAAAGACGCTTCTCATGCAAACCGCCCTGCCGCTACCGCTGTCGACTCCCAACCGTAACCTGGTGCGCCTGACCATCGTGCGCGGCATCACCTGGACGGGGTTTCTGCTGGCGATCATCGTCGGCGTCGAGATTCTGGCCTTTGAACTCGAGGTCACCGCGGTCATTAGCGTGGTGGTGGCGATGGGCGTACTCAATATCATCACCTGGTGGCGGCTAGGCCGGCCGCGGGCGGTCAGCCATCTCGAGTATCTGCTGCATCTGCTGGCGGACATCGCCGGGCTGACGCTAATTTTCTACTTCACCGGCGGCTCGACCAACCCGTTCATCACCTACTACCTGGTACCGGTGACTATCGCCGCGGCGACGCTGCCCTGGCGTCACGCCTGGATCATCGCGGCTTGCGCCATGGCGGGCTACAGCTACCTGATGTTCGATTACCACCCCATCGCCCAGCTGAGTCATATCGACAGCGACAGCCTTTTGAACCTGCACGTGCTGGGGATGTGGCTCAACTTCGGGCTCTCGGCGGGGCTGGTGACGTTTTTCATCTACAAGATGGCCCACGCCTTGAGGAGCCGCGACAAGGCGCTGTCGCGCACCCGCGAGGCGGCGCTGCGCAACGAGCAGGTGCTGGCGGTCGCCACCCAGGCCGCCGGCACCGCCCATGAGCTGGGCACCCCGCTTTCGACCATGGCGGTGCTGTTGAAGGAGATGCAGGCCGACGCCGCCCAGGGCTCGACGCTAGAGGAGGACATCGCGCTTTTGCGCCAGCAGGTCGACGTATGCAAATCGCGCCTTCAACACCTGGTCACCAACGCCGACCGGCGACGCATGGCCGAACCCGAAGTGCAGGATGGCGAGGTCTGGCTTGCCAGCGTGATTCAGCGCTGGCTGGTGATTCGGCCGGACGTCACCCATACGCTGGACGTGCAAAACCGCCGCGGCCGCCCCTGGCTTCTGGTCGACGCCACTCTCGATCAAGCGCTGACCAATCTTTTGAACAATGCCGCCGACGCCCACCCGGAGCAGGTCGCCATTCGCCTGGACTGGTTCGATGACAACGTGATCATCGACATTCGCGATCACGGCCCGGGGGTGTCGATGTCAATTGCCGACCAGCTCGGCGATACGTTCGTTTCGACCAAGAGCAAGGGTATGGGCATTGGGCTATTTTTAACCCATGCCACCATCAACCGCTTTGGCGGCGGCGTAAGCCTCTACAATCACCCGGAAGGCGGCACGCTGACCGAAGTGACGCTGCCCAGATCCGACGCGCCGGAGCGCCAGCGCTCCGCTCATCAATAGTGAGATGACCATGCAGACACAAGACCAGCGCCTTTTGATCGTGGACGACGACGACGTGTTCTGCCACGTATTGAGCCGCGCGCTGACCCGCCGCGGTTACGACGTCAAGGTGGCCCACGACGCCGAGCAGGCGCTCGAGATCGCTACCTCCTTCAGCCCCTCCCTGGCAACGCTTGATTTGAAGCTCGAGCATAGCTCCGGGCTAAAGCTACTGCCGGATCTGCTCAAGATCGCGCCCCAGTGTCGGGTGGTGGTGCTCACCGGCTACTCGAGCATCGCCACCGCCGTCGAGGCGATCAAGCTCGGCGCGGTGCACTACCTGTGCAAGCCGGTGGATGCCGACGATGTGATCGCCGCTTTCGACCACGACGGCGGCGACCCGGATATCGAGCTTGCCGACAACCCGCCCTCGATCAACCGGATCACCTGGGAGCACATTCAGAAGGTGCTGCAGGAGCACGACGGCAATATTTCGGCCACCGCCCGGGCGCTGGGCATGCACCGGCGCACGCTCCAGCGCAAACTGCAAAAGCGCCCGGTCAGGCGCTAATGGCGAGGGAGTAAATGGTGAAGGGAGAGGAGTGAAAGGCCAGGGGGCGCTCTAGTGCGCCGTCCAACCCAGGTCGATATTCAGACTCGAGCCGGTAATTGCGCCGGCGGCGTCGGAGCATAGATAGCTCACCAGTTGCGCGACTTCCGAGGGGTCGATCAGCCGCTTGATGGCGGCGTCCTTGAGCATGATCTTCTCGATCACCTCCTGCTCATCCATATTGTGCATCTTCGCCTGGTCGGCGATCTGATTGTCGACCAGCGGCGTTTGCACGTAGGCGGGGCAGATCGCGTTGGCGGTGATACCCTGCTCGCCACCTTCCAGCGCGGCGGTTTTGGTCATCCCGATCAGCCCATGCTTGGCGGTCACGTAAGCCGCCTTACCGGGTGAGGCGACTTGGGCGTGAATCGAGGCGATATTGACGATGCGCCCCCAGCCGTTTTCGCGCATCGACGGCCACGCCTCCTTGGTCAGCAGGAACGGTGCGGTCAGCATCAGGTTCATGATCGCCTGCCACTTCTCCTCGGGAAACGATTCGATCTGGCTGACGTGCTGGATGCCGGCGTTGTTGACCAGGATATCGACACGGCCAAAGCGCTTGATCGCTTCCTTGACTGCGCCCTTGCACGCCTCCGGGTCGGTCAGGTCGGCCTGGTGAAAGACCGCGCCGTGCTCGCTTGCGACCTTTTCGCCGGCCTCATTGAAGTCCACCGCCAGCACCTGAAACCCCTGCTGGCAGAAGTGTTCGACCACGCTTGCGCCGATGCCGCTGCTGGTACCCGTGACCAGCGCCACCCGGGGCGTTTTATCCGCACTTGCCGACATACCCGTCTCCTTTACTAAGAAAAAGTCCATAGCCTGTAGAGCGAACTTCAGTATAGGCCTCCTGGGACTCAATGGATCAACCTCCGCCGTTATTGTTCAACGCAGGCCATTCGCGCGACAATAGCCCCAACACGCCTAACCCCAAGGAGACATCATGTTCGTGGTAATTTTTGGCCGCATGAGCTGCCCGTTCTGCGTTCGCGCCAAGCAGCTCGCTGAGCAGCTTGAAAACGCTCATAAAATAGAGGGTTACCGTTATGTGGATATGCCATCGGAAGGCGTGACCAAAGAGGATATCGCCAAGACCGCCGGTAAACCGATCCACACCGTGCCCCAGGTATTCATCGACCAGAACCACATTGGGGGCTTTAGCGAGTTCGCCGAGTACGTGCGCGACAACGACCTACTCGCTTGATGCGTTGATAGCAACCCGTTTGCTTTGGAACCCGCGTGACGCCTTGCTGCCTATACTCCGAAGGCTTTGTATCCAACAAGACCGCCTCAGTCGGCAAGGAGTTGCGCCATGCACCGTGAAGAGTTCGAACGCCAGCTCTGGCTCGATTATATTCATACCCACCCGGATCTCGGTGGGCTGGGCATCTGGCCATTGGACGTCAAGGCCGATTACCTCACTCTGCTCACCCTCAATCACGGCCCCTTCAGCGCTCAAAAGCTTACTCAGACGCTTCACCGCATGGGCTATGTCAGTGCCACCCAGTACGCGCTGGCCGACAAGGGGCTGATCATCCACCTTCTGGGCGCCCCGCAGAGCAGCTGGCTGATTCTGGTCGAACTGCAGCTCGGCGCGCTGTGCACCACCCCCCGCGATGCGCTGCTGGCGCTGATCGAACAGAGCCACCCCCAGGACTGCAAGGGGCATAATCTGCTCTGCCGCGGGCGGCCCTGGCCGATGCCCTCCTGGGCGCTCTACCAGCAGCTCGAGGCAGAGCATCCGCTGGCGGCCTGGCTTGCCGCCATGGGGCCACGGCTTCACCACGCGGGGTTCAGCTGTCAGTCGCTTGGCGAACCGATGGCCGCACTCGACAAGGCGCTCGAAAGCGCCGGCATGCAGTGCGCGTGCAACCATCAGAACGGCGTTTTTCCGGTATCGAGCGCGCTGGAGCACCACTTCTACCCGGCCATGCCGCAAAAGGTCGTGTTCAGCCAGGGCGACGAGCATCGGCTCTGCTTTGGCGGGCTGGCGCTGGCGCAGAAGGTATTGAACGACACGGGAGCAACGATCGGGGAAGAGCTTCTGCCGCCGCATACGAAATGCGAGATGGCGTAGCCGGAAATGGCATGAAGCGAAAGAGATGGCGCCAAACGCCATCTCGGTCATGGAGGGTGATGTTTCAGGCGTCGTCGAAGGTCATTTCCGGCACGTGATCGGGTACGATCAGCTTGCCTGCAGTTTTCTCCTTGATCTCCTCGACGCTTACGCCCGGGGCGCGCTCCTTGAGAATGAACGCGCCGTTCTCGATTTCCAGATAGGCCAGATCCGTCAGCACGCGGTTGATGCAGCCCGCGCCGGTCAGCGGCAGCTCGCACTTTTCAAGAAGCTTCGATTCGCCGTGCTTGGAGGCGTGGGTCATGGTGCAGATGATGTTCTCGGCGCCGGCCACCAAATCCATCGCCCCACCCATGCCCTTGATCAACTTGCCCGGAATCATCCAGGAAGCGATGTTGCCGTTCTGATCCACCTCGAAGGCGCCCAGTACGGTCAAGTCCACGTGGCCGCCGCGGATCATGGCGAACGACTCCGCCGAGGAGAAAATCGCCGCCCCCGGGCGCGCGGTGACGGTCTCTTTGCCGGCGTTGATCATGTCCGGGTCGAGCTCTTCTTCGCTTGGGTAGCGCCCCATCCCCAGCAGGCCGTTTTCCGACTGCAGCATTACGTCGATGCCCTCGGGCACGTAGTTGGCCACCAGCGTCGGAATGCCGATGCCCAGATTGACGTAGAAGCCATCCTTCAATTCCCGCGCCACGCGCTGCGCCATCTGTTCTCGTGTTAACGCCATGTTGATTACCTCGAAGTCGGTGAGTTAGCTACGAACCGTGCGCTTTTCGATACGCTTCTCGAAGGAGCCCTGGATGATGCGATCGACGTAGATACCGGGCGTGTGAATCTGGCTCGGGTCCATCTCGCCGGGCTCGACGATCTCCTCTACCTCGACGACGGTAATTTTGCCAGCGGTCGCGGCCATCGGGTTGAAGTTCTGGGCGGTGTGGCGGTACATCACGTTGCCGTAGCGGTCCGCTTTCCAACCCTTGACGATGGCGAAATCGCCGATCAGCGCTTCTTCGAGAATGTAGTGGCGCCCGCCGAACTCGCGCACCTCCTTGCCTTCGCCGATGGGCGTGCCGTAGCCGGTGGCGGTGTAAAACGCAGGAATACCCGCGCCGCCGGCGCGCATACGCTCGGCAAGCGTGCCCTGGGGCGTGAGCACGACCTCGATATCGTCGTTGAGCATCTGCTGCTCGAACAGCGCGTTCTCGCCGACGTAGGAGGCGTAGATCTTACTGATCTGGCGCTTTTCGAGCAAAAGCCCCAGGCCGAAACCATCGACGCCGCAGTTGTTCGAGGCAACGGTCAGATTCTTGACGCCGCGCCGCTTGATTTCGCCAATCAGATTCTCGGGAATGCCGCAAAGCCCGAAACCGCCGGCAATGACGGTCATACCGTCCTCGATGCCTTCCATCGCTTCTTCATAAGAAGCGACCCGCTTGTCGAATCCTGCCATGTGTCACCTCGCTTGGTCGAAAGGGGCTGAACTAACAAAGTAGCTGACTTGAAAAAACGTGTCGGTCGAGATTCAGTGTTGTGCCTGGCAATATATTTGTTAAGTTTGTTTTTCTTATCAATTAATTTAAATAAATCATAAAGAGCCGCCATGACCGTCAAACAGCTGCGCGCCTTTCTGGCCGTTGCCCAAACGCTCAGCTTTACCCAGGCCTGCGAGCACCTGCACCTTTCCCAGCCAGCGCTTTCGCTGGCCATCAAGGGGTTGGAGGAAGCGCTCGGGGGCAAACTGCTGATTCGCAGTACTCGCCACGTTCGGCTGACCCCGGAGGGCGAGTCGCTGCTGCCGCTGGCCAAACACCTGCTGGCGCAGTGGGAAAACACCGAAGAGCGGCTGCGCGAGCGCTTCACGCTGCAGCTTGGCCGCCTGAGCGTCGCCGCCATGCCCTCGTTTGCCTGCAGCCTGCTGCCGGAGGCGCTTGCGAGCTTTCGCCACCTGCACCCGAAAATCAACGTGACGGTGCACGATGTAATCAACGAAGACGTGATGGAGATGGTTCGCGCCCGCCAAGTGGAGATCGGCATCGTCTTTGCGCCGGAAGGCATGGGCAGCTTGACCTTCACCCCGCTTTTCGAAGACACCTTCGTGGCTGTGCTCCCACCCGAGAGCCCGCTGAATGATGTGTCGCTGAGCTGGGCCAACCTGCTCGCCCAGGACATGATTACCCTACAGCGCCCATCAAGAGTGCGCCGGCTGCTCGAAGAGGGCCTGGCGGGGCAGCATCTCGAACTCACCGTTGCCTTCGAAAGCCACCAGCTCTCTACCGTCGGCAGCATGGTCGCCCGCGGGCTTGGCGTCAGCGCCGTGCCGTCGATGTGTATCCCGTTGATGCACGCGCTCGGGGCGCGCTGCGTGGCGCTTGACGATACGCCCATCGCCTGCCGGGTGGGATTGCTCAGCCATCAGGAGCTGTCGGTTGCCGCCCAGGCGCTGCGCACGGTATTGACCGATACCGTCGCCCCTCTGTTCGAGGCCCGCTGGCAGCACCGGGGAGCCGGATTTGCTGGGAACTAACGCCTTGATCCTTTAGGATTTGGCTCGATATCGATAAAAAGGAGAAGCGCATGTCGGCGATCAAGGGAGCCGGGAGTATCCTGTTTTTTGTGCTCAGCACGCTTTTCTGGGGCGTGCCGCTGATCCTTTTGACTTTTCTCAAGGTGGTGGTGCCGGGGCGCCGCGCCCGCCAATGGATACTGGACCGGCTCTGTGCCGTGGCGCTCAACTGGATCGGGCTCAACCTGTGGTGGATGAAGCGTTGGCTCAAACCGCAGGTGACCATCGACGTTCCCGACTCCTTGAGCCCGGATCAATGGCTTCTGGTGATCTCGAACCACCGCAGCTGGACGGACATCTTCATCCTGTTCATGGCGCTTCACCGCCGCATTCCCATGCCGCGCTTTTTTCTCAAGCACCGCTTGATCTGGATTCCCATCGTTGGCCTTGCCTTCTGGGCGCTGGAGTTTCCGTTCATGCGCCGTTTCTCGCGCGAACAGATTGCCAAAAACCCGAAGCTCGCTACTATTGACAGGGATTCGACGGAGCGCATGTGTCGTCAGGCACGCCACGCGCCCATTTCGATCTACAACTTCGTCGAGGGCACGCGCTTTAGCGTGGCCAAGCGCGAGGCGCAGCAGAGCCCGTACCAGCACCTGCTGCGCCCCAAGGCCGGTGGCGTCGCCCAGGTGCTCGGGCTGATCGGCGATCAGCTCGACGCGGTGGTGGACGTTACCATCAGCTACCAGAACCCGGCTCCCTCCTTCTGGACTTTTCTCTGTGGCAAGGAGGCGCCGGTGACGCTGACCGCGCGCAAACTCGAGATCCCTCAGTGGATGCACGCCGCAAGCTATCATCAACAACCGCAGCACAAGGAACGCTTCCACGCATGGATCAACTCACTCTGGCAGGAAAAAGACGCGCTGCTGGAAACCCTCAGCGATCACGATTAGCGCTTCTGCTCGGCGTTTGCCTAGTGGCAGGTGTGCTCGGCGGGTGCGCGGGCTCCCCGCCCTCGTCCGGTCAGCGCGTGGCGGTAAGCAGTGACTCGGCCGACACGATCAACGGCCGGTGGATCGAAGTGAGCCGTGGCGATACCCTGGGCCAGCTTGCCGCCCGCGCCGGAGTGCCCATAGAGCGCCTGGAGCGCTTCAACCCCGGCGTCAACGCCCAGCGTTTGGCGGTGGGCCAGCGGCTGTTGATCCCCACCCAGCAGGAGCGTGCCCCCTCCGGCGGGCCTTACCGCTACCAGATCCGCTCGGGCGATACCTTCTCCGGCGTGGCGCGCCACTTCGGCACCACCTCCGGGCGTATTCAGAGCGCCAACCCCAGCACTTCGCCGACCGCGCTACGGGTGGGCCAGGTGATCAGCGTGCCGCTAAGCGCCTCATCAGCGCGGGCCACGGCCTCTTCGGGGTCGTCTTCGTCAGCGAGCTCTTCTGCGCCCAAGCCAAGCGCCAGCGTGCCTTCCTCGGCGCGCAACTGGCCCTGGCCGCTGGAGGATTACCGCGTCGTGCGCCGCTTCGGCACCGACAGCCGCGGCACGCTTCAGCCAATGCTGCTGGCAACCCAGGCCGGCGCTCGGGCTCAGTCGGTCGCCCCCGGCGAGGTGCGCTTCGCCGACGGCATGCGCCAGCTCGGCGAGGTGGTCATCGTCCATCACGACGACAACCTGCAGAGCGTCTACGCGCTTTGCGATCGCATTCTGGTCAGCACCGGCCAGCGTGTGAACACTGGCGAGCCGCTTTGCGAGGTCGGCCAGAGCAGCGCCACCCAGCGCTATGATCTGCTGTTTGACCTGCGCCTGGGCGGCCAGCCCATCGACCCTCGCCAGGTACTGCGCTAGCAGCATTTGATTGATTGCCACGCACCAAAAAGCCCCGACCGCCTGGTTGGGGCTTTTCGCGTTTGGTGAGGGCTTGGCGTTTAGCCGCGGTAGTAGCCCGGCGTGACGAAGGGAGTTTTGGTCACGGTCATCGGCAGTTTCTTGCCGCGCACCTCTGCGTAGACCACGCTCTCGGGCGCTTCGAACTCCCGCGCGACGTACCCCGTGGCAATGGGTTTACCCACGCTCGGGCCAAAGCCGCCGGAGGTCACCACGCCAATCTCTTCGCCCTGCTCATCGAGAAGGCGCGCGCCTTCGCGCACCGGCGCTCGGCCATCCGCCACCAGGCCGACACGCTTTCGCGTGTGATCCTTCGCGTCGACCTGGTGAAGCACCACGTCGGCGCCGGGAAAGCCGCCGGCGCGCTCGCCGCCGTGGCGCCGCGGTTTGCCGATCGCCCAAATCAAACCGGCCTCGACTGGCGTGGTGTCCATATCCATGTCGTGACCGTAAAGACAGAGCCCGGCTTCCAGGCGCAGCGAGTCCCGCGCGCCCAGGCCGATCATCTCTACTTCCGGTTCGTCGAGCAGCTGCCTGGCGAATGCCTCGCACGCCTCTTGCGCCACCGAGATCTCGAAGCCATCCTCGCCGGTGTAGCCGCTACGGCTAATCCATACCGGAAAGCCGCACACTTCGAAGCGCCCGTGCTGCATGAACGTCAGCGCGCAGGCCTCGGGGCAGAGACGCTGCATCACTTCGGCCGCTTGCGGGCCCTGCAGCGCCAGAAGCCCGCGCTCGAGCACGTCGATCTCGTGGGTGTTACCGAGCGTGGCGCGCAGGTGCGCCAGGTCCTGGTCGCGACAGGCCGCGTTCACCACCAGGTAGAAGTGATCACCGGCGTTGACCAGCATCAAATCGTCGATGATGCCGCCTTCAGTACCGATAAAAAGCCCGTAGCGCTGGTGATTCACCTCAAGCCCGACCAGGTCCGCGGGAATCAGCGACTCCAGCGCCTCGGCGACATCCGGCCCCGATACCGCGATCTGCCCCATGTGCGACACGTCGAAAAGCCCACAGGCGCGGCGGGTGTGCTCGTGCTCCTTCTTGACGCCCAGCGGATACTGCACCGGCATATCGAAACCGGCGAAGGGCACCATTTTAGCGCCCAGCGACTGGTGCAGCGCGTGCAGCGGCGTTTTCTTCAATTCAGTCATGCATCGTTCCTCACATCGAAAGCGCCGGAAAGCGGTAATCGCTTTCCGGCTCGCCCAACGTCCTTTCGTTTTCGCGATTAGCGGTCGTGATCCAGCGCTTCACCAGGCAGTACGTCCTTGCCGGCGAAGTAGTCCCGCGCCAGTTTGAACACCACCGGCGACAAAAGCGCCAGCGCGATCAGGTTGGGAATCGCCATCAGCGCGTTGAAGGTGTCCGCCATCAGCCAGATGAAGCCGAGCTGGGCCATCGCGCCCAGCGGCAGCGCCAGTACGAACAGCACCCGATAGAGCATGATCGAGCGCGTGCCGAACAAGAACTGAAAGCACTTCTCACCGTAGAACGACCAGCCCAGAATGGTGGTGAAAGCGAAGATCGCCAGCGCCACCGCCACGATCTGGTTACCAAAACCGGGCAGCGCCGCATCGAAGGAGAGCGCGGTGAGCGAAGCGCCCTCTTCGCCGGTCTGCCACACCGTCGAGGTCAGGATCACCAGTGCGGTAATGGTGCATACCACGATGGTATCGATGAAGGTGCCGAGCATCGCGATCAGGCCCTGGCGGACCGGGTTTTTGGTCTGCGCCGCAGCGTGGGCAATCGGCGCGCTACCCAGGCCCGCTTCGTTGGAGAAGATACCGCGCGCCACGCCGAAGCGAATCGCCGCCATCACCGCTGCCCCGGCAAAGCCGCCGGCCGCCGCGATCGGGTTGAAGGCGTAGTAGAAGATCAGCCCGAACGCCTCACCGAGCTGCCCGGCGTTGACGACGAGCACGGCAAGCCCCGCGAGCACGTAGGCGATACCCATGATCGGCACGAGCTTGCCCGCGACCTTGGCGATACGCTTGATGCCGCCCAGAATCACCGCGCCGGCCAATACCATGATCACCACGCCGGTCAGCCAGTGGGGCACACCGAAGGTGGCGTCCATGGCATCGGCCACGGAGTTGGCCTGCACGGTATTACCGATACCGAAGGCCGCGACCGCGCCGAAAAACGCAAACAGCACGCCCAGCCACAGCCACTTTTTCCCGAGGCCGTTCTTGATGTAGAACATCGGCCCGCCGACGTGGGAGCCGGTGCTGTCGGTTTCGCGGTAGCGTACCGCGAGCACCGCCTCGGAGAACTTGGTCGCCATGCCGACCAGTGCCGTGATCCACATCCAGAACACCGCCCCCGGCCCGCCGAGGGCGATCGCCGTGGCCACGCCGGCGATATTGCCGGTACCCACGGTGGCGGAAAGCGCGGTCATCAGCGCGTTGAACGGCGAAATTTCACCGTCGTCGGTTTTCTGCTCTGCGCCCTTGGCGCGTTTGGGGTCGCGCCCCTGCCACATGAGTTTGAAGCCCATGCCGAGTTTTCGAATCGGCATGAGCTTCAAACCCACCTGAAGATAGATCCCCACACCCAACAGCAAAATGAGCATCAAGGGGCCCCACACCACCCCGTTAACGGCTCCCACCAGACTTGTTAGAGTCTCCACGTCCTTCTCCTTCCCTTGGGGCATTGCTGCGCGAATGCCGAATTTTTTATATAGCCAGTGACGCGCCCTCGCCAGGCGGCGTCATCCCCGACCCGTTTGAACGATTGCTCAAAGCCTCATCGCTTATCAAACGGGCGTTAGCCCTGTTTTACACCATTCCCCCCGGCGCCCGCCACGACGCTGGTATAATTTCACCCTTCGAAACGCGATCCGCCGCCAACGCCTGGGCGCGCGCGTCAGGCTCGCCAAGGGCCCCGTTCAAGCGCTACCATGTTTCGGTCACGATAACCGTTCAATAGGGAAACGACATGAGCAACCTGCCTTCCAACCTTCGCTACGCCAAAAGCCACGAGTGGGTACTCGACAACGAGGACGGCACCGTCACCGTCGGGATCACCGATCACGCGCAGCAGGCGCTGGGTGATGTCGTGTTCGTCGAGCTGCCGGAAGTAGGCCAGTCGCTAAGCCAGGGCGATGAATTCGGCGTCATCGAGTCGGTCAAGGCCGCCTCGGATCTCTACGCGCCGGTCAACGGCGAAGTGATCGAAGTCAACGAAGCCCTCGAGGACGCGCCGGAAACCGTCAACGAATCCCCCTACGAGGAAGGCTGGATCATGAAGGTGCGTATCGATAGCACCGACTTCGGTGATCTGCTCGACGCCGACGCCTATCAGGCCACGCTCGCCGACGAGTAATATCAGGGCGCCCGCTTGCCCGGGCGCCGCCTGCCTTGCCCTGCCCGGCTTCTTCACCACGTTGGGAATGTTCTCATGTCTTTTGAAACACGCCGTTTGGCCGAACTGGCCGACCATGACGCTTTCATCAAACGCCACAACGGCCCCGGCGAGCGCGACGTAAGCGCGATGCTCGCCGCACTCGGGATGGAGCATATCGAGGAGCTGATCGATAAGACCGTCCCCCGGGACATTCGCCTGGGCCGTGAGCTTGCGCTCGACGAGCCCCAGGGCGAGGCCCAGGCGCTTGACTATCTTTCCCGGCTGGCGCGTCAGAACCGGGTCGCCAAAAGCTATATCGGGCAGGGCTATTACGATACTCACCTGCCGGCGGTGATTCAGCGCAACGTGCTGGAGAACCCGGGCTGGTACACCGCCTACACGCCCTATCAGCCGGAAATCTCCCAGGGCCGCCTGGAAGGGCTTTTGAACTTCCAACAGGTGGTCATGGACCTGACCGGCATGGAGCTTGCCAACGCCTCTCTATTGGATGAAGCCACGGCGGCGGCGGAGGCCATGGCGCTTTGCAAGCGCGCCAACAAGAAGAGCAAATCCAACGCCTTTTTCATTGCCGACGATGTGTTCCCGCAGACCATCGACGTGGTCAGAACGCGCGCCGAGTGCTTCGGCTTCGAGCTGATCGTTGCGCCAGCGCAGGCGCTTGAAGAGCACGACGTGTTCGGCGCGCTGTTTCAGTACCCGAGCGCCAGCGGCGCAGTCACCCCGCTTCAACCCCTGATCGAGACGGCCAAGGGGCGTGGCGTGATGAGCTGTGTAGCGACCGACCTTTTGAGCCTGGTGCTTTTGAAGGAGCCCGGCGCGATGGGTGCGGATATCGTCATCGGCAACTCCCAGCGCTTTGGCGTGCCAATGGGCTTTGGCGGCCCCCACGCGGCGTTTTTCGCCACCTCTGACAAGCTTAAGCGCTCGATCCCCGGGCGTATCATCGGCGTTTCTCAGGACAGCCGCGGCCAGACCGCGCTGCGTATGGCGATGCAGACCCGCGAGCAGCACATTCGCCGCGAGAAAGCGACCTCCAACATCTGCACCGCTCAGGCACTGCTGGCCAACATCGCTGGCTTCTACGCCACCTACCACGGCGCTGAAGGGCTCAGAAAGATCGCCGCCCGGGTGCACCGTTTGACCACGCTGCTGGCCCAGGGGCTCGAGCAGGCCGGCATCGAGCTTGCCTTTGAGAGCTGGTTCGACACGCTGCGCCTGACTGGCGTGGACGCAGGCAAGATCCACGGCCGGGCGATGACCGAAGAGATCAACCTGCACTACTTCGAAGGCGGCGATATCGGCGTAAGCCTGGATGAAACCACCAGCGCCCACGATCTCAATACGCTGTTCGACGTGCTGCTCGGCGACGAACACGGGCTTTCGCTGCCGCTGCTCGAGGAGCAGGTGCTCGAGGCGCAGCGCAGCGGTATTCCCGCGGCCTATCGCCGTGAAAGCGATTTTCTAACCCACCCGACCTTCAGCCGCTACCGCAGCGAAACCGAGATGCTGCGCTATCTGAAACGCTTGGAGAACAAGGACCTGTCGCTGGCCCACGCCATGATTCCGCTGGGCTCTTGCACCATGAAGCTCAACGCCACCAGCGAAATGCTGCCGATCTCCTGGCCCGCGTTCGCCAAGCTGCACCCCTTCGCGCCCCGCGATCAGGTGGCGGGCTATCACCAGATGATCGACGAGCTGGCGGCGTTTCTGGTCGAAATCACCGGCTACGACCATGTCTCGATGCAACCCAACTCCGGCGCCCAGGGCGAGTACGCCGGTCTTCTGGCGATCCGCCGCTACCAGGCCGCCAACGGTGAAGGCCACCGCAACGTCTGCCTGATTCCAAGCTCCGCCCATGGCACCAACCCGGCCTCCGCGGCCATGCTGAGCATGGACGTGGTCGTGGTCGAGTGTGACCGTCAGGGCAATGTCGACCTTTCCGATCTCACCGCAAAGGCCGAGCAGCACAAGGATCGCCTCTCGGCGGTGATGATTACCTACCCCTCGACCCACGGCGTGTTCGAGTCCCACGTGCGCCGCGTGTGTAAGGTCGTGCACGATAACGGCGGCCAGGTCTACGTCGATGGCGCCAACATGAACGCCCAGGTCGGCCTGACGCGTCCCGGCGACTTCGGCGGCGACGTGTCGCACCTGAACCTGCACAAGACGTTCTGCATTCCGCACGGCGGCGGCGGCCCGGGCATGGGGCCGATCGGGGTGAAAGCGCACCTGGCGCCGTACGTTGCCAACCACGTGGTCACGCCGATCAGCGGCGTGAAAATCGAAGGCGGCGCGGTCGCGGCGGCGGCCTTCGGTAGCGCCTCGATCCTGCCGATCTCCTGGGCCTATATCAAGATGATGGGCGCGCGCGGGCTGCGCGAGGCGACCCAGCTTGCCATCCTTAACGCCAACTACATCGCCAAGCGCCTCGAAGAGAGCTACCCGATTCTGTATCGCGGCGAAAACGCCACCGTGGCTCACGAGTGCATCATCGACATTCGCCCGCTCAAGAGCGACTCCGGTATTACCGAAGAGGATATCGCCAAGCGGCTGATGGATTACGGCTTCCACGCGCCGACCATGTCGTTCCCGGTGCCGGGCACGCTGATGATCGAGCCGACGGAGTCGGAGTCACTTTACGAGATCGACCGCTTCTGCGATGCGATGATTGCGATTCGTGAAGAGATCAAACGGGTCGAGAGCGGCGAGTGGCCCCGGGACAATAATCCGCTGGTCAACGCCCCGCACACCCAGCGCGACCTGGCCGACAGCGACTGGAGCCGGCCCTACGAGCGCGCACTCGGCGCCTTCCCTTCCGAGGCCGTGCTGGCGGCGAAGTACTGGCCCTCGGTCAACCGGGTGGATAACGTGCTCGGCGACCGGCAGCTGATCTGCTCCTGCCCGAGCATCGACGACTACCGCAGCGAATAGTCGTCCCGCCCGGAGCGGTCGGGCCAGAAACCAGAAGCCCCGCGGTCATGTCGACCCGCGGGGCTTTTTCGTAGCTGCTGGCGTTTACTGGGCAATCTCCTGCAGCCGCTGGGTCTTGAAGCCATCGAGCAGCTTTTCGTAGCGCTTGGGCGGCGTGGCGTCGCGCCGGGTCAGCACGTAGAGCACTTCGTCGACGCTTTTAGGAAGCGTCAGCGCGCGCACCTGGCGCTGCCAGGGCGAGGTTTCGAGCACCAACCGTGACACCACGGTAAAGCCGAGCCCGCGGGCGACCGCGTCGAGCACCATGCTGACCTCGTTGGTGAACCCCTGATGGCGAAAGTGACTCATCGAGCGGAACTCGTCCGGGTAGTTGGCGCGCAGCAGGTGGTTGGCGTGGTTGATGCCGTCGTAGTAATTGATGAAGCCAAGGCCCATCAAATCAGACAGCGTCGCCCCGGCAAAGTCCGCCGGCACTACCAGACAAAGCGGCTCGGTGTGCCACACGGTGCACGAAAGCTCCGAGCTCTTGACCTGTTCGGTGACGATGCCGATATCGTAGCGTCCTTCGAGCAGGTCGCTGACGATCTCGTGGTTGAAAGCGAAGCTGTAGCTGACCGTGAGATTGGGGTGCATCTGCTGCTGGCCGAGAATGAACGGGTAGAGCATCAGGCCCACGCTTCCCGGGGATGCGATGCGGCACTCGCCGCTGTCGATCAAATCATCATCCAGGGCGTGGCGGAACTGCTCGTGCTCGGCGAAGAGCTTGAGCGCGTAGTCGTAGGCGCGCCGGCCGGATTCGGTCAGGCTGAAGCTCTTGCCCTTGCGCTCGATCAGCGTCTTGTCCAGATACCCCTCGAGCTTTCGAACGTGCTGGCTCACGCCCGGCTGCGTCATTTCCAGACGCTTCGCGGTGCGCGTAAAGCTGCCGGTTTCCACCAGGGTGATGTAGGTTCGAAAGTAGTGGGCATTGAACATGAGAAACGCCGTGACGAAAGTAATGGGAGCGCGAGCATCAGAATCACCAAGGTTATCATAACTCTGGAGCGGCGGCCTTGCGCCGGGGGCCGCCGGTAAGTGATAGTAGGGAAACTTACCGAACAAACATCCCATAGAGCTCAATACCCGAATGAATCACGTCGCCACCTCGCGCCCCACCATTTCGAGCATCATTTCTCCCGAAGGCAGTCTGGAAGTTCTCTCCCAGCAGGAGGTCAACCGGCTTCAAAGCACCTCGCAAACCGGCCTGCACGACCTGCTCAGACGCTGCGCGCTGGCGGTGCTCAACTGCGGCAACCCGTCTGACGACAGCCTCGCGATTCTGGAGGCCTACAAGGATTTCGATATCGAAGTGCTGCAGCAGGATCGCGGCATTCGGCTCAAATTGACCAACGCCCCGGCGGAGGCCTTCGTCGATGGGCACATGATTCGCGGTATTCGCGAGCACCTGTCGTCGATTCTGCGCGATATCGTCTACGTCTATAACGAGATCCAGCAGCACAACCGCTTCGATTTGACCACCGGCGAAGGCACCACCAACGCGGTCTTCCACATCCTGCGCAAGGCCGGTACGCTCAAGCCCAGCCTCGACCCAAGCCTGGTGGTATGCTGGGGCGGCCACTCGATTTCGCGTCAGGAGTACGACTACTCCAAGGACGTAGGCTACCAGCTCGGCCTTCGCGACATGGATATCTGCACCGGCTGCGGGCCGGGGGCGATGAAAGGGCCGATGAAAGGCGCCAACGTGGCCCACGCCAAGCAGCGGCGTAAGGGCGGGCGCTATCTGGGGATTTCAGAGCCGGGTATCATCGCCGCCGAGGCGCCCAACCCGATCGTCAACGAGCTGGTGGTGATGCCGGATATCGAAAAGCGTCTGGAGGCCTTCGTGCGCCTGGGCCACGGCATCATCGTCTTCCCCGGCGGGGTCGGCACCGCCGAGGAGATTCTGTATCTGCTCGGTATTCTGCTGCACCCCAATAACACCACCATGCCCTTCCCGCTCATCTTCACTGGCCCCGCCGACTCCGCGGCCTACTTCGAGAAGATCGACGAATTTCTGGTCTACACTCTGGGCGAGGAGATTCGCCGCTACTACACCATCATCACCGGCGACCCGGTAGCGGTGGCGCGGCGCATGCGCGAAGGCATTGATGAGGTCGCGCACTTTCGCCGCGAGCACCAGGATGCGTTCTACTACAACTGGCGTCTCAATATCGCCCGCGAGTTCCAGGCCACCTTCGAGCCGACCCACGAAGCGATGAAGAGCCTGGCGCTGCACCGCGACCAGCCCACCCACGAGCTTGCCGCCAACCTGCGCCGGGCGTTTTCCGGCATCGTGGCCGGTAACGTGAAGGAGCCGGGCATTCGCGCGATCAAGGCGTATGGGCCTTTTGAGCTTTCCGCGGAGCCGGAGCTGATGAAGCGCCTGGATGAGCTTCTGAGTTCGTTCGTCGCCCAAGGCCGCATGAAGCTCGATGGCCAGCCCTACACGCCCTGCTACGTGCTCAAGAAGTGATACTCGACCATAGAGCCTTGCCTCACTGACAACGGGATGTCCGCGTGATCATTGCGCTACTCACTCTGCTGGCCGCCGGGGTCGTCAAGGGGGCCATCGGCTCCGGCGTGCCGGTCATCGTGGTGCCGATCTTCACCATGCTCTACAACGTACAGACCGCCATCGCGCTACTGGTGGTCTCGAATTTATGCAGCAACGCCATTCAGGTCTGGCAGTACCGCCGCCACCTTTTGCCCCTGCGCTTTCTGGCCACGTTTTCGATTGCCGGGTGTATCGGCATCGTGATCGGCACCTGGGGGCTGGTGGCGCTCTCCCACGATGTGCTCTCGCTGGGCGTGGCCGGGGCGATCGTGCTGTATCTGGTGATCAAGCTCACCCGACGCAAAATGGCGCTTCCGATGGGACTCGCCAACCGGCTGGTGCTGCCGGTGGGGCTGGTGGGCGGCGTGCTTCAGGGCGCGGCGGGCATGTCAGCGCCGGCCTCGATCACGTTCCTGAACGCCATGCAGCTCGAGCGGCGGGTGTTCATCGGCTCGATCTCGGTGTTCTTCTGTGCGATCACCGTGGCCCAGATACCGGCGCTGCTAAAAGCGGGGCTTTTGACGGCCGAACTGACCTTCTACAGTGCGGCGGCCTTCGTGGTGATTGCGCTGGGTATGCCGCTGGGCGCCGCCCTGGGCAAGCGCCTGCCGTACGTGTGGTTCGATAACCTCATCGTCATTCTGCTGGCGGGAATCGCGATCAAGATCGCAAGCGAGGTTCTGCTTTAACGCCACCCGTGACGTTTGACGCAATTCTCACGGCAACCACTATACTAAGCTTCGCGCTTCAACGCGTTTTACACTTCATACGCACAGGGAAAGGAGTCTCACATGGAAATGATCAACCAGCTTCACGACGGCCCAACCAAGGCATTCGCCAAGCACTGCTTCGAAGCCTACTCCCCCGAGGAGCTCGAAAAAGCCGCCGAAGGCGCGCCGGACGAAGCCGAAATGGAGCACTGGGGCATCGATGCCGGCCAGTGGGAAGAAGCCGTGACCACGGCTCTGGCCGACCATCGCGCTCAGCAGGAGTAACCGAGCCAGGTGAGGGGCCACCGCTGCGTTAGTCCGCCGGCGGCCCCAATCGCCCTTTTAACGCCACTCAAAGTGACGCTCTTCACGGTATGAGGAGGCAATATGAGAAAGTGGATCATGCTGGCGGTGTTCAACTGGCTACGAAAACCCGCCAACCGCCAGAAAGTGAAAAACGCCTGGGACAAGCACCGCGGCAAGACACCCAACCGCACCCAGCCGCCCCCCAACGCAGGCCCCCACGGCGCCTCGCGGCGGCCCGGTGATCTAAACGACCGATATTGAAGATGGCCCATAAAAAAAACCGCCGCTCGGAATGACCCAAGCGGCGGTTTTTCGTGTTTGGTCGGAGTGACAGGATTCGAACCTGCGACCTTTGCAACCCCATTGCAACGCGCTACCAAGCTGCGCCACACTCCGATGCCCGTTGGCTTAACGCCTCAGGACGGTGCGTATACTAGCGTTTCACGCGGCAAATGAAAAGGCCTTTTTAGGCTTTCTTATCAAATGCTTGGCCGAGCGCTTACGCTTTGCTCGATAAAAGCGCGTGAAGCTCATCAAAAACGCCGGGGGCGGTGATCAAAAGCTCCTTCGGGTAGAGATCCTTCGAGACGCCTTCGGGCACATCGACCAGCCGCCCAAGCGTTGCGCCCGCCTCCCGCGCGATGACCCAGCCCGCGGCAAAGTCCCAGGGCGAAACCGTTTCGACGTAAGCGTCCAGCCGCCCGCAGGCAATATCGCAAATATCCAGCGCCGCCGCGCCGTTGCGGCGAATGTCCTGACAGTGAGTCAGGATCGATTCCAAACGCGGCATCAGCGCCTTGCGCGCGGCGCGGTCGTAGGGAAAGCCGGTGCCCACCAGGGTGGCGGAAAGCTCGCTCGCACCGCTTGGCTTGATCGGCTTGCCGTTGCAGAACGCACCGCCGCCCTCACACGCGGTAAAGGTTTCATTGAGAAACGGCGCGTGGACGACTCCCACTTTACCTACGCCCTCCTCGAGCCAGGCAATCGAAATCGCCACATGACGAAGCCCCTGGGCGAAGTTGACCGTGCCGTCGATGGGGTCCACCACCCAAAGCGGCGCTTTCGTACCCAGCCCCTGCTCCGGGCTCAGCTCTTCGCTCAACTGCAGCTCGCCGGGGAAGTGTTTATCAAGCTCCTTGCTGATAAAGGTATCGACCGCCACATCGGCATCGGTAACCAGCTCTATACCTGCTTTCAAACGCTGATTGAAGCTCTTTTCTTCGCGCGCCTTTACGATTATGCGCCCCGCCTCCTCTGCGATACGCACCGCTTCCGCCAAACGCGTCTCTATTGTGACCGCCATGCTCTCTCCTGAACGTGTGGATTAAATGTTTCATGGTAAAGAGTCCACATGGCGCTGTCATGACATCAGTGAATCAGCGCGTTGGTAATAATATTTGCCACCACGCGAATAGCGGGCTCGATCAACACTACGCCGCCAGTCCGACGCCACCTATAGCCGAAATACTGCGGAAGTTAACTATAAAAGGAATAATTAGAGCATTTGGTGGTCTTGGGCGGCAGGAGTTTTCCCTTTTACAAACCATGCTACATATACGGCGCCACTGAAGAGTCGGCGCGAACGACGTATTAATGAGGGATTCGAAAAATTTTTGGTCGTTGAAATACTGTAGATTAATATGATTGATTACGTTAAAACCATTCCATTATAGCGAAAAAATTTTAGGATATACTTTAATAAAGCTTAGCATAAAAATAAATATCTTTACTTTTTTTAATATAAAAAAAGAGCCACTAAGATGTGGCTCTACAACTTCCTAAAAACAGTTACTCAGGAATTTCGGTTGTAATTTGACCATTGGTCAAACGAATATCTGCAGCATCAGCACGTCTTACAGACACATCTTCATTGCCTTCAGTTCCAGAAATAAATATACCAGCTATTTCGACCTTACGTTCATTATCATCCACCTCACAAGATTCAAAATTAAATCCCGTGATTACTTCATTTCCAGTATCAACTGAGCCAGTTGTAGCGCTTTCTGCAACGGCAAGACTTCTAAATGAGCTTAGCTCAGAAACACATGCACTTCGAGCAGAACGATCCAAGTAAGCGCCATACTGCGGCACCGCAATCGCTGCCAAAATACCGATGATCGCAATGACGATCAAAAGCTCGATCAACGTAAAACCGCTCTGATGATACCGGCGCGGCTGGGGGGTGGTCGGGGTTGGCATGTGTAGGATCCCTTGCTTTTTGGTGTCAGTAGGCTAAAAAAGCTTAGCCGCTTGGATGATTACATTAGCCCAGCCCCGGTGGGCTCGCAACTAGCTTTATAAGCCTTTTTTAAGCGCTATTCATTCGTTTTGACCAGATGCTTTCGTGCACTATAGTCCTTTTAGGTGGTGGCCAGGTTCTTGGCTGCTTTCACTGGACATGACGCGAGCCCTTATGACCTCTCCTGCTTTTGATACGCCCCACGCTCACCGTGCGCTCAGCGGTATCGCCAGGCGGCTGGTGGCCCACGAGGTCATGACCCAGGGCCAGGCCGAAGTGGCCGAGGGCTCCGCCGCCGAGCGGGAGGTTTCGTTTCTCGAGCACGTGGTAGAGAGCGGGCTCGTCAGCTCGATGGATGCCGCGCTGGCGGCGGCCTGGGAGTACGGGCTGGCGGTGGTGGACCTGGAGGCGATCAAGATCAGCTCGCTGCCGCCGGCGAGCGAATACCCGGTCAAGATTCTGGACAAGCTGACCGTGCTGCCGCTGGCGCGTCATGGCCACCGGCTGACCGTGGCGGTGCCCTATCCTTCTACCCTGACCCGCCTCGATGAGCTTCAGTTTGCCACCAACCTCAGCGTCGAAGGCGTGCTGGCGCCGGTCGAGCAGATACGTCATAACCTCGCGCACTACGTGGCGCAGAACGAGCGCAGCCTGCTGGACGAGCTTGCCGGCGTGGACGACGCCGTGGGAGAACTCAATGTCGTTCAAAGCGAAGACGACGAGGAGATCACGCTCGAGAACTCGGTGGCCAACAAGGACGACGCGCCGGTGGTCAAGTTCGTCAACAAGGTGCTGCTGGACGCGATCAGCCGCGGCGCCTCGGACATTCACTTCGAGCCTTTCGAGTCCCAGTACCGGGTGCGCTTTCGTATCGACGGCATGCTGATCGAGGTCGCCAAACCGCCCTTTTCGATGCGCGAGCGGATTGCCGCGCGGCTGAAAATCATGTCGCGGCTGGATATTTCCGAGCGTCGCCTGCCCCAGGACGGCGCGATCAAGCTCCAACTTTCGCGTACCCGCTCGATCGACTTTCGCGTCAACTCACTGCCCACGGTGTACGGCGAAAAGCTGGTACTGCGGATACTCGATCCCTCCTCCGTGCGTTTGGGGATCGAGCAGCTGGGCTTCAGCGCCGAGCAGCAGCGCTATTACGAAGCCGCGCTCAAACGCCCCCAGGGCATGATACTGGTAACCGGGCCGACCGGTAGCGGCAAGACGGTCACGCTCTATACCGGCATCAGCATGCTCAACGAGATCGAGCGCAACATCTGTACCGCCGAGGACCCCGTGGAGATCAAGGTCGCCGGCATCAATCAGGTCAACGTGCTACCCAAGATCGGGCTCGACTTCGCCAGCGCCCTGCGCGCCTTTTTGCGCCAGGACCCGGATGTGGTGATGGTCGGTGAGATTCGCGATCTGGAAACCGCGGAAATCGCGGTCAAGGCGGCGCAAACCGGGCACATGGTGCTCTCTACCGTTCACACCAACTCGGCGGCGCAGACGCTGACGCGCTTGGCCAACATGGGGGTCGCCTCCTACAACATTGCAAGCTCGGTGACGCTGATCATCGCCCAGCGCCTTGCACGAAGACTCTGCCCCCGCTGCAAAACCGCGGCGGATATTCCTTTCGAAGCGCTATTGAAGGCGGGCTTCAAGAAAGAGCAGCTCGACAACGTCACCATTTACAAGGCGGTGGGCTGCAAGCAGTGCACCCAGGGCTACAAGGGGCGCGTGGGGGTGTATGAAGTGCTGCCGATCAGCGACGCCATGCGCACCTTGATCATGCGCGACGGTAACGCCATCGATATCGATGCGCTGGCGCGCAAGGAGGACCACCCGAGCCTCTACCAGAGCTGTCTTGCTCGAGTGCTCGATGGCAGCACCAGCCTCGAGGAAGTCAACCGGATCAGCAAGGAGTAAGCCCGCCATGCCTAAAGCGAAAGCGCGCACGAAGATCGCCCCGCTCTACCGCTGGAAGTGGCAGGGAAAGGGCCCCAAGGATCGCGTCATGAAGGGCGAGCTGATCGGCCGTACCCGCGAGGAGATCGTCGATCAGCTCGCCAAGCAGCGCATCACCGTCTTGAAGATTCAAAAGCGCAGCAGCATGAGCGGGCGCGGCAGGGTGGCGAGTATGGATATCATGCTCTTCGCCCGCCAGATGGCGACCATGATGCGCGCGGGCATTCCTATCCTGCAGGCGCTGCAGGCGATCTCCGAGAGCATGAAAAAGCCCGCGATGGTCGATCTTACCCAGCAGATCATGCGCGACGTCTCCTCCGGCGATAGCCTCTCCCAGGCCATGGCACGCCACCCGAAACAGTTCGATCGGCTGTTCGTGAACCTGGTCAACGCCGGCGAGCAGGCGGGTGCGCTGGATCAGATGCTCGAGCGGATCGCGATCTACAAGGAGAAGGTCGCCTCATTGAAAAGCCGGGTAAAAAAGGCGCTCTGGTACCCGGCGGCAGTGCTCACCATTGGCCTGGCGGTGACGATGATTCTGCTGGTGGTCGTGGTGCCGGAGTTCGAAAGCATGTTCCAGGGCTTCGGCGCGGAGCTACCGGTGCTGACCCAGCTAACCGTCCAGTTTTCCGAGCTCGCCCAGGCGTTCTGGCTGCCTGCGCTTGCGCTGATCGTCGGTGCGATCTTTCTGCTCAAGGCCGCCGCCAGGCGATCGGACAAGGTCGCCTACAAGATCGACCAGTTCATGCTGCGCCTGCCGGTTCTGGGCGACATTCTGCATAAATCCGCGGTGTCGCGCTTTACCCGCACGCTCGCCACCACGTTCAGCTCCGGGGTGCCGCTGATCGAGGGGCTCGAAACCGCCTCCGGCGCGGCGGATAACCGGGTCTACATCAGGGCCATCGAAGAGGTGCGCCAGGACGTGACCACCGGGCAGCAGCTGCACTTTGCCATGCGCCTGACCAACCGCTTCCCAGCGCTGGCGGTGCAGATGGTCAGCATCGGCGAGGAAGCGGGCTCGCTCGACGCCATGCTCAATCGCGTGGCCGACTACTACGAGGAGGAGGTCGAAAACAAGGTCGACACTCTGACCTCACTGATGGAACCGGTTATAATCGTGGTACTGGGCATACTGGTAGGCGGCGTCGTCGTTTCCATGTATTTGCCCATTTTCGAAATCGGTACCGCACTCTAATCACCTCTGGAGCACCATGGGCTTACCGCCAGCCATCCTTTACAGCGCCGTATTCATTTTAGGGCTCTGCATCGGAAGTTTTTTGAACGTCGTCATCACGCGCCTTCCCGTCATGCTGATGCGCCGCTGGCGCGAGGAGGCGCGCGAATCTCTCGAGCTGCCCCCGGAACCCGCCCCCGCCTTCAATCTTGCCGTACCCGCCTCGATGTGCCCGCGCTGCGAAACGCCGATTGCCTGGCACGATAACCTGCCGCTTCTGGGCTGGCTCAAGCGGCGCGGACGCTGCGCCCACTGCGAAACCCCCATCAGCCCGCAGTATCCGCTGGTCGAGCTGGCCGGCGGGCTGCTGGCCATCGCGGTTGCGGCGCTTTTCGGCTTCGAGCCCAGCGCCTTGTTCATCTACGCAGCCTGTCTGGTACTGCTGGTACTGGCGGTGATCGATTTTCGCACTTTCTTTCTTCCCGACGCGCTAACGCTTCCGCTTCTCTGGCTGGGGTTGGTGTACCAGCTGCTGTTTCAGCCTTACTTTTTGAGCGATGCGGTCATCGGTGCGATGGCGGGCTATCTCGTGCTCTGGAGTTTCTTCTGGTTGTTCAAGCTGGCGACCGGCAAGGAAGGCATGGGGTTTGGCGACTTCAAACTGCTGGCTGCACTGGGGGCCTGGCTTGGTTGGACCTTCTTGCCGCTGCTGTTGATTCTCTCCGCCGGGCTCGGTGCACTCGTGGGCGGGCTTGCCCAGTGGCTGTCGCCGTCGCTTCGCGGCAAGCCGCTACCGTTCGGGCCTTTTCTGGCGCTCGCCGGCTGGGTCTGCCTGCTCGCTGGCGATGAACTTTTTGCGCTTTATGTGGCGCTGGGCTACTAATACCTCTTCAGTAGCGGCACTTCAACGTTTCAGGTTTTCGAAATGATCATTGGGCTAACCGGCGGGATCGGGTCGGGAAAATCCACCGTGGCAAAAGCGTTCGCGGCGCGGGGCATCGGCTATGTCGACGCCGACGACGTGGCGCGCGAGGTGGTCGAGCCTGGCGAGCCTGCGCTTGCGATCATCGCCGAGCATTTTGGCGCGGGCGTGCTGACCGCGAGCGGCGCGCTCGATCGCGCCGCGCTGCGCGCCATAATCTTCGAGTCATCAAAAGAGCGCAAGTGGCTCGAGTCGGTCACTCACCCGCGCATTCGTGAGCGTATCGTGGAACGTTTGGAAGCGCTGGCGCGCCATTCGACCTACGTGCTGCTGGTATCACCCTTATTGTTCGAATCCGGCCAGGCGGCGCTGGTCGAGCGCACGCTGGTGGTGGATGTGAGCATCGATACCCAGCGCGAGCGCACCCTGCGCCGCGACGGCGTCAGCCCCGAGCAGGTCGAGGCCATTCTCGCCGCTCAGCTTTCGCGCAGCGAGCGGCTGACGCGCGCCGACGACGTGATCGATAACGATGGCTCCGTTGATGAACTCAAGCTTCAAGTCGAAGCGCTCGACCAACATTACCGCCGGTTGAGTAACCGCTAGCGCACCCCCATATATAGCTCTTTCAACCAATCGTCATCAGGAGCATCATGTCGCCCGCAAACGATTCCCCCTTCGAAGTCGACTGCCCCCAGTGCGCGGCCAAAGTGCCCTGGGCACCGCAAAGCGCGTATCGCCCCTTCTGCAACAAGCGCTGCCAGCTGCTGGATTTGGGCGCCTGGGCGGATGAGTCGCACCGCATCGGCGGTGAAACGGCCATGGACGAAGCCGATATCGACACCCTGCTCGCCCAGGCGGATAAGGATGCGCCGCTCTCATGAGCCGCGCCGCTCCCGCCGCTTACCATCTTCTTTACGAGCTCGATACGCTGTTCGATGAGCTCATGGAAGCGATTGACCGCGCCGCCACGCTTTTTGAGGAAAACGCACCGCTTTGCTGGCGGTTGGAGCGGTTGAGCAGCGACCAAAGTTGGTTTCGTCAGGCGCTAATGGATATGTGGCACGAGCAGGGCCAGGACGGGCGCGAAACCCGAAGCTATATTGCGGTGGTCGCCGCCGATGAGGCTCTTTTAGAGGCGATGGTCGAGGTCAACCGGGCCAAGAGCGCCATCAGCGAGCTGATCACGCGGATCAAGTCGCTCTCTCCCACGGCGCTGACCGAAGCCAAACGGCGCCTTCCGGAGCGCCACCCCGAGGTGGACGACGTGTTACGCAAAAGCGGCATGGCGCGGCTTCATTTGAAACAGTGCTGGCGCCACGTACCCATCGCTCCCGCGCCGGTGTCGCGAGTGCGCCTGGCGTGGTATACGAGCGGGCGCTCGATCAAGAAAATTAGCGTTCATGAGGCAGAGGAGAAGCTGCTTCAGCTGGACGTGGAAGCGCCGCACGTGCGCATTCAGCTAAGAAAGCTTGCCGGTATCCCGAGCGGTGAGCAGCTTGCCCAGGTGCAGGCCCAGGCGCCGCTGATGCGGGCCAATTTGTTCTTTGTCGAGCCGTTGCTCGATGGGCATACTCGCCGGGCGCTCAATATCGCCATGCCGCTGATCGTGCCGGCTCACGAGGCTCGCCTGCCCCATATCAAGTCGCCCGCGGCTCAGGCCCCAACGGAGCGGACCCGAGCCAAACGACGCGATGAAAAGCTCGAAAGCGACCCCTTTCTGCCCAGTCTCAGGATCTATCGCTACCGCTGAGGCTCGACACCTCGGGCCGTGTTTGTGCCGGCGTGGAATCGCCGGACCACAGCCCGCTTTCAAGAAGCACCTGAACCAGTTTCGCGGCGGCTTTTTTGCTATAGCCGCTTTCCACGCAGAGCGCCTGGAGTCGCTCGTTGAAGAGATTTTCCTGCTCCTGGGCTCGCGCCTGACTCTCCTGCTCTTCGAGATCCTTTAACGAGCGTACGGGCGGGCCGGTAGGAATGTCGAAGGGGTTACCCGGGCTTTCGAGCTGACGCAGCGCCTCGGCAAAGGCGTCATCGAGCTCGCGAAACTTGCGAAGCTTTTCGCGCTCATCCACCTGTTTGTGTGCCTTTTGATATTTCATCGAATCTTCATTAACACCTTACTGGGAAAGGGAGAGCATTAGTTCCGAGTACAGATAACCACCTATCAACAGCGGCGATCGCCGCAAGCCTATCGTTAAAAGGCGTGCCCGATACTCGAAAAATTCTTGCGTCAACCGCACGGTCAGATCGTCGGTACGACGATTTTGATACTAAAAGGGTAAAGCAACAGAATCTTCATCACTCGCATGACAGCACCGACCTCGCCATCGACCAACAATGAAAATACGAAGATACGGGGTCCAGCGAAATACTATTCAAATTGAATACGGGTCAAGCCGAATACGGGCATAGCCCCATGGGCGTATTGTCATGGGCGTGTTGGCATCGGGTCAGACCCACTGACAGTATAGTGTACGAACGCAGCTAACTGACTTTTTCCTGCCGGGCGGCATTAATGTTCGACGTCAAGGCGTGCCGTGAGCGTCATCGCCGCATAGCGAGTATACCTTGAATATTTAAGGGTTGGACGCGCTATCGACACTCGAGTTCAGTCGCTTTGCGTAATAAACGCGCGAGCGTGGAATTGCAAAATAAAGTTCAGCTAAAGCTGGTAAAACCGAAAAGCAAAATGGAACGCGAGTCTCGAAGGCCCAGCCAAAAAAATAAAACCGGCGCCCTTTTCAAGGGCGCCGGCAGGACTCAACTCTCCTGAGACTCAAGCCAGGACTCGACGGTTTCTTCACCGTACTCGTCCTTCCAGCTACGAAGCCCTTTATGGTTACCGCCACGGGTTTCGATTACTTCGCCGGTGTGCGGGTTCTTGTAAACCTTCAGGCGACGCTTACGGCGGTTACTGGAAGATGTCGCCGCTTTGGATGCTGCGTTACCACGCTGATCGCTGTTGGGATCCAGCAGGGTAATTACATCGGAAGGTGTTTTTCCGAACTCGTTCATCAAGGCTTCCAGCTTGGATTTGAACTCAAGTTCGTTTTTAAGGCGTTTATCGCCTTCCATACGCTGGAGGTCTTCCTGCAGCTGTTTTAGCTGCTGCTCTTTCAGGATGTATTCGTTTAACAGTGACATGGGGCTTCCTTGATGCACTTGGACTGGAAAAGCAGAACGCTTTAATAGCGCCGCGCGCTTATCCCGAGACGACGCCATTATTACTTCAATTGCTTAATTTGACAATAGTCTAGATGATTTCAGAAGAAATACTAACCAAATTTTTTAAATAAGCGCCATTAAAAAAACTTTAAACTTGTCGCGGTCAGTAAACAAACCGTCGGGAAGCGCTGATAGAGCTTAAAACAGGTCTTAATAACAGGACTTGGAAACAGGACCAAAAAAAACGCCACCCGAAGGTGGCGTTTTGAGATAAAGCCCGAACGCTTAGTCCTGGCCCATCTGCTGCTTGATCAGATCACCGATCGTGGTAGCACCGCCGCCAGTTTCGGAATCCTGCTCGCGCAGTTTCTTCATGTTCTGACGCGTGTCGTCCTGCTCTTTCGCCTTGACCGACAGGTTGATCTGACGGCTCTTGCGATCGACGTTGACGATGCGCGCTTCGACGCTGTCGCCTTCGCTCAGCACGTTGCGCGCGTCTTCGACGCGGTCGGCGCTGATTTCAGAAGCCTTGAGAATGGCAACGACGTCGGTCGCCAGCTCAACGTGGGCTTCCTTGGCATCGACTTCAACGACGCGGCCAGTCACGATGCTGCCCTTGTCATTGACGGAGAGGTATTCGGCAACCGGATCGGAATCCATTTGCTTGATACCCAGCGAGATGCGCTCGCGCTCCGGGTCGATCGACAGGATGACGGCTTCGGCTTCGTCGCCCTTCTTGAAGTTGCGAACCGCTTCTTCGCCGGTTTCCGTCCAGGAGATGTCGGACAGGTGAACCAGACCGTCGATGCCGCCTTCCAGACCAATGAAGATACCGAAATCGGTGATCGACTTGATCGTACCGGAAACGCGGTCGCCCTTGTTGTACTCGGCGTTGAAGGTTTCCCACGGGTTAGCGGTGCACTGCTTGATACCCAGGGAAATACGACGACGCTCTTCGTCGATATCGAGAACCATGACGTCGACATCGTCGCCCACTTGCACGACCTTGGACGGATGGATGTTCTTGTTGGTCCAGTCCATTTCAGAGACGTGAACCAGACCTTCGACACCCTCTTCCAGCTCCGCGAAGCAGCCGTAGTCGGTCAGGTTGGTGACAACGGCGTGTACCTTGGTACCTTCCGGGTAGCGCGCCTTGATGTTGACCCACGGATCTTCGCCCAGCTGCTTGAGACCCAGCGATACGCGGTTGCGCTCGCGGTCGAACTTCAGCACCTTGACGTTGATCTCGTCGCCTACGGCCACGATTTCGGACGGATGCTTGATGCGCTTCCAGGCCATGTCGGTGATGTGCAGCAGGCCGTCGACGCCGCCGAGGTCGACGAAGGCGCCGTAATCGGTCAGATTCTTGACGATACCCTTGATCTGCTGGCCTTCCTGAAGGGTTGCCAGCAGCGCTTCACGCTCGGCGCTGTTTTCGGCTTCGAGCACGGCGCGACGCGAAACAACGACGTTGTTACGCTTCGGATCGAGCTTGATGACCTTGAAGTCGAGTTCCTTGTTTTCCAGGTGCGCGGTGTCGCGTACCGGACGAACGTCGACCAGAGAACCCGGCAGGAAGGCACGGATGGAGTCAACGTCGACCGTGAAGCCGCCTTTAACCTTACCGTTGATCACGCCCTTGATGATTTCGTCTTTCTCGAAGGCTGCTTCGAGAACCTTCCAGGCTTCAGCACGCTTGGCTTTTTCACGCGACAGACGCGTTTCGCCGAAACCGTCTTCGACGGCTTCGAGGGCAACGTGAACGTCATCGCCGATAGCGATGTTGAGTTCGCCGTTCTCATCGCGGAACTGCGCCGCGGGGATTTGGCCCTCGGATTTCAGACCGGCATTGACGGTAACCCAGTCGCCGTCGATGTCGACAACCTGTGCCGCGACGATGGCGCCCGGCTCCATGTTGATGTCGTTAAGAGACTGTTCAAACAGTTCAGCAAAGCTTTCGCTCATGGTTTTCCTACGTGATCAACGTTGTTGAGGCGTAATGCCTTCTCCGTACCACCAGCGAGTACGGGCCTATGTAACTCAGCTCTCGGGGGTGTTAGCGCTGGTTGGACCTGACCGGGCTTTCCGATAGGAACGCTCATATGAACTGCCGCCTGGCCATGTCGTGACACCGTCCCAAAAACGCCGCAAGGGAGAGTCAGTGCGCGCTTGCCAGCCCTTTTTGAGCCAGCAAACGGATCAGCCGATCTACCACTTCCGGTATACTCAGGCGCGTGGTATCAAGCGTAATGGCATCATCTGCCGGCTTGAGCGGGGCCACGCTGCGCTGCGTGTCGCGTGCATCGCGTGCCTGAATCTCCTTCAAAAGACTCGAGAGACTAGCATCCACGCCGGCGTCCTGCAACTGCTGAAAGCGTCTGCGCGCCCGCTCCTCGGCGCTGGCGGTTAGAAACACCTTCACGGGCGCATCCGGAAATACCACGGTGCCCATGTCACGCCCATCGGCCACGAGCCCCGGCGCCTGGCAGAAATCGCGCTGGCGCTGCAAAAGCCCCTGGCGCACGGCGGGAAGCGAGGCGACCCGGGAGGCGCGCTCGCCGGCCTGCTCGGTTCTGATCGCGCCGGTAACGTCCTCGCCTTCGAGCAGCGTGCGCGGCAAACCCGCTTCAACGGGAAAGGCGACGTCGAGGGTACACGCAAGCCTCTCGAGTGCGGCTTCGTCGTCGAGCGCCACGCCGTGCTTCACCGCCGCCTGAGCGGTCAGCCGGTACAGCGCGCCACTGTCGAGCAGATGCCAGCCGAGCCGTTCGGCGATCAGGCTGCTGATGGTGCCCTTGCCGGCCCCGCCCGGGCCGTCGATCGTGAGTACGGGAATCGAAGTCACTCGCGCTGCTCCTCGGCGCTCATACCGATGCGCTCGAGCAGGTTGAGAAAGCCAGGAAAAGAGGTTGCAACGTTGGCGCAGTCGTTGATGATGATGTCATCGGACGCTCTGAGCGCGGCAACGGCGAAGGCCATGGCGATACGGTGATCGCCCAGGCTCTCCACCTGCCCGCCGGCGTAATTGGCACCCGTATCACTGCCGCGCTGCTGGCCGACGATATCGATGCCATCCTCGACCAGCGTATGCTCCACGCCCAGCACGGCGAGCCCGTCGGCCATCGCCTGAAGGCGGTCGGACTCCTTGACGCGAAGTTCTTCCGCGCCGCGCAGGCGGGTGGTGCCTTCGGCGTTGGCGGCGGCGATGAACAGCGCCGGGAACTCGTCGATCGCCAGCGGCACCTGATCGACGGGAATCTCGATGCCGGATAGCGGCGCGTAGCGAATGCGGATATCCGCCACCGGCTCACCGCCCACTTCGCGCTCGTTCTCGAACGACAAATCGGCGCCCATCAGGGTGAGGATATTGATGACTCCGATGCGGGTCGGGTTCATGCCCACGTGCTCGAGGGTAATGTCTGATCCGGGAGTGATCGCCGCGGCAACCAGAAAGAACGTCGCCGAAGAGATATCGGAAGGCACGTCGATGGGGCCAGCCGTGAGCGTGTGGCCGCCTTCGAGCCAGCAGGTGTCGCCTTCGCGCTGCACCGGGTAGCCGAAGCCGTTGAGCATACGCTCGGTGTGATCGCGGGTCGGTGCCGGCTCGCGCACGCGGGTCTCGCCTTCGGCGTAAAGCCCGGCGAGCAGGAGGCAGGATTTCACCTGGGCGCTGGCCATCGGCATATCGTAATGAATGCCCTTGAGCGCCGCGCCCCCCTTGATGGCGAGCGGCGGGCGCCCGCCTTCGGCAGTTTCGACGCTGGCGCCCATCAGCCGCAGCGGGTCCGCCACGCGGCCCATGGGGCGTTTGGTCAGCGATTCGTCGCCGGTCAATTCGCTGTCGAAGTTTTGGCCTGCCAGAAGACCTGCAAACAGGCGCATGGCAGTGCCGGAGTTGCCCACGTAAAGCGGCCCCGCCGGCGCCTTCAAACCGTGCAGGCCCACGCCGTGAATGGTCACGCGTCCCTGGTGCGGGCCTTCGATGGCCACGCCCATTTCACGAAACGCCTGCAGCGTAGCGAGGCTGTCCTCGCCTTCGAGAAAGCCCTTCACATCGGTGACGCCGTCGGCCAGCGCCCCCAGCATGATCGAACGATGCGACATCGACTTGTCGCCGGGTACGCGCAGGCGCCCCTGCGCCTGGCCGCCGGGTTTGACGCGGTAGGTAACGCGTGCGTGTGACTGCATATGGTATTCCGCCTGATAGCTGGTTTGACTGAGTAGGGTTCCAAAGTAGCGCCGCGCGTGGCTGGCCCGGTCGAAGGTCGCGATCAGCGCGTCGCTGTCGCCGCGCTCGATGGCACCGCGCAGCGTTTTCAGGCCCGCCTCGAAATCGTCGAGCGAGGCCAGCACCGCCTCGCGGTTGGCGATGAAGATGTCGCGCCACATCACCGGGTCGCTGCCGGCGATGCGGGTAAAGTCGCGAAAGCCGCCGGCGGCGTAGCGAAAGATGTCGAGACGCTGGTCCTGGCGCGCCAGGGTATCCACCAGCGAAAACGCCAGCAGGTGCGGCAGGTGGCTGGTGCGCGCCAGCACCTGGTCGTGGCGCTCGACGCTCATCTCGAGCACCTCGGCACCGCAGCTTTGCCACAGCGCATACACCCGGCCGAGCGCCGCCGGGTCGGCGTTGGGTGCCGGCGTAAGAATCACCTTGTGATCGACATAAAGCGCCGGGTTGGCCGCCGCCACGCCGCTCTTCTCGGAGCCGGCGATCGGGTGACCCAGTATCATGCAAGGCGGACATTCGCCGAACACGCGCTCGACGCAGTCGCGAATCACGCCCTTGGTGCTGCCGACATCGGTAATCGCCACATCCGGCGCGGCGCGATGAAGGCCGCTTTTGACGCTTTTGAGCACCGACTCCATCGCCAGCACCGGCACTGCCAGCACCACCAGCGAAACGTCGTCGAGCAGCGCCTCGAGCCGGGTGTCGCCGCCGTCGATCAGGCCACGCTCGATACCGAGGGCGATCTCACTGGCGTCCGGGTCGCAGGCAACGATCTCGCCGCCAAAGCCCCGCTCTCTCAGCGCCGCGGCGAGCGAGCCGCCCATCAGGCCAAGGCCTACGATCAGAATGCGCGATTCGCGGCACGCGCTGCCGCGTTTGCCTGGGGCTCGCTGTTCGCTCACATTACGCCCTGGGGGTAGGAGCCGAGCACGCGCAGTTCGAGCGCGCGCTGCTTGACCTCTTCAAGCACCGAGGCCACGCCAGGCTCGTCGCAGTGGCCCTTGAAGTCGATAAAGAACACGTAATTCCAGGCGCCGGTGCGCGAGGGGCGCGTCTCGATCCGGGTCAGATCGATGCCGTGGCGGTGAAAGGGTTCGAGCAGATCGTGCAGCGCGCCGGGCTGGTTGCGCATTGCCACCACTACCGAGGTCTTGTCCTCGCCGCAGGTAGGTACATCGTCGCTTCCGATGATCAGAAAACGCGTCGAGTTGTCCGGGCGATCCTCGATCTTCTCGGCGATATGGGTCAGCCCGTAGAGTTTGGCCGCCATGTCGCCGGCGATGGCCGCGCTGTGCCACTCGGTCTTGACCAGCTTCGCCGCCTCGGCGTTGGAGGCGACCGGCACGCGCTCGGCGTGAGGAAAGTGGGCGTCGAGCCACTTGCGGCACTGGCCAAAGGATTGCGGGTGCGAATAGATACGGGTGACCTTATCACGGCGGGTGTTTTCACTCACCAGCAGGTGGTGGTGAATGCGCAGCACCACCTCGCCGCAAATCTTGATCGAGGAGTCGATGAAGGTGTCCAGAGTATGGTTGACCACACCCTCGGTGGAGTTTTCCACCGGCACCACGCCGTAGTTGACCGCGCCGGCCTCGACCTCGCGAAACACCTCGTCGATCGCCGCCATCGGCAGGCTCACGGCGCTGTCGCCAAAGTGCTTGAGCGTGGCCTGCTGGGTGAAGGTACCTTCCGGGCCGAGGTACGCCACTTTGATCGGTTTCTCGAGCGCCAGGCACGCGGACATGATTTCGCGAAACAGCCGCGCCATCTCTTCGTCGTCAAGCGGGCCTTCGTTGATCGACATGATCCGGCGCAGCACCTGGGCTTCGCGCTCGGGGCGATAGAACACCGCGTTTTCATCGTCGGCGAGTTTGACGCGGGCGACCTGCTGGGCACAGCGGGCGCGCTCGCTGATCAGGCGCACGATGTCGCCATCGAGCTGGTCGATGCGCTGGCGCAGCTCATCCAGATTGATCGGCGTATCTGACATGGATCCTAGCCCTTTCGTTGTTCGAAATCGTGCATGAAAGCGATCAGCGCGTCGACGGCGGCTTCAGGCACAGCGTTATAGAGACTCGCGCGCATCCCGCCCACGCTACGGTGGCCCTTGAGGTTCAAAAGCCCCGCCGCATCCGCTTCGCGCAAAAACGCCTTATCGAGCGCGCTATCGGCGAGCACGAACGGCACGTTCATGCGCGAGCGGTTACGCTTGGCAATCGGGTTCGAGTAGAAGCTGCTTTCGTCGATGGCGCGGTAGAGTTTCTCCGCCTTGCGCTGGTTCAACGCGTCCATCGCAGCAAGCCCGCCCACGTCGTTTTGCAGCCATTCGAATACCAGCCCGGAGAGATACCAGGCGTAGGTCGGAGGCGTATTGACCATGGAGCCCGCTTCGGCGAGCTTCTGGTAGTCAAAAAGCGACGGCGTGGCGGGCACGGTGCGCCCGAGCAGGTCGTCGCGCACGATCACCAGCGTCAACCCTGCCGGGCCGATGTTCTTTTGCGCCCCGGCGTAGATGATGCCGAAATTCGACACGTCGGTGGGCCCGGAAAGAATGCTCGAAGACATGTCACAAACGAGTGGAATCGCTTCGCCGCCGGCGCGCGTAAGCGCTGGCACGTAGTCGAACTCGAGCCCGCCGATGGTTTCATTGGCGGTGTAATGCAAGTAAGCGGCGTCATCGCTCACCTGGAGGCTTTCGAGCGTCGGCACTTCGGTATGGCCGTTGGTCTCGCTTTCACCGGCCACGTGGCAATCAAAGCCGAGCTCTCTGGCCTCGGCAAGCGCCTTGTTGCCCCAGATCCCGGTCTGGATGAAGTTGGCACGACCACCCTTACCCAGCAGATTCATCGGCAGCATGGCGAACTGCAGGCTTGCCCCGCCCTGCAAAAACAGCACCCGGTAGTTGTCCGGAATGCTCATTAGCGCGCGTAGATCCGCCTCGGCCTTTTCGGCGATGGCGACGAACTCGTCGCTTCGGTGGCTCATCTCCATCACCGAGAGGCCGCGCCCCTGGTAATCGAGCATTTCACGCTGGGCGCGTTCGAGAACGGCGGTGGGCAGGGCCGCCGGCCCCGCGCAAAAGTTATAGTGACGTGTCATCGGCGCTACCCTGCTCTTGCTCGACATTGGCGTCTGCGGCGTTATCGGTGGCACTGGCCTCGGCCTCGAGGTCTTCCGCCTCGGCCAGCATTTCTTCGGGCTCGTCGACGCGCACGGTTTTCACCAGTTTCTCTTCCTTGCCAAGGCGAATCAGCATCACGCCCTGGGTGTTGCGCGAGGTGGTGGAGACCTCCTCGACCCGGGTGCGCACCAGGGTGCCGCGGTCGGTGATCAGCATCATCTCGTCGGCGTCGTAGACCTGCATCGCCGCGACCAGAGAGCCGTTTCGCTCGCTGGTCTGCATGGCGATCACGCCCTGGCCGCCACGGCCGCGCAGCGGAAACTCCTCGAGACGCGTGCGTTTGCCGTAGCCCTTTTCACTCGCGGTGAGAATGTAGATCTGGCCTTCCTCGACGGCGGCTTCGGCCATTGCATCCGGCGCGGCTTCGTCGTCGTTTTCCTGGTCGATCTGCTGGCTCTTGGGAATGATCAGGCTGATCACTTCCGCATCCTCGAGCAGGCGCATACCACGAACGCCGCGGGCGGTACGGCCCATGGCACGCACGTTGGCTTCTTCGAAGCGGATCGCCTTGCCGTTGGAAGAAAGCAGCATGGCGTGATCGGAGCCGGAGGTGATCGCCGCGCCCACCAGGCGGTCGTCCTCTTCAAGGTCGATGGCGATCAGGCCCACCGAGCGCGGCCGCGAGAACTGCTCGAGACTGGTGCGCTTGACCGTGCCCTTGGCGGTGGCGAAGAAGATGTAGTGGTCCGGGTCGTAATCGCGCACCGGCAAAATGGCGTTGACCGCTTCGCCCTCATCAAGCGGCAGCATGTTGACCAGCGGCTTACCCCGCGAGCCGCGGCTGGCGTTGGGCATTTCGTACACCTTGAGCCAGTACACCTTGCCACGGTTGGAGAACAGCAGCACCGTATCGTGGGTCGAGGCGACGAGCAGATGCTCGATGACATCCTCATCCTTCATTGCGGTGGCGGACTTGCCGCGACCGCCGCGGCGCTGGGCCTGGTAGTCGGAAAGCGGCTGGGTCTTGGCGTAGCCGGAGCGCGACACGGTCACCACCATGTCCTCTTCGGCGATCAAATCCTCGATGGAGAGATCCAGGTGGCTCGCCTGGATTTCGGTACGGCGGTCGTCACCGTACTGGTCGCGCACCGCGTGAAGCTCCTCGCGGATGACTTCCATCAGCCGGTCGGCGGAGGCGAGAATTTCGGTCAGCTCGGCGATGCGCTGCAAAATGGTCAGATACTCGTCGAGCAGCTTCTCGGTTTCGAGCCCGGTCAGGCGGTGCAGGCGCAGCTCCAGAATCGCCTGGGCCTGAGCTGGCGAAAGGCGGTACTCGGTGGCCAGGGTGTTGAGGCCGTAACCCTCGTCGAGGTCGTCCGGCTTGCAGGAAGTGGCGCCGGCGCGCTCGAGCATGCCGGTGACCTGACCTGGCTGCCACACTTTATCCAGTAGCTTCTCCTTCGCCTCAGAGGCGTTTGGAGAGGCCTTGATCAGCTCGATCACTTCATCGATGTTGGAGATCGCAACGGTCAGGCCTTCGAGGATATGACCGCGTTCGCGCGCTTTTCTGAGCTCGAACAGGGTACGCCGGGTGACCACTTCGCGGCGGTGGCGAATGAACGCCTCGAGCATCTCTTTCAGGTTCAGCGTACGCGGCTGGCCGTTCTCCAGCGCCACCATGTTGATGCCGAACACGTTCTGAAGCTGGGTCTGAGCGAAGAGGTTGTTGACCACCACCTCGCCGGATTCGCCGCGCTTGATCTCGATGACCACGCGCAAGCCTTCCTTGTCGGACTCGTCGCGAAGCTCGGCGATGCCCTCGATGCGCTTCTCTTTAACGAGCTCGGCTATCTTCTCGATCAGCCGCGCCTTGTTCACCTGGTAAGGCAGCTCGGTGATGATGATGTGATCGCGCCCGGTTTTGTCATCGTGCTCGATGGTGTGCAGCGCGCGCACGTAGATCCGCCCACGCCCGGTGCGGTAGGCATCCAGAATACCCGCGCGGCCGTTGATGATGCCCGCCGTGGGGAAGTCCGGCCCCGGAATGTAGGCCATCAGATCGTCGATGGTCAGCGTGTAGTCGTCGATCAGCGCCAGACAGCCGTCGATCACTTCGCGCATATTGTGCGGCGGAATGTTGGTCGCCATGCCCACGGCGATACCCGATGAGCCGTTGATCAAAAGGTTCGGCACGCGGGTTGGCAGCACGTCCGGAATGCGCTCGGTGCCGTCGTAGTTGTCGACCCAGTCGACGGTGTCCTTCTCGAGATCCGCCAGCAGCTCGTGGGCCAGGCGCGCCATGCGCACCTCGGTGTAACGCATGGCAGCGGCGTTGTCGCCGTCGATCGAGCCGAAGTTACCCTGACCGTCGACCAGCACGTGGCGCATGGAGAAGTGCTGGGCCATACGGACGATGGTGTCGTAGACCGCGCTGTCGCCGTGGGGGTGGTATTTACCGATGACATCGCCGACCACACGCGCCGACTTCTTGTAAGGTTTGTTCCAGTCGTTGCTCAGCTCGTGCATCGCGAACAGCACGCGGCGATGCACCGGCTTCAAACCGTCGCGAACGTCGGGAAGCGCCCGGCCGATAATGACGCTCATCGCATAGTCAAGATACGACTGCTTTAGCTCGTCTTCGATATTGACGGGCAGGATTTCTCTGGCGATGTCACCCATGAAAGTCAGATCCTTTGCACTGCATTGGCACTGCGAGAGTTGAAAGCGCTTGAAGTCCGCCGTGATGGAGCATCAGAGGCGAGCACATACGCCGCTATCATACCACCGAGTGAGCATCATGGGCAGTCAGCAAGCACGCCAACGCGTTGACACAAAAGAACAGTAGCCCCCCACCGGGGCCGAACCAAAGGCGTTAGAAAGGAGTGTCGGGCGCACCAGCCCCTGGCGCATCAAGCCCTGGAAAAAAACCGCTGAGGCACGCCCGAGTCGATTAAAGTGCGACCGCTTCTGCGAACGTCTGCTTATTCACACAGATGCGCTGCATCGTTTCCAGTATCTCACCGTCGATGGCGCTGGCTCTACCGGCCTTCATATCCATCAATACAAAGGTCAGATCCGCCTGGGCGACGACCTTGCCGTCAGCGCGCAGAATGCGGTGGTGGCAAAGCGCGCTGCGCTCGCCTACCTCGATCAGCCCGGTCAGCACGGTGAGATCGTCGTTTTGCACCGCGGCCCGCTTGTAGTCGATATTCAGATTGACCACGACGAAACCGCGGCCGGACTCATGCATCTCGCGGACGAGCCGCGCGTGCTGGTCGAAGTAAGACCAGCGCCCCTCTTCCATGAACTCCAGATAGCGGGCGTTATTGACGTGCCCATAACCGTCCAGGTGATAACCTCTGACGCGGATATGTGCGCGGTTGATCAAAGACGACATGCCGGCTCCTCGTTGACATTGATTTTCGATAGACCCGTTTCCTGTCACCGGGCAACGATAAATATTATTCGGCTAATGATTACACGCGCAATCAAACACAAGTTTGAAACGTACCGGTAAAAACGTACACGAACAACGCGGTTAAGCCCTGGATAAAAGGAGCGAGGCAGGAGGCTGGCAGTCACGACGGCGTTTCGCCATAATGTGCCCCTTTTAAACGGGATTGGTGATATGTGGTTCAAGCACCTGCACTTGTATCGACTCCACGGCGAGACGGCGCCGGACGCCGCGGCCCTGGAACGCGCGCTCGAACCCCACGCGTCAAGACCTCTGGGCGGCGCGGACGCGCGAAAGCTTGGCTGGACCGCGCCAGCGGGTCGGCTCGGCGGCGGCCAGCTGCTCCACGAAATTCAGGGCCACCGCCTTTTGTCGGTACTGCGCCAGGAGCGCCTGCTTCCCGCCTCCGTAGTTAAAGAAGAGCTGGACGAGAAAGTCGCCGATATCGAAGCCGCCGAAGCGCGCAAGGTCTCGCGCAAGGAGAAAACGGCGCTCAAGGAGCAGATCACCGAAGAGCTGATGCCGCGCGCGTTCGTACGCAGCCAGAAGGTCGATCTCTGGTGGGACACTCGGGAAAACCTGATCGGCATCAACGCAAGCTCGCGTAGCCGCTGCGAGGAGATTCTCGATCTCTTACGCGAAAGCCTGGGCAGTCTGAAGGTCACGCCGGTCAGCTCACAGACGCTGCCGATTCGCGCCATGACCACCTGGCTTGGCGACGCCGCGAGCCGCCCTTCTGACATGCAGCTCGGCGACCAGGTCGAGCTCAAGGCCAAGGGCGACGATGGCGTGCTGCGCGCCCGCCAGGTCGATCTCGACAGCGATGAAATCCAGCAGCTGTTGGAAAGCGGCCGCCAGGCAAGCAAGCTGGCGCTCGGCCTGGAAGGTCGGTTGAACCTGGTGCTGCACGACGACCTGGCGCTGAAATCGCTTCGCTTTGGCGATGCGCTGATCGAGGAAGCCGATCACGCCGACGACGGCGACGACGCCCTGGCGAGGCTGGAAACCGACTTCATTCTCATGGCGCAGTCGCTCTCCCAGGACATCAAACGTCTGCTCGAGTGGCTCGGCGGCGAGACGCAAAAAGAGCAGAATGCCGCGCACAGCGCCTGACGCAAGCGGAGCAGCTCGTTGTGCTGCCCCGCTCTCCGACCCGGCTCACGCTAATAAACGGATCGCATGACTGACCAACATCACGTCTCAAACGCCGCCCCGCCCGCCGACCCCTGGGCCGATATTCGCCCCTACATGGATCACGAGGTGAGCGAGGTGCTCTCGCGCCTGTCTCGCGACAGCGAGCTTCTGAACGCGCTGACGCGCTTCAAGCTGCCGCGCCTTGCGCGCTGGTCGCCGGGGCTTGCGCGACTGCTTGCCGGGCGCGCGGTGCGCCGCGAGGTGGCAAGCGTCGCCTCGGTGCGCGATTTTCAGATGCGCATCGCCGGCTACATGGAGCGCATGATCCGCACCACTACCGATGCCTTCGAAGTTGCCGGGCTCGATAAGCTCGATGCCAACAGCGCCTATCTGTTCATCGGCAATCACCGCGACATCTCCCTCGACCCGGCCTTCGTCAACTACGCGCTTTACCAGGCCGGGCGCGACACGGTGCGCATCGCCATCGGCGACAACCTGCTCAAAAAGCCCTACGTCACCGACCTGATGCGTCTGAACAAGAGCTTCATCGTCCCGCGCAGCGCCCGCGGCAAGCGCGCCATGCTAGCGGCCTACCAGCAGCTCTCGGGCTACATTCGCCACTCGATCACCGTGGATAACCACTCGATCTGGATGGCCCAGCGCGAGGGCCGCGCCAAGAACGGCATCGATCGCACCGACCCGGCGATCATCAAGATGCTGACCATGGCCAAGCGCGGCGAACCGGGTGATTTCGTCTTCGGCGAGGCGGTCGCCGAGCTCAAGCTGGTGCCGGTGTCGATCAGCTACGAGTACGACCCCTGCGACGTCCAGAAGGCGCGCGAGCTATCGGACGTCGCCACCAAGGGCGGCTACGATAAAACCGAGTTCGAGGATATCCAGTCGATCGTCGCCGGTATCACCGGCACCAAGGGCCGCGTTCAGCTGCGCTTTGGCCAACCGATCGGCGCAGACATGGCCACGCCCGACGAGGTCGCCGCCGAGATCGACCGCCAGGTGATCGGCGGCTACCGGCTTTTCCCGAGCCACTATCTGGCACTTGAAGCGCTCGGTGAGGCGCCGGAGCTGATCGCGCGCAAGTCGATCACCCGCGAGGACCGCACCCGCTTCAATGAGCGCCTGGCCCAGGTGCCCGACGAGCTCAAGCCGTACTGGCTTGCCCAGTACGCCAATCCGGTCAAGCACAAGGCCGGGCGGCTGCGTCTTTGACAGTACCGAGTTTGCCCTGCGCTTCATGCCGCGCGGGGCAAAAAGTGCTATGGTCCAGGTATATTCAAAACGGTCACGGCCTTGCGCTGGCAAGGCCATAAGGAGCGCATCATGTCCGCATCCGAAATCCAGAAAACCCGTGTGATCAACGAGCTGCGCGGCTTCATTCGCAAGCTATTGCAGGACCCGGAAATTCTCACGCAGTCGCTCAACGTGGCCCGCCAGGAGCTTTCCGAGGGCTCGAGCCCGGCGGTCATGGCGCGCATCGCCAACGAGATCTCCGGCACCACCAGCGTACACATTCCCGAAGACCCCGCCGAGCACTCCGAGGCGGACAAGCTCTTTTTGGAGCTTTTAAAAGAAGTGGTGCAAGAGGAGCAGGCGCTCTACTGAGTAGTCCGGGCCGGCGCATTGATAAAACTCGCTGGCGGCGAAATGGACGAACGACGCTATCGGCGAAGCCCCCTCTTCGCCGAGTTTATTTGTTACAGGCTAATTGGAAGTACCTCAGACCATGTCAAATTCTGCCCCGCGCAATATTCTGGTGACCAGCGCCCTGCCCTACGCCAACGGCGATATTCATCTTGGACACCTGCTTGAATACATTCAGACCGACATCTGGGTGCGTTTTCAGAAAAGCCGGGGCGAGCGCTGTTTTTATGTGTGCGCCGACGACGCTCACGGCACCGCCATCATGCTGCGTGCGGAGCAGGAAGGCATCACGCCCGAGGCGCTGATCGAGCGAGTATCGAACGCCCACCAGGCGGACTTCGCCACCTTCGGCGTGGGCTTTGACAACTACCACTCCACCCACTCTGACGAAAACCGCTACCTCAGCGAGCTGATCTACACCCGCCTGCGCGACAAGGGCCATATCGCCACCCGCGACATCGAGCAGATGTATGACCCGGTCAAGGGGCTCTTCCTGGCGGATCGGTTCATCAAGGGCACTTGCCCGAAGTGCCACGCCGAGGATCAGTACGGCGACAACTGCGAAAAGTGCGGCGCCACCTACACCCCGGCGGAGCTGATCGACCCGGTCTCGGCGATCTCGGGTGCTACGCCGGAAGTCAGAAGTTCGACCCACTACTTCTTCAAGCTGCCGGCATTCAGCGCGTTCCTGAAAGAGTGGATCAACGATGGCCATGTCCAGCCGCAGATTCGCAACAAGCTGATGGAGTGGTTCGAGTCCGGCTTCAACGAGTGGGACATCTCTCGCGACGCGCCCTACTTCGGCTTCGAGATCCCGGACGCCCCGGGCAAGTACTTCTACGTCTGGCTCGATGCGCCGATTGGGTATCTTGCGAGCTTCAAGAACCTGTGCGAGCGCGAAGGCATCGACTTCGACAGCTTCTGGCATAAGGACTCAAGCGCCGAGGTGTACCACTTCATTGGCAAGGACATCGTCTACTTCCACGCCCTGTTCTGGCCGGCGATGCTGCACGGCGCGGAGATGCGCACGCCCACGGCGGTCAACTGCCACGGCTTTTTGACCGTCGACGGCGCCAAAATGTCGAAGTCCCGCGGCACCTTCATCAAGGCCGCCACCTACGCCGAGCACCTGAACCCGGAGTATCTGCGCTACTACTTCGCCGCCAAGCTCAGTGCCGGCGTCGACGATCTCGATTTGAACCTCGAGGACTTCGCCGCCCGGGTCAACGCGGACCTGGTCGGCAAGGTGGTCAATATCGCCAGCCGCTGCGCGGGTTTCGTCAAGAAGCTCGGCGGCGGCACACTTTCTGCGCGCTGCGCAGAGCCCGAGCTCGTTGAGCGCTTCATAAACGCCGGCGACGATATCGCCCGCGATTTCGAGACCCGCGAGTTCGGCCGCGCCATGCGCAAAATCATGGAGCTTGCCGACGATGCCAACACCTACATCGCCGACCAAGCGCCCTGGGCGCTGGCCAAGGAGGAAGGCCGCGAGCAGGACGTTCTCGAGATCTGCTCGGTGGGCATCAACCTGTTCCGTCAGCTGATGGTCTACCTTGCGCCGGTGGTGCCGGCCATGGCCATTGAAGCGCAGCGCTTTCTCCAGCTCGACTCGCTTGATTGGGCGAGCCGCACTCAAGTGCTGACCGACCACGCGATAGAGAAATTCAAGCCGCTGATGACCCGCATCGAGCGCGAGAAGATCGACGCCATGATCGAGGCATCAAAGGAGGATCTGGTGGAAGAGCAGAAACTCAAGGAGACCCCCAAGGGGCCGCTGGCGGATGAGCCGATCGCCCCGGAGATCGGCTTCGACGACTTCGCCAGGGTGGATCTGCGTATTGCGCGGATCGCCAAGGCGCAGTACGTCGAAGGGGCGGACAAGCTCCTGCAACTGACGCTGGATCTCGGCGGCGAGACCCGCAACGTCTTCTCCGGCATCCGCAGCGCCTACTCGCCGGAAGCGCTAGAGGGGCGCCTCACGGTGATGGTCGCCAATCTGGCGCCGCGCAAGATGCGCTTCGGTGTTTCTGAGGGCATGGTGCTGGCCGCCGGCGATGACGAAGGTATCTACCTGATGTCGCCGGATAGCGGCGCCAAACCGGGCCAGCGGGTGATGTAACGTGGTCGCCGAGCAGTTGATCGACGCCATCGATGCGGAGCTTCCCCAGACCCAGTGCACCAAGTGCGGCTTCAACGGCTGCCGGCCCTACGCCGAGGCGATCGTTCAAGGTGAAGCGATCAACCGCTGCCCGCCCGGCGGCGATGAAACGCTAAAAAGGCTGGCCGAGTTGACCGGCCGGCCGGCCATAGCACTTGCCGAGCCGCCCCAGGCGCCTACGCTTGCGGTGATACGCGAAGCCGAGTGCATCGGCTGCACCAAGTGCATCCAGGCCTGCCCGGTGGATGCGATTCTGGGCGCGGCCAAACAGATGCACACGGTGATCGAGGACGAGTGCACCGGCTGCGAACTCTGCGTGGCGCCCTGCCCGGTGGACTGCATCGATCTTGTGCCCCATCCGCAGTGGCAGGCGGCGGAATCCGACCAAGCGCGCGAAGCGTACCTCGAGCATCGCGCCGTCAAGGGGCGCGAGCGCTTTATAGCTCGCAACCAGCGTCTTGCGGACGAGCGCGAAGCCAAACGCGCCCGGCGAGCAGCGCGAGCGGCTCAGCCAGCGCTTGCCAAGCGCGTTGAAAGCGAGGCGGCTCCCGCCCTATCGCCAAGCGCGCTGCGCGCCAACCGGGCGCGCCAGGCGGCAGCGCTCAAGCGCCTTCAACGCAAGTGGGATACGCTAGAAGAGAGCTCCGCGCGCCACGCTCTGAAAGAACAGATCGACCAGCATCGCCGTGAAATAGAAAAGATCGACCTCGCCCTAGGCGAAGCGCAAGGAGCATCACCCAGCGACGACATCAGCGCCACCCGCCGCCATCAAAAGCGCTTGGCGCTCAAGGCCGCCGAGCAGTCCCTGCGCCACGTTCGCCAGCAGCTCGCCCACGCCAAACGCCAGCAGGATAGCGCGGCAGTGGCAAGCGTCCAGGTTCAGCTCGACAAGGCCCAGCAAGTGGTGGACGCCGCCCGCGCCGCGCTCGATTCGGAAACGCCCCAATGAATGCCCAGAAACGCCACGCGATCTTCTCGCGCCTGCGAGCCGAGAACCCGCACCCGACCACCGAGCTCAACTGGAGCACGCCCTTCGAGCTTCTCACCGCCGTGCTGCTCTCCGCCCAGGCGACCGACGTCGGCGTCAACAAGGCGATGGCGAAGCTCTTTCCCGTCGCCAATACGCCAAAGGCGATTCTCGAGCTCGGCCTCGATGGTCTGAAAGAGCACATCAAGACCATCGGGCTTTTCAATACCAAGGCGCAGAACCTGATGAAGACCTGCGCCCTTCTCGTCGAGCGCCACGGCGGCGAGGTGCCCCGAACCCGCGAAGCGCTCGAGGCGCTGCCCGGCGTGGGCCGCAAGACCGCCAACGTGATTCTCAACACCGCCTTTGGCGAGCCGACCATCGCGGTCGATACCCATATCTTTCGCGTCTCGAACCGTACCGGCCTCGCCAAGGGCAAGGATGTAGTCGAGGTAGAGCAGAAGCTCCTGCGCCACGTGCCGCGCGAGTTCAAGCAGGACGCCCATCACTGGCTGATCCTCCACGGGCGCTACACCTGCGTGGCGCGCAAGCCGCGCTGCGGCAGCTGTATCATCGAAGATCTGTGTGAATTCAAGGAGAAGATCGAGCTGTGATCAGCTCGCGGTAGCGCGCTTCCCACTGCGGCCACTCAAGGCCTCGAGTATCGAGCGCCGGCGGTCGGCATTGCGGCTGCGTGAGCCACGCCGTGAGCCGCTCGACGAGCGCCTCTCGGCTGCCATCATAGCGGTAGGCCTCGGGGTAGAGCTCAGGGAAGCATAGCCGGTTCGGCACCAACGGGCGAGCGCCATGCTGGGCGGCTTCGAGCAGCGCGAGCCCCTGAAACTCGTGCCAGGTCGTCGAGACCACGATACCGCCCTCTCTCAAAAGCGCCTGGTAGGCCGTCGTCTCGAGCGGCCCCCAACGTACGATATGCGCACTCAACCGCTCGCGGGCCTGCTCGAAAATCGCCGGCTCGCCGCGAAAGCGCTGGCCTACCACGGCGAGCTCGAAGGCCACCCCGGCATCGCTGAGATCATATAGTGCGGCGAAAAAATCCTCCGGGTTCTTGTCGTGTTCCCAGCGGTGGTTCCAGATAATCCGGTTGATGGCCTTGTTTTCGGCGATGTGCTCGTCGACGGGTGCGTCGAGCGCCATCAGGGGCACCGGCAGCACGCGGGCGCGGGCTCGCAGCGCCTCGAGCGGCTTTGCTGCGGGCAGGTTGTCCGGCATGCGCTTTAGAAACGCCCGCGCGCCGTCGATGAAGGAGTCACGGTTATAGCCGGTGTTGAACACCACCTCGTCGGCGGCAAGTGCCGCGTAGAGGTTCACCATCATCGCCTCGACCGGCGGCGGCTGGTCGCTGGCGCTCGGGTAGGCGAACTGGTTCTCGTGAAAGTAGACGATTTTCTTCGCCCGCCCCAGGTGTGGGAAAAGCCCGACCAGGGTGGTCAGATCCACCATCGAGGTGGCGAGTATCACGTCGAACGTTTGCGCGAGCGTCTCGCGCTCCTTGAGCCACCAGCCGAGCGGATTGCCGCGCACGCGCCAGGCAAAGTGGCACGGCGCCAGGCTCAGCCGCGTCCACTCGAACTCGTCAAAGCGCTCGACGAGCTGATCCGCCCAGTAGCGGTGGCTCACCGCCTCATAAGCCGAGAGTAGCAGTACCCGCATTCAACCTCCTTGTGCCAAACGTTTGCCAAGCCGATACCGACTCCACGGAGGTCCTGGCGAGCAGCCGGATTATACAGGGTCGCCGCCTGATGCCGTTCAGTTAAGCATGGGGTAGCACTCGTGGGAGGGAGCTTCAGCTCGCGACGGGTGGTCAGGCCAAGGCACCTGACGGCGCCATTCGCCGAGCTGTCGGACCACCGCTGAAGCGGCCTCCCACGGTAAACCAGCCAGGCTCAATGGGTGTTGGCGACTGGCATCAGGGCGAGCTCGGCCGTGCGGTCTTGCACCAAGGTCGCCTAGGCGCGGTGCTCGGCACTCCCTAGACTTTCCCGGGCCAGCCCCCTACCCGCTTTCCCTGGAAATTTCGTCATGACCTCAAAGCGCCCACCAACACCCCGCGGAATGCCCGCCCACCAGCGGCTGATCGGGCTATGGCTTGCGCTTGGCGGGCTCAGCCTGCTGGGGGGGACGCTGTTTGCGGTATGGCTCGAAAACCGGCTTGCGCTGGATAGCTGGGAGCGCGCGCTCTTGTGGGCCGGCGCCCTCTCCGGCGGGGCGACGCTGCTGGCAGTGGGGGCTTTGCTGGAGCGCTACCTGGTGCGCCCGCTGCGCACGCTTCACGAAGCGTTTGCCCAACTGCTGGCGGCGCCGGAGGCGCCAATCGCCTCTCCGGGTGGCTGGCTCGAGAGCCTGGCGCCGGATATTTGCCAGATCGCTGTGGGCTGGCGCGAGGATCGTGCGCGGCTCGAAAGCGCTCGCGAGGAGGGCCAGCAAGCGGCGCTGCAGACGCGCCGGGCGCTGGAAACACTGCTTCAGCATTTGCCTACGCCGCTTTTGCTGTTCGACCATCACCGCCGGCTTTTGCTGTTCAACCATGCCGCCGAGGCGTTTTTCGTCTCGCCCTGCCGGCTCGGGCTGGGCAAACGACTGGAAACATTGATGCCGGCCCCTTCGCTCGTAACACGCTTCGATGCGCTCGTAGGCAACGCGGCCGACGCCACCTTCGCTCGCGAGGCGCTGGTGGGGCTGAGCGATCGCACCCTGGCACTCAGCCTTGCGCGCCTACCCGGCGAGTCCGGCGAGGTCGTCATTACGCTCAGGGACGTCACCGGGTTCTGGGAGCGCACGGTAGGCGAGCCCGGTCGTTTGCCTTCGCCAGGTGCGGGCGAGCGGCTGAGCTCGATCTGGTCGAACGCCTTCTGGCAGGCGCTGGACGAGCAGCTCGACCCGAGCCAGGCGCTCATCACACCAATCGGCGTGCCCGGCTGGTTCAAGGGCCACGCGGCGTCGCTGGTGGCGCTGTTCGAGGTATTGATCACTCAGCTCAAGGTCCGGCTGCCCCAGCGCCGCTTCGAAGGCGCGCTGGTCAATAGCGACGACGATGTATGGCTCGCCTTCATCTGGCGCGGTGAGACGATCGATGCGACAACGCTCTCAAACTGGCGCCAGCTTACCATCGAGTCGCTTCCGCTGGCGCCGCGCGTCGAGCGGGTACTTGCGCTGCACCAAAGCCGCCTCTGGAGCGAGCCGGAGCCCGGCGGCGAGTACGCAAGGCTCTGCGTGTCGCTGCCCCACTCGCGACGCCAAAGTGCGCCGGCGCCGGCGAGCGCCCCGCGCCCCGAGTTCCACGACTTTCAGATCGCGCGACTTGATTCGCCCGTTGGACCGCTCGCCGAGCGAGCGCTCGAGGCACTCGATCTGGTCGCCTTCGATACCGAAACCACGGGGCTCGATCTGCGCGGCGGCGATACGCTGTTGAGTTTGGGGGCGTGTCGCATCGTCAACCGGCGGCTGCTGGCAAGTGACGTGTTCGATAGCCTGATCGACCCGGGTCGCCGAATCCCGCCGGCCAGTACCGCCATTCACGGCATAGTTGATGCAGACGTACAGGGCGCGCCGGCGCTTGCCACCGTGCTCGAGCGCTTTCGCCGCTATCGTGGCGACGCGGTGCTTCTGGCCCACAACGCCTCGTTCGACCTGCTCGCGCTAAGCCAGGCCGGCGAACGAGTGGACACCCCGGTGCTGGATACGCTTTTGATCTCCAGGGCGCTGGACGGAGCACTTTTGGATCACGATCTGGATACCCTAATGCAGCGTTACGCAATTGCGGATACTGGGACCAGGCGCCATACCGCTTTAGGGGATGCCCAACTGACGGCAAGAGTCTGGCTTGCACTTCTGCCTCGATTGAAGGCTCGAAACGTCACGACGTTGAAAGCACTTGTCACACTTCAAATGAGCGCTTTGGACGATAGAGATGCAAGTCTTTAGGACTACTGTCAATAGATATTTAAAACGACCTTCAATCAGATCATTTTCTTCGTGATCACTTCCGTGTTTATAGCAGGTAAATCCATATTCCTATAATCTTGCTGAAAAGAACTGCTTAATTATGCCTGGGAGCTGTATGGTAATGAAAGGGACATCGGGGAACGAGGCGGCTGCTCAGGGTAGCTACACCATAGCGCTTCAGCCTATCGTGGATAAGAATCTGAATCATATAGCCGATGAACTGCTCTATAGAGGGAGCACCAGTGATCAGGCAGCGCGTATCGATGACGACGTTCAAGCAACTGCGCGTGCCTGTGCCGTTGCAATTTATGAAATAGGACTGGAAAAGCTCTGTGGCCCCCGAAAGCTATTCATCAATGTGTCAGAGCAGTGGCTTCTCGATCCCAATCTCTATTCGCTACCCACCGAACAAGTGGTACTCGAAATTCTGGAAACGACACCCCCCACTCAGGAGGTCAAGCTGGCTCTGCAGACCTTGAAGGACCAGGGGTATGTCCTCGCCATTGATGATTTCCAGACAAGCCAGGATCACGAGTCTCTGCTCGAGTACTGCGGTATCGTGAAGCTCGATGTATCGACCGATTTGCCTATCGAGCTGATCGAACGCTTGAAAAACAGAGGACTCACGTTACTAGCCGAACGCGTCGAAACGTACGAAGAGTATGAGCGTTTCAAGGCACTAGGTTTTTCACTGTTTCAGGGATACTTCTACGAGCGCCCCAGGACTCAACGGGCACACAGCGTACGCCGCTCCTCACCCAAAGCCAATCAATTACGCATCATCTCGAAACTGTATCGATCAAACATCAACATTTCAGAAATCAGCGCCCTGATTGCCCAGGACCCTTATTTGATTGATGCGGTATTGAGAAGAGCCAACTCGGCAAGCAAGGGGTTATCGCAACCTACTTACAAACTCAATACCTGCATACAACATCTAGGCATCAATGAACTCAGGATGCTTGTAACGGTTGTGCTGCTTGCCAGCAATGGCCCGGCCAGCAAGCTTAACTTGATCAATGGTTTGACCAAAGCATTGGCCTGCGAGCAGGTGGCCGCCGAAAGGCGTATGGATGAAGAGGAAGGCTTTGTTCTCGGACTCTTCTCACACATGCCTATCATCATGGGCATAAGCCTGGATGCCCTGATGAAAGAACTTCCGCTGGGAAACGACTTTTACACCGCATTGGTGGACCGCAAGGGCAAATTGGGGAAGCTGCTCAACGATATCGAACTCGCCGAGCAGGGAGGGCCATCTCAAATCATCTCCGACACACTTCTGGTGAACGCCGCGGCGCGGGCCCGGTCGTTGATCGACAGCTCTCTCGCCTGATGGCCGAATAGCCTGAGCAACCGTTAACCTGCCTCACCTGCATCCCTTGGGTCAGGCTCGAACATCGCCTCGCCCACTTCATCGATATAGCGCTGCGCCTTGGTTACCATCATCTCGTCGCAGGCCGCCCGTGAAGGCAGCATGTCCGAGCGCTCGAAACGATGCTCGCGCGACGCGCCTTCATCGCCGGTCTTGCGGATCACACCGCTCACCCGGTACTGGCCGCTCTGCTGATCCGGCGTGGAGACGATCTCGAAGTCGCGGTAGTGCACCGGGTCAGCAGAGGGGGTAGCGGGCGCGGGCTTGTCGCCACCGCCCAAAAGCCCCGATAGCAGTTTCTTGAACATCGCGCTCTCCTTTTAATTGGTAGTGCAATTAATTGGTAGTGCAATTAATTGGTAGTGCAATCAGCATACATATAAAAACGGCCAGACTGGCTGGCCGTTTTCCGATGTGCGTTCGATCAGCTCTGCTTGCGGCCCTTGCCAGCGGCGATGCGCAAGCGCAGCGCATTGAGCTTGATGAAGCCTTCGGCGTCCTTCTGATCATAAGCGCCGGCGTCGTCCTCGAAGGTAGCGATCGATTCGTCGAACAGCGACTGCTCGGACTTGCGACCCACCACGGTGGCACTGCCCTTGTAGAGCTTCATGCGTACCACGCCCGCGACGTTTTTCTGGGTCTCGTCGATGGCGGCCTGCAGCATGCGCCGCTCCGGGCTCCACCAGTAGCCGTTGTAGATCACTTCGGCGTACTTGGGCATCAGCTGGTCTTTCAGGTGCGCCTCTTCACGATCGAGGGTTAATGACTCGATGGCGCGATGGGCGCGCAGCATGATGGTGCCGCCAGGGGTTTCGTAGCAGCCGCGCGACTTCATGCCGACGTAGCGGTTCTCGACGATGTCGAGACGACCGATGCCGTTATCACCGCCAAGCTTGTTGAGCTTCTCGAGCACCTCGTGGGGCTTGAGGGGATCATTGTCGATGGCGACAATATCACCCTTCTCGAAGGTGAGCTCGACGTAGGTCGGGGTTTCCGGCGCGGCTTCCGGCGAAACGCTCCAGCGCCACATGTCCTCTTCGGCTTCCGCCCAGGGGTCTTCCAGAATGCCGCCCTCATAAGAGATGTGCAGCAGGTTGGCGTCCATCGAGTAGGGCGATTTCTTCTTCTTGTTGGCGAAGTCGACGGGAATGTCGTGCTCTTCGCAGTAGGCCATCAGCTTCTCACGGGAGGTCAGATCCCACTCGCGCCAGGGGGCAATGACCTTGACGCCGGGCTTGAGCGCGTAGCCGCCGAGCTCGAAGCGCACCTGATCGTTGCCCTTGCCGGTGGCGCCGTGAGAGATGGCGTCGGCGCCGGTCTCGTTGGCGATCTCGATCAGCCGCTTGGCGATCAGGGGGCGCGCAATGGAGGTGCCCAGCAGGTACTCGCCTTCGTAGATGGTGTTGGCGCGGAACATCGGGTAGACGTAGTCGCGCACGAACTCCTCGCGCAGATCCTCGATGTAGATCTCTTTCACGCCCAGGGCCTGGGCCTTGGCGCGGGCAGGTTCGACTTCTTCCCCTTGGCCGATGTCGGCTGTGAAGGTCACCACTTCACACTGGTAGGTCTCTTGCAGCCATTTGACGATCACGGATGTGTCCAGGCCACCGGAATAGGCCAGCACAACCTTCTTGACATCGGACATTCTTCACTCCTTTGGGTCAACGACGCCCGTATAAAAGGCGCGGGCGTCAACGTATGAATTACCGCACGAGTATAGCGCCCTCGCCCGCTGGCGAACACCGCCGACGACGAAGCCCGCGCAAAGCTGCTAGAATCACGCCACGGTCAGCGGTGGCTTGCCGTGACTCTTACCGACTACTCGCTATACCAAGGAGAGCTGCATGAGCGAGGCGATAGCCCGTGAATTGATGGCCCAGCGTTTTCGCAGTTATTTACCGGTCGTCATCGATCTGGAAACGGGCGGGTTCAACGCGCAAAGCGATGCCCTCCTCGAAATTGCCGCCGTAACGCTGACAATGGACCCGGATGGCAACCTGCTGCCGGACGCCACCTACGCCTGCCACATCGAACCCTTTGAGGGCGCCAACGTCGAGCAGTCGGCGCTGGATTTCACCGGTATCAATCTGGACGACCCGCTGCGCAAGCAGGTAGCGCTCTCGGAAGCCGACGCGCTCGCCGAAATCTTTCGCCCGATTCGTAAGGCGGTGAAGGCGCACAACTGCTCGCGGGCGATCCTGGTCGGCCACAATGCGGCTTTCGATCACGGCTTTCTCAACGCCGCTTCCAACCGCTGCAACGTCAAGAGAAGCCCCTTTCATCCGTTCTCGAGCTTCGATACCGCCACCCTTGCCGGTTTCGTCTACGGTCAAACGGTGCTGGCGCGGGCCTGCCGGGCGGCGGGCATCGAGTTCGACAACAAGGCGGCGCACTCGGCGCGCTACGACACCGAACGTACGGCGGAGCTTTTCTGCGCCATGGTCAACCGCTACAAGGACCTGGGCGGCTGGCGGCTGGCCCAGCAGGAGCAGGAGCTCGACACCCCCGAGTGACCCGTGGTGCGCTTTCCCCGTTTACGCTAAACTTCGCGCCGATCATGGCGCGATTGGCCGCGCCCGCCCCGGCCGACCCCGCTCATTTACGTCGATTCAGGAGTTAAAAGGTTTCCATGGCTCAGCATAACGCCTTCTACGCCCAGTCCGGTGGCGTCACCGCCGTCATCAACGCAAGCGCCTGTGGCGTCGTCGAAGCCTGCCGTCAGGCGCCCGACCAGATCGGCAAGGTATACGCCGGCCACAACGGCATCATCGGCGCGCTGACCGAGGACCTGATCGACGTCACCCAGGAGAGCGACGAGGCGATCGCCGCGCTACGCCACACCCCCGGCGGCGCGTTTGGGTCGTGTCGCTACAAGCTCAAGGACATCGAGACTCACCGTGCCCAGTACGAGCGGCTGATCGAGGTGTTCAAGGCCCACGACATCCGCTATTTCTTCTACAACGGCGGCGGCGACAGCGCCGATACCTGCCTGAAGGTGTCGCAGCTTTCCGAGAAGCTCGGCTATCCGCTGACCGCCATCCACGTGCCCAAGACCGTGGACAACGACCTGCCGATCACCGACAACAGCCCAGGCTTTGGCAGCGTGGCCAAGTACATCGCCACCTCTACCCGCGAAGCGTCGCTCGATATCGCCTCGATGTGCGCCACTTCCACCAAGGTGTTCGTACTCGAGGTGATGGGCCGCCATGCCGGTTGGATCGCCGCCGCCGGCGGGCTCGCCGGTGAAGGCGAGGGCGAGCCGCCGCACCTGATCATCTTCCCGGAAGTGGCGTTTGATCGCCGCGCGGTAATGGCGCAGGTCGATGAAAGCGTCAAGAAGTACGGCTACTGCGTGATCGTGGTGTCCGAAGGCGCGCGCTATGAGGACGGCACCTTTTTGGCGGATGCAGGCAACACCGACGCCTTCGGCCACCGCCAGCTCGGCGGCGTGGCGCCGACGCTTGCCGGTATGGTCAAGCAGGACCTGGGCTACAAGTATCACTGGGCGGTGGCGGATTATCTGCAGCGCGCCGCGCGCCATCTGGCGTCCAAAACCGACGTCGAGCAGGCCTACGCCGTGGGCCGCGAAGCGGTCAGCCTGGCGCTAGCGGGCAAGAACTCGATGATGCCGGCGATCCGCCGTATCAGCCAGGCACCCTACCAGTGGGACGTGATCTCGGCGCCGCTTGCACAGATCGCCAACCAGGAGAAGTTCATGCCGCGGGACTTCATCTCGGACAACGGGTTTGCCATCACAAAGGCCTGCCGCGATTACCTCTCGCCTTTGATTCAGGGCGAAGACTTCCCGCCTTTCGAGAACGGCCTGCCAAAAGTAGCCAAATTGAAGCTTGCCCGCGTCGAGCAGAAGCTCCCGGCGTTTTCGCTGTAAGCTTTTCTGATCCAGGCGTTGCCCACACGCGACGCCAGTAAAAAGCCGGGGCGATAGTGACATCGCCCCGGCTTTTTTAGCTCGAGTGCTTTTCAGGTGCGTTCAGCGCAAAAGCCAGGAGAGCACCAGCAGAAGCAGTAGAATGCCCGCCACGCCCTGCCAGAAACGGCGCGGTTCGCGGCGCATGTCGGTATCCATTGACACCTGGCCGAGTGATACGCGCAGCGCGTAGAGAAGCTCAGAGAGCTTGCGAAAACGCAGCGCCCGCTGCGGGTCGAGCGCACGTTTGAGCGCATCATCCAATGCCGGAGTGATCTCCGGGTTGGCGCCGCGCGCGCTCCTGTAGGAGAGCGACTCGAGATCGGTATGGCTACGCAGCCGATCCGGGGTCAGGGTGTAGGGTAGCTCGCCAGTCAGAAGCCAGTAGACCGTGGAGGCGAGCGAGTACTGATCGCTTCGTCGGCCGATGCTATCGCCCAGCGCATACTCCGGCGCGGTGTGCTCGCTGAACCCGACCTGGCGCAGAAGCTCCCCGGAGTTGCGGTGCCCTTCCATATCGCGCATATGGCAGGCGCTGAAGTCCGCCAGCACCACTTGGCCGTGGGCATCGATCAGCACGTTATCCGGCGAAATCTGTTGATGAATGATGTCGCGATGATGAAGCGCCTGAACCGCCTTGCCCAGCTGGTTGGCAATATCAAGCCGCTGCTTGAGACTCGCTTGGGGGTGACGGTCCGCCCACTCCCTGAGCGTTTCGCTTTCGATGTAGGCCATCAGGTAGTAGAGGTAGCGCCGGGGCCTGGAGGGGTCGATCACCTTGACCACGAAAGGCGAGTTGACTCGCTCCACCACCCACTGCTGAAGCAGAAAGTGCTCGAGGTAGGCATTTCTCAGCGAAAGCTCGGGGCTTGGCGCCTTCATCACCATGCGCCGCCTGGAGTGGGCGTCGCGCACCTGGTAGACCCGGGACTGGGCGTTTCGCGACAGTACCCGCTCGATCTCCAGGCCGTCGAAGCGCTGACCCGGTGAAAGCTCCGGTGGAATGGGCAGATCGCCGTAGATCAGCGCCGGGTCGTCCTCGGTCTCTTCGGGGAGTTCATCGATACGCAGGATCTGAAAGCAGAACTGATCGCCGCCGTAGCCGCGCTCCTGAGCGCGCTGCTTGGCCTCGCTGGCGAGCCCGTCGCAGGCGGCGTTCAGATCGCTTGCGTTGGCGCGAATCAGGCGCACGTAGTCCGAGGGCATCAGCGTACCGCGCACCCCCTGGGTGGTGAAGACGAAAAAATCGCCCTGCTTGAGTTCGATTCGGCTATAGTCGATATCGAGGCTGCCATCCATCCCCAGCGCCCGCGAGGGGTAGCGGTAGCCGCCCACGTCGGTGACATGGTCGCGGGTGAGCTGCTCGAACTCGGCGCCGCGCAGGCGAAACACCAGGGTGTCGCCCATGTGAAACAGGTTCGCCTCGCCGCCTTTGTAAATCATCGCCGACATCGAGGAGACGAAGCTGCCCTCCTTGACGTGCTGGCTCTGGCTATAACACCAGCTGTTGAGCGCCAGCATCACCCGCGTTGCCGAGGTCTTGATGTCCCAGTGTTCCGGCGTCGAATAGTAGTCGGACAGAAACCCGCGCACGCTCAAGTCACCGGCCTGTTTAGCCATGGTATTGCGCGAGATCGAGTCGCTGATCACCGCGCAGGCGCCCTTCAGGTTGATCAAAGGGGCCTCGGGCACGCTGACCGACATGGAGCTTCGATGCTTGCGGCGGTCCGGGGCGACGAACGCCTGGCCGTAACTGATCAGTAACTGTGCGTGCGCCAAATCATCCTCCTTGGCCTGGTCCATCCAGGGCGAGCCTCGCCCGTAAGCCTTCGACACCGGTGGGCCGTCGCTGACCCACGCTATCATACACGTTGGATGAAAGCCGCGATGCCCCGCCGATGGTCGGTAGCCGCCTTCACGTCAATGGCTTGGCGAAACAGGCTACGTTGGGTGGCAAGCAAAGCGCGGACAAATTCGACGTTTAGCGTCACGGAATTGGTAATCCTACGGTCTTGTTCGTATAATTCGTCGCAATCAGGCAATACATCAACCGCTTGAACCACTTACGTCAAAGCCAAGCCAAGGATTTCAAATGAACTTCGACCACATTCCCGCCGGGAAGGATCTGCCCAACGATATTTTTGTTGCGATCGAAATTCCGGCAAACCACGCTCCCATCAAGTACGAAATCGACAAGGACATGGGCGCGCTGCTGGTTGACCGTTTCATGGCAACGCCGATGTTCTACCCGGCGAACTACGGCTTTATTCCCCACACTCTGGCCGACGACGGTGATCCGCTGGACGCGCTAGTAGTCACGCCGCATCCGGTCGCCCCGGGCAGCATCATCCGCGCCCGTCCGGTCGGTATCCTGAACATGACCGACGAAGCCGGCGAAGACGCCAAGCTCGTGTGCGTACCGCACCCGAAACTCAGCTCGCTCTACGACGACGTTCAGGAAGTCACCGACCTGCCGGAGCTGCTGCGTCAGCAGATCGCTCACTTCTTCGAGAACTACAAGGATCTCGAAAAAGGCAAGTGGGTGAAGGTCGAGTCCTGGGAAGGCGTGGAAGCCGCACGCAAGGCGATCGGAAAGTCGGTAGCCGCCTACAAGAAGGCGTAACCCGGAACAAACGCTTTTCCCTTAAGTCGGAAGGCCGCCCTCGAGGCGGCCTTCTGCGTTCATGGCGCGTCACGTTAGCGCAGCCGCTACGCGCCCGCGCCCGGGTGCGCTATCCTGACCGGGTCACGATTTTCAGGAATTCGCTGTGTTATTGATCAAGCGCTTGGCACTGACGCTGCTACTGGGGCTTCCGCTGATTGCCCACGCCCAGTGGTTCTCCTCCGAAGGCCAATCCGATTTTCTGCCCGTGCTCGAGGCTTTTCAAAGCCAGGCCTGGCACGACGGTGAGAACGTCTATGTCGGCGTCGATATCGCGCCGGGCTACTATCTCTATCGTCACCAGCTGGGGCTCGAAGGCGCCGGCGATGAGCCGGCGGTACTCGGCGAGCCGGTGATCGCGCCGGGCGAGCCCTACAGCGACGAGTTCATGGGCGATGTCCACGTGTTTCGCGACCAGCTGGTGTTCGAGGCACCTTTTGAAGCGGCGCAGACCGGGCCGGTCACGCTCGACGTTCGCTTTCAAGGCTGCGCCGACGCCGGACTCTGCTACCCGCCGGAGCAGATCACTTTGAGCGCCGCGCAAACCTCGCCCCCGGCGGCCTTCGCCGGGTGGCAAGGCGCCGCTCAAGCACAGAGCACCACGCCCCAGGTGCGCCAGGAACCATCGTCTGACGAGGCCTTCGATGCGCCCAAAAGCGAAGACGGACGTTTTAGTGCGCTGATCAGCGAGGCAAGCCTGCCCGTGGCGCTGGGGCTTTTCCTGCTGGCGGGCATCGGGCTCACTTTCACACCCTGCGTGCTGCCGATGCTGCCGATTCTCTCCTCGATCATCGTGGGCCAGAACCCGACCCGGCCGCGCGCCTTCGCGCTCTCGGCAAGCTATGTGCTGGGTATGGCCTCGACCTACGCCCTGGTTGGTGTACTGATGGGGCTTTTCGGCGCCGGGCTCAACCTGCAGGCAAGGCTCCAGTCGGCGCCGGTGCTGATCGGCTTTGCGCTGCTGTTCGTACTGTTTGGGGTGGCCATGCTCGGCGCCTTCAATTTGCGCCTGTCGCCGCGCTTGGCCCAGCATGTCGAGCGCTGGCAGACCCGCGCGCAGCAAAGCGGCCCTTTGGGCCTGGCGCTGGCCGGGGCGCTGTCGGTGCTGGTGGTGTCGCCGTGTGTGACCGCGCCGCTGGCCGGTGCGCTGGTGTTCATTTCGAGTACGGGTGACGCCTGGATGGGGGCCCTGGTGCTATTCGCTCTTGGCTTGGGCATGGGGCTTCCGCTGCTGCTGGTGGGCACCTTCGGCACGACCCTGCTGCCGCGCTCGGGCGCGTGGATGAACGGTGTCAAGGTGGCCTTCGGGCTGCTGCTTTTCGGCGTGGCGATCTGGATGATCGAACGGCTGATCGCCGCCCCGGTGGCACTGCTCTTGTGGGCGGCGCTGGCGATCGCCACCGCCCTCATGCTGGGCGCGCTGAGCCTGGACACCCGCGGCTGGGCGCGCGCGCGCCAGACCCTCGGGCTACTGCTACTGGCCTGGGGCGTTGCGCTGGTGCTGGGTGCCGCCCAGGGCGGCAGCGACCCGCTGCGCCCGCTGGCGGGCAGCACTTTGACGCAGAGCGCGTCCGAGCGGCTTCCCTCTCCCACCTTCGAAACCGTGCACGGGCTAGACGAGCTCGAGGGCGCGCTCGCTCGAAACGACGCGTCGCTGGCCTTCGTCCACTTCACCGCGGACTGGTGCATCAGCTGCAAGGTGATGGAGCGCGAGGTCTACCCGGACCCGCGAGTGGTCGAGGCAATGAGCGACATGGCACTCATCGAGGTCGATGTCACCGATACCAACGCCGACAGCCGCGCTGCGCTCGAGGCGTTTGGCCTCTTTGGCCCGCCGAGCCTTTTGTTTTTCGAGCATGGCAATGAAATTCGTCAGGCTCGCATTCAGGGCGAGATCGATGCCAAAAACCTGGCCGAACATCTGAACGCGCTCAAACGCTTTAAGTCGCAAGCAAGCGCCTGAAACTCGCCGAACCTCGTCGAAAAACCCTCGCGCTGGACAAGCCGAGGGTTTTTCGGCAAACTCCGCCCCATATCGACCAAATACGCGTTTGCAAGGCCTTGAGGCGTGTAACGTTCGTTAACGTGCAGCTTTTAGGCTTTTTTACCACCTGGTTTACTGCGCATTTTCGCTCTTGTTTTTCAAGGGTAGCGCTTACTTTTTCACTCACATCGGGGCATCTCAATGGATATCCGCAAGGTCAAGAAGCTCATCGAACTGCTCGAAGAATCCAACATCAGTGAAATCGAGATTCAGGAAGGCGAAGAGTCGGTGCGTATCAGCCGCCACCCGGACGGCTCGAACTGGCAGCCCCAGCCGATGCCGCAGTACGGCTACCAGGGCTATAGCCAGCCCGCTCCTGCACCTGCGGCACCCGCTGCCGGCGGTGAAGCCGCCCCGGAAGCCCCGGCGGCCAGCTATCGTGGCGAAGCGGTCAACTCGCCGATGGTCGGCACCTTTTATCGCAGCCCGGCGCCGGGCGCGAAAGCCTTCGTCGAAGTTGGCGATACCGTGAAACAGGGCGACACGGTCTGCATCGTCGAAGCCATGAAAATGATGAACCAGATCGAAGCCGATCGCGACGGCGTGGTAGAGGCCATCCTGGTGGAAGACGGCGAGCCGGTGGAATTCGACCAACCCATGGTCGTCATCGCTTAATCTTTCATTTCAATACGGGTGGATTCTCCCATGCTGGACAAGGTACTTATCGCGAATCGCGGCGAGATTGCCCTGCGCATTCTGCGCGCCTGTAAAGAGCTGGGTATCAAGACCGTGGCGGTGCACTCCAAGGCCGACCGGGAACTGATGCACGTTCGCCTGGCCGACGAAGCGGTCTGCATCGGGCCGGCGCCGTCGGCTCAGTCCTATCTCAACATTCCGGCGTTGATCAGCGCCGCCGAGGTCACCGATTCGAGCGCCATACACCCCGGCTACGGCTTTCTCTCCGAAAACGCCAACTTTGCCGAGCAGGTCGAGCGCTCCGGTTTTACCTTTATTGGCCCCCGCGCCGAGACCATCCGCCTGATGGGCGACAAGGTCAGCGCCATCGAGTCGATGAAAGCGGCGGGCGTGCCGACCGTACCCGGCTCCGACGGCCCCCTTGGTGATGACGACGCCACCAACCTGGCGACCGCCAAGCGCATCGGCTACCCGGTGATCATCAAGGCCGCCGCCGGCGGTGGCGGGCGCGGCATGCGCGTGGTCCACACCGAAGGCCACCTGCTCTCGGCGATTACCGTCACCCAAACCGAGGCCCACGCAGCCTTCGGCGACGGCACGGTCTACATGGAGAAATTCCTCGAGAAGCCGCGCCACGTGGAAGTCCAGGTGATCGCCGATGGCCAGGGCAACGCCATTCACCTTTATGACCGCGACTGCTCGCTGCAGCGCCGCCATCAGAAGGTGCTCGAAGAGGCGCCGGCGCCGGGTATCGACCCGGAGGCCCGCGCGAAGGTGCTCCAGGCGTGTCGCGACGCCTGTATCGAGATCGGCTACCGCGGCGCCGGCACCTTCGAGTTTCTCTACGAAGACGGCGAGTTCTTCTTCATCGAGATGAACACCCGCGTTCAGGTCGAGCACCCGGTCACCGAAATGGTCACCGGCGTCGACATCGTCAAGGAGCAGCTGCGTATCGCCTCGGGTCTGCCGCTATCGATTCGCCAGGAAGACGTGCAGATCAACGGCCACGCCTTCGAGTGCCGTATCAACGCCGAGGATGCGCGCACCTTCATGCCTTCACCGGGCAAGGTCACGCTGTTCCACGCGCCGGGCGGGCTTGGCGTGCGTATGGATTCGCACATGTACACCGGCTACAGCGTACCGCCGCACTACGACTCGCTGATCGGCAAGCTGATCACCTGGGGGGCGAGCCGTGAAATCGCGCTGACGCGTATGCGCAACGCCCTCGACGAGCTTTTGGTCGAAGGCATCAAGACCAACATCGACCTGCAGAAGGACCTGGTGCGCGACAGCTACTTCCGCCAGGGTGGAGTCAATATCCACTACCTCGAGAAAAAACTCAGCAGCTAAGCGCTGTTTTCTCGCCCATGACGGGGTGGCCTGGCCACCCCGTTAGCGTTTTTCGCCGCCACATTTTTTGGAGAGCGCCATGCCCTGGCTACAGCTTCGCGCCCACGTCGCCCCCGAGCAGGCAGAGCTGCTCGAAGAGCTTCTGCTCGAGGAAGGCGCAAGCGCGATCGGCCTTCAGGACGCCGAAGACGACCCGGTGTTCGAACCCGACCGCGGCACCACCCCGCTCTGGCAGGATACCGTTCTCACCGGCCTTTATGACGACCTGGAAGGCATCGAGGCGATGCTTTCACGCATCGAGGCGGCCTGGGCGGAGCATATGCCCGGTGAAACCTGCCCCGCCATCGAGTACGAGCTTCTTGCCGATCGCGACTGGGAGCGCGAGTGGATGGACGACTTCACCCCGCTCAGGATGGGTGAGCGGCTCTGGATCGTGCCCAGCTGGCACGCCCCGCCGGCGCCCGAGGCGGTCAACCTGATTTTGGACCCGGGTTTGGCCTTCGGCACCGGCACCCACGCCACCACCGCGCTGTGTCTTGAGTGGCTCGACGCTCTGGCCATCGACGGCGTGCTCGAAGGCAAGCGCGTGCTCGATGTCGGCTGCGGCTCGGGGATTCTGGCGATCGCCGCGCTCAAGCTGGGAGCGGCCCGCGCCGACGCCACCGATATCGACCCCCAGGCGCTTCAGGCGAGCCGAGAGAACGCCGAGCGCAACGCCATCGCCTTCGAGCGGCTGTCGCTTTACTACCCCGAGCAGCTTGAAAGCAATGAGGGTTACCCGGTCGTGACCGCCAACATTCTCGCAGGCCCTCTAATCGAGCTTGCCGCGACCATCGCCGGTTACGTGGCGGTGGAGGGGAAGATCGCGCTTTCCGGCATTCTCGCCCACCAGGCGGACGAGGTGGTAAGCGCCTATGAGGCCCAGGGGCTTTTGATCGACGAGCCGCAAACCCGCGAGGGCTGGGTGCGCATCACCGGCAGCCGACCGCGATAATTGACCCTTGGCCTTCACGCTTGTGGTCGGTCGGCGTATCATACGCCCCTTTACACCGCGCCTGCCCGCACGTTTGATGCCTGAACCAACATGACACGAGACCCGCAACCGCTACCCGCTATCGGCCCCTACACCCTGCCCGGCCCGGTCATGCTGGCGCCGATGGCCGGCGTGACCGACCGCCCGTTTCGCAGGCTCTGCCGACGCCTGGGCGCGGGCTGGGTAGTGGGCGAAATGGTCACCGCCGACCCGACGCTCTGGAACACGCGCAAGTCTCGCCTGAGGATGGATCACCAGGGCGAGCCGTCCCCGCGCGTGGTACAGATCGCCGGCGGCGATGCGGCGATGCTCGCCCAGGCCGCCCGGCTCAACGTCGAGCTCGGCGCCGAGGTAATCGACATCAACATGGGCTGCCCGGCCAAGAAGGTGTGCAACAAGGCGGCGGGCTCGGCGCTGATGCGCGACGAGCCGCTGGTCGCCGAGATTCTCGAGGCGGTGGTCGCCGCGGTCGACGTGCCGGTCACGCTCAAGATTCGTACCGGTTGGTGCGCGGACTCCAACAACGCGCTAACGATTGCCAAACTCGCCGAGCAAAGCGGTATAAAGGCGCTGGCGATCCATGGCCGCCACCGGGAACAGCGCTATACTGGTTGTGCCGAGTACGACACCATCGCCCGCGTCAAATCCGCGCTTTCGATTCCCGTTATCGCCAACGGCGACATCACCTCACCGGAGAAGGCCGAGTTCGTGCGCCGATACACCGGCGCCGACGCGCTGATGGTGGGCCGCGCCGCCCAAGGCAACCCGTGGATCTTCGAGCAGATCAACCACTACCTGGCGTGCGGCGAGAAGCTCGCAACGCCACCGCTCGAGGCGCGCCAGGCAGTGCTCGAAGAACATATCCAGGCCCTGCACGCTTTCTATGGCGAGACCATGGGCGTTCGTATCGCGCGCAAGCATCTTGGCTGGTACCTCGAGGAGGATGCGCGCTTTCTCGAGACGCAACGCAAGTCACTAAAACAACAATTCAATGCCCTCGGCACGCCCCAGGCACAGTTTGAATGGATCAATAAAGCGATGTCGCCTGACGCCGCGGCGCTTTTGCTAGCTAAAGGAAGCCACGCTGCATGAACGAACGTTTCGTAATGAAAAGCGAAGTGAGTGCGCAAGGTGCGCCCACCCCGAGCGCGATGGATGCGCCGCAGCCCCTGAGAGAAGCCGTGGAAAGCGCGATGCGCCGCTACTTCGAGCATCTCGATGGCAGTCAGGCATCTGATCTGTACGCCATGGTGATGGCCGAAGTGGAGGCGCCGCTTCTCGCCTGCGTGCTGGAGCATACCGACGGCAACCAGACCCGCGCGGCCGACGTACTCGGGCTCAACCGCGGCACGCTGCGCAAGAAACTCAAGCAGTACGGCCTGATCGACCTGTGATTGAAAGCGACGCCCCTTTTGTGGGGCGTCGCCGTTTTTAACCCTGACCCTGACGAGCATCTTGATGGCAGAAACCACCCTAACCCCCGTTCGCCGCGCCCTACTGAGCGTCTCCGATAAAACCGGCATCGTCGACTTCGCACGCGGGCTCAGCGAGCAGGGTGTTGCGCTTTTATCGACCGGCGGCACCTTCCGCCTGCTCAAGGAGAACGGCATCGACGTGCAGGAAGTCTCCGAGCACACCGGCTTTCCGGAGATCATGGACGGGCGCGTCAAGACGCTCCACCCGAAGATCCACGGCGGCATTCTGGCCCGCCGTGGTCAGGACGACGCGGTCATGGCGGAAAACGCCATCGACCCGATCGATATGGTGGTGGTGAACCTCTACCCGTTCGAGGCGACCGTCGCCCGCGACGATTGCACCCTCGAGGATGCCATCGAGAACATCGATATCGGCGGGCCGACCATGGTGCGCGCCTGCGCCAAGAACCACGCCTACACCACCATCGTGGTCAACGCCGAGGACTACGCCCGCGTGCTGGATGAGATGGCCGTCGGCAACGGTGCGGTCAGCGACGCCACCCGCTTCGATCTCGCGGTCAAGGCGTTCGAACACACCGCCGGCTACGACGGTGCCATTGCCAACTACCTGGGCCGCAAGGTCAGCGAAAGCGACACCCGTTTCGCCCGCACCTTCAACCTGCAGCTCGAAAAGAAGCAGGACATGCGCTACGGCGAAAACCCGCACCAGCAGGCGGCGTTCTACGTCGATCCGAAAGCGACCGAGCCAAGCGTCGCCACGGCGCGCATCCGCCAGGGTAAAGCGCTCTCCTATAACAACGTCGCCGACACCGACGCCGCCTTCGAGACGGTCAAGGCGTTTAGTGAGACCGCCTGCGTGATCGTCAAGCACGCCAACCCCTGCGGCGTGGCCACCGGCGCGACGGCCCTGGAAGCCTACGACAAGGCCTTCGCCACCGACCCGACCAGCGCCTTCGGCGGCATCATCGCCTTCAACGTGGCGCTCGATGCCGAGACCGCCCGCGCCATCGTCGAGCGCCAGTTCGTCGAGGTGATCATCGCCCCCGGCGTCAGCGATGACGCCGCCGAGATCGTCGCGGCGAAGAAAAACGTGCGTCTGCTGGAAGTCGATGAGCTCAACGCAGGCGCCACCCAGCCGGCGTTCGACTTCAAGCGCGTCAGCGGCGGGCTTCTGGTTCAGGAACTCGACCAGGGCGCGGTGACTCGCGACGAGCTGACCGTGGTCAGCAAACGCGCGCCCACCGAGCAGGAGCTTGCGGATTTGCTCTTCGCCTGGCGGGTGGCGAAGTTCGTCAAGTCCAACGCCATCGTCTACGCCAAGGATGGCCAGACCATCGGCGTGGGCGCGGGCCAGATGAGCCGGGTGTATTCTGCGAAAATCGCCGGTATCAAGGCCGAGGACGAAGGCCTCAGCGTGCCAGGCTCTGTGATGGCGTCGGACGCCTTCTTCCCCTTCCGTGACGGCATCGACGCCGCCGCGAAGGCCGGCATCACTGCGGTGATCCAGCCCGGCGGTTCGATGCGCGACCAGGAAGTGATCGACGCCGCCGATGAGGCCGACATCGCCATGGTCTTTACCGGTATGCGCCACTTCCGTCATTAACCATACGGCCCATGAAAAGGCCTGGGCGATTGCCCAGGCCTTTTTACTTGCATAGCGCTGTCAGGCGGCGTCTTAAAACCCGCGCGTTCAGCTGCCCAGGTCGATACACAGGTACTTGGTTTCCAGGTACTCTTCGATCCCCTGGTGGCCGCCTTCGCGACCAAGGCCGGAGGCCTTCACCCCGCCAAAGGGCGCGGCGGCGTTGGAGATCAGACCGGTATTGATTCCCACCATGCCGTACTCCAGCGCCTCGGCGACTCGCCATACCCGGGCAAGATCCTTCGAATAGAAGTAGGAGGCAAGCCCGTACTCGGTGTCGTTGGCCATCTCGATGGCGGTCTGCTCGTCATCGAAGGGGAACACCGCCGCCAGCGGACCGAAGGTTTCCTCGTGCGCCACCTTCATTTTGTCGTTGGCGAAGCTGATCAGCGTCGGGGTGAAGAAGTTACCGCCCAGCGGATGCGGCTGGCCGCCCAGCAGCAGCTCGCCGCCGTTGTCCACCGCATCCTGAACGTGCTCGCTGACCTTCTGTACCGCCTTTTCATCAATCAGTGGGCCAATATTGACGCCCGACTGGGTGCCGTCGCCGACGGTAAGCTCGCTGTTCATCGCCACCGCGAGTTTTTCACAAAAAGCGTTGATGACGCTGGACTGCACCAGAAAGCGGTTGGTGCACACGCAGGTCTGTCCGGCGTTGCGGAACTTGGCCGCCATCGCGCCTTCGACCGCGGCGTCGAGATCCGCATCCTCGAACACGATGAACGGCGCGTTGCCGCCCAGCTCCAGCGAGATCTTCTGCACGTGCTGGGCGGCATTGGCCATCAGTTCGCGCCCCACTTCGGTGGAGCCGGTGAAGGTGATCTTGCGCACCTTGGGCGACTCGGTCAGCGCCTTGGCGATCTCGGCGGCGCTGCCAGGCACCACGTTGAATACGCCGCGCGGAATGCCCGCACGCTCGGCCAGAAGCGCAAGGGCAGTGGCGGAAAACGGCGTCTGGCTGGCCGGCTTGATGACGATGGTGCAGCCGGCGGCCAGCGCCGCCCCGGCCTTGCGGGTAATCATCGCCGCCGGGAAGTTCCAGGGCGTAATCGCGCCGACCACGCCGACGGGCTGCTTGGTCACCACGATGCGCTGGCTCGCCTTCACCGCTGGCACGGTTTCACCGTAGATGCGGCGCGCCTCTTCGGCGAACCAACGGATGAAGCTCGCCGCGTAGGCGATCTCGCCCTCGGCCTCCTTCACCGGCTTGCCCTGCTCGTAGGTCATCAGCACGGCCAGGTCGTGCTGATGCTCCATCATCAGGTCGTACCACTTGAACAAAAGGTCCGAGCGCTCCTGGGCGGTCATCGCCCGCCAGGCGGGCAGTGCGCGGTCGGCGGCGTCGATCGCCCGCTCGGTTTCCGCCCGGCCCAGGCGCGGCATATCGCCCATGGGTTCGCCGGTCGCGGGGTTGATGACGTTAATCTGCTCGCCGCTATCGGCGGCGACCCAGCTGCCGTCGATATAGGCAAACGGGCAGTACAGTCCGGATTCCTTGAGCGCTTCCATGACAGTCTCCTGATCGAAGGGGTCGTCTCGGGTGAAGAAACGTTTTGCTTCAAGAGTGTCATGCTAAGACGAATCCGCGCATTTGACCAAGGCTTTGACTGCCTGGTGGCAATTCACGCTCAATTGATCAGCGTCAGAAACTCCTGGCGTGTGGCCTGGCTGCTTCTAAAGCGCCCCAGCATCACCGAGGTGGTCATGCTCGAGTTCTGCTTTTCGACGCCGCGCATCATCATGCACAGATGGCGCGCCTCGACCACTACGCCGACCCCTTTCGCTCCGGTCACTTCCTGCACGGTTTCGGCGATTTCGCGGGTCAGGTTTTCCTGGATCTGCATGCGACGAGCGTACATATCGACGATACGCGCGAACTTGGAAAGCCCCAGCACCTTGCCATCCGGCAGGTAGGCGATGTGACACTTGCCAATGAACGGCAGCAGGTGATGCTCGCACATGGAGTAGAGCTCGATGTCCTTGACCAGCACCATTTCGTCGGTTTGGGACTCGAACACCGCGTTGTTGATGATTTCGTCCAATGACGTCTTGTAGCCCGCGTTAAGAAACTGCATCGCCTTGGCGGCGCGGGTCGGGGTATCGCGCAGCCCTTCCCGGTCCGGGTCCTCGCCGAGCGCGGTGATAATGTCGCGATAGTTGCTTGCAATGTCATCGGTCATGATGAGCCTCGTTGGGATGATGCCAGCCGACGACTGGTCAAAAGCGGTGAATTCTAAACCATGAGCGGCGCGTATTTTACCCTACCCGGGCGGTCGGTGGCAGCGCTGGTTCAGGCAAGCCAGTGAGGCGTCTCCAGTTGCAAGAGCTGTTGCTCGAGCTGGCGGATGTGCTGATCCCAGTAGCCGCGATCACTAAACCAGGGGAAGGCGCGGGGAAACGCCGGATCGCTCCAGCGCGAACAGAGCCAGGCGGTGTAGCGAATCAGTCGATAAGCGCGCAGCGGCTCGATCAGCGCAAGCTGCGCGCGGGGAAAATCGCGCACCTGCTCGTAGCCCTCAACTACTTCGTCAAGCGCTACCTGCCAGCTTTGGGGCTCGCCGGTGGGCAGCAGCATCCAGATATCCTGGATCGCCGGCGCCATCATGCAGTCGTCGAAGTCGACCAGGGTGAAGTGCTCGTCGCGCCCCAGAATATTGCCCAGGTGGCAGTCGCCGTGGGTGCGTATCAGCGGCCCGACCGACCAGTCGACGTTTGATAGCGCCTTGAGCGTTCTCTCGATCACGCTCGAGTAGGCGCGACGCTCCTGCGTATTGAGCCGCGCGCTTGCCAGCACCCGCGCCTCGGCGTCCTTGATATCTGATTGGTGATCGAAGCGCGGGCGGTGGCTGAACGCGCTCTTTTCGCTCGACTCGTGCAGCTGGCCAAGAAGTTCACCGAGAGCAAACAGGTGCGCCGGGTTCTCGAGCTCCGGCGCTTGGCCCGGGCAGTGGGGGAAAAGTGCGAAGCGAAATCCGCCATGCTCGAAAAGCGAAAGACCGGCGGCGTTGCGCCAGGGCGCGTTGACCGGCACCCCGGCCTTTGCCAGCTCGGTGAGGAAACCGTGCTCTTCGACAATGGCAGCGTTTTCCCAGCGCCCGGGGCGGTAGAACTTGGCAATCCACCGGGTGCGCTCATCGTCCTGAAACGTCAGCACGCGGTTTTCGTAGCTGTTGAGCGCGAAGGGCTCGGCGGCGGGATAAACGCCCGCAGACTCCACGGCGGACATCACCGTATCCGGCGAAAGCGCACTAAAGGCCTGGGCCATGGGGAAGCTCCCTGGAAAAAAAGCGCCATTCTATCAGCTGCGGCCAAGCGGCGTACGCGCCGGCGCCCAGAGATCGACTCGGGTGGCACCACCGCGTAGCGCCTGGCGCGCCAGCTCGTGGCCGGTCGCACCGGTGGTGATGACATCGTCGATCACGGTGATATGCGCTGGTAGCGACTCGGGCAGCTCAAAGGCGCCCTTGAGATTCGCCGCGCGCTGGCGGCGGCTGAGCGTGCGCTGGGTGGGCAAGCGCTTCACGCACTTGGCCTTTAGAAGCGGTACATCCAGCCGCCGGGCGAGCTCTGCAGCGAGCCACTGCGCCTGGTTGAAGCCGCGCTCGCGTGCCCGCGCCGGGTGCATGGGCACCGCGAGCAGCGCATCGCCTACCTCAAGCGGCGGATGCTTGAGCATCAGCTCGACCAGCAGCGTGCCCGCCCGGGGCGAGGCGTGAAACTTGAAGTCGCGTACCAGCGCCTTGATCGCCCCTTCGTACAGAAACGCCGCCCTAGTGGCGGTAAACGCCGGCGGATCCGCCAGGCAGTGGCCGCAGAGCCGATCGTGCTCTGGCGCCTTTAACGCGGCCAGCGGCTCCTGACAGCGTGGGCAAGCGCCGCGATTGTGCTCAAGGCCCGCGTAGCACGCATCGCACCAGCCTTCGATATTCGCTCTGGGCGAAAGGCAAAACGCACAGTAGCCCGGCAGCGCTTTCTTGAACAACTCCCCCGCTTTACAAAACCACCGCGGCGTTCCCATTCGCTCCCCCTTGCCCAAATTGAGCGCTAGCGTATTGACCCGGCTCGAAAAGTTGGTACCATACGCCTCGTCTTCTGCGGATGTGGTGGAATTGGTAGACACGCTAGATTTAGGTTCTAGTGCCGTAAGGTGTGGGAGTTCGAGTCTCCCCATCCGCACCAATTGATTTTCCTCGCTTTTCTCCTCCTTTCAGCACCCTCTCTAAACGCACTAGATTATCGAATGTGACCGGTTTGTGATCTCGGGACGGCGCGCATGATGCCATGAGTTTGGCTATCTTTTCTCATTTACGCTTTTCCCGTTTACGCCCTTCTTGTCAAGCAGCCCCATTGTTTGCGAAACACGTAGCCCTCGATGAAGACACTCCCTTCGCATTCAGCCTGGCACGCGACCCGAACAACTCAGCCCCCCTCCCACGCGAAAGCTGGTTCCCAACCGCTTGACCACATGCGTTAATGACGCGATGCCCTCGTCAGGATAAATTACATCGCTGTCATTCGCCGACACTCACACTCTCTCCAAAGGTACCGCCATGGAATGGCTCAATGAAAACGCCCAGGCCATCTCCGCGATCAGCAGTGTGCTTACGCTGTTCGTGTGGCTTTTTTACGCCCAGCTTCTCTACCAGGGGTTTGCCCGGCAGCGCAGCCCCCGCGTGATCATCAACCGCGGCAAGGGAATCGGTACCGATGCACTGTGCCTGGTCAGCAACATGAGCACCGAGTCCGTGTATGTTCAACACGTCATCGCGGTGCTGCACGTCGATGATCAGGAGTACAAGGTCGATATCGTGGAGTATCAACAGCAAAGCGAAGATGACGAGGAGGATTGCTACCGCACGCATCAGGGGCCGCTGGCTTCGGGGAGTCATATTCATCTGCAAAGCTTTGGCTCGATCGTCGATCAGATCAAGGCGTACTGGGAAATAAACGCGCAAACGCTTGAGCGCTCGGATCTTTCGCTCGAAATTCGCGTCATCGCCATTTACGGCCCGGAAGATCTACCGATCGGCGCCCAGCGTCACTTCGACTTGAACCTGAATGCCGACCCCAACCGCCAGCTCATCCCCCAACGGATCGATACCCAGCGCCTGGCCAGCCGCCGCGAACGTAAGCGCGTGTTAGAATGGGCCAAGGATATCGAGCTTCACAAGGCCAACTAATCGTGCAAACCCAAGGCCTGCTCGAGCGCCGGGAACATTAATCATCAGGGATCTTCATGACGTCAGTTACCGCCTCTCTTTGCATGGGGGCGCTTCTTGTTTGCTCGACCGCCGCCTTCGCTAAGCCGCTGGAGCCACTCGAGCCCGACGATAGCGATCTGCCACAGTGGGCCGCCGAACGCGTCGAGCCCTTTCGCGCCGGGGTTGGTAGCTGGGTCGACAACACCTCACGCAACGTCGATGCGTTCTTCGGCGGTGACTACTACACCGCAAGCGCGGAAAACGACTCCTACCTGCGCCTGGGCCAGGAGATCGACTGGATGGAGGGCGAAGGCGTGGACGGCGATACCAGCATTCGCTACCGCATCGACCTGCCCACCACGGAAGAGCGCCTGCGTCTGGTGATCGAAAGCGACCCGGACGAAACCCGGGGGACGCTGGCCGAAGAGGGTTCCGGCCGGCTCTATAACGACCAGCGCGACCGTTCGAGTTCGATTCTGGGCCTCGACTGGCTGGAGAGCCGCGATAAGCGCGAAAACTGGAGCAACCGCTTCGGTGCCGGTGTCCGGCTTCGCCTGCCCATCGACCCGTACGTGCGCTTCACCAGCGAGCGGCTCTGGGATATCGGCAGCGGCCCCTGGCAGCTCGAGTCGTTCAACCGGCTCTCCTGGTTCAACAATGCCGGCTATTCGGCGCGCACCCGCTGGGATTTCGGCCGCCCGCTCAGCGAGCGCCGCCACCTGCGCTTTATCAGCACCGTGCAGTGGCGCGAGGAGGAGGACACGCTCGAATACAGCGAGGTGGCCGAGCTCAATCATCGCCTGAACGACCGCAGCGCCCTGCGCTACTCGGCTATCGCTATCGGCGAAAGCGCCTCATCACCGCGGATCGAGGACTACTACCTTCAAACCCGCTACCGTCGCGACCTGCACAAGGGCATTCTGTTCGGCGATGTGATTCCGGAGCTGCACTTTCAGCGCGATACGAGCTACGACCCGCGCTGGGCGATGACGCTGCGCGTCGAGATGTACTTCCAACACGAGATCAGCCGCGACTACTTTTAAGGCGCCGCCCCGGCCAGCCGCTTAAAGGCGCAGCCCGCCGTCGCACTCGATGATGCGCCCGGTGAAGTAGTCGTTCTCGAACACGAACGCCACGCTCTGAGCGATGTGCGTGGGCTCGCCCAGATCCTTGAGCGGCACGCTCTGCTTGATCCGCTCGAGCATGTCCGGGCGCATCATCGAGGTCATGTCGGTGGCAACGAATCCCGGGGCAACGCTGGCGGCGCGGATACCGTAGCGCGCCAGCTCCTGACTCCAGGTCACACTCAGCGCGTGGAGTCCGGCCTTGGCGGCGGCGTAGTTGCTTTGGCCCTGGTTGCCCGCGCGGGAGATGCTCGAGATATTGACGATCACACCGGGGTGGCCTGCCTCGATCATCTGGGTGGCGGCTTCGCGCCCGCACAGAAACGCGCCGGTCAGGTTGACGTCGATCACGCGCTGCCAGGCCGTAAGCGACATGCGCTTTTCCACTGCGCCGCCCTTGCCCTTCACCAGCATCGCATCGTCGGTGATACCGGCGTTGTTGATACAGCCGCTGACCGGGCCAAGCGATTGCTTGATGGCGGCAAACCCCGCCTCGACAGAAGCCTCATCCGCCACATCGACCTCGAAGCCTTTAGCGTGAATGCCCCGCCCGGCAAGGGCGGCGACCGCCTCGTCGAGCGCTTGTCGCCGGGTATCCAACAGCGCCAGCCGCGCGCCCTTTGCGCCCAGGTGCTCGGCCATGGCCAGCCCCAACCCCCGGGCGCCGCCGGTAATGGCGATGATTTTGTTATCGACGTTCATGAAGCGTTCCCTTGAATCCGTTTGGCGTTGAAAAGCCGCGCTTGCTCGCGTACGCGGCTGCTTGTATTCGTGTTTTTTGGCACCATAAAGGGTACTAACGTTAGCGGGAGGCGGCCATGCCCATACTACTTTTTATCTCCATTTTCACCCTGCTCGACTTCGTCGTGCTGTTTTCGGTGGGCAGCCATATTGGCTTGATGACCACGCTCTTGCTGGTTCTACTGACCGGTTTCATCGGGCTGCACCTGATTCGCCGTGAAGGCGTTTCGACCCTGGCTCGGGCGCGTGCGCGCATGCAGGCGGGCGAAATTCCCTCTTCGGAGCTTTTTACCGGCGCGGCGCTGATTTTCGGCGGTGCGCTTTTGATGGCGCCGGGCTTTCTCTCCGACGCGCTGGGCCTGGCCTGCCTGATCCCCAACGCACGGCGGCTGATGGCCCGCGGCCTTACCTGGCTGGGGCTCAAGGCAAGCGTTTACCAGCAGGGTCAGCGCCCGGCAGGCGGCGCACAGCGTGATGAATGGAGCGCCCAGCAGCGCGATGCTCGCCAAGGGCCTGAGTCAAACGATAGCGACGGCACCACCATCGAAGGCGAATTCATCAGTCGTGACGATCAGCGGCCCAGGTAACCGGTGACCAGGCGGCGCATTTTTTCGCCTCGAGCGCGTTTTTTTTTATGGCTATGCCCTTGAAAGCAGGCTACAAGACCCCACTTTTGAAGCACACGATTCGGCAGCGGCAAATGCTACTGCCTTTAACATGAAGGCCAGTGCCTTCGCTTCTCGCGGCCCGTCCACGAGAATTCTTTTGAAACTGCCCGTCGGGCTTTGACGAACCTCAGGAGAACGAGAGCATGAATATCCGTCCCTTGCACGATCGCGTCGTTATTCGTCGCGTGGAAGAAGAACAGAAAACCGCTGGCGGCATCGTGCTACCGGGTAACGCTCAGGAAAAACCCACCCGTGGCGAAGTGCTTGCCGTTGGTAACGGTCGCATTCTCGATAACGGCGAAGTGCGCGCCCTCGACGTTAAAGTTGGCGATACCGTGATCTTCAAGGATGGCTTTGGCGTCGAGAAGCAAAAAATCGACGGCGAAGAAGTTCTGATCATGAGCGAAGCCGATATTCTCGCGGTCGTCGAAGGCTAATTCGACTGTCTCGACCCTTTACTTTCCCTTTTCATCTTTACTTCAGGAAGTAACGAACATGGCAGCTAAGCAAGTCAAGTTTTCAGATGATGCTCGTAAACGCATGGCGCGCGGCGTCGACACGCTGGCCAACGCGGTAAAAGTCACCCTGGGCCCGAAAGGCCGCAACGTGGTGCTGGACAAATCCTTCGGTGCGCCGACCGTGACCAAGGACGGTGTATCCGTGGCCAAGGAGATCGAACTGAAAGACAAGTTCGAGAACATGGGCGCGCAGATGGTCAAGGAAGTCGCTTCCAAGACCTCCGACGCCGCCGGTGACGGTACCACCACCGCGACCGTTCTGGCCCAAGCGATCGTTGCCGAAGGCCTGAAAGGCGTAACCGCCGGCATGAACCCGATGGATCTCAAACGCGGCATCGACCAGGCCGTCACCGCAGCGGTTAAAGAGATCCAGGCGATGTCCGTGCCCTGCACCGACACCAAGTCCATCGCCCAGGTCGGCACCATCTCTGCCAACGGCGACAAGCGCATCGGTGAGATCATCGCCGAAGCGATGGAAAAAGTCGGCAAGGAAGGCGTCATCACCGTCGACGAAGGCCGTGGTTTCGAAGACGAGCTGGAAGTGGTCGAAGGCATGCAGTTCGACCGTGGCTACCTCTCGCCCTACTTCGTCACCAACCAGGACACCATGTCCGTCGAACTCGAAGACCCGTACATCCTGCTGGTCGACAAGAAGATCTCCAACATCCGTGAGCTGCTGCCGGTGCTGGAAGCCGTCGCCAAGCAGGGCAAGCCGCTTGCCATCATCGCCGAAGACATCGAAGGCGAAGCGCTGGCGACTCTGGTCGTGAACAACATGCGCGGCATCGTCAAGGTCGCCGCCGCCAAGGCGCCGGGCTTTGGTGATCGTCGCAAGTCCATGCTGCAGGACATCGCGATCCTGACCAACGGCACCGTGATCTCCGAAGAAGTCGGCCTGACCCTCGAGCAGGCGAACTTGGATCATCTGGGTACCGCCAAGCGCATGACCATGTCCAAGGAAAACACCACCATCATCGATGGCTCTGGTGCCGAGAACGACATCGAAGCACGCGTTGGCCAGATCCGTGCGCAAATCGAAGAGACTTCTTCGGACTACGACAAGGAGAAGCTGCAGGAGCGTGTCGCCAAGCTTGCCGGCGGTGTGGCGGTCATCCGTGTGGGTGCCGCAACCGAAGTCGAAATGAAAGAGAAGAAGGCCCGCGTCGAAGACGCGCTGCACTCCACCCGTGCAGCGGTGGAAGAAGGCGTCGTGCCTGGCGGCGGTACTGCGCTCGTTCGCGTCATGGCCAAGGTACAGGGCCTGACCGGCGACAACGAAGACCAGAACCACGGCATCAACATGGCGCTGCGTGCCATGCAGGCGCCGCTGCGTCAGATCGTGACCAACGCCGGCGAAGAGCCCGCCGTGGTCATCAACCGCGTCAAGGATGGCGAAGGCAACTTCGGCTATAACGCACAAACCAGCGAGTACGGCGACCTGTTCGAAATGGGTGTTCTCGACCCGGCGAAAGTGACCCGCACCGCGCTTCAGTCCGCCGGTTCCGTCGCTGGCCTGATGATCACCACCGAGTGCATGATCGCCGACGACCCGGAAGAGAAAGACGCCGCGCCGGACATGGGTGGCATGGGCGGAATGGGTGGCATGGGCGGCATGATGTAAGCCCCTACCCCCTTTGTAACGCCCCTTGGCTGGCCTTTCACGGCCAGCCTACAAGAACCCCGCCTGGTGCGGGGTTCTGTTCGTTGTAGCTGACGCTTTTGAGCGCTTCAAAGCGTGCTACCATGCGCGCTTTTACTGACGCCAAGGTCATTCACCGTGCTTTCCCGAATTCGTATCGTGCTCGTTCACACCTTTCACCCCGGCAATATCGGCGCCGCCGCCCGCGCCATGAAAACCATGGGCCTTGTCGATCTCGTGCTGGTCAACCCGCGCGAATTCCCTAGCGATGAAGCCACGCGTCTGGCCGCCGGCGCCACGGATGTGCTCGAATGCGCCCGGGTAGTGACGAGTTTGAACGAGGCGGTGAGCGACTGCGTGCAGGTGATTGGCGCCAGCGCCCGCCTCAGAAGCTTGCCGCTGCCCCACTTCGATGAGCCCGATGAGATGGCCCAAAGCGCCGTTGAGAACGCCGAGCACGCTCCGGTGGCGCTGGTGTTTGGCCGCGAGCGCTCCGGGCTCACCAACGACGAGATTCGCGAGTGCACCCATCAGGTGAGCATTCCCGCCAACCCGAAGTACGGCATTTTGAACCTCTCCCAGGCGGTGCAGATTCTGGCCTATGAGGTACACCGTGCCTGGCGCCGGCGCCCACAGAGCGGCTTTAGCTACCAGCGCCCGGTCGAGGCAACGCCCCCGACCCGCGAACAGCTCGACCACTTTCAGGCCCACCTGGGCCGGCTGATGCGCGAAAGCGGCTTTCTGACCCAGCCCCACGCCCGCACCGAAGAGCAGCTGCAAACGCTCTTTACCCGCGCCGAACCCAGCCGCAAGGAACTTTCGCTACTGCGCGGTCTCTTGAGCGCGTTCGAAGCGCACCTTCCCAGGGATCGATAGGCAGCGCTAACTGACTTGAGCGCACAAAAAAGGCAGCCGAGGCTGCCTTTTCGCTTGCAGGATACGTTGTCAAAGCCACATGGCGCCGAGCCAGCCGAATGCGATCAGCGGCAGGTTGTAGTGCAGGAAGGTCGGCACCACGCTGTCCCAGATGTGATCGTGCTGGCCGTCGACGTTGAGCCCGGAGGTCGGCCCGAGGGTCGAATCCGAGGCCGGCGAGCCCGCGTCGCCGAGCGCGGCGGCGGTGCCCACCAGCACGACCGTGGCCATCGGCGAGAAGCCGAACTGCACCGCTAGCGGTACGAAAATCGCCGCAATGATCGGAATGGTCGAAAACGACGAGCCGATACCCAGGGTGATGAATAAACCGACCAGCAGCATGGTCAGCGCGGCAAGCCCCCGATTGTCGCCGAAGATCTCGAAGGCACCGTTAACCAGCGCGTCGATATCGCCGGTCGCCTTCATCACCTCGGCAAAGCCCGCCGCCGAGATCATGATGAAGCCAATCAGCGCCATCATGCGCATGCCGCTGGTGAACAGGTCGTCCGCCTCGCGCCACTTGAAGATACCGCCCATCGACAGCACGCCGATTCCCACCAGCCCGCCCAGAATCATCGAGCCGGTATAAAGCTGAAGCCCGAGCGCGGCCACGATCGCTACGGCGGACATGACCAGCCCCAGCGCGTGCGGTTTCGCCGGGGTGGTCGAGATCATGGAGGTCGTGGCCGCCACCTCTTTTTCGGCGTAGCCGCGCGGGCGCCGGTAGCTCAAAAAGAGCGCCACCAGAAGGCCAATGGCCATGCCGCCAACCGGAATCGCCATCGCCATCGGCACCATCGAGCGGGTGATTTCAAGCCCCAGCGGCTCGCCGGCGCTGTTGAGGTTGGCAAGCAGGATATCGTTGAGAAAGATCGCGCCAAAACCCACCGGCAGCAGCATGTAGGGCGCGGTGAGCCCAAAGGTGAGCGCGCAGGCCACTGCCCGGCGGTCCAGCTTCAGCCGGTTCATCAGCGCCAGAAGCGGCGGCACCAGAATGGGTATGAAGGCGATATGCACGGGGATGGCGTTTTGCGAAAAGATCGCCATCAACAGCACCGCACCAAGAAGAATCCACTTCACCCGGCTCTGGTGCGCCGCCGAGGACTCCTGGCCCAATAGCCGAATCAGGCGGTTAGCGAGCATGTCAGGGAGACCGGAGCGTGAAATCGCCACCGCAAAGGCGCCGAGCGTGGCGTAAGCCAGCGCTACCTGAGCGCCGCCGCCGACGCCGTCGTTGAAGGCGCCCAGCGTATCCTCGAGGGACAAACCGCCGACCAGCCCCCCGACGATGGCGCCTGCCACCAGCGCGAAAACCACCGAGACACGCAAAAGCGACAGCGCCACCATCACGAGCACTGCAATCATGACTGCATTCATTGAGTTACCTAAAGCCTTGTAGAGCGTTGTTAGCCTGTTAAAAAGCGCAAGGCGGCGAATATTAGCAGAATCGATCGCGTTTGAGCAGGCGCGTCCAGGGGCTGGCAGCGGCGTAAAACACGCTACGACTTTAGTCGGCAAGGGATTGCTGCCTTGCAGCATTGTGCCTAGGCTTCATTTTTCGCGCGACCCACTCGACTGAACCTCGATCAAGGCCCTGACGCTCATGAGCATGTTGGCGATTCTGATTTCTCTCGTTCTACTGATGTTTCTCGCCTACCGGGGCATTTCGGTACTGCTGCTGGCACCGCTCATGGCGTCACTGGCAGTTCTGCTCTCCGGCGACGCCGCCCTGCTGCTGCCGGTCTATACCGATACGTTCATGGGGGCGCTGGGCGGCTACGTCACCCAGTTCTTTCCGCTGTTCATTCTTGGGGCGCTGTTTGGCCAGCTGATGGCGGACTCGGGGGCGGCGCACTCGATCTCGAGGGGTATCGTCAAACGGCTGGGCACCCAGAACGTGGTGCTGACCGTGGTGATGGCCTGCGCGGTGCTCACCTACGGCGGGGTGTCGCTGTTCGTCGTGGCGTTTGCGATCTACCCAATCAGCCGCGAGCTTTTCCGCGAGGCGAATGTGCCCAAGCGCTTAATCCCCGCTTCGATCGCGCTGGGCTCGTTCACCTTTACCATGACCGCACTGCCCGGCACGCCGGCGATCCAGAACGCCATTCCGATTCCCCACTTCGGCACCAACAGCTTCGCCGCCCCCGGCCTTGGCGTGATCGCGGGGCTGATCATGCTGGGGCTGGGCATCGTCTATCTTCAGTCGCGGGTGCGCAAGGCCGCCACCAGCGGCGAGGGCTACGGCACCCATACCGAGAAGGAGCGCGACGACCAGAGCGAAGACGAGCCCGCCACCATGGCGCTCGGGCTTGCGCTGATTCCGCTGGTGATGGTGATCGGGCTCAACGCGCTGTTTACCTACGGCGTGTTCCCGGCGATGGATTTGAGCTACATCGACGCGGCGTTCGACAACGTCTCGGCCGAGAACCAGGCGGGGCTCTGGGCGATTCTGATCGCGCTGCTGGCCGCCGCTGCCTGGCTTACCATTACCCGCTGGCGCCACTGGGCGGATCTCAAGGCGACCGTCAACAAGGGGGTCTTCGGCTCGCTGCTGCCGATCTTCAACACCGCATCCGAAGTGGGCTACGGCGCGGTGATCGCGAGTCTTGCCGGCTTTGCTATCATTCGCGATGCGGTACTCAACGTCTCGCCGGGTAACCCGCTCATTTCAGAGGCGCTCGCCATGAGCGTGCTGGCCGGCATCACAGGCTCCTCCTCCGGCGGGCTCTCGATTGCGCTGCAAACCCTGGGCGATGAGTACCTGGCCATGGCGCAACAGGCGGGCATCGACCCGGAGCTGATGCACCGAGTCGCGACCCTGGCCGCCGGCGGTATGGACACCCTTCCCCACTCCGGCGCTGTGATCACGCTGCTGGCCATTTGCGGGCTGACCCATCGCCAGTCCTACGCCAACGTGGCGATGGTCACCATCGCACTGCCGCTGGCCGCCCTTGCCAGCGTGATTACACTGGGCACGCTGTTTGGCAATTTCTGAGGTCAGCGCGGCGGAGCCTGCATCGGATCAACATTCTTTACCGTTTGACCGGGTAGCATGAATCCATGCACCCGGTTTCGTAGTCGGTTAGGCCTGGTCAGGTTGTGTCGGCAGCTGATGCCCCGATCAAACAATTTAGCCTTTGCTAACAATGCTCGATACGATACGCTTACGCCCCACGGATATTTTCCTTCACCAGCAGTAAGCCTTGACCATGAGCGATGAATCCACGCCCAAGCGCCCACTGCGCAACGGCCCTAGTTTTGACGCGCTCCCCCCCGTAGAGCAGCACGCCCGACAGTACGAAACGGTGCGCAACGCCCATGAAACCGAGCTGATCGAGGATTACGTCGAGCTCATTGGCGATCTTCTGGATCATCGAGGCGAGGCACGGGCAGCGGATATCGCCAACCGTATGGGAGTCAGTCAGGCCACGGTGTCGAAAATGATTCGTAGGCTGAACGAATTGGGGCTGGTCACAAGCCAACCCTACCGCTCGCTGTTTCTGACCGAAGAAGGCAAAAGGATGGCGCAGGTTTCGCGCGAGCGCCACGACATCGTGCTGCACTTTCTACGCGCGCTCGGCGTACCCGATAGCACAGCGCGCATCGACGCCGAAGGCATGGAACACCACGTCAGCGACGAGACGCTCGCCTTCATGCAGCGCTTCACCGACGAACACAGCCGCTGACAGCGGCGTTTTGGCTCAGCGCGGCCCCAGCGCCGAAAGCCGATTGATCTGGGTAAGCCCCTCGTTCCAGACCATCTCGATATGCGTGGTCTGCACGATTTCCTCCACGTGGCGCGGTGTCATCAGTGCCCAGCAGGTCGCGCCTTCATTTCGTACCGAGCGGTAGCGAAGCCCCGGCGCCCCGGCGCGTTTGAGCCCATGACCCAGCTCGCGCGAGGCGCTGTAGCTCTGCGCATCGAAGATCGGATGGTCCTGCGCTAGTGCCAGCGCATCACGACAGCCCTGCTCGTCGAACGCACAGCGCAGCCCGCGAAACACGAAGCGCTCGAAACGAAGCCCTTCCACTCTTTCCCAGTACCTTTTTTGATGGTGACTCACCTCGGCAATGGCGGTGGCGAGCGTATCGGCGATGTAGAGCACGCCGAAGCTGCCGTCGCTAAAGCGGGAGCCGTTCGGGTTGACGTGAGTAAAGGCGGCCGCGGCGTAAGAGCAGCCGCGAATGCGAAAGGGAATTTCATCACACGGCAGCAGCGAAAGCTCGCCAAGCTCATTCTTGAGGCGTGGGTTGGTCATCGCCTGTAGCCGGTAGAGCGCCTCGAACTCCTCGGCGTCGGCGACGTCGTCGAACAGGGCAATCGGTGGAAACTTGCTGTTGATCAGCCGGTAGCCCTCGACTCGCCGAGGTGCCAGCACCGCCAGTGACTCCGGCGCTACCACTGCGCGCCTCGTAGGCTGTCGATGCGCTTGAAGGTCTCGTAGAGAGCGCCAAAATCGCCGCCGCCGATCACCTCCAGCGGCGCGCGGCCGTTGAAGTAAGGGCTGTGATTGACCAGATTGACGAAGTCGTAGACGTTCTCCGGGTTCTCGAACAGGGTACGCAGCGCGGCATGAATGTTGAGCAGGTAGCTGATGCGCGTGAGCTGGTCGCTATCGAGTTTGATTTCGGTCAGGTCGCCACGTCGAGCGCGCGCGTAGGTGGAGTGCGACACGCGCAGAATCGCCTCACCCTGCTCGCCGCTCGCCCGCCACCTGTCGAGAATGCGCACCGCGGCTTTCAAGCCTGCCGCCGCCGCGGCCTTATTGGTCGATAAGTCGCTAGCCGTTTGCATCGCGAATCTCCAAAGCAGTTATCTACAAATACTAATTCATCGAAAAAGTATCTGCAAACAAGACTCGCGACCATTTATTCGCGCTCAATGACCGGGCGCGCAAGCCCGATGCGCCCAATCCCGGGAAGCTTGAGCGCCGGGCGCAGCACATCGACCCCCAGGCTCAGCCCCAGTAGATTCAACTCGATGCCCTCATCAATCGCGAACATTACGCCGAATACGCCACCAAGCGAGAACTGATAGCCGGTACCGCTGGGCACCGGCGCCCAGAAACCGCCGAAGAGATAATCCTTGCCCACCGCCGTGACCGGCAGCACCACATCGAAACCGTCGATCTGGCGCACCATCCAGGCGATGAAACTGTTGCTGTTCGGCCCCGGCCAGACGCGATAGCGATCCGCTTGCGGGTAGCGCGACGCGGCATCAGCAATCTGCGGAATCAGCCGCGCGGCGGCATCCCCCCGGTAGTCGGCCAAAAGCGTCGGCGCCTGGCCAAACCAGGCGCGATCCGGCGTATCGCTCGACGCCACTACCGTCGGCCGGCGCCAGCTCAGCACCTGATGCAGCCGATAGCTATCCGCGCCCGCCTCCTTGGCGGCAATCCAGATATGCACGCCAAACGCCCCACGCCAGCTAAAAGCGCGAGCGGCGTACACCTGCACCACCGCTGGCGCGTAGGCCTCGGGCAGCGGCGCAAGCCCCGCGGAGTCGCGATTGGCGCTGGACCAGCTGCCGCCGGTCTCGACCCGGTCGGTCAATAAAAGCCACGCGGGGCCTGCCAGCAGCAATGCCAAAAGGAGGATCAAGCTCAAGAACCAGAGAAGCAGCGTTTTCATGGGGTGTCTCGATAAGGAGAATTAACTCGCTTTAACGAATTCGCGCGGAGCCTGCTCCAATAACATAAAAAGTAAAAATTACTCTTAAAGGTAAATGCAATAAACCTTCCTTTAAAACTCGGCAGTTTATGTTTTCTAATTTTCTATAGCGGAATTCGAGAAATGTTTACCTAATAGTTAACATTATTCCCCACAATATTGATAACGTCATGATGCTAACAATTTTCACTCTACGCCCAACACTTGCAACGTTTGGCGATCCGCTGCTCCTGTAGGAGTGAGGCCCTGCTGCTCTTGGAAACTACGCATTGCACTCCTTGAACCAGATCCCCAAACACCATCCGGTGTTCCTGCATCAAAACCGCCAGCGTTAAGCATCGTTTGAATAGCCCGATAGTCATCTTGGGTAAGATCCAGCGTTGTCCAACCGCACGCTGCGGCAACGGTATCGATCGGATCCTGGACACCTGCAAGGTCAAATTCGGCATCGTGACGTTGGCCGTTGCTATCCGTTATCCGGGTAAAGAATTTTTTAGCGTTGTATATTTGACGAAGTAGCGACTCTGCTTCGTTACCGAAAAGACCGGCTCCTTTATTGGAGGTAAGCTGCCCCCAGCGCGTCGACTCAGCCGGTAATGTATCAATTCGGTAAGTGACGTCCAGCGTATTGCGGCGAAAATCACCTCTCAAAAAATCATCCTGCAAGAATACGAATGATGTTTCCCTTTCACGGCACTGTGCAACAAGCGCGGTCAAGCCGCTAAAATTACCTGATTCATATGCTGAATAGTTAATTGCAATAAATCGCGGACTATCGTCAATAGCAGCGAGCTCTTCCTCAACAGTCCACCATCCTACTATCCGGTAACCTTCCTCATAGGCCTGTTCGAAAGGTGCCAAGCTATAATCAACATTTGGGTAATCAGGATTAGCCCAAGGCAGGCTTTCAGCTGTATCAACCATCGTGCTGTCAGCACGTTCTTCAGACATGACGCTTTCCGCTTGAACAGGCCGGTTCATTGCAGGAAACGCAATACCGTAACGAGCCTGATAATAGCCCATCTGCAACTGAGCTAAAGTCAGCTTTTCTGTTTGAACACGACTCAAAGCAACAGCTTGAATCAAGCCACCTGAGGATGCAGCCTCATCTTCGGCAGCCTCTACGCGTAATTGTTGAGATGCCATTTCTCCCAAAAGCTGCTCAGCGCGCTCTGGATCGGGCTCAACTGCTGGAAGAGTAATTTCTAATGAGGCTCCACCTACTTCTGCTTGTTGGCGGGCTTCAATCGTTGCTCGCAGTAACAGCAATGCTTCTCGACGGGTTTGGGCAAGTGTCTTGATTAAGCCGCCTTCATAAGAGGCAAGCGTTGCATCAGCATCAGCAATCTGGTCATTAAGCGCAGCGATCTCGGAACCCAATGAAGCACCTGCTTCGGCAAAGACCGCCCCGGAAAAGCAGGAATTAAGCAAAAAACCGTAGCGAGCTTACGCATCCGATACATAGAGGTTAACTCCTCCTAGACATGGGCTGGTTTTTAATACACAGAGACTAAGCCAAATAACTCATTAACCTTAATCCACCCCAAGCGCTTTGACCACTGCATCAATCGGTTCGGCATAGAAGCTGGTCTGGAACTTGGTGAACAACTCTCCGGGGATGGTAGGAATATCCATGGCGCTGCTCATGGGTAGGGTGATGCGCTTTCCACCGGCATCAAAGGCAACCTGCAGGCATTCCGCTAGGCTTTCGACAGGTTTCAGGCTGCCCCCTAGGCTCATATCGCCCAGCACGACCATTTGGCTTTGAGTAGGTTTACCTACCAGGCCTGAGGAAAACGCGACCAAGCTGGCGAGCGAAAGGTCACGCAAAACGCCGCTATTTTGTAGATCGACCACATGAAGGTGGAAATCATGCTCCAACGCCTTGCGGGCACCACTGATGCGGCTGGCGTTGGCCTTGAAGTAATCAAATGCCATTTTGACCTGCTCTTTGGCGGCGGTGGAGTTCCAGAGCCCTGACATGGCCAGCTTGCCGCTGCCTGCGGTTACCTGCATTTCGATGCGATAAACCCCCGGCATGCCTTTATCGCTGAGACCAATGGTATGCACCACGCCTGGCTTGCCCTGGCCTTCTGGAATCAGGCCGCCACCGCCCTGCTCTTTCACCGACACAAAGTGCTCTTCCAGGGTCTCTTTGTCGATGTAGCTGAAGTGGACATCGTAAAACTCCATGCCACCAATCTTTTTCAGCTGTTCTTTCACGCGGCGACGTACCTGCATGGCGTATTCCAGGCAATCGCGTACATCGTCTTTCATCAGCCCTTGTGAACCGCCGCCATGGGGAAACATCAGCTTCAGCAGGCCCGACACTGTTTTACGCACCGCGATCACGTCACGCTGGTTGAGGTTGTCACCCAACGAGAAGTAGCGATCAATAGCATCGGCGAAGCTGCGCTTACGCATCTCACGGAAAAATTCGGCTAGGTAATCAACGATAAACCCATAGCGCTGAGTGAAGAACGAGGGCCGCATCTTGGGGATTTCCCAGCCGGGAATATAGGCATGGAAGCGATCAAAAAAGGCGGCATCAATCATGGCTTCGGGAAATGGCGTCAATAGGTGGCTGGTTTTCACCAGCGACTCCACGCTTTGGTTGATGTTGCCCACAAATACCATCGAGGCTGAGGCTTCCATCTGCTCGCGCCCACGGGCAAAAGAACCAGAGGCCATGTAATCCTTCATGATCTGCACCCCGTCCTTATCCTTGAACGAGATGCCGGCCACTTCATCAAACGCCACCAAGTCCCACATACCCACCAGGCCAATGCGCCGCGAGCTCATGTTGTAGAACAGGTTAGCCACCGTGGTTTGCCCGCCGGAGACCAAAATGCTGTTGGGCGAGCACTCTTTATAGATATGGCTTTTGCCGGTGCCCCGCGGTCCTAGCTCGCAGACGTTATAGTTGTTCTCGACAAACGGAATCATCCTGGCCAGCAGATGCCACTGCACGCTCTCATCCAACTCGGCAGGTTCCATACCAATCGAGCGAATCAGCACTTCACGCCACTGAGTATTGGTGAAGCCACGACGCCCTTCAAACAGCTCGTCCATGTTCATGTGGGGCATCTGAATCGGCTTGAGCAGGCTAACGCCAAACGGCGAGCTTGTTTGCCCCTCTTCATGAAAGTAGCTGAGCGTGGCAATCACCCAAATACCGCCTACCAGCAACTTCTCGTGCTCTTTAACAATGCCTGCAGAGATTTCGGCATCTTTGATGCCCAGGTTACTGAACGCCGCTTCATAGCGGTCTTTTTTCTCATTCAGACGCACCGTGACACGATCAATCACCTTGAAGCTGCCGCGCTCACGTACGATGGATTTCACTTTCTCCGCTTCATCCGGGCGAACGTAGTTATCCGTTAAAATCGCCTTGACGTTTTCTAACCCCTTAGCGATCACGTCGGTATCGTCAGAGGCGCAGTACATACCCAACAGGTACTCCAGCACATACACGGGCACATTAGCGCCCTCTTTCACGCGCTGGGTGAGATCCTTACGCACCACGCGACCCGCAAAGTGCGTGTTGAGCAGCGTATCCAGATCAGCGTCCTGAAGGGCATCCTGAAGGGCATCGGTCACGTGCGTGGCGGAAGATGAGTCAAAATCCATGTGGGCGGTCACTCCTGAACGACGAAAAAAGCACAATGCACAAACATAAAAGCTTCCCAGCTGATGACGGGCCTAGAAAAAATCATCCGTAAACGCGAGATCAATCACCACCCGGTAGCGCTCCCGCTCGGTGCCCAGATCTTTATCGCGCAGCACCAGGAAGTAGTCGTTTTTACGGTCGAATGACGTGCCTGATAGCGAGAGGCGCACCGACTTCATGCGCTCGTTCATATTGTCGCTTGCGCTATCGAAGGTCACGACCTCTTCACTGGAAACCACCTCGCTGCCCGCGTAAATCGCCACCGACAGCGTGACCGGGCGGAGGCGCTCGCTGACCGCTTCGGTTTGCAGCAGGTCAAAACGCTGAATGTTATTAACCATCTTCAGCGATGCCTTGGGTGAAATGACTTCCACCTTGCGGCTGGTACGCTTTTCCACCTTTTCACCCCGCAGCTGCTGCACGGTGAGCACCGGCACCACAATTTCCTGGGGCATAATGCCCCCATGTACAAACCGCGCCCCGCCGACAAAGTGAAAACGGTGCGCGCCTTTAGGTATCCAGAACTGGGTGTCGCAGTTAGTGCCTGCGGTATCGCGGGTATGGCCGTGCCACACGCTGGAGTTATCGGGCAGCGACTCGCCCAGCACATAGCGCTTTTTGCTTTTGAAGGCCGACGTTGGCTTGTCTGACAGCGCCGTGCGGTCGGTAGCATCCAACGCGCTGCGCTGGAACAGGAAACCATGATCGGCGGTGACCAGCACCGTGCTGGTGTTCAAGTGCATGAGAATTTTACGGGTCAGCTGATCCAGTTCATCAATGGCATCCTCCACCGCTGCGAACGTCTCGCTTTCGGTGTTAGCGGCATCCCCACGGGCATCCACCACGTTGTGGTAAACGTACATCAGCTGCACGCCTTTGACCTTTTCGCGCCCCTCTTCACGGCTCCAGCCTTTTACGTCCTCGGCGGTCACGGCTAACGCCTCCCCGCCTAGCGCGGCTTTAAGTAACTTGCTGCGGTTCGCTGTACCCTGGGTAGATTGGCCGTTCACCAGCACCGTATCGCTGCCCGGCTGGTAGCTGAGCTCTCGGTGCGGTAACAGCGAGGCCATCCCCAGCGTGGTGTAGCTAGGCACCACACCCAACTGGCTTTTTAACGTTGCTTCGCTGTAGCGCTTGGCATTAATGCGCTCACGCAGCTCTTGTGCCGCTTCATAGCGTAAAGCATCGCTAATCACCACCACCACACGCTTTTGACGGCTAGCGCCTAGCTGGGGCTGCACCCAGTCGCGGTAAAAGTGTTGCTGGCTGGGGATATTGGGCAACTTCCAATGAGTGAGCCGCTGTTCGGCTTCCACGCGCTCGCTCCAGTTACGGGTGAGCTGGCCCAGGAACCACTCGTCATAACAGCGCTCAACAGCGGCATCCAGGTTTTTAAGCAGCTCCACGCCGGTGGCATCAGACGCCACGGCATAATGGCGATAGGCGGTATCAAAACGGTAGAGATCTGTTTGGTAAGCGTGGTAGAGCGCCTCAACACTCTCGTAATGAAAGCCTTTAGCATGCTGGTGACGCAGGCTAAACAGCGCAATCGCTGCCGTCAGTGCGGCATACAGCTGCCGATAGCGCTCGCGGCGGGCATCGTTTTTATGCCGCGATGCCCAATAACCGTCCAGGCGCGCCACAATGATGCTGTCGAACAGTTTCAGGTCGCGGGCATCCGCTGTGGGTATCGCCTGGCAGAGATCGACAATGATCTGCTTCTCCACCACCTCAAACGTCGCCACATGGCTTAGCTGCTCTAACGGCACATCCTGCAGCTTGTCATCAATGCGCTGGGCATCCGCCACCCACCCGGAGATCACATCAAACGCGGGGTAAAAGCGCGAACTATCCCGCCAGCGAGTGAGTAGCGCCCGCGAAGATGCACGCGCATTAACAGAGGGAATGGCCACCTGACGCGCCCAGTCAGGAATATCAGAAATGCTCTCGCAGTAGCCGGTAATCAATAACCGCAGCATTAGCTGGCCGAAGTTCAGCGGCGCTTCACCGCTGAGTTCTGCTTGGCTAGCGGGGTAACCCACCTCAGCCTGCAGGGCGCGCACCCACGCAGGCACCAAGGCGTACTTCTCGGCCTCGACCAACGCCGCTGGGTTGGCCTCTAACCCTAGCTCGTCTGTTACCGCTTCTTCAGCCAGATGAAACAGCAGCGTGGCGACGTCAATTGACGTTGCCCCGACCACCACGGCCAGCATCGCCAAATCCAGCTCATCTTCACTAATAGAAGGCGTGACCAAACGCTTCAGGGCCTCAATACGCTTACGACTGGCTAAAAACGCCTGCCGCTGCGCCAAGTGCTCGCGCAGTACGTGGCGTGTTAGGCCCAGCTCGTTGAAAATCATTGAGACGCGGTCGGCATAGAAGCGGCCAGAGTACAGCTTGATATCCAGCAGCCAGTCCTCTTCTGGGGCCGGCTCGGCAGAGGGAAAGTAGAGCAGCGTGGGCATTTCCGGCTCTTCCAGCTCCAGGCGTAGCTTCACACCAAGGGTAGACTCCCCCGCCATGTTGATCACCTGAACGCCTTCCAGCCCAAGCTCGCTGAGCGACTCAGCAAAGTGGCCAGGGGCGTCGTACCAGAAGACAATCCGATGGCGGTCGGTGAAGAAGGCGTGTTGTAAGCCCTGCTGGAGTTGTTCGAGCTGCATCTAGACTCCTTGCCCATACCGCATAGATCAGCGCACTGAAAGGCGCTGTTCATCCCTGCGGGTAATCAGTGATTAATAAAACGTAAGATAATGGCCGAATTCTATCACGCGCAGTATGAAAAGCGCCGAGTCAGTGGCGCGCTACGCTCAGTATGTTTCCAGCCGGGAGACCACACGTTCAACCGGGGGTCGGTAGCTTTCTCCAAACAGGAGCAGATGGTTCAGTAGCGGGTAGAGCTGAAAAAGCGCCTCTCGCCTTGGCCAATCATCGGGGGCGCTGCCATTCCAGTACGACTCAAAAAAAGCCGAACCGGGCGAGCCGAACAGCGTCAACATCGCCAGATCCACCTCTGGAAAGTGGCGGTAAACAGCAGGATCAATGATCGCGGGGCCTTGGGGCGTGAACAGCACATTGCCCGACCATAAATCGCCGTGAACTAAGCGGGGTGAAGCATCCGGCAGCCATCGCTCTAAGCCGTGAGCCAATGTTTCAAGGCGTTGACGCAATCCGTGATCCAACAGCCCCTGGTCATAGCAGGCGTTAATGAGCGGCAACAAACGTCGCTCGCGCTGAAAAGCGCGGCCATCCTTCATGGGCGCATTGGGTTGGGGCGTTTTACCGCAGGCATTATCGCGGGGCCAGCCGTGCTCGCTCCCCAAAAACCCATGCAGCTTACGCAGCCCCTCCCCTAATGCTGCCTCATCGCCATGGCGGTGAGGTACTGTTTCTAACGCCTCCATCACCAGCCACTCCCCCTGCTGGGCAAGCACCGCCGGCACCAACAAGCCGCTATTAGCGTTGGCGAGCGCCTTTAACCCATCGGCCTCACTCGCTAATCGAGCGGGGTGATCGCTCTTCACCACCACATCCCCCCCACGGGTCTGTAGCCGATACGTCGCTGCACTATCACCACCACTAAGCGGTTGAAGCGCACCCTGGGGGCTAAGCCCTGCTTCGTGTAACAATGCGGTGAGCGTGTGATTCATACGCTAGCTCTCATAAACATCCACGCTTAACTCAGTGCCGAAAAACCGAAAGCCAAGACAGACAACCTTACTCCGAAGGCTCGCTCGTTAGGCTTTTCACCAGTGCGATAGCGCGGCGTATAACATCCACAATGGCTTGCATATCTAATTGGCCGTTGTGAACTGCCTGACGGAAGTGCTCTCTAAAACCAACTACATATTCAGTTCATAATTAACGAAATCATTCCATTCATCAATTGCTTCGTCGAGAGCTCTAGAGTGGTTGCGTATCGCATCCTCTTGCTCACTTACAAACTGCTGTATACAAATACGATACATATCTACTTCATTATTAAACATATCTACTTCCCACTGAGACTGAAACTCATAAGGCTTGATAGGTTTAAAGCAACTGTGGCTAGCCTGCCAACGATCATGTGCAAATAATTCCGCAGAAGCGAATACAGAAACTAAGGCTAAAACCATACTAACTTTCATAGAAGATTCCCCTGTAATGGCTCTCTTTTTGATTTTTCATTTCTATCTGAAATAAAACTATAAAAACTTTCTGAGGAAGAAAGCGCTTTCTCTAACACACCCATGTGCACCATAGAAACATACAATGCCAACGAGTAAGCTTGACAGTTAATTGATTTAACGGGATTAAATTCAATATCTGTAAATGCAGAAAAGCCTACAATTTTTTCAGATAAATGCTTATTTTTTTGCAAGGCATTGATATACAGCCAATCATAAAAAAAAGTCTTCGGCTCGATAGGGAAGTTTTTTCCAAAAAAATTAAAACTGACTACTTCACCTGACTCTTTAAGTCTTGGATCTTTCTTTGCCTCTCTTGAACTTTTATCTAGCAAATCTCTATAAGGTCCACCTTTCTCAAATACCTTACTCGACTGAAATGCAGACTCAACTGAAAAAAATCGCTTTTTATTATTTGTCTCAATCATCAAATTGAACGCACTTAACGATACTCCCACTTCATGCAATGACTTACTTGACACTTCAAGTATTGGTGAAAATCCATGTTTTTCACTAGCTTCATGAAGTGACAATACTGACTTCTGCTTTTGTGACTTAGACATACCAGGAAACCATTGAAAATCAATCTCAAAGATCTCAACACCTGGTACACAACCAGTTTTCACAGGTATAAAAAGAGGCCTTTTCGCCATATCATGCAGTCCTTCTTTTTCTAGAATATTCTCGTGACGAAAAAAAACTGGCATCGACAAATGAATTTTTCCCAGGATAATAAAAATCAAATTGATCCATGGCACTTTTGGAATCAAAAATGAATGCGCTAATCTTATCAGCAGAGACTTTATCCAAAGAAAGCACTTCTGCTTGAGGATTAGTAGGGTCATACGTAGCTAAAGGAAGTAAAGATCTTGAAGCATCGTCCAGATCATCGTACATTTCTTTGAGTGCCGAAACAGTCCCCAAGCTACGTTTATCTTTATAAATCATTCGCCTGTCTGCTGCATTGTATTTGCAAAATAGGCAATTATTTTCCCACAGCACCGACTTGTCTATCACTAGCATAACCCAAGTAATACTAGGATCTTTGCAACGATACTTATAAAACATTTTATAGTTTGGAAAACCAATTGATAAAGATACTGATTCCCTTACTCCATCCAGCCTAAGGGCGTCGTTATATACATAACTAGCTCCACTAACATCCAACGCCGTCCTTGTTAACAATCCATTAGAAATTATATTGGGTATATTATATGCCTGTGTAAAATGCACCAGATATGGTATCTCCCTGACACTTACAAAATCTTTTATTTCATTTATCTTGTCAAATACACATGAATTAGAATTAGTTGCACTATCATTCTCTATTTGGGTGACAGCACACACCTCTTTTTTTTCATTATCATCAACTTCAAGTGAAGGCTTATTCTCCACAAAAAGGCTATTTACTGACTCTTTATCTTGCATTTCCTGAGACAAACGACTTATTCGCAGCAATGCTTCACGACGCTCCAAATCAGGCATAGCATCTACAGCAGGACTGCCTGACTTTTTATAAGACGTTTCTCCCCTATCATATCTCTCAGAGCTGTTTAGCTCATAAACCCAAACAAAAAACAAAATGACCAGAATAACTAAAAACGCCAACATAAAAACCCATCCTTTAATAGTGGTCTTAATGTAATAGTTTAAGAAACTTTTTCCAAATACTTGGATTCAAAAAAGGAAATTAAGCTTTCTGGGCTTTTATCTAAAGCTTCATAAAGCTTGACAACATCCTCATCTATCGAGTTATTTAATTTAATATAGCTGTCATAAGACAGCCTACCATCCTTAGCCATTTTTTTAGCTTCTTCAGCTTTTTGTTTTTTTCTTGCAACATCTTGCATGATAATAGACCGTATTTTTAGCTCACGCTCCTTCTTTACTTCTATCAACTTGGCCTTTGTTTTTTCAACCTGCTTCTCAGCTTCGGCGTCCAAAACATTAATGCCTTCCTGAACAGCACTTAGTGTATTGCTGGCAACACGCTTTGATTCATCTATGTATTGCTGCGTTTTGGCAGCAGGTTTAGCAATAAGCATCACCAAACCAGATAGCGTAATAAATGGAATCGCTATGTACGTTAGGTAGACTCCAACATACGTCACTGTAAACAGTGTTACTAGATAGAGACCTAGCGTTGTCCAAAACACAAATGCAGCTTTTTCGTACATTTCCCCACTCCCTTTCTTTTATTATCTATCCAATTATAATTTTAATTATTTTCCAACGACCTGCTTCACTTCCGCCAACAAATCCCCAAACTTGCCGTAATTCACCTTCACCCCATCATCCAGATCCAGCGAGATACGCTGGTCGGCGTAGTGGCGCAGCTTCTCATCGAAGGTGTTGAGTTCGGCTTGCTGCTTGTAGAGCTTGCTTAGCTCTTTTTCGATGCTTTTAGCTTCGGCGGCGGAGGTGCTGGCGTCTTTGTCTTGCTCTAGCTTTTCCACGTAGCTGGCGAGCTTGGTGGTGAGCGGGATGACGTAGTCAGTGCGCATCTCGGCCAGGGTGCTTTCGTTGTAGCGGTGCAGGTAGACCAGGCACTCAAAGGCTTTCTGCTTACCGGAGGAAAACAGCCAGTAGATGGGGCGTTTTTTGTAGGTACGCAGGTGGTCTTTGAAGAACTGGGTGCTGAGGTAGCGGCGGATGGTGTCCAGCGCGGCCTCGCCTTTCTTGGGTTTGATGGCGTGAAGGCAGAGGCTTTCGGCGACGAAATCGAGATTTTCTTGCAAATGTACCTCGCCCCAGACGGTGCGCAAGAAGTCGCGGAAGCGGTTGGTGGCGTCGTCGGGGAACCATTCCTGATCAGTGAGCGGGATGATGGCGTTATCATCTGGGGCAAAGCTAGGCGCGGGGATCTGGGCTAGGTAGTCGCGGACGGTTTCTCCCTGGCTGGCGAGAATCAAGCCGGGCTTGTCCAAAGAGTATCGGCCCACCATGCAGCCAACCGAATATGATGCAAGGTCAGCAACTATCCCGGTTAGATATTTTTCATAAGCAGAAGAGTAGCCCCCCTTGTTATTAAAATACAAATTTGAGTTCAGAGATATATCTTCTACGGCAACCATTTTTTTAGCAAGAGAGCCATAGTCTTGACAAATTAGCGAGTAGTTTTCCCTCTCTATAAAAAGCAGGCTTTCTGATCTATCTCCATGCTTTTTACCAAGAGCGAGAAAACTTTCTTTTAAACTTCTATAGTTTTTTTGTGAGACTAATGAGTTTGCTCTGAATTCGAAAGAAAGCTCGCTCTCATCATGATCTTCTTTGGAGATATCGATTGCCTTCGTCACGTTGGAATTGATTTTTTCTGAGCCAAACCCATGCTTTGGAAAAGGAACTCTTGCTATGTCTCCAACTTGAAATGTCGAGCTAGGGTTGAGCATTTCCATAAACTCTACAATCTTGGGAGAACACATCAGCGCAAGAACATCATTCAGCTTTTCTTTATCCATGAAAGCTGAAGACCCTTTTACGTCAAACATGCTTCCAGCAGGAGAGTACCTGGCTGCGAACTTTTTTGTTGCGATATCTGACCAAGTTATAGATTCTTTGAATTGATATTTTTTGGCTCTTACTGGAGCGCCATTATAATCCTTGGGTAAGCCATGAAATCTGTGAATATCATCTCCCTGCCCCCCCCAGTTAACAACTAGATCTCTGTTTCCATACCATTTTCTCCATTGCCCACCTTTATTATAAGGATACCATTTGGCATCAAAAGTGATTGATTCCTGGTTATTTTTGCAATTTAGCTGTATGTTGCCGAAGCTCACCTCGTGCCAATATCGGACAAATATCTCGTTTGACCCCGTGTGCATGCCCACTTTAATTTCTGCGATATCACCGATAGCGCCCATGGATATGAAATTGTTGTATGTAACATCGTCAATCCAATAAGCTATCGGCCTGCCGGGTATCTTTATCAGATCACTCGGCTTTGCTTCATATAGCCAGTTGCATTCGCGACTTTGGGCGGCTTCTAGTAGTGAAGCGCTCTTTTCAGCTTCGCTTTTTCCATCCACGAGCCGTAAATAAACACCACAATAGTTAGGCTTCGCTATTTTCTCCATCACAAAAGCGGTGGCAGATACGACTTCTCCGCTGATGCTGTCAAAAGCCCTGCCGCCAAGGTGGGCCATAGTAATTATAGTGGTTTTTTCCATCAGCCATGCTCGCAGCTTTTCGTAGCTGGAGAGAAACATCCACGACTGCATATTGATCTGGGCGTTGTAGCCCTGCGGGGTCAGCAGGCTGAAAGCGTGCTCCATAAAAATCGCGAACAGATCCGACTTGCTGTTGGGGTAGGCGTTTTTGGCGTAGTCCTTCAGCGCCTTATTCATGCCTTTACTGCCCATATACGGCGGATTCGCCACTACCGCATTGTAGCGCTGCGCCAATACCCAAGCCTGCTGCACTACCGGCACCAACCGCTGAGCGGCAGCTTTTTGCATCATATCGCCGCTGTTGGTGAGCTCGCTTAGTTCCTCCAACAGTGCTTTCAGCGGTGCTTCCCATTCATGGGGCACTTCAATCAGCGAGCCGAATGTTTTGGCATCTTGAAAGCGCTCAATTAAGTCGGCCATCAGCTTGTAAGTGGCGTCGTTGCTAGATAGGTCTTGCTGCTCGCTATCAAACAGGCTTTGGGATTGGCCCTGGTGCCAGTCGCCGGTAAGGTTGAGATCTCGCCATAAAGTTTTGGTATCCAGGTGCTGGCTGCTTTGCATGGCCAGCACGTTCATGCGCACGTTGCGGGTTAAAATCCGGCGGTCGTCTTCGCGGGCTTTCATTAAAAGCGCAAAGCCTGCCAACTGGGCGGCGCGGTCGTCGATGTCCAGGCCGAACAGGTTGTTTTCCAGAATCAGTTGGGGAATATCGCGGGTACGGTAGCCACGCTCTTCGTAGATCGCCTTCAGCACGTTGTAGGCTTCCACCAGAATGTGGCCGGAGCCGCAGGCGGGGTCGAGTACCTTGATGGTCTCGGGGTCGAGGCTGGCCGGGGTGATGGCGTCCAGCTGTGCCTGTACCTCGGGCTCCTGCTCGGCGGGCTCGATGTAGTACGGCATTTCGGCCTTGAGTGGCGAGCCTGGGTAGGTTTGCAGCCACTGGCGGCCTACCGAGTTCTGTACCAGGTATTGCACGATCCAGTTGGGGGTAAACAGCTGAGTGGCGGCGGGGATGTCTTCGCTTTTCACCACTTTACCGATCACCTGGTCTTTTTTCTCGCTGATGTAGAACTGGTAGAGCCAGCCAATCACTTCTACATCCTGCCAGTCCTCTTCGGGAATCGCCTCGACCAGCTCGCGGATCAGTGAATCGGTTTTGGTCAGGTTGTTGGGCAGCAGCAACTCGCTGGCGTCGTCCAGCGGCTCGAACAGGAACGGCATGGCCTCGTGCAGCGCGTGGCACTGGCCCAGCAGCAGCTCGCGGTAGAGGGTTTCATCCTGGGTGCCGTCGAGCTTTAGCTCGTGAACGCGGGCGGTGTCCAGCCCTGGTAAATCCACCTCTAAGCATTCATCCAACAGTTGGTATTGCCCGGCTTCGCCCCCTGCCCCGCTCAGCACGCGGCGGCCGTGGTCCAGGTAGCCGTGAATTTCCATATAGCGAATGGCGCACAGGCGGTTAAACCAGCTGTAGGCGGCCTGCTCTATCGCTTGGGTAAACCCATCGCGCTGCACCCACGCGGCCAGCGCTTCCCGTGCGCCTTTCTGGTGGGCGGGCACGGTGTGGGTTTGGCCATCCTGGGCGGTCATCACCAACACATCGCCCTTTAGCTCCAGGGGGGCAATCAAAGCGCCACCTTTGCCATCGGGGCTAATGCCCACCCGGGCCGCTTGGCGCGTCATGGTGTCGATAAAACGGGCGCGGGCTTTGGGGGCGTATTTTTTGATGTTGCCGGTGTTCATTGTGAATCCTTGAAAGTGTCTTGCAAAAAGCGCTGGCCTTTAGGCGTTAAGCGGTACTGTTGAAGGCGGCTATTGGGCTTTTCGGGCAGCGTCATTTCGATAAGCTGCTGATTCTGAAACCACGTCATTTGCCTTTTCAGCTGCCCCGAAACGCCCTTGTGACCAAGGGCCTTGGCAATCTCGGCTTTACCCAGGGGCCGGTCGACCAGGCATTGAAGTATCTTATCGGCCAGACTTGACTCGGGCCGTGACTCGGGCCGTGACTCGGGCCGTGACTGGGTCATTACTTGTCCAGCATGCCGTTGTTCAAGCGGCACAATAAAGCGTAGCCGGTTGGCCACCTCCTCAATGCGTGGCTCTGGCAGCCCTTGGGCGGCAGCCTCGGCAAAAATACGCTTTACGCCGCTGCCCCACTGCTCAATCAGGCCAAGCTCACGAAATACGCGGGCAATCACTGGGTTGCGAATCATCGAAACGCCGCGTTTCATGTCTTCAATCGTCATGCCGGGCATCAGTAGCCCTGGGCTTTCAATCTCGATACGGTCGTCATAAAACGCAATGCGTATGGGGCTGCCGCGTTGGGAGTAGTCGCTGTGTACCAAGGCGTTAATAATCGCTTCACGCAGGATGGTCAGCGGGATACTCCACACATCGCGGCGACGCATAGCGCCAAACTCTGCCTGCTTGAAGGCATGTTTTTTAAGAAACAGCTCGATGTCATCAACTGCTTGGGGTAACGGCGCGTGAATATCTGTCTGGTCGAAAATCTCGACCTTATCGTTACCGCGAAAACGGCCGCACTGAATCCAGGCATCTTCAAAGTGCCATTGGCGCTCGCGGCCAAACAGCAAAATTCCGCCCACGCTGGGTACCAGGCGACCTTGATACGAGACAAGTAGCCGTAACGTGCGAAGCTTATTGTCATCAAGCAGTTGTTCGCTGCTGAAGGCTTGCTGTATGGCGTTTTGGTCAAGGTCGTCACGGCTCAGTTCAAGCATGGGCTGAACGTCAAAGGTGGTTCCGCTCGCTTGGCGCTGCATTTCCTGGATGAGCGCCAACCCCGCCTGCCGATTGCTGGAACCGAGCCGCACCAGCACACCGTTTTCTTCGCCAAACGCTTTGAAAAAGTGTGGGCGTGCGCTACTCAAAAACACCTCAATACACACCAGGGTATGTTCGCCCACGCTCACCAGTTCAATATTGGGTAATAGCCGAGGGTGAATGGCATCCGCGATCATGCTGGTAAGGCGCTCTTCCATATCCAGCGGATCATCCACGCCTAGCACGGTACCATCATCGTCAACACCAATGATCAACTGGCCACCAGCCGTATTGGCAAAGGCGACCAGTGTTTTCATCAGAGGCTTTGGCGATGATAGGTCGCGCTTGAACTCAAGCTGCTTGCCTTCTGGCTCGCTTAAACGCTGCTCAATGGTTGCGGTGGTCATAGGTGTCTCGTTGACTTTTCATGTTTCTTTCCGCTTCGCTGTCCCGCGTCCCAGGACGCGGGACGGCAGTGAACAGGCATATTGGCCGTGTCAACAAAAATCGTTCGAGCACTAACGCACCTGTACACGTTTGCCCGCTGAAAGTGACCGTTCCAGCTCTTTTCTCAGCTCGTCCATAAACGCATCCACCTCGGCTTGGCTTTCCAGGTACACGCCACTATGCACGCGGCTGAGTACGTCGCTTACACGCACTCTTACCACGGGTTTGGGGGCATTTACCGCCGCCGGTGCTGTTTCGGTATGCGGGTCGTACGTTTTATCACGTAATGCCGTTTGTGGGGCTGGCTTGGCGTTCTCTGATGTTGGAGCCGGTGTTGTGGTGTTTCCCGCAGGCGCAGGCGGCTGCCGCTTGGCCGCCTCAGCCTGGGCGTGGTGAAGCGCATCCAAACTTTCTTCTTCTAATTCAACGGCAGTTTCGGTTTGCAGCTGGTAGATTTGCGCGACGCTGACCGATTGACTGACCGAGGCTTTAAGCTGCTGCAGCGGGTGCAGCAAGCGGTTGCTGAGCTCGGCGGTGCCAATGCCGCTTTTGGCTATTTCTGCGCTTACTTTGGCGATGCGCGTGTCGATACGGGCAATGGCGTGCTGGCGTTTTTCCTCTACCAGGCGGTTGTTCACCTCATCAAGCGTACGTACTAAGCCATCCACCTGGTTAAGCATGGCGTAAGGCGCTTCGGCGCGATAAATACGCTCACACTCGGCCAGCGCTTGCTGGGCTTGGGTGTTTTTCTCAAGCTCCAGGCGGTTCACCGCAAACCGGTTGAGCGCTTGTTCTAGCTGCTGCCAAGTGGTGAGCTGCTTAGTAAAGAAGTCGTTGAGATCGCGGTAGTCTTCTTCAACATCGAGCAGCGTGTCTTGCTGGCTGGCGACAGTTTTGAAGAAATCAAAGCTATCGTCTAAACGCAGCAAACGCTCCACTTCCCGCAGTGAGCTATCAATGGCGTTGCATCCAGGGAAGTTGCCCACGTCGGTTTTGCTTTTGTACGCCTCTAGCTCACGTCGCCAGTGGGATAAGCGATCTACGTAATAGGTAAACAGCTCTTTTTCGCTGGTGGGGCCTAGCTGGCCAAATAGCTCTTTGGTGAGGTTACGAGCTTTGTTGAGCACTGCATCTTCGGTTTGGCGCTTTTTCTGAAGGCGCACTTCACTGCGGCGGCGGGCGTTATTGAGTAGCTCAAAGGATTCTTTACCGCTGAGCGCGGGGCCAGCGGTGTGGAAGGTTAAGCGCCCAGCGGCATGCAGGCGACCCAGAATCAGCAGCGTTTCACCTTCTGGCCAGCCGAAGGGTCGGTTGCTAAAGCGCTCAATCAGCGGGTTCAGTGGCACCGGTTCGCCGCCATGTAGCGAGATATACTGCTCTACCTCTTTCACCGCTTGGGCGTTGCCCTCCTCGCCTTCCAGGTTAAGGTTCTGGGTGCCCAGGTCATCGGCGGTTAATACGGCCTGCAGCTCGCGCATTGGCTCAGGGCTAAGCGCCGTGAGCTGGCTCAGCTTGTTGTAGGTGTTTTCCAGCAGATAGCAGCAGGCCTCATCCAAACGGGTATTCAACTGGTTGCGGTTGAGATCTAGCTTCTGGCCAAGCGCGTAAACGTCCGCATCCAGCAGCATCTCTTCTAAACGCACTCGCAGGCGCTTTTTGCGCTCCTGGTTCTCACGGCCACGGTCAGCCAGAATGCGCTCTACGCTGTGGTCGTTAGCCGATAGGTTCAGGCGGATAAACTTATCGGTTTTCAGCAGGGTGCGCAGTTCATCGGTAAAACGCTTATCGTCGGGCAGTTTAATCAGCACCTGCCCGCCGTTATCGCCGCTTTTGTGAATGCAGCCCGCGTCGCTTAGCTGTACGTACTCCACATCCAGCGGTGAGACCACCTCCACCCTTAGCTGGCTCTGGTAGCGGCCATCCAGGGTGTGGCCATCCAGGTAGCGGCCAATGCTGTAGTCGGTTTTGTTGACCGGGTAGCGGTATTTGTTGCGGTCACGGAACGAGTCTTTGAAGATCAGGCTGGAAAGCTCTTTGTTCTCGTCGCTGCTGGTGACTTCCGTGGCTTTGATCTTTCGGGTGATGTCACGCTCTTCATTGGTGAGGAACTGGTACTCATCGCCGTTGCGGGTGATCAGGCTCTCTTTTTCCAGCCGTGCCAGGGTGGCTTCCAGCTGCTCACGAATGGCTATGCGGTCATCGTCGATTTGGGTCAGTGAGAGCGTTACCAGGTTATCGACCGTGCCTTTGACCAGATCCACATAGCGGATCATAAATAGCGTGCGCAGGGTTTCGACATCAAACGCTTCTAATACGGGGTTTTCGCTGGCCTGATCAATGGTGCGCTTCACCGCTGTATCGAGAAAACCTTCTACCGCTGTGTAGAAGCAGTGCATCGGCACCAGCGCGCCAATCGTCTTCTCTTGCACGGCTTTGGCAGCCATGTGGAACGCATCGAGCATTGAGCGCTCGCCATAGGCCAAGTGAGCACCCGTTGCCCCTACCTTGCGGATCTCTTCAAAGACTTTTTGCACCAACTGGAAGTGGTACGGCACGAAAGGATAGTTGGCGATAAAGCTCTCGGCGCCTTCGATGTTTTTTAGCGTGGGGCCAGAGCGGTCAAAGGTCAGCTGGTTACGCAGAATGGAGCCTTTGGCCTCAAACACGCCTTCCAGCTCGGCGCGTGCCGGGTCGGTTTTCACCAGCAGGCGCTTTCGGATCACTTCGTCAGAGTTGGAGCTTGAGAGCGATAAGCGGGTTTTGAAGCGTCCGGCGATTTTGGAAAAATCGTTGGCTTTTGAGGCGGTCATTTCGCCTAGCACGGCATCCATATCCGCTTGGGAGGTGACCACGATCCAGGAACGCCCACCGCAAATCGTGCCAAGGTTTTCGGTGAGCGTTTGCAGAGTCAACATCAAACGCGTGTCGCTGCCAATGAACTGGCCCACTTCATCGACCATGAACACCATGCGCTGGGTCGCTGACTGCGACTCCAAAAACTCTTTCACCCAGTGACAGAAGTTCTCTACCGAAACGCTGAAGTTGGTTTCAGATTCCTCAAACCATTTATGCGCCGCTTCAGGAGAGAGATCGAGCGCCGCCCCAATCGCCTGCTCGATATCGTCCTGGTAGAACTGATAGCCGTCTCGCTCGTCTTCCCACACCACACCACTGGCCTCGTTAAAAGCCTGCTTAAAGCGCTCATACACACCGCGTTTTTTCAGGTGGCGCTCCATGTGGGCAATGTGCGGGTAGTCGGAACTAAAGCCTTGGTGCTCGTTAAACACGCGCAGGAAAACGTTGAGGATGGGGTTGCCATCGTCATTGGAGCTGGCCTTGCTGTCGATATTAAACAGCACCACATGGGTCGGTTCACGGACAGCCTTGGCGATGTCTGCCCGGATAGAGCCGTCTACCAGCTTCTGCTCATCAAAAAAGTCGGCGGCCCGCTTGGCATTACCGTTGGCATCAAACGCTTCCTTATTTTCAAGCAGGTAAGAGAGCGTTTTCAAAAAGTGAGATTTACCCGACCCAAAGAAGCCACTCACCCAAACGCCCACGCGATTGGCGATGGAGGGGTCACCTAAAGGGGTGGTGTAAGATTCAAAAAAAGCGCGAAAGTGCTTTTCTAACTCGTTGGTGACGACATACTCATCCAGCTCTTGGTAGATGGTTTCCTGGTCACGCTGGTCGGCCTTGACCACGCCGTTGATTGACCGGCTAAGCGGTTTGAGGAAGAGCTCTTGAATGTGCATATCAGTCCTATAAATATGTAAACCCTGGGTGTTTCAAGTCAGGAGGTACCGCGATATCAAAGACCACGACTCACCAAGCGAACGTAGTACACGGAATAACGTCATCCGTTGCGCTAGGGCACAAGCGCAAACGCACGATAGTAGTTATTGCTTTCTATCCGCTTAAACAACGACATCGTCTGCCCGTCGTAACGGCCTGGATAGAACAACACCAGCGGCTTATGACCGAGCGGCCCGTGTAGCGCATTTAATAAGCTGTGCGCTCGCACCATGGGCCATAGACTGCCAACACCGGTGAGCAGTACGATATCGGGTTCATGCAACAAGGAGTGTTGGATAAGGTACGGCACAAACTTATCCATGTGCAGCGGCCCACGCAGCGCCTTGAGCAGTGCCGCATCACCTTTGCTTTTTTGCATGACAATGGCTTTATCCAGGAAGCCGCGCCCGGTCAGGTAATCCTTTAGCACTTCCAGCAGATTGACCTGCGCTATTTTAATATCGGGGTGCTGGCGTGCCATTAACGAGGGGAGGAAATTCAGGTAGGCACGCACCTGGAGTTCATGTTCAGGGGCGTAATCAAAAATCCAAAAGCCGATTTCGTTACCCAGCCCTTGGCCCGCTAAAAAATCGGGCCGCGTGATTTTTTCAGCAACCTGGTTCAAACGCGCCCGTAGCTGATCATCCTCGTGGTGGTTAAAACCGCCGAGGGGTGGGTACTGATCACTCTGTGACATGCGGATGCGTCCCTGTTTCAGGCATGTTGGATGCGAGAGGCTTTCTAATGCAAACGGCTGATTGAGCAAGACTATGCCGCCAGCTACATAGCTTGCAAGATCTACTTAGTCGCGTTTTGAAGAAGCCACGGCTTTTGACAAGCAGGCATATACTATGAGCACTTATCTCAGCAAGCGACAACAGGCACTCAAGCGGACATGCTGGTAGGTTTCAAGCAAGCTTTTTAGTTCTGGACGCAGCAGCAGGGGCCGTAACTTGCGCGAGCGACTGGACGCCAATATGCCGACTTCCGCCAGCATACGATACACCACCTGCCCCATTTTACGTTTGGAGCTTTCCGCCCACCCTGCGATTGCGTTATCACGGTGGGCACGCTCGGCTAAAAACTCATCCCATCGGTAGGACTGAAGCGCCTCCGCCTGGGTTAAGAACGCATCTGTAACAACACTTTCAAGAAATTCGACGAGTAGAAGATTACGTGCCATAGCCGCACAAAAGGACACCTGCGTGGCGAGCTGGTCATCGCCATCGCGCAGCGCTTGCCAAAACGGTGGCTCCAACTTCTCTAAGCGCTTGCGAATCGCTTGCCCTGCACGCTTGGCCGTCGCTGGTCGGTTTTTCTGCAAACAGTTATCAACGATGATTGCTTGGCTCCACTGCTCTTCATCGGCATCAGACAGCAGCAAATTGGCAACGGCACGGCTTTCGCGCACCATCAGCCCACCGCCAATGAGGTCTGAGTTGTAGCTAAACGAAGTCACAAAGCGCTCTGTTGCCGTTGATTTGTAAAACCGAAAAAGTGTGTTTAAAACCTATTGAACACCTTACTACAAAGCCAGACAGACGAAATACAAGAAGGGTATAGCGGAAATGGAGGCGGCCCCAAAAGCCACATCCCGGCACACGCATCCACCACTACCGTTGCTCCCTTCCGGGCCTGGCGGGGTTTGCAGCTTCGCGTTGCGGGAGGACCCAAGGGGCCACCATAGTGATACAGACATTTGAAAGCCGACTGTATCCTGCGTGATGTGGTGGCTACGCCCTGATTTGAACAGGGGACCCCATCATTATGAGTGATGTGCTCTAACCAGCTGAGCTACGTAGCCTTTGCCTCATCAGCGGGTGCAGAGTATGCCTATTGCGGATGAAAAAGGCAAGCCAAAATGGCCTGCCCTTCTCGCTAACTAGCTAAAACCCATGAAACTTCGGCTGTGCGGGGATTACAGCGCCTCGCGCACGGCAGGCAGTCCCTCGTCGCCTTCACGGGTGGTCACGCCGTCGAGCCAGGCTTCGAGCACGTCGTCGTGCTCTTTCAGGTAGGCGTTGGCGGCGTCGCGGGCGGCCACGCCGTCATCCATGATCGAAGCCATCAGCTCGTTTTCCATCTCGAGCGTGAAGCTCATGTTACGAAGAAGCTGGCCAACGTTGGGGCACTCTTCGACGAAACCGGCGCGGGTGTTGGTATAAACCGTCGCACCGCCCAGGTCCGGGCCGAAGTAGTCGTCAGCGTCCGCCAGGTACGCCATGTCGAAGTTGGTGTTCATCGGGTGCGGCTCCCAGCCGAGAAACACCATCCACTCTTCGTTGGGCACGCGGGTTCTGAGTTCCGAGAGCATACCCGCTTCGCTGGAGTCGACCACCTGCCAGTCGCCCAAACCGTAGGCGTCGTCTGCGATCATCTGTTCGATCAGTTCGTTGCCATCGTTGCCCGCCTCGATACCGTGAATGCGCCGCTCGAACTCGTCGGCGTGCTCGGCCAGATCCTCGACGGAGGTGACGCCGGCGTCATATACGTACTGCGGCACGGCGAGGGTGTACTTTGCCCCTTCCAGGTTCTGGGTAAGGCGCACCACGTCGCCATCTTCCACGTAGGGGTCGCTGATCGACGCCATCGACGGCATCCAGTTGCCCAAAAACACGTCGAAGTCGTTATTGCGCATACCGGCGTAGGCGATCGGTACCGACACCGTATCCACCCGCGGGGTGTAGCCCAGCGCCTCGAGCACTTCGCTGGCAAGCGCGGTGGTCGCGGTAATGTCGGTCCAGCCCACCTCGGCAAAGCGCACGGTGGTGCATTCGTCGGCCAGCGCCGCCGCCGGCAAGGTGGCTAGCGCCAGTGCACCCAGTTTCATCATGTTTGAATGACCCATTCATCATCTCCCTTGTTGAAGTGTGCGTATCGTCTTTCGTTCTGTCGTCTTTTACCCGGTCGATTGTCGAGCCACCCGAAAGCGAAGATCAACAGGAACTTTTTATTGATTGAACGTTCAATAAAAAAATGCCACCATACACAGGTAATCACGACGAGGCCCGCTTTTCAAGACGATAACCGGCCTCGCCGCCAACCGGTAAGGAGATCGCCGTGCCTAAAGTGGGAATGGAGCCAATACGCCGCGAGCAGCTAATCAAGTCGACCATGGCGGCCATCGACGAAGTGGGCCTGGCCGAGGCGACGGTGATTCGGATCGCCCGTCACGCCGGCGTATCCGCCGGGATCATCAGCCACTATTTCGGCGGCAAGGACGGTCTACTGGAAGCCACCATGCGCCAGATTCTGACCGACCTGAGCGAGGCGGTGGCCCGGCGTCGCGAGGCCTTGAGTGATACGTCGCCCCGCGCACAGATTGGCGCGATCATCGAAGGGAACTTCGATCGCAGCCAGGTCACGGGGCCGGCGGCGAAAACCTGGCTCGCCTTCTGGGCCAGCAGCATGCACCGCCCGGCGCTCGCCAGGCTCCAGAACATCAACGACCGGCGCCTCTACTCGAACCTGTGCCACCAGTTTTGCCGTGTCATGCCCCGCGCCCAGGCCCAGGACGCCGCCGGCACGCTGGCGGCGATGATCGACGGCCTCTGGCTGCGCGGTGCCCTCGCCCCCCAAGGGCTCGACGCCGAGGCGGCAAGACGGCTGGCGCTGACCCAGTGCGACCGGCTGCTCGAACTTTAAGTTTTTTCATCATTGACCGTTACGTTACCCAGGAGTGTTCGATGACCACACGCGACATTCAGCCCCTTTTCATCAACGGCGCACCGGTACCGGCGACGTCCGGCGAGACCTTCAGCGTCACCAACCCTTTTGATGGCAGCGAGCTTGCCGTGATCGGCCAGGCAAGCGAGCAGGACGTGGATAGCGCCGTGCAAGCGGCCAAGCGCGGCCAGCGCCTCTGGGCGGCGATGACCGGCATGGAGCGCTCGCGGGTGCTCTTGAAAGCCGTGGCGCTACTGCGCGAGCGCAACGACGAGCTCGCCCGCCTCGAATCGCAAAATACCGGCAAGCCGCTGAGCGAAACCGAAAGTGTCGATATCGTCACCGGCGCCGACGCGCTCGAGTACTACGCGGGGCTGGCGCCAGCGATCGAAGGCAGCCAGATTCCGCTGCGCGAGGACTCCTTCGTCTACACCCGGCGCGAGCCGCTGGGTGTGATCGGTGCGATCGGCGCCTGGAACTACCCGATCCAGATCGCCTGCTGGAAGGCGGCGCCTGCGCTCGCCGCCGGTAACGCGGTGGTGTTCAAGCCGAGCGAAGTCACCCCGCTCACCGCGCTCAAACTCGCCGAGATCTTCACCGAGGCGGGCCTGCCGGCGGGCGTGTTCAACGTGGTGCAGGGCGATGGGCGCGTCGGCGCGATGCTGACCGAACACCCGGGCATCGCGAAGGTCTCCTTCACCGGCGAAGTGGGCACCGGTAAGAAGGTGATGTCCGCGGCGGCGAGCTCGTCACTCAAGGAAGTGACCATGGAGCTTGGCGGCAAGTCGCCGCTGATCGTGTTCGCCGATGCAGATCTCGACCGCGCCGCGGACGCCGCGATGATGGCCAACTTCTACTCCAGCGGCCAGGTCTGCACCAACGGCACGCGAGTGTTCGTCGAGGCGAGCGTCAAGGCAGCGTTTGAGGCGAAGCTTGTCGAGCGCGTCAAGCGCATCAAGGCTGGCGACCCGCTCGACGCGGAGACCAATTTCGGCCCGCTGGTGAGCTTCGAACATCAGGAGAAAGTGCTCTCCTACATCGAACTGGGCAAGGAAGAAGGCGCACGGGTGCTGATCGGCGGCGAGCGCTGGAACCAGGGCGCATTCGAGAACGGCGCCTGGGCGGCCCCGACGATCTTTACCGACTGCCGCGATGACATGCGCATCGTGAAAGAGGAGATCTTCGGCCCGGTGATGTCGGTTCTCGCCTTCGATGACGAGGTCGAGGTAATCCAGCGCGCCAACGACACCCACTACGGGCTCGCCGCCGGCGTTTTTACCGAGTCGCTCAACCGTGCACACCGCGTGATTCACCGCTTCGAAGCGGGCATCTGCTGGATCAACACCTGGGGCGACTCGCCTTCGGAAATGCCGGTAGGCGGCTACAAGCAGTCCGGTATCGGCCGCGAAAACGGCGTCGAGACCCTTGCCCACTACACCCAGACCAAATCCATCCAGATCGAGATGGGGCCGTTCGAGTCGGTCTTCTAACGCTTTACCGCGTTCGAACCCCGTGAATCGACTCAAGAGGTTATCCATGACACAACTGCGTGAATATGACTACATCATCATCGGCGCGGGCTCGGCGGGTAACGTGCTCGCCACCCGCCTGACCGAAGATCAAAGCGTCAATGTACTGCTGCTCGAAGCCGGCGGGCCGGATTACCGGCTCGACTTTCGCACCCAGATGCCGGCAGCGCTCGCCTTTCCACTACAGGGCAAGCGCTACAACTGGGCCTTCGAGACCGACCCGGAACCTTACATGGACGACCGGCGCATGGAGTGCGGCCGTGGCAAGGGCCTGGGCGGCTCGTCGCTGATCAACGGCATGTGCTACATCCGCGGCAATGCGCTGGACTATGACCAGTGGGCGACGCTGCCGGGCCTCGAGGAGTGGGACTACCAGAGCTGCCTGCCCTACTTCAAGAAGTGCGAGACCCGGGATATCGGCGCCAACGCCTACCACGGCGACGGCGGCCCGGTCAGCGTGACCACGCCGAAGAAAGGCAACAACCCGCTCTACCGCGTTTTTATCGAGGCGGCGAAAGAGGCGGGCTACCCGGAAACCGAGGACGTCAACGGCTACCAGCAGGAGGGCTTCGGCCCGATGGACCGCTTCGTCACGCCCAAGGGCCGGCGCGCCTCCACCGCTCGGGGCTATCTGGACATCGCCAAAAAGCGCGACAACCTGACCATCGAGACCCACGCGGTCACGGATGTGATCGAGTTCGAAGGTAAGCGCGCCGTGGGCGTGCGCTACGAGCGCAAGGGCCAGATGCAGCAGGTGCGCGCCCGGCGCGAGGTGCTGCTGTGCGGCGGCGCGATCGCCTCGCCGCAGATTCTGCAGCGCTCCGGCGTGGGTAACCCCGCGCATCTCGAGGAAATCGGCGTCGACACCGTGCACGCCCTGCCCGGTGTGGGCGAGAATCTGCAGGATCATCTGGAGATGTACATCCAGTACGAGTGCAAAAAGCCGATCTCGCTCTATCCGGCGCTGAAGTGGTACAACCAGCCGAAAATCGGCGCTGAGTGGCTGTTCAAGGGCACCGGCACCGGCGCCAGCAACCAGTTCGAGTCCTGCGGCTTCATTCGCTCCCGCGACGATGAGCAGTGGCCGAACCTGCAGTACCACTTTCTGCCCATCGCCATCAGCTACAACGGCAAGAGCGCGGTCGAGGCCCACGGCTTCCAGGCGCACGTGGGCTCCATGCGCTCAGAGAGCCGCGGGCGTATCCGACTGACCTCGAAGGACCCGCACGCCGCGCCCAGTATCCTGTTCAACTACATGTCGAAGGAGAAGGATTGGGAAGAGTTTCGCGACGCTATTCGCCTGACCCGCGAAATCATCGCTCAGCCGGCCTTCGACGAGTACCGCGGCCGCGAAGTCGCCCCGGGCCCGGACGTGCAGAGCGATGCCGAGCTCGACGCCTTCGTCAAGGAGCACGCCGAAACCGCCTACCACCCCTGCGGGAGCTGCCGCATGGGCGAGGGCGAGGACGCGGTAACCGACAGCCAGGGCCGCGTGCACGGACTAAAAGGGCTTCGCGTGGTAGACGCGTCGCTCTTCCCGATCATCCCTACGGGCAACCTCAACGCGCCGACCATCATGCTGGCGGAGAAGATTGCCGACCGCATCCGCGACCGCGAGCCGCTGCCGCGCGAAGAGGTCGACTACTTCGTAGCCGGTGATACGCCGGCCAAGCGCCACCCGAGCCAGCGCCCGGCGCTTTAAGCTCGACCCCCGCCTCTACCCAACGCCGCCCTTGTGCGGCGTTTTTTCATGTCGAGCGTTTTTGCCGCGCGCATACACTACAGTAAAAGAGCAAGCGCGGGCCTGTATCGAAGGCTTGCGACCTGTATCGAAAACTTGCGAACAGTGGCGCGAGTCTGCCACTATTCAAACAGCCGTTTAAATACGGATGTTCTACCCTCGAACAATACCGTCATAATTACATGGAGAGGTTCTATGCTCACGCTACTGCTCTTGGTGCTGGCCGTGGTCGGCCTGCTTTGGGTCATGCGCCGCGAAGCGGGCGCGGCGCCGGCCATCGGCGTTCTGGCCGTTCTCGGCCTTATCGGGCTCGTTTTCGAGGCACCGGTCATCGGCTTCATCCTGCTGTTCGCCGCGCTGGTCGTCGCCGCGGCGGGCTTGCCGGCGCTGCGTCGGCTGTGGCTCACGCCGCGCATCTTCGCCACCTTCAAGAAGGTGGCGCCCAAGGTGTCGGCGACCGAGCGCACCGCGCTCGAGGCCGGCAGCGTCTCCTGGGATGGCGAACTCTTCTCCGGCAAGCCGAACTGGGACGCCCTACTCGCCTACAAGGACGAGGGCCTGAGTGAGGACGAGCAGGCGTTTCTCGATAACCAGTGCGCCAAGGCCGCCGGCATGTGCAACGCCTGGGACATCACCATCGAGCGCGCCGACCTGCCGCAACAGCTCTGGGATTTTCTCAAGAAGGAAGGCTTCTTCGGCATGATCATCCCGAAGGAGTACGGCGGCCTTGGTTTCTCCGCCAAGGCGCAGTCGATGGTGCTGCAGAAGCTCTCCGCCAACGAGACCCTGATGGTCACCGTGGGCGTGCCCAACTCCCTCGGCCCTGGAGAGCTGCTGCTCAAGTACGGCACCGAGGAGCAAAAGAACCACTACCTGCCGCGGCTGGCGGATGGCCGCGAGATTCCCTGCTTTGGCCTGACCGGCCCCCGCGCCGGCTCCGATGCGACTTCACTTCCGGATACCGGCGTCGTCTGCAAGCAGACCGTCGACGGTAAGGAAGTGCTCGGCGTCAAGCTGACGTTCGAGAAGCGCTGGATCACGCTGGCGCCGATCGCCACCGTCGTCGGCCTGGCGTTCCGCCTGTTCGATCCGGAAAACCTGCTGGGCGATGAAGAGGATCGCGGCATCACGCTGGCGCTCATTCCCCGCGATACCGACGGCATGGAGATCGGCCGGCGCCACCACCCGATCGGTAGCCCCTTCATGAACGGCCCGATCAAGGGTGTCGACGTGTTCGTGCCGCTGGATACCATCATCGGCGGCGAGAAGATGATCGGCCAGGGCTGGCGGATGTTGGTCGAGTGTCTCTCCATCGGGCGCTGCATCACCCTGCCCTCCGGCGCCACCGGCACCGCCCGCTATGCGCTGGGCTGGAGCGGCGGTTTCACCCGCGTGCGCCGTCAGTTCAACGTGCCGGTCGCCGAGATGGAGGGCGTGCAGGAGCCGCTGGCCAGGATGGCCGCACTCGGCTACATCGCCCAGGCGACGGTCTACCAGACCGCCAACCTGATCGACCACGGCGAAAAGCCGGCGGTGCCTTCGGCGATTCTGAAAAGCCAGCTCACCGAGTTCCAGCGCGAGATACTGAGCCACGCCATGGACGTGCACGGCGGCAAGGCGGTCACGCTCGGCCCGCGCAACTATCTCGGTATCGGCTACAGCGCCAACCCGGTGGCGATCACCGTGGAAGGCGCCAACATCATGACGCGTAACCTGATGATCTTCGGTCAGGGCGCGATCCGCTGCCACCCCTACGTGCTCGAGGAGCTCGCCGCCAAGGATGCCAATGATGCAAAAGCGTTCGACACGGCGTTCTTCAAGCACGCGGGCCTGATTTTCGGCAACGCCGCCCGAGCGCTCACTTTGGGTATCGGCATTGGCAAGCCCGGCGTACCCTTCGATGCGCCGGCCGCCGCCTACGCTCAGGATATCGCGCGGCTCTCCGCCGGCTTCGGCCTGTGTGCCGATGCGGCCATGGCGAGCCTCGGCTCGGCGCTCAAGAAGCGCGAGATGCTCTCGGCGCGCCTGGGCGATGTGCTCTCGAATCTGTATCTCGCCTCCATGGTACTCAAGCAGTGGCAGGCCGGCGACAAGGTCGAAGGCGAAGAGGCACTTCTTCACTACAGCTGCCGCTTCCTGCTGCACCGTGCGGAGCAGGCCTTCGTCGAAATCTTCGACAACCTGCCTAACCGGGCGCTGGGCCGCGTGTTGAACGCCATGGTGATGCCCCTGGGCCGCCGTTGGGACAAGCCCCACGACGATTTCGCTCGTGATATCGCCCACCGTGTTTCGACCCACAGCGCGCTGCGCACCAAGCTCTTGCACAACACCTGGGACCAGGACGACGGCGAGCAGCGCAACCCCCTGGCACGCTATAACGCGTTGCTGGTCGACTACGAGCGCGCCGAGGCGATCTACCGCACGGTCAACAAGGCCTACGCCAAGGGGGAGCTACCGCAAACGGCGCTGCATCCCGAGGCCCGTGTCGAAGCCGGCCTGGAAAAAGGCATCGTCAGCGAAGAGGACGCCGCGTTCATGCGCACCTTCGAGCAGGAAGTGCTCGAAATGCTCACCGTCGATGACTTCGCCTATGACGCCTTCGCTACCGACAAATTGACGCTGATCGACCACAACCCGGCCCCCAGGGCCGCCCCGGTCAACGCCGAGGAGAGCGTCAAGTAAGCCGCCTTGCTCAGCAGCCGGCCCGCGGGCCGGCTTTTTTGTACCGGTCATTAAAATTCTGATATGGATGATCCGCCATGAAAGTGACGTTTAAAGCCGTCACCCTTTCTAATTGCGCATCCCTCAGGTAGCGCTCCCGCGCGCCTCACGGTCGTTGAATGTTCGAAAACGATCATCTATAGTTTCGTTAATGAAAATACAGACGTTTCGTTAGTGAAACATAGTGCGCACGCGACGGCGTGCCGCCCGACCGGACGGACCCTTCCATGACGCTTCGAACCCGTAATCTCGAAAAACTGCCCAGCGAAGAGTATGACGCGCTGATCATTGGTGGCGGTATCAACGGCGCCGCCGCTGCCGCCGCACTCTCGGGCAAGGGCGCGAAGGTCGCGCTGATCGACCGCGGCGACTTTGCCGGTAGCACCAGCATGCATTCGTCGAACCTGGTGTGGGGCGGCATCAAGTACATGGAGAGCAACGACTTCGCGCTGGTGCGTAAGCTCTGCAAAAGCCGCAATCACCTGATCGAAAGCTACCCCTCCACGGTCAAGGAGATTCGCTTTCTGACCACCATCGCCAAGGGGTTTCGCCACTCGCCATGGTATCTGTGGGCGGGTACCTGGCTCTACTGGCTGATGGGCAATGGCTTTACGAAGCGACCGAAGCTGTTGTCGCCGAAGAACATCAAGCGTGAGGAGCCGATCATCAAGACCGACGGCGCCGTGGGCGGCTTCGAGTACTCGGATGCCTACCTTTACGATAACGACGCCCGCTTCGTGTTCAACTTCGTCCGCCAGGCAATGAACTTCGGCGCCGTGGCGGCCAACTACGTGGAGTCGTTAGGCGCCGAGCGTCAGGGCGATCATTGGGTGACCCAAGCGCGCAACGTCATGGACGATAGTACCTTCGAGATCCGCTCGAAAGTACTGATCAACGCCGCCGGCCCTTGGGTGGACGAGCACAACGCGCTGACCCATCAGAGCACATCGCATCAACACATGTACTCCAAGGGCATCCATCTGATCGTGCCGCAGCTCACTAAAGAGAAGCGCGTGCTGGCCTTCTTTGCCGACGATGGGCGGCTCTTTTTCGTCATTCCGATGGGCAACCGCACCTGTATCGGCACCACCGACACCCACATGGAGCACCCCAATCCGGAAGTCACCGAGAAGGATATCGCCTTTGTGCTCGAGAACATCAACTCGCGCCTGACACTGTCAAAGCCGCTCACCGAAAGCGACATCATCTCGACGCGCTGCGGCGTGCGCCCGCTGGCGGTGAAGAGCGAAAAGGGCCAGAGCCGCGACTTCCTGCAGCTTTCGCGCAAGCACGTGATCGACACCCACGACGAAACCGCCCACATCAGCATTTTCGGCGGCAAGCTGACCGACTGCCTCAACGTGGGCGAAGAGATCGCCGATGAGGCGCGCAGGCTCAATATCTCGCTCGATCATACTAACCGGCGCTGGTACGGCGAGCCCGGCGCCGAGGTGAAAGCCTCCTTCATGGAAAAAGCCAAGGCGATGAAGCTCGACGACCTGACGCCCGCCACCTCGACGGAGAAGCTCTCGTCGCGCCTGTGGCGCCGCTACGGCGAAGACGCCTTCGCGCTGCTCGAGCAGATCAAGGCCGACCCGGCCGAGGCCGAAGTGCTCATCGACGGCACCGAGCACCTGCGCTGTGAAATCGAGTACGCTCGCGATCACGAGATGATCACCGAGCTCGAGGATTTCCTGCGCCGGCGCGCCAAGGTATCGCTGGTCGTGCACCGCGACGAACTCGCCCGCTCGAAAGGGCTCAAAAGGGCCTGCGAGGTGCTGTTCGGCGCCGATGCACAGACCCGGTTCGACACCTACTTCGCCGATCATGCGGACGATATCCCCGCCGAGCCTGCCCACTCCTGATAGCCGCCCTACCCGAGTTCCCAAACGAAAAAAGCCCCTTCCCAGGGGCTTGAACTCATGAAAGTTCGCTGATCGCGTGTTGGCTTACTCTTCGTCTTCGACGATGAGCTGCGAGTCCTGGGCCAGCACCTCCTCCCAGGCCTGCTCCATCGAGTAGCCCGCGCGGGTGTCGATGGTGTCGATGACCTCGACCGCCTGTTGCAGCGACTCCCCCTGGCACTTGAGCGCCAGTACCAGTTTGGCCAGCTCCTGCTTGCTGAACGTGCTGGCGATGCGATCGGCTTGCTGATTCAGTTCGATGCAGTTCATAAACCACCTCTGTTCGTTTTAACGCTATTGGCTAATGAGTTTATGAGCGCCAAGGGTTGGGCGCAGACGCCGCAGGCGGTAAACCAGGCGGTGCCTTGCTGTCACGCATTGACCGGTAAAGTACCAGCGCCGGGCCTTGAAGGGGTTAATGTTTCAGGGCCATGGAGTGACTATGGTCGAGGCGATAAAGACCCACAATGCGCTATTGGGAGGGCGACGGGTTGTAGTTTGACGACAGCGCCTGCATTGAACGCCCGGTTCTGACAGCGGCTTTCAAACGAGCGTATTATTGAACGGTATGCTCGCCTGACCGCCACTCGGCGCCATAATTTCGAACGAAAAAGCCGCGATCGTCGTCGCGGCCTGGCAAGGGATGGCGAAAATTTTTTCAAACCCAAGCAAGCCGCGGCGCGCCTTGACCGGTTTTGATCACACCACTCGACGTCAGGCGATATGCAGCGCCACGTCGTGCTCGTTGAGAAGCTTATTAATCGCCTCCGGCGGCTCGCGGTCGGTGAACAGCGCATCGAGCTGAGAAAGGTTGCCCTGGCGCACCACCGGGTTGCGGTGGAACTTGGAGTGGTCCGCAGCGAGATACACCCGGCGCGAGTTGGCGATGATCGCCTGGGCAACGCGCACTTCCTGGTAGTCGAATTCCAGCAGCGAGCCGTCCTCGTCGATACCGCTGATGCCGATGATACCGACATCTACCTTGAACTGGTTGATGAAGTCGATGGTCGCTTCGCCGATGATCCCGCCGTCGCGGGAGCGCACCTGGCCACCGGCGACGATCACCGAGAAGTCCTCCTTTCGCTGCAAAATGGCGGCAACGTTCAAGTTATTGGTGATCACCTCCAACCCCTTGTGCTCCAAAAGCGCCTGGGCGATCACTTCGTTGCTGGTCCCGATATTGATGAACAGCGACGAGTGGTCGGGAATGTGGCGGGCCACACAGCGCGCGATGCGCTCCTTCTCGGTCAGATTGAGCGTCTTGCGCGTGCTGTAGGCTGTATTGACGGTGCTCGACTCCACCCCGGCGCCGCCGTGCACGCGGCGAATCCGCCCCTCGTCGGAGAGCGTGTTGAGATCGCGGCGAACGGTTTGCGGCGTCACCGCGAAGTGCTCGGTGAGCTGCTCGATGCTCACGTAGCCGTGCTGGCGAACCAGCTCGACGATGGCATCCTGGCGCGTGTGTTGATTCATGGGTCGAGCCTTGTTGTTTAGGGCGCCGTTACGCTGCGCCCGCTCTGTTGATTCGTTGTCCGGGCGCTGGCTGCGCTATCACGCCAGAGGACGCTAACCGGAAAGCGGCCAGACCAGCAGGATCACGGGGATCGCGGTGGCCATCACCACCACCGAAAGCGGCAGCCCCAGCTTCCAGTAGTCACCGAAACGGTAGCCGCCGGGGCCAAGCACCAGGGTGTTCGACTGGTGTCCGATCGGGGTCAGAAACGCGCAGGAGGCGCTGACCGCCACCGCCATCAGAAACGGCTCCATGGCAACGTCGAAACCGTTGGCCAGGCTAACCGCAATCGGTGCCATCAACAGCGCCGCGGCGGCGTTGTTGACGATGTTCGAAAGCAGCATACAGAGCATGAAAAGCCCGCAAAGCGACACCACCACCGGCCAGTCGGCGCCAAAGTATAAAAGCGAATTGGCGATAATATCAGCGCCGCCGCTGGTTTCAAGCGCCTCGCCGACCGGCAGCATCGCCGCCAGCAGCACGATCACCGGCCCGTCGATGGCGTGGTAACCCTCTCGAAGCGGCAGCACGCCAATCAACAGTGATACGAGCGCTGCCGTGCTCATGGCCACCGACGCCGGCAGCAGATCGAACAGCATGGCGACGATCGCCAGTGCGAAAATACCTATTGATAGCGCCAGCTTGCGCGGCTGACCCAGGTGCAGCTCGCGGCTCGCCAGCGGCAGGCAGCCAAGCGTCGAGAGGCTATCGCTGATCTCATTTTCACTGCCCTGCAACAGCAGCACGTCGCCGGTTTGAAAGCGAATGTCACGCAGACGTTGCTTCAGGCGGCCGCCGTCGCGGGCCACCGCCACCAGGTGCAGGCCGAACTGGTGGTTGAGCCGCAGCTGGCGCACGCTGCGGTTGAGCATCATCGAGTCGTTACGCACCACCGCCTCGACCAGCTGAAGGCCTTCGGTATCCACAGCGTCGTCATCCGGAGTGCCTTGTTCGTCGCTGTCCGGCGCCTCGTCTTCAGCGGTGTCCTCCTCGAGCTCGGCCACCGCGCTCAGGCCTACCTTGTCTTCAAGGAGCTGGAGCTCGTCGGGGCCGGCCTCGAGCAGCAGAATATCGCCCTGGCGGAGAACGCCGTGAAAGGAATAGCCCGCCCGGCGGCTGTCGTCGCGCACCACGGCGAGCACCGGAATGGTCTCGTCGAGCTCGTCGCGCAGCTGCTGAAGCGTCAGCCCGTTGGCCTTCGACTCCTCGGACACCTTGAGCTCGACCAGGTAGTTGGCGGTGTCGAACATGTCGGCGCTGCCCGCCTGGCTGTTGCGTTTGGGAGTGAGCCGCCAGCCCAGCAGCACGATGAAGGCAAGCCCGGCCAGCGCCACCGCCACACCCACAGGGGAAAAGCTGAACATGCTGAAGTTCTCACCGGTGATGTTTCCCCGGTAAGTGGCGATGATGATGTTCGGCGGCGTGCCAATTAGCGTGGTCAACCCCCCAAGCAGTGAGCCAAACGCCAGCGGCATCAAAAGAAGCGACGGCGAGGTGTCGTTTTCCCGCGCCAGACGCATCGCCACCGGCAGCAGCAGCGCCAGTGCCCCGACGTTGTTCATGATGCCCGAGAGCACCACCACCGTGCCCACCAGCGCCAGCAGTTGAAGCAGCAGCCGCTCGCCGGCTTTCATCACCTGATTGGCGATGACATCCACCACGCCGGAGCGCTCGAACCCGCGGCTGAGCACGAGCACCGCGGCCACGGTGATCACCGCCGGATGGCCAAAACCGGCAAAGGCGTCATCTGCCGGCACGAGCCCCAGCATCACCGACCCCAGAAGCGCGGCGAGCGCCACCAGATCGTAGCGAAAGCGGCCCCAGATGAATGCCGCGAGGGTTAATCCCAGAACAATGAAAATCAGCGTACTAGGGGCCAGTCCGATAGCCTCGATCGCCATGTAGCGGTCTCTCCTTCAAATGCTCGAGCACTGGGTCGTGCCGGTTGATTACCGCTGCCATTAAACCAGAACACAACACAAGTTAAACAACCCGCGCTCACTTTTTGTTGGCGTCCCAGGTGAATGACGGCTGCTAACTGGCTGCGCTGTGCAAGGCTTGAAGCGTCAGGTGTGAGGCAACCACTATTGATGGCACGAACGCCTATGGGAAAACCTGCAGTGGTTAGTGGAGGGCGCCGCTTGGGGCTGGCCACCCTCGCGGGGTGGCCAGATTCGATGGGATCAGGGAAGAAGAATCGTGGAGCCGGTGGTCTTGCGCGCCTGTAGCGCGTCCTGGGCCTTGCCGGCCTCACTCAGCGGGTAGCGGTTGGCCACGTCGATCTTGATCTTGCCGCTTTCGATCATCTCGAAGAACTCATTGCACATCGCTTCGAACCGCTCGCGGGTGTCGGCATAGCCGTTGAGGCTCGGGCGGGTGACGTAAAGCGCCCCCTTCTGGTTGAGAATACCGAGGTTGACGCCATCCACCGGGCCCGAGGCGTTGCCGAAGCTGACCATCAGCGAGCGCGGCTTCAGGCAGTCCAGCGACATCTCCCAGGTATCCTTGCCGACCGAGTCGTAGACGACGTCGCACATCTGGCCGTTGGTCAGCTCGCGCACCCGCTCGACCACGTTCTCCTCGGTGTAGTTGATCGTCGCCCAGGCGCCGTTTTTCTCGGCAAGCTCGGCTTTCTCTTTCGAGCTCACCGTGCCGATCAATTTCACCCCCAGCGCCTTCGCCCACTGGCAGGCGATCGAGCCCACCCCGCCGGCGGCAGCGTGAAAAAGGATCGTCTCACCACCCTTGAGCTCATACGTCTGACGCAGCAGATACTGTACGGTCAGCCCTTTGAGCATACTGGCCGCCGCGGTTTCGAAGTCGATGGTATCCGGCAGCTTCACGACTTTATCCGCGGGCAGCGTGTGCAGCTCGGCGTAGGCACCCAGCGGCCCCTGGGCGTAGGCGACGCGGTCGCCCTCTTTCAATTGAGTCACGCCCTCGCCTACGGCATCGACTACGCCGGCGCCTTCGGTGCCAAGGCCAGACGGCAGCGAGGGAGCGGGGTAAAGCCCGGTACGAAAGTAGATATCGATAAAATTGAGCCCGACCGCCTTGTTGCTGACGCGCACCTCACCTTTCGCCGGCGCCTTGGGTTCGCTCTCCTTGAGCGTCAGCACTGATGAGTCACCGGTGGTTGCAAACTCGATCCGTTTGGCCATGAACACACTCTCCTTTTATCAGGTTCTCTTTGAAAAACGGCACTTGCGTTCATCCAACCGCGTTGAGCGGGATAAATCAAGCGCCGTCCTTGGGTTGTCATACCGCCATGCTAGACTGGCTTTTTGGCTTTGACTCGATGGAACCTCAATGGCGCATCCCGACATTCATTTACCGGCGCTGATCGCCCACCGCGGCTACTCCGCCGCCGCCCCGGAAAACACCCTCGCCGCCGTACGCGCCGCGTTTGACGCCGGCGCCCGCTGGGTCGAACTCGACGTTCAGCTTTTGGGCGACGCCACGCCGGTCATTTGGCACGATGGCGACGTCAACCGCTGCTCCGACGGCCGCGGGGAGCTTTTGAGCCTGAGCCTGCAGTCCGCCAAGCGTCTGGATGTAGGCGGCTGGTTCTGCGACCGCTTCGCCGGCGAGCGCATGGCCACGCTCGATGAGATGCTCGCGCTGTTGAACGAGCTGGACATGGGCATCAACCTGGAGCTCAAGGTCAACAAGGGCCGCGACCCGATCGCGCTGGTCGACGCGGTGCTACCCGTGGTGCTCGAGCGCCTTCCCGCCGAGCGGCTGATCGTCTCCTCTTTCGCTGCAGACGCCCTGCGCCGCTGCCGCGAGCGGGCAGACCCCGAGCGTTTGGCGCTGGGGGTACTGTGGGGCAGCGTGCCTAAAACCTGGCAGTCGCTGTGTGAAGAGCTCACTGCTTTTAGCGTTCATCCGGACTGGACGCGGCTCAAGCGCTCCCAGGCCGAAGCAATGAGCCAGGCCGGTTATAAGGTGCTCTGCTACACGGCCAACGACCCGAGCGCCTTCGCACCGCGTTGGGCCTGGGGGGTCAGCAGCGCCATCACCGACCAGCCGGCGGCGTTCGGGCGTTTTCTGGACCTTCAGGATCGCGCATAATAGCGGCGAATTCAGCTACATCGGGACGTTGTCATGAAGTATATCGGCGCGCACGTCAGTGCCGCAGGCGGGCCGGACCAGGCCGTGCACCGCGCGGTCGAGATTGGCGCCAACGCCTTTGCCCTGTTCACCAAGAACCAGCGCCAGTGGAAAGGCAAACCGCTGACCGATAACGCTATCGAGGCGTTCAAGGCGGCGTCCCGCGAGCACGGTTTCGGCCCGCACCAGATCCTGCCCCACGACAGTTATCTGATCAATTTGGGCCACCCGGAGGCCGAGGGCCTGGCGAAATCCCGCGCCGCCTTTCTCGACGAGATGCAGCGCTGCGAGCAGCTCGGGCTTACGCTTTTGAACTTTCACCCGGGCAGCTTCCTGAAAAAGATCAGCGAGCGCGACTGCCTGCTGCGTATCGCGGAGTCCGTCAACCTGGCCCTCGAGCAGACCCGGGGCGTCACCGCGGTGATCGAAAACACCGCCGGCCAGGGCACCAATCTTGGCTGGCACTTCGACCATTTGGCGACGATCATCGAGCACGTCGAGGACAAGTCCCGCGTGGGCGTGTGTATCGATACCTGCCACGCCTTCGCCGCCGGGTACGACCTGAGAGACGCCCGCGCCACCGAGCAGACCCTCGACGAGCTTGGCCAAGTGGTAGGCTTTGAGTACCTGCGCGGTATGCACCTGAACGATGCCAAGAGCGAGTTCGCCAGCCGGGTCGACCGCCACCACAGCCTCGGTAAAGGCAATATCGGCCTCGAGGCGTTCACCACGATCATTCAGGACCCGCGCACCGACGGCATTCCCTTGATTCTCGAAACCGTCGAGCCGGACAACTGGCCGGAAGAGATTCGCTGGCTGCGCGCTCAGCGGCCCGAGGCCGCGCCGGGCAGGTAGTGGATCACGTCGTGAAAACGTAGCCGGCCGGCGCCCACATTGCGCATCGCGTGGGGCCGGTCGGCGGAAAACCGCAGCCCCTCGCCCTGCTTCAGCGTTTGCCAATGCTCGTCCAGGCGCAGCGCCATCTCGCCCTCCACCACCACTACGTGCTCGATTACCCCGGCGGCGTGGGGGGCGGACTCGCTCATTGCCCCGGGTTTGATCTCGATCATGAACATCTCGAAGCCCAACAGCGGGTCATAGGGAAACAGCAGCCGCGCCTGCATGCCCGCACTATCCTCGCCCCATACCCGCTCGTGCCCCTCTGTTGCCTGCTCGCCGCTAGCGGGCGCGTTACCTTCGAACAAGCTTGAAAACGATACGCGAAAGCCGCTGGCGATCTTCCAGAGTGTGGAGACCGTCGGGCTCGACTCGCCGCGCTCGATCTGGCCGAGCATCGCCTTGCTCACGCCGGTCTGGGTGGCAGCACGCTCGAGGCTCAAGCCCCGCGTCTGGCGAAGCCGTTTGACGGTACGAGCGACGTGAACGGCAATGGTTGGCGGCGCGCTTGTCATCGGGGGTTTCCGGTGTTGAGGGTGAAACGGGCAAGGATGGCGGCAAGTTTTGCAGCTAACGCGTTCGTTGCCTAGGCTTGTAGCGATTCTCGGCGCCAACGCGCGCCAGACACCATAAGCACCTGAGGCGAACACTCGACAAGGAGCCGTTGTGAGCGAAACCGATCTGGGGCTGATGGATGCCACCGCCCTGCGCCACCTCTACCAGAACCGCGAAGCCTCGCCGCTGGAGGCGACCCGCGCCGCGCTCGAGCGCATCGAGCGCTTCAACGATCAGGTCAACGCCTACGTATACGTTGACCGCGAAGGCGCTGAAAGCGCGGCCAAGACCTCTGCCCGGCGCTGGGGCCAGGGCAAGCCGCTGAGCCCGATCGACGGCGTGCCGATCTCGATGAAGGATCTCGCCCAGGTGGCGGGTATGCCGTGCCGCGAGGGGTCGCTCACCAGCAGCAAGAAAAACTGCGACACCGATTGCCCGCCGGCGCGCATGCTGCGCGAGGCCGGCGCGATCATTCTGGGCAAGACCAACACCCCGGAGTTCGGTTGGAAGGCGGTGACCGATAACCGCGTCTTCGGCGCTACCACCAACCCCTGGGATACGCGGCTGACCGCCGGCGGCTCCTCCGGCGGGGCCGCTGCGGCCGCTGCGCTCAATATGGGCGTGCTCCACCAGGGCGGCGACTCCGGCGGCTCGATCCGTATTCCCGCCGCCTTCACCGGCACCTTCGGTTTCAAGCCGACCTACGGCTGGGTGCCCCAGTGGCCGCCGGCCAAGGAGCCGAGCCTTTCACATCTGGGCACGCTGAGCCGCTCGGTGACGGACGCGGTGGCGATGCTCAACGTCATGGGCCGCTACGACTACCACGACCCCTACGCCACCCGCGGCCAGCCCGAGTGCTGGGGCGAGGATCTTCACAAGAGCCTCGAGGGGCTGCGTATCGGCTTCTCGCCGGACCTGGGCCACGCGAAGGTCGACCCGGAGGTCGCCGAAAAGGTGCGCGAAGCCGCTAACGTGCTCAGCGAGCTGGGCGCCGAGGTGGTCGAGGTCGACCCCGGCCTGACCCCGGCGATCGATACCTTTAGAAAGCTCTGGTTCACCGCCTCGCTGCACCAGTGGGAGCAGCTCGATGACCAGCATCGCGAGCTGCTCGACCCGGGCCTGGTCGCCAACGCGAAAGAGGCCGAGGGCTGGACGGCGCTCGAATTCTTTCGCGCCTTGAACGAGCGCGCCTACATCACCCAGCGTTTGGAGCACTTCAACCGCGAGTACCACCTATTGATGACCCCGGCGGTCACCATTCCGGCGTTCGAGGCCAACCACGAGGTGCCGCCGGCAAGCGGCATGCGCGATTGGGAGGAGTGGGCGACCTTCAGCTACCCCTTCAACCTGAGCCAGCAGCCGGCGGCATCCGTTCCCTGCGGCTTTACCCAGCAGGGGCTGCCTGTGGGCTTCCAGCTCGCCGGCGGCAAGTACGACGACGTGCGCGTGCTCAGAGCCTGCCACGCCTACATGCAGCATCGCCCCCCGCGCTTCCCCGCCATCCCTGACCCCGCCCATACGCCGGGCGAGGCCTGAAAAGACCTCTCGACCTCTGACCCGCCCTGCCATTGTGCGCTTTAGCGCACAATGGTAACGTCGCCTTGTGCGTTATAACGCCCACTTCTGACGACAAGGCCTTCCCATGACGCCCGATCACACCGCCACCGCCCGCCGATCGCTTGTCCGCGATACCTCGCTTTCGACCGTGACCGCTGGGCTTGTTTCGGTCACCATCGCTTACACCAGCTCCGCGGCGATCGTGTTTCAGGCTGCCGCGGCGGCGGGTGCGAGCGCCGAGCAGATCAGCTCCTGGCTCTGGGCGCTGGGGATCGGTATGGGGGTGACCACGTTCGGGCTTTCGCTTTTCTACCGGATGCCGCTACTCACCGCCTGGTCCACGCCGGGAGCAGCCTTTCTCGCCACGAGCCTACCCGGCGTGCCCATGGCCGAGGCGATCGGCGCGTTTCTATTTTCGGCGCTGCTGATTACGCTGTGCGGGGTCACGGGGCTGTTCGAGCGGCTGATGCGCCATATTCCTGGCGCGATCGCCCAGGCGCTGCTGGCGGGGATACTGCTGCGCTTTGGGCTAGAGCTTTTCGGGGTCATGGAGCAGCAGTGGGGTCTGCCGCTGCTCATGCTGACAAGCTGGGTCATCGGGCGCCGACTCTGGCCGCGGCTGGCGGTGCCGGTGGTACTGCTGGTGGGGCTCGCCGGTGCCCTGGCGCTGGGGCAGGTTTCGTTAAAGGCGATTCCGCTGGCACCCACGATGCCGGTATTCACCTGGCCTGTCTTTGCGCCCACCACGCTGATCGGCATCGGCATTCCGCTTTTCATCATTACCATGGCGACCCAGAACCTGCCCGGCGTTGCCGTGCTGCGCGCGGCGGGCTATACCCCGCCAGGCTCGGCGCTGATCGGCTGGACCGGGGCGGCGAGCTTTCTGCTCGCCCCGTTTGGCGGCTTCGCGCTCAACAGCGCGGCGATCAGCGCGGCGGTATGCGTGGGGCCGGACGCCCACGCAGACAGTCAAAAACGCTACACGGCGGGAGTGGCCGCCGGCGCGTTCTATCTACTAATGGGGATTTTTGGCGCCACGGTGACAGGGCTGTTCGACGCCCTGCCCCAGGCGCTGATCGTAGCGCTGGCGGGTATCGCGCTGCTGGCCACGCTCAGCGGCGGCCTGGCCGGCGCTTTTGCCGAGAGCGAGCAGCGCGACGCTGCGATCGTCACGTTTCTGCTGACCGCTTCCGGCGTCACGCTATGGGGAATCGGCAGCGCGTTCTGGGGGCTGGTGGCCGGGCTCTGCGTGCTGGGCGTGGGGCGGATACGGCGTTAAAGAACGCGCGTTAAAGAAGACCCAGCCGCTGGTCGTCGTTGACACCGGCCATACGCACCAGCGCCAGCGCTTCGTCCAGGTTATCGATCTCTTCCATGATCATCAGCTCGTCGTGGAGATCGACCGGCTGGCCCGCCCGGGAGGAGAGAAGTCGCTCGATTTCGGCCAGGTCATCGGCGTTTTCGAAACGCAAGGTATCGATCGACGCGCGGGTATTGCTCGGCAGGTAGATCGTGCCGTTGGAGAAGTCGATCGCGTAGGCGATCACGCCGGGCAAAATGAAAAACAGCAGGCCTACGCCGTTGGCGATGGCGACCACCGGGTCGACCTGGCCAGAAAGCTGGCCCTTGCGCTCCGGATGAAACAGCGTACCGCAACCGCTTAGACTCACCACCAGCGTGCCGATCAGCGCGATGCTGGTACCACGACGTTTGAACTGCTTCATCGATTCTCTTCCTGAAAGTAACGAATGCCTGCAAGGGAGGCTGCGTCCTGGAGTTATACCATCTGAGGCGACGGTGTCCAGCGTGATGGCCGGGCGCTCGATTTTGCCGCCTTTACCGCTGGCCCGTACAATGCAATCATTCAACGCGCAGCGCCCCGCCGCCGGTCGCGCTGCGTCTCGCACCGTTTTACGCTTTACCGACCCATAAGGAAGTTTCACGCTCATGCGCGCCAGCCAACTACTGATTGCCACACTCAAAGAGACTCCGGCCGATGCGGAGGTCGTGAGTCACCAACTGATGCTGCGCGCCGGCATGATTCGCCGTTTGACCTCGGGCCTTTATACCTGGCTTCCGCTCGGGCTTCGCACGCTGCGCAAGGTCGAGCGCATCGTGCGTGAGGAGATGGACCGCGCCGGCGCCCAGGAGGTGCTGATGCCCGCAGTGCAGCCGGCGGATCTGTGGCAGGAGTCCGGCCGCTGGGAGCAGTACGGCCCGGAGCTTCTGCGCATGAAAGATCGCCACGAGCGTGACTACTGTGTCGGCCCTACCCACGAAGAGGTCATCACCGATCTCGTTCGCCGCGAGGTGTCGAGCTACAAGCAGCTGCCGATCAACTTCTACCAGATTCAGACCAAGTTTCGCGACGAAATTCGCCCGCGCTTTGGCGTGATGCGCTCGCGGGAGTTCATCATGAAGGACGCCTACTCCTTCCACGCCGACGAAGACTCTCTCAAGGACACCTACCAGGCAATGTACGAGGCCTACTCGCGCATCTTCACCCGCCTGGGGCTCGATTTTCGCCCGGTGATCGCCGATAACGGCTCGATCGGCGGCACCGGTTCCCACGAGTTTCACGTGCTCGCCGACTCCGGCGAAGACGACATCGTCTTCTCCAACGAATCCGACTACGCGGCCAACATGGAAAAGGCCGAGGCGCTGGCGGCGCCGCTGGGAAGCGACGTCCAGCGAGCCGCACCCGCTGAAGAGATGCAACTGGTCGACACGCCCAACGCCAAAACCATCGCCGCGCTGGTCGAGCAGCACGGCCTGCCCATCGAGCGTACTGTCAAGACGCTGATCGTACGCAGCGCCGAGGGCGGTCTGATCGCGCTTTTAGTGCGCGGCGATCACGAACTCAACGAGGTAAAAGCGGAGAACCTGCCCCAGGTTGCCGCGCCGCTCACCATGGCCAGCGACGAGGAAGTGCGCGCCGCCGTGGGCGCAGGCTTTGGCTCACTCGGCCCGGTCAATCTAAAGCTTCCGATCATCGTCGATCACAGCGTGGCGCTGATGGCGGACTTCGGCGCCGGCGCCAACATCGACGGCAAGCACTACTTCGGCATCAACTGGGAGCGCGATTTGCCGCTGCCCGAAGCGGCGGATCTACGTAACGTGGTCGAAGGCGACCCGTCGCCGGACGGCAAAGGCACGCTTTCGATCAAGCGCGGCATCGAAGTCGGGCACGTCTTCCAGCTGGGGCGCAAGTACTCCGAGGCGATGAATGCCAACGTGCTCGGCGACAGCGGCAAGACGCTACACCCCTGGATGGGCTGCTACGGTATCGGCATCACCCGGGTGGTCGCCGCGGCGATCGAACAGAACCACGACGAGGCCGGCATCGTCTGGCCCGACGCCATCGCGCCGTTCAATGTCGCGCTGGTGCCGATGAACGCGCATAAATCCCAGCGCGTGCGCGAGGCCTCCGAGGCGCTCTACCGGGAGCTGGTCGAGGCCGGTTTCGACGTGCTGCTCGATGACCGCGATACCCGCCCCGGGGTGAAATTCGCCGACCTCGAGTTGATGGGCGTGCCGCATCGTATCGTGATTGGAGACCGCAGCCTGGATAACGGTGAGCTCGAGTACAAGGGCCGCCGAGACACTGATGCTACCATGGTCGCCCAGAACGATATCGCCGCGTTTTTGCAAGAACGCAGCGCTTAAAGCGCTTCTCGGCGTGGCGCCGCGATTCAACTGCCTAACCGTTGGCGCGGCGCTCTGGCTCGGCGTGGCGCCGGTGTACGCCGAGCCGGCGCCACGGGCTACCTTCGAGGCGGCCAGCGGCGCCTACGCCTCACACGTTTCATTGGGCCGCTTTCAGGCGCGTATGGACGCTCCGCTTTCGCGCTTTATCGGCGATAGCGCCCGGCGCGGCGCGCTGCTCGAGCGCCTCTACCGCGAAGCCAGACTCGCCGGGCTACCGCCGAGCCTGGTACTGGCACTGATCGAGGTCGAAAGCGCCTTCATTGATGACGCGGTATCGTCCGCCGGTGCGGTGGGCCTGATGCAGATCATGCCCTTCTGGGTCGCCGAGCTCGGCCTGCCCATTGACGACTTGACCGACCCGCACCGCAACCTGCGCTACGGCTGCACCATCCTCGCCCACTACCTCGCCGTCGAAGGCGGCGACTTCACCCGAGCCCTCGCCCGCTATAACGGAAGCCTGGGCAAGACCTGGTACCCGGAGCGCGTTCTGCGTACCTGGCAGGCGCACTGGCGTTAGGCACTACGACTTTCTTATGCGCTGTTAAACGTACCTTCAACACTGCCTGGCTACTGAAGGTGCTCCCACAACTCCTTGCTTTACTAAGTTATTTTTCATTCATGCTATGAAAAGGGCGCTATTTGTGCGTCGAAAGTGCGTTCACTTTCCCAAAGCGCGTTAATTATCGTTTAAAAAAGACGTGAAACATGCCCATATTTTTTGATTAGATAAGTTTCGGGCTTAACTATAAAGGGTGACTTTTTATATCGACGTTCACCGTATGGGTTTCATCCCATCAATCGATCACTCGGGAGGGCTTGTGGCGCTTTCACCACTTCGTTTGTTTTGGGGGTCGTTCAGGGTTTTTTTACTGGCACTTTTCTACCTGACCGGTGTGGCAGAGGCTGCGTCGGTCGTCGTTAGCGACCGCGATGGGCAGCCGCTTGCCAACGCCGTCGTCGAAATCTACTACGCCGAGGGCGCGGCGGTGCCCGTGCAGCAGGCCAGGATGATTCAGCGCAACGCGGCGTTTCATCCCACGGTCATGGCCGTGCCCGTGGGCAGCCAGGTCACCTTCCCCAACGAGGATACGACCCGCCACCACGTCTACTCCTTCTCACCGGCAAAGACGTTCGAACTCAATCTGTATTTACAGGAGACCCCGGCCCCGGTGACCTTCGATCAAACCGGCGTGGTGGTGCTGGGCTGCAATATTCACGACGCCATGCAGGCGTTCATCGTGGTCAGCGACGCCCCCTTCGCCGAGACGACCGGTTCCGATGGCCGACTCGACGCGCCGAACCTTCCCCCGGGCAATCACCGCGTGCGGGTCTGGCATCCGCGGTTGGACGATAACCAGCAGATCTGGTGGGAAGGCGAGATCACTCCGGACACGCCGCTGGAGGTGCGCCTGGAACTCAATGCGCTGCCGCAGCCGCCCCCCCGCGTTTCGCCACTTCAACAGCGTTTTCGCCAAGCGGCCGGGAGTTGATATGGAGGCCGTTGACGCTTCGCCTCTGCTCCTTGACCAGGAGATGCCATGCGCTTTAGAACGCGGCTAACGCTGGTACTGCTAAGCGTAGTGATCGTCTCGCAGCTGGCCACGGGGGGAGCCTTTCTTCACGCCACTCAAAGCGACATCATCGCCAAGGGGCACCAACGACTCGAAGTGGGTGCCAACGTGTTTCGCCAGCTATTGGACGCGCGCGGCGAACAGTTGGGCAACACCATCGCCATTCTTGCCGACGACTTCGGTTTCAAAAGCGCAGTTTCCACCCAGGATACCGATACGCTCTACTCGGTGCTTGCCAACCACGGCAGCCGCGCCAACGCCGATATCGTGCTGCTGACCGATCTTGAGGGTAATGTGCTTGCCAGCAGCCACCACGCGCCCGATACGCCGATGCCCTTTCCGCAGCTATTCGAGCGTGCCAATCTCAACGGGTCGGCGGCGAGCGTGGTGGTGGTCGAAGGCCAGCCGTTCGAGTTCGCGCTATTGCCGGTACGTGCGCCGGCGCTGATCGGCTGGGTCGGCATGGGCTTTCTGGTGGGCGAGTCGATCACCAACGAGGTCAAGGCGCTGACCGGGCTCGATGCCAGCGTCATTACCCTTCAGGACGAGGCGATCAGCTATCTGGCGAGCTCTCACCCGGCACAGGCCGCCAAACCGCTGGTCGAGCGCAGCCTGGAGGCGCTCAAAAGCGGCGCCTACTCGATCGAAAGCCAAATGACGCCGGATGAGGCGACCCTCGCCTACACCACGACCCTTTACGCCGGCGACATTTACCAGACCCATGCGCTGCTGCAGCTGTCTCGCGCCGAGCTGCTGGGGGCCTACGATTCGCTGTGGTGGCAGCTTCTGGGCATCATCGCGCTGATCGTGCTGTTTACCTTAATGGTGGCCGCCTGGAGCGCGCGCAGCATCAGTCAGCCGCTGGTGGCGCTGGCCACGGCCGCGCGGCGCATTGGTCAGGGTGAGCGCGTCGAGAGCCTGCCCGGCGGCTCCCGCCATAGTGAAACCGGCCAGCTCGCCGCGACCCTTCTCACCATGCAGGATGAAATCACCCGCCGCGAAGCCACGCTCCATCATCGCTCACGCTTTGACCTGCTCACCGAGCTTCCCAACCGCGTCAGCGCCGAGGAGGATCTTCAACGCATGATCGACGCCGGCGCGCCGTTCACCCTGCTGCTTCTGGCGATCGACAATTTTCGCGACATCAAGGATACCTTCGGCTACGCCTTCGGCGATCACGTACTCGCTACCCTGGCCAAGCGGCTGGCTGATCTGGAGGGCGACGCTACCCTGGCCTACCGTCTGGACGGCAATGAGCTTCTATTGGCGCGCCGTCAAGTCCAAAGCGATCCCGTCTGGCGCAGTCAGCTATTGGCCACACTCGGCCAGCCGATCGAGCTCGAAAGCTCACCGATCACGCCGTCACTGCTCATCGGCGAGGTGAACTGCCCGGAGCACGGCGACACCGTTCAACTACTGATGCGCAGGGCCGATGTGGCGCTGGATTTGGCGCGGCGCCAGCGCGCCACCCACCGGCGCTACGAAAACGGCCAGGACGAGCAGCATCAGCGCCAGCTCACCCTGATACGCGATTTGCAAACCGCCGCCGCCAACGGTGAGCTCTGGATGGCCTATCAGCCCAAGGTCGACACGCGTACCGGTCGCGTCAACCAGTGCGAGGCGCTGATGCGCTGGCAGCATCCGACGCTTGGCTTCATTCCCCCGGACGAGTTCATTGGCCTGGCCGAGCGCTCCGGCAGCATCGGCATGCTGACCCAATGGATGCTGTCGCACATCTGCGCCCAGCTTCACGCCTGGCAGCAGCGCGGCCATTCGCTTGCGGTGGCGGTCAATCTTTCTACCAGCGACGTCATGGAACCTCTGCTCGCCGAGCAGATCGCGGCACTTTTGAAACGCTTCGACCTCACACCCCGCCAGCTCAGCGTAGAGGTCACCGAAAGTGCCGTCATGCAGGATGTCGAGATCGCGTCGAAAACCCTGCTCGAGCTCAGCCGCCTGGGGCTTTCGATCGCCATCGATGACTACGGCACTGGCTACTCCTCACTTGCGCAGATCAAGCGATTGCCGGTCAACGAATTAAAGATTGACAAATCCTTCGTGATGGCGCTGGACACCCAGCCCGACGATTTCACCATCGTGCGTTCGACGATCGAAATGGGCCATAGTTTGGGGCTCAAACTGGTTGCCGAAGGCGTCGAGAACCGCGCCAGCGCCGAGCTCTTGAGCGAGATTGGCTGCGATTATCTGCAGGGTTACTGGATCGCCAGACCCATGGCCAGCGACGCGCTACAAAGCTGGCTCGAGCGTTTCGAAACGCTGTCGCTGCCCTCCCCGGGCGTATCGGTTTAATCCTTTCAAGAGAGATCGTAATGCGTTCACTCACTCCCGCGACGTCGCGCCGGATCAAACGGCGATTGAAGGCCGCAGCGGCCGTTGGCCTGGCACTCGTGAGTAGCCAGACGCTTGCCGGCAGCCGCTTGATGAGCACCGGCGCCGTCAGCGCCATCGAAGGCGCCGCCGGCGGCGGGCTTTCGCCCTGGGCGGTGCTTTCGAGCACCGCCAGTGAAGGCGAAATAGGCGCCACCGCCGCGATCTCCCACGCCAGAGTGGACGACTACCGGTTGAGCGTCGGCGGCGCCAGCGTCAATGTGCATGATCGCGTCGAGCTCTCCTACGCCCGCCAGCGGTTGGACCTGACGACTCTGGGCGGCGAACTCGAGCAGGATATCGTTGGCGCCAAGGTGCGCCTGTTTGGCGATGTGCTCTACCACCCGCTGGGCATCTGGAGCGTTGGCGTGCAGCATAAGCGGCTACTCGACGGCACCGTTCCCACTGCGCTCGGCGCCCAAAGCACCAGCGGTACGGATAGCTACCTGAGTGCCAGCAAGTTACTGTTCGCCGCGGTGGCCGGGCGTAACCTTTTGCTCAACGCCACGCTGCGCAATACCGAGGCCAACCAGGGCGGGCTTTTGGGCTTTGGCGGCGACCAGGGCGGACGCCAGTGGGTCGCGGAAGGAAGCGTGGGCGTATTCATCACGCCGCAGTGGATCCTGGGCACCGAGTATCGGCAAAAGCCCGACAATCTGAGCGTGGCCCGCGAAGATGACTGGCAAAGCGTCTACAGCGCCTACTTCTTCAACAAGCACGTCTCCTTGACCGGGGCTTGGCTCGACCTGGGCGACATCGCGGGATTGCCGTCCCAGCGCGGCGGCTATCTTTCTCTTCAGGCGGCTTTTTGAGCGGGGGTTCGATGACACACTCACTGTTGACACGTTGTGCGCGCCAGGGGATGGCCGTAGCGCTTTTAATGGCGTGCGCACTGCTCGTTGGCTGCGCCTCCTTGAAGCCTCAGGCCACGCTTTATGAGCGTCTGGGCGGTCAGGCCGGTATCGAGGCCACGGTCGAGAACTTTCTCTACCGCGTGGCCGACGACCCGACGCTGGTGGGCTTTTTCGCCCACACCAACATTGATCGCCTCGCCGCTTCGCTTGCCAGCCAATTTTGCGCCGTCAGCGACGGGCCGTGCCGCTACGAAGGCCCGCCGATGGACCGCGCCCACCAGCACATGGGCATCGACGATGCCGACTTCAACCGGCTGGTCGAGCACCTGGAAGCCGCGCTTCGCGCCGAGCAAATACCGCTTGGCGCGCGCAATGAGCTGCTGGGCCGGCTAGCGCCCATGCACGCTGACATCATGCGCTACCAGTAACTTGCTCCCAGTAACGGCCTCTAAAGGACCTTGCGGTCTTCCACCCCAGCGTGCTCGGTGCCGGGCGGCAGCGGATGCCCCTTGGCGAGTTCGGCGCGGGTCGCTTCGCGCACGTCGAGCACCTCGACGCGGTACTCGAGCGTGCGCCCGGCGAGCGGATGGTTCATATCGACCCGCACCCGGTCGCCTTCGACGGCGAGCACCGTTACGATCTGCGGACCCGCCTCGCCTTCGGTTTGAAAGCGGCTGCCGGGGTTAAGCTCCGCACCGCTGAAAGCGGTTTTGGCAAGCGTCTGGACCAGCGCTTCGTCGCGCCGGCCGTAGGCGTCCTGGGGTGCCAGGGTCGCGCTGAAGGTATCCCCGATGACTTTGCCTTCCAGCGCGCGTTCGAGCCCGGGCAGAATGTTGTCGTGGGCATGAAGATACTCCAGCGGCTTTTGACGCGCGCGGGAGTCGTCGAGCACCTCGCGCGAGCCCTCGAGGGTGACGTCGCTCAATACGTAGTGCAGCGACACGACCTGGTGTGACGTAATCGACACGGAAAACTCCTCTCCGGTAAGCTATCGGCTTTTCAGACGATCAGTCTAACATTCGCCGCGTTATCTGACGGGGCTCGCCCGCGCTCTTTTCTGGAGTTTTATCACCATGGCACCACTCTCCCCCAGGCGCAGTTGGAAAAGCGCGCTGGCCGTCTATCTGCGCGCGCCGGTCATTACCATGCTGTTTCTCGGCTTTTCCGCGGGGCTTCCCTTTTTGCTGGTGTTCTCTACGCTGTCGGCCTGGCTTCGCAGTGACGGCGTCGAGGTGGCGGCGATCGGCTTTTTCGCCTGGATCGGCATGCTCTACTCGATCAAGTTCTTCTGGGCACCGGTAGTCGACCGCCTGGCGCTGCCGCTGTTGACACGGCTTCTGGGCCAGCGCCGCGGCTGGATGCTGCTGGCCCAGCTGACCATCGCCCTGGGGCTTGTCGGCATGGCGGGGCTCGACCCGGTCGGGCACCTGGCGCTGGTGGCGGCGTTCGCGCTGCTGGTCGCCTTCGGCTCGGCCACCCAGGATATCGCGGTGGATGCCTACCGTATCGAGTCGGCCAGCGACGACCTTCAGGCAGCGATGTCGTCGACCTATATCATCGGCTACCGCTGTGGGCTGATCGCCGCCGGGGCCGGGGCGCTCTACGTCGCTGCCCACGTCTCCTGGCAGGCGGCGTATCTGAGCATGGCCGCGCTGATGGCGGTGGGCATGTTGACCGTGCTGGTTCGCCCGGAGCCCGCCCGCGCCGCGCTTTCGATTCAGCTGGTGCACGAGCCGAGCGTGCGCGCCTACCTGCGCAAAAGCCGCGGCCAGCCGAAGTGGCTGCGCCGGCTCACCGCCTGGGCGATCGGCGCGGTGGTGTGCCCGTTTCTCGACTTCTTTCGCCGCTTTGGCGTCAAGGCACTGGGGCTTCTGCTGTTCATCGCGGTGTTTCGCATCAGCGATCTGGCCATGGGCTCGATGGCGAACCCGCTCTATATCGATCTCGGCTTTTCGCTCGAGACCATCGCCACGGTGACCAATATCTTCGGTATCGCCATGAGCATCGCAGGCGGAGTTCTGGGTGGGCTTCTCGTAGCGCGCTACGGCATCGGCCCGCTTCTGATCGGCGGTGCGGCGCTGGTCATGGTGACCAACCTGCTGTTTGCCGCGCTTTCGCTGATCGGCAACGCCGTACCGATGCTGGTGGTGACGATCATCGGCGACAACCTGGCCAACGGGCTGGCCAGCGCCGTGTTCATCGCGTTTCTGTCGAGTTTGACCTCGAAGGCCTATACCGCGACCCAGTACGCCCTGTTCTCGTCACTGATGACGCTACCGGGCAAGTTCCTGAGCGGCTTCGGGGGCCTGGTGGTGGGGGCCCAGGGGTACGCGACCTTCTTCGTGGTCGCGACCCTGTTGGGCCTGCCGGCGGTGCTGCTGGCGGTATGGGTGACCCGTGACCGCGATATTCTTGGCGCGGCCAAACACTGACACCGGCGTTCTTTGGTCAGCGGTGCTGGTAAAGCCACTCGAGCGCTCCGGGCGTGGTGCGCCACTGATCGCGCATCAGCGTACGGTACTGCCACGCCTCGGCCTTCGAGCCCGGATCGACCTGGCCGTCCGCGTAGGGCGGCACGGGTCTCGGGCTTTCCGCGCACAAAAGCTCTAGCGCGTGACGGTTGTGGGCCACTGCTTGCTTCAGTGCGGCCTCGGCAGCCTGATGATCATTCAGCCGATAAAGCGCCAGCGTGCGCCCCATAAGAAGTCCCAATATCTGGGAGCCGTCATCCTTGTCGCTCGCCTCGGTCAGCGTAAGCGCCTCGCGGTTACGATCGTCGCGAAGAAGCTGGTCGAGCACCAGCTCCTTGAGCCCGAGGCTATCTTCCCGGTCGATCGCCAGCAGCTCTTCGGCGAGCTCGCGGGAGTGCTGGCGCGCGCCGCGCTCCATACCGACCACCAGCGCAAGGCCGGTGCGCAGCAGCATGACGTTACTGGCGTCATCCCAACAGAGACTTCCATCCCCCGCGGCGCGGGCCTGCTGCAGCCAGCGCGAAAGCCGCACCGCCAAAGGCTCGAGTAGGCTCGGCGCCATCCACGGGAGGCTACCAAAGCGGCTGGTCAGCGCCAGGGTCAGATCCTGCACCACCTGGGGGGCGTCGAGCCACTCAGGATGGGCGCAGAGTGCCGACATCCACTCCACCGCGTTGCCCCAGGGGTCGTCGCGAAAGCCGAGCGCCACATCGTCGTCGACCCACACCTGAAACTGCTCGTGCCAGGCAGCGAAAAGCGTCTCTTCCCGGGCGGTAGTGGTGTAGTGCAGGCGCTCGCCGTCATTCGATGGCGTGATATCGAGCTTCGGCGCGGTAGGGAGTGCGGCCAAAAGCGACTGCAGCGAAATCAGCGGCGTAGCCAGATCCTCCTCGGCGCTCAGAAGCTGATCGGCCAGGGTCGCACCGGGGTTGTCAGCCAGGGCGGCAAGAAAATCGAGCTGATCCTCGTCGAGCCCGCCCTGGCGCGCCAGCCGGCGGTACCAGAAATCGGCGCGCTCGCGGGCCTCCTCTTCGTGGCCTTCGTGGAGCAGCAGCATCGCTTCGATGTAAGCGAGCGTGGGTGAGTCCGGCAGCGCCTGCATCGCCTTGATGAAGGCGCCGCGGGCGCTGTCCAGGTCGTCGTTGTCCAGATGCATCAAACACAAACGCTCGAGCGCTACGCCGCGCAGGAACATCGGCCCGCGCTCGAGCACCTCATCGAGCAGATCGGCGCGCTTGCGGGTGAAGCCGCGCTCCTGGTAGATGTCGAGCAGCAGCTCGAAGGCGGGCTCGGCCTGGTCGGGCAGGCGTGAGAAGTCGCTGCCATCAAACAGCGACTCGAGAATCTGCATGGCGCGGCCGGTCTGGCCGCTCTCGGCGGCAATCAGTCCGGCCTCGAGCAGCGCCTGGGCCGGCGCTTTGCGGCTATCGAGCGCGGCCTTGAGCGTCGCGCCCTTCCACTCCTTGAGCGAAAGCATCCACATCATCTGCGCTGGAATTTCGGTGGGAAACGCCACGCGCAGGCAGCACTGCTTGTACTTGCGCCCGGAGTCGCACCAGCAGGGCTCGTTGCGCCCAGGCGTAGCCAAGGGTTCACTGGCGAAATCCAGCCGCTCGAGCGGGGTTTGCGACCAGAAAATCGGCGCCAGCGCCTGGGCGGTGGCCATGTCACCGTTGAAGTACTCGCTGCCCTGGGCGCGAACCCAGGTCATGAAATCGGGATAGTGCTCCTGCTGCCTGATTGCCGAGAGTGCCCCGGAGGCAAATCCCAGCAGCTGATCGACCCATACCGCCAGCATTGCCATCTCCTGTCTTGAAGCGCCACTGTCTTGAAGCACCATAATTGAAAGCGCCATAGTCTAGCATGGCGGGCGGGCTTCACGCAGGAGGATTGGCGCTGCCAACAGGGCGTTCAAGGCGCTACTCGAAACCGGACCACGCAAGCAAAGGCTCGACCCGGGCGTGCATATCAAGGCGCGCCTTCAATCGCACAAGATTCCAGTAGTGGCCGTTGAGCGCGCGCGACAGCAGCAGCGTATCCGCTGGCGGCTGGAGGCGGTCCATCGCGCCCCACACTTTCGGCGAGAGCTCGCGCAAACGCCGATGCACGCGCACATCGCCAAAATCCTGCTCGCCGGGCTCGAACAGCGGCGCCACGCACTCGGCGGCCTCACGATAGAGCGACAGCGGCGCGCCCTGGCCCTGACGCCCACCCATCGCCATCATCGCCTCGTCCATGGCCATCGGATCACGTGCGAGTGTGGCCTTCAAAAGCGCCACCATCGCCTCGAGCCGCGCCTCGGGCACGGGGATGACCGCGCCGAAGTCATAGATCACCAGCCGCCCCCGATCATCGACGGCGAAGTTGCCCGCGTGGGGGTCGGCGTGCAGCTCGCCGAAGCTGAAAAGCTCGCGGGTGATCCAGTCGGCAAGGGTGGCGGCGACCTGCTGGCGCGTGGCATCCTCCAGGCTTTCCACCTCGCGCAGCGGCGTGCCGTCGACGAAGCGCATGGCGAGTACGTGAGTACCGGAAAGTGCGAACAGCGGCTCGGGAATCACCAGCCGCGGATCATCGGCGTAGCGCTCACGATAGCGCTCAAGCGCCAAAGCCTCGGCCTGGTAGTCGAGCTCGTCGCGAAGCCCCGCGGCGAGCTCTTCGAACAACGCGTCGAGCCTTGCCTGGGGCACCTTGAACCAGCGCCCCAGGCGCATGAGGCGTTTGAGCTGTACCAAATCGCTTTCGAGCACCGCGGAAAGCCCCGGATACTGCACCTTGAGCACCACGGTCTCGCCCTCTAGAGTGATCGCCTTGTGCACCTGCCCCATCGAGGCGCTGGCAAACGGCCGCTCTTCGATCTCGCTGAAATAGTCGTCCAGGTCGCCGTACTGAAGCACCAGCGCCTCGCGAATACGCGGCCAGGGCATCGGCTCGGCCTGGCGCTGAAGCCGCGCAAGCTCCTCGGAAAGATCCGCCGGCAGCAGGTCGTCCCACTGGGACATCACCTGGGCCATCTTCATTGCCGGGCCCTTGAGCTCGGAAAGCCCTTCGAACAGCGCCTCGCCAAGTGAGCGCCAATCCGCCTGACCGCCGAGGCGGGTTTTCAGCATCGCCCCGCCGGTGCGGGCACCCAGGCCCATCAAACGCCGTGTTCTTCCGCGATCGCGCATCGGTTTTCCTCGTTGGTCGACATGGTCGAGCGAAAGTGAGCACGCGTTTTTCGCGTTCTGCGCTCGGTTCGCCCTCTCTGATACCATAGGCGCAATTTTCCGACTCGTTAAGGTAGTGCCGGCATGCGCCTGATTATCGCCGAAAAACCCAGCCTCGCCCGCGCGATTGCCGATGCACTGCCGGGCAGTGGCCGGCGCCAGGACGGCGCCATCGTATGTGGTGACACCACCGTGACCTGGTGTCTGGGCCATTTGCTCGAGCAGGCCGCCCCGGAGGTTTACGACCCCGCCGATAAACAGTGGCGCCTGGACCGGCTGCCGATCGTACCCGGCACGTGGAAACTGGCGCCGCGCGCCAAGGCGCGGGGGCAGCTCGCGGTGATTCGCAAGCTGATCAAGCAGGCCGCCGAGGTGGTACACGCCGGCGACCCGGACCGCGAAGGCCAGCTTCTGGTCCAGGAGGTCATCGAGTACCTGAACTATCGTGGCCCTGTGTGGCGCCTTCTGGTCAGCGACCTGAACCGCCCGGCAGTGGCCCGCGCGCTTTCCAGGCTCAAGAGCAACGCCGAGTTTCAGCCGCTGTTTCAAGCTGCCCAGACGCGCTCGCGCGCCGACTGGCTCTACGGCATCAACCTGACCCGCGCCTGGACGCTGACCGGGCGCCAGGCGGGCTTCGATGGCGTGCTTTCCGTTGGCCGGGTGCAAACGCCGGTTTTGGGGCTGATCGTGCGCCGCGACAACGCCATTCGCGACTTCAGGCCCTACCCGTTCTACCCGCTCTGGGTGGATCTTCAGGTGGCGAAGGGCCAGCTTCGCGCCTGGTGGACGCCCACTGAGCGCCAGCCGCTGGACGACCAGGGCCGGCTTATCGAGCGCGCCCCGGCGGATGCGCTGGCCGCGAGCCTCCCCGGCGCCGAGGGGACGCTTGCAAAGCTCGAGCAAAACGAGAAACGCCAGAACGCACCGCTGCCCTACTCGCTCTCGGCGCTTCAGGTCGACGCCGCGCGCCGCTTCGGGCTTTCCGCCCAAACGGTGCTCGACGTGTGCCAGCGCCTTTACGAGCAGCACAAGCTGATCACCTATCCGCGCTCGGACTGTCGTTACCTTCCGCAAGAGCATCTGCCGCTGGCAAAAAAGAGCCTGACCGGCGCCTGTCAGAACGACGCAACGCTCTCGAGCTGGCTGAAAAGTGCCGATTTTTCACTTCGATCAAAGGCCTGGAACGACAAGCAGGTCGGCGCCCACCACGCCCTCGCGCCGACCGGCAAGCCCGCCGACTTCACGGCGCTTTCCAACATCGACGGCCAGGTGTTTCGCCTGATCGTGCGCAACGTGATGGCGCAGTTCTACCCGCCGCTCAAGACGTTCGAGGTTAAAGCCGAATTTCATCTCTTGAACGAGGCTTTTCGCGCCCGCGGCCAGAGCGTGCTCGACCCGGGCTGGAAGCCGCTGTTCACCACGAAAGAGGACGCCCCGCCGCTGCCGCCGCTAACGCAAAACGAGCTCTGCCGGGCGCTGAATGCCGGTGTAGAAGAGAAAGAGACCCGCCCGCCGGAGCCGTTTACCGACGCCAGTCTCATCAAGGCGATGATGAACATCGGTCGCTACGTCGAGGATGCCGAGGTGCGCCGCACCCTGCGCGACACCGATGGCCTGGGCACCGAGGCGACTCGCGCCGGCATCATCGAAACGCTGGTGCAGCGCGGCTATCTCGTGCGCAAGCAAAAAGCGCTGCGTGCCACGAAACTTGGCAGCGCTTTGGTCGCCGCACTTCCCGCCGCCGTCAGTACCCCGGAGCGCACCGCCCTTTGGGAGCAGCGACTCGGCGCGATTGCCGAGCGTGCCGACGATGCCGGTGCTTTTCAGCAGGCGCTGATCGAGGACTTGCGCGGACTTCTCGGACAAAGCGATGCGGACAAACTCAGAAAGAGCCTGCAAAGCGCAGAGGGCGAAACCGGCACCCCGGTCAAACGCACCTCCCGAAAGCGCAGCGGCGGTACTCGTTCAAAAAGCACCGGCCGCGCAAGGTTTAAGCGCAAAACCACTAGCTAGACCGCGCGCGGCAAACTACTCAAAACTCCAAAAATCGGCCAGATCGAATTCTCATACTCGACTAAAAAATATAACGGTATAAAACTATCGAACGTCTCGCGCCAACTCTTGTTCGGCGATGACCATTACCCACTCGCGCACGGCCTGTAACGATGCATCCTTTGGTCGATTTTCGGGATATGCGAGATAAAACGCACGGTCGTCGAGCTCGATTCCGAATGGCTGAATCAAACGCCCGCTCGCAAGTTCGTCCTCGATCAACTGCCGATTCATCAGAATCACGCCCTGCCCATCCAGCGCCGCCGAGATCGCGTGGCTTTCGTCGGAGAACGCGAGACCTGCATCGGTATTCATCGCAGGTAACCCTGCCGCTTCGATATAACTGGCCCAATCCATGGGCGAAACTAGCGCTTTTTGCGGGCGCAGGTGTAACAACGGGTAGCCCGCGACATCGTCCTGGAAGCGCTCGATCAGGCCCGGCGTGCAGGCCGGTAATAGCGTGGTATCGAAAAGCTTTTCGGCGGCAAGACCCGGCCAATGGCCGTCTCCATGGCGGATAGCCATGTCGGCGATCGAACCATCCAGCGCGACGGGTTCGTGGCTTGCATGAATACGCAGGTCGATATCCGGCTGCGCGTCAGCGAGCCGATACACCCAGGGAAGAAGCCAGCGTACTGCCACGACCGGCGTGGTGGTCAGCGTGATGCCCTGACGCCGGGGTCTCGCAGTCAGCCGCGCGATGGTGTGCTCGATGTTATCGAACGAACTTTCCAATACGCGCTGTAGCTCTCGCCCTTTCGGCGTCAGCTCGAGCTGCCTGGGGCGGCGTCGAAACAGGGCAATGCCCAGCGCTTCTTCGAGCCCCCGAATTTGGTGACTCACGGCCGTCGGCGTGACCGAAAGCTCCTCGGCAGCCCGCTTGGCGCTTTCATGACGCGCCGCCGCCTCGAAGGCCTTGAGTGACGCAAGCGAAGGGAGTTGTCGCCTGCTCATGAGTGAATTCACCTCATCCATGGTCGAAGAAATGATCGTTTGTGAGCGCATTATAGTGCGCCCTATGCTGACGCTACAGTTTTATTCGGATCAAACGATTCATTCAGGAGGATTCATGACTCATCTTCTTCACCTGGACGCTAGCGCCCGCCCCGGCATCGCCGGTACCGACCTTCACGGGTCGCTCAGCCGCCGTTTGTCGCAAACGTTCGTAGCGCAGTGGCAGGCCACCCGGCCCGGGGATACGCTGACGTATCGCGATATTGGCCAGCGCCCACCCAGCTTCATCGACCATGACTGGATCGCCGCCGCTTTCACGCCTGACGCCCAGCGCAGTGCATCCATGAAAGCCGCGCTTAAAGAGAGCGACCGACTGGTAGAGGAGCTGATCGAGGCGGATATTCTGGTGATCGGCTCGCCGCTTTATAACTTTTCCATGCCGGCGGCGCTGAAAGCGTGGGTCGATCAGGTCATCAGGTTAGGACGTACCGTGGCCTATGACGAGCACCGCGAACCGGTTCCACTGCTTGCCGAACGACAAAGACACGCCGTCATTCTCGCTGCCCGAGGCGGCACGGATATGGGTCCCAACGAGGCCATGGCGCATATGAATCATCTGGAGGCGAGTATGAGATCGGCGCTGAACTTCATCGGGATCACCCGGATCCACGCCGTTGCCATCGAAGGCCAGGAAGAAGGTGGCGAGGTGCTGGAGAACTCCATTAATCACGCGCAGCGGGACGTAAAAGCGCTGGTCGCCAAACTGCAAGCCACGCTCCGAGCGTCTGGTGAGTAACAGGGCTCGCCGACCTTGTACGAAAGCATTGAAGCAGCAAGAATCGATGTTCGAAATAACGATATGTAACGCTCCAAAACTTCATTTGATTCCATACAATAGGACTTGCCAGCACATTTTCTTTTATCGACTCAATCAGGAGAAATCGATGTCGATCGCATTCTTGCACGTCGGGAGTAATACTCCCCGTAAGCTCCCATGACCTCGCTTGGCTGGTGGCTGTCGGTAGCCCTTTTCTCGATCTCGATGAGCGGAACGCCAGGCCCGAACAACGTCATGCTTACCGCCTCTGGCGCGCTTTACGGCTACCGGCGCACGCTGCCGCACATTGCCGGCATCATGCTCGGTTGCATGACGCTTTTCATGGGTATCGCCCTCGGGCTTGGCGCGCTGTTCGAGCGCTACCCGGTGATTCAGCAGGGGCTCAAGGTCGTGGGGGCGGCTTACCTGCTCTACCTGGCGTGGAAGATCGCCAGCGCCCCGCCGCCGAACCTGGTCGCGCGCGAAGGTGCGCGCCCGCTGACCGCCTGGCAGGCGGCGGCATTCCAGTTCGTTAACCCCAAGGCGTGGGTAATGGGTATTGCGCTGGTCGCGGGTTTCATGCCCCAGGACGGCCCTCTGTTCGTAAACGCCTTGGTACTGGCGCTGCTGATGGAGGGCGTGGCGTTTTTCTGCATTTCGCTCTGGGCCGGGTTCGGTATGGCGATCGGTCGACTTTTGACCACACCTCGCGCATGGCGCATTTTCAACGTGGCGATGGGGCTTGCCACGGCGGCCTGCGTCGGGTTCATCATTAGCTGAGCGTATCGCTTTTCAGAAAATGCAGCGGCTAGAATAGCGCTTCACCGTTGAGGGTCAGCTGGCCCTGCTCCCACTTGAGGGTTTGTTGATCGCGTTCAGCATCGATCAAAAAACGCGCCATCAGCGGAAGCTCGCTGAGCACCGCTTGCGGCGGGGTGGCCATGTTGACTTCGAAACGGGTGCGGCTACCAAAATAGGCGTTGGCTTGCGCCTCACTCATGGGAGCGTTTTGAGGCTCGATGAGCTCACTTGCCGGTGTATCGGTATGGCGCGCGAGGCTGTAAAACGCCTCTTTAGAGAGGCTCTCGCCGTCGAAGCCCATGTCGATCTGAAGGCGCGGTTTGAAATCCAGATTCAGCGCCGGCACGACGATATGGGCGTCGAGCGGGTCGATATTGACCGCGGGGCTACTGGCCAGAAAGGTGTAGCCGCTGTCGATTGCTTCGTTCAGCGACTCGCGGTAGCGCGCCTCATCGAAACTGGCCGGATCCTGCTCGCGGCGATAGTCCAGGGCAGTCAGCATGGCGAAGGCTTCGTTGTAGTCCTGAAACGCCTGCATGTCCAAACGCTTTGCGGCGAGATCCATTGAAAGGCTGCCCATCGATGTCTCGTCCACGCCGACATCTGCCACCTGGAGGGTGGCACTTTGATCGACCCGCCGGGGGTTGCCTTCAAGCTCAGGGGAAGGCTGCGTGAGGGCGTCGAACGTCACGTCGCTCAGGTAGACGTTGAGCCCCCGGGTTGCGATCTCTGCGCGGGGGAGTTCGAGTCGCTGTACTACTTCGCTGCCCTGGTCGCCGCGGGTATCCATTTCGAAACGTGGCGCATTCAGACGCACGACCGATCCATCGACGTAGGTAAACCCAAGCGATTGGATACGCGTATCGACGTGCCAGCGCGTCTCGTCCTCGATATCGAGATCCATCACTAGCCCGGTCGCTTCACCATGCAACTCTTGAAGGCGAAGTGTATCGGCGGTGAGCTGGCCTTCGGCGCCGCTCAAGGATGCGACCATGTCGATATCGATATCGCCCTCGAACAGCGCCTCGCTTGGCCGCAGGGTGCCGGTCACCGGGCTTTTGAACACGCCGTGGTCCACGCGTAGATCGAGCGCGGCGGTGGCCTCGTCAAACCCGACGGCGCCGAGCGTGGCGCGGGCGGTGGTCGAAAAAAGCGAGCGGTCGATGTCGATTTCGCTGACTTGCCAACCAGGCGAGGCGTCGATGCGCGACAACACCTGGTTCAGCGATTTTTCTACCTCGTGCCCTACCACCGCCTGGGCGCCCAGGTAGCCGCCTGCACCGACCACGACAACGGCGCCTGCAATCATCCACGCTTTCGAGCCAACGGCCATACCCACTCCCTCTTGCACGTTCAAAAGTGGTCGAGCTTAATTTAATGATGATTATTGTTTCAATGACATTCACCTCGAATGCTTCGCGCGGGGCGGTACCACCCACCAGCTGGCTCCGACCAGCGCGCCAAAAATCGAGTAGACCACCACGAACACCCACTCGGGCGCGGTGTAGTAAAGAAGCCGCTGCAGCCAGTGCTGAATGAACGCGCCGGAGTAGCTCGCCTGCCCCGCCTGGGCGCGAAGCGCCATTTCGAGCGTAGTCAGCGGACATACCAGGCCCAGCCAGGCCTGTACCACCACGTAACCGATGGCGGCCAGGTGAATGATTCGAAAGCCGCGGTGGCGCACCCAGCGCCAGCCCCAAAGTCTTCCGGCGTAGATCGCCAGCAGCCCGCCCACCACGAAGGCGACGAACAGCACATGAAAGAGCAATACGATATCGGCCATCAAAAGGTAGGCGCTGGCAGGCATGGCGTTTCACCGAGCAGGAATCGAGAAGCAAAAGGCATTTTATCTTCAAACGCCCCAGGTTGAGACGCCATCAAACGAGCGGCGTTTCACGCGGCGGGCGAACATTTCAGACAACGTTCATCAGGCAACACTCAAGGTTTTGGCTTTATCATTGCCTTGATCAGAAAGCAGGTTTGATTAATACACAATTGCCCGCCTTCGGTTTCCCTGGTAGCGTGAATTCGCCGGGCCACACGGCTTTACGCCTCCACCCCAATAACATCCCCGGTGCACGCCAGAACACTAAAACCATAATGCCCGGAGGCGAGAAAATAGATGTCCCAAAAATCCGAGTCGACCGACGTACCCGTAACGCCGGCCAAAAAGAAGCGCGCCATGCCGGATGTGTTCATCATCCTGTTTGGCTTCATGGTGTTGGTACTGATCGCGTCCTACATCGTGCCCGCCGGCACTTACGAACGAACGGTTGAAAACGGGCTGACTCAGGTCGATACCGAGAGTTTTCGCTACATCACCGGGGATACGCTCAGCGTAATGGACCTGTTCACCGCCATGCACAACGGCCTGGTGGCAGCTTCGACGCTGATATTTTTGATTTTGATTGTGGGCGGGGTGCTCAAGGTCATCGAAACCACCGGGGCGATCAGTTCCGGCATTCACCGTTTGATCGCCTTGGCAAAAGGCCGCCAGAACGTGCTGATCTGGATCTTTTGCACCACTTTCGCAACGCTTGCCTCGATCGGCGTGGGCGCCAACCTGGCGATCGCCTTCATTCCCATCGGTTTGTATCTGGCCCGCTCGATGAAGCTCGACCCGGTGGTTGGCGTGGCGATCATTTTTCTAGGCTCCTACGCCGGCTTCGGCGCCGGGGTATTCGATCCTACCGTGACGGTTACCGGTCAGACCATCGCGGAGCTTCCGCTGTTTTCCGGCTTCGTCTACCGCGGCGCCATTTTCATCGTCTTTCTGGCCGTGACCGCGCTTTACATCTGCCGCTACGCCGGGCGTATCAAGCGGGACCCGCGCGCCAGTGTGATGGGCAGTGAGGCGCTGACGGCAGCGTACGACAGCGAGCACAACGACGAGCATCACGCCTTTACCTTGACCCATAAGCTGGTGCTGGCGCTGTTCGTGCTCGGGTTCGGCTTTTTCATCTTCGGCGCCTTTCGCTACGGCTGGAGCATCCCGCAGCTTTCGGCCACCTTTCTGATGATGGGCGTCGCGACCGCCGTGATCGCGCGCATCTCGCCCAACGAGTTCATTCGCCGCTTGATGAGCGGCGCCGGCGAAGTGCTTTACGGGGCGCTGGTCATCGGGGTCGCCGCGGCAGTCATCGTGCTGCTGCGCCAAGCGCAATTGATCGACACCATCGTACACAGCGTGGCGAGCTCCCTGGACGGCCACGGTAAGGTCATGGCCATGGAGCTGCTTTACGGCTTCAATCTGCTGTTCAACGGATTGATCACCTCGGGCACCGGGCAGGCGGCGATCGTCATGCCGATCATGGTGCCCATCGGCGACATGCTGGAAGTGACCCGTCAGGCCACCTTCATCACCTTCAAGCTCGGCGATGCGGTGACCAACATCGTCACGCCGCTTTCCGGCACGCTGATGGCGTGCCTGGCGATCGCCCGCGTCTCTTATATTGAGTGGTTCCGGTTCGTGCTGCCGCTGGTACTGCTTTGGATCGTGATTGGCGGTGCCTTCGTTGGCGTGGCCGTGGCGATCAACTACGGCCCTTTCTGAGCTTACGTTCTCGAGGCGGCGTTTGGGCTCGCCTCGAGCAGACGCTGCTCGAGAAATTCAAGAAAGCTCGCAATGTGGTCGGGCAAATGGCGATCCGCCATGACCTGCACTTGCAGGCTGCGCTGGCCAAGCTGGGGCTCCTTGAACGGTAGATGTAAAAGGCCGTCGCTCGCCACTCGCCCACTGACCGCGATTGCGCTGCACAGGCCCACCATGAACGGGTGCGCCCTCACCGTCGCGTGAGTCACCCCCATTGTGTTACAGGCAATGCTCGGAACTAGCTTCACTCCGGAAAGGCTGCAGGCGACGTCGATCAGATGGCGCACCGTCGAGCCCGGCGACGACAGAACCAGCGGGTATTCGATCAGATCGCGCATTTCGAGAGCGGGCTTCGCCGCCAGCGGATGCCCCCTGGCCATCAGCGCGCCGATGGCGGCGCGATGGCTCGACAGCACCTTGACCCCGATATCCACCGAGAGGCTGAACGTCAGCGCGATGTCTGCTTCGCCCTGTTTGACCAACTCCGAAGCGCGAGCAGACTCGACCACCCGGAGATCGAAGCCGACCTCCGGGTGATCCTGAATGAAGTGCGCGATCGCGCTGGGTAGAAAATGCCACGCCATGCCGTCCGGGCAAGCGATGGTCACGGTACTGATTTCGCGCGTGGTTGCCTCACGCATCTGCTCGATGACGCTTTCGAGCTCGAGCCGGTTACGTAGCGCATACGCCTGAAGCAGCTCCCCCGCCTCGGTGAGCGCCATGCCGCGGGGTTTGCGCACAAACAGCGTGAGTCCCAGGCGCTGTTCCAGGTTGGCGATCTGTCGGCTGACCGCCGACACGGCCACGTGAAGCTCTTGCGCTGCCGCCGACAGCGAGCCGGTCCTGGCCACGCTTTGAAAATAGCGCAGATTGAGTTCCTGCATCGTCGCTTTCGCCTCGCCCAAAGTCTTGCCAAAATTGGAAAGATAACTTGATATATTATTGATGGCGGCAAACCTTCACAAGCGATAGGCTCGAATCATCCTTTCCTCTTCACCGCGAGACTCGCCATGACGAATGCTCAAGCCTGCCGACAGCACGCCATCGACCTGGCGCTTAACGAACTCTCCAACGGCAATTTCTACCGCGTGCTTGGTCGCCGCGTTGCGATGCGTACGGTCAGCCAGAGCACCGAGTGCGGTCCGATGCTGGAGAAGTATCTTGACGATGAGATCACCCCGCAGCTCGAGAAGCTGGGCTTTCGCTGCCAGCGCATCGACAACCCGCAGCCGGGCATGCCGCCGCTTCTACTCGGCGAGCGCCTGGAAGACGAGGCGCTTCCTACGCTGCTGTTGTACGGTCACGGCGATGTCACCGATGGCCAGGAGGGCAAGTGGGACGAAGACATCGAGCCCTGGAAGCTGACCTTTGTCGACGACCGCGTCTACGGCCGGGGCACCGCCGACAACAAGGGCCAGCACTGCGTCAACCTGACGGCGCTGGAAGCGGTGATCACGGCGCGCCAGGGCACGCTTGGCTATAACGTCAAGATCCTGTTCGAAATGGGCGAAGAGATCGGCTCGCCGGGGCTCGAAGAGACCTGCCGGCGCTATCGCGAGGCGCTCAAGTCGGATCTGTTTCTCGCCTCGGACGGCCCACGTATCCGCGATACCATGCCGACGCTTTTTCTTGGTTCGCGCGGCGTACTTCAGTTCAAGCTTTCGCTCGATACGGGCAACGGCGATCGCCACTCGGGCAACTGGGGCGGCGTCATCACCAACGCCGCGGCGGTGCTGAGTAACGCCCTGGCCACGCTGGTATCGCAAAGCGGTGAAGTGCTGGTCGACTTTCTCAAGGCCCCCGCGATCAGCGACGAGGTCAGCCGCCTGATTCGCGATTTGCCCGTGGGCGGCGGCGCCTCGGACCCTATCATCGACCCGAGCTGGGGTGAGAAAGCCTTGAGCGACGGCGAGCGCCTCTACGGCTCGAATACCCTCGAGATTCTCGCTCTCGGCGCAGGCAGCCTCGAAAAACCGATCGGCGCGGTCCCGGAGCGCGCCGAAGCGGTACTTCAACTGCGCTTCGTCAAGGGTACCGATTGGCAAGGGGCCGAGGCGAAGCTTCGCCGTCATCTCGCCGAGAAAGGCTTCGAGGCCATCGAACTCGAGATTCTGGGCGGCTACGCGGCGACCCGGCTCGACCCCGGCCACCCCTGGGTCGAGTTCGTTGCCAGCTCCGCCGAGCAGAGCCTGGGCGAGCCCGTGCATATTTTGCCCAATCTGGGCGGCACGATCCCCAACCACTGTTTTGCCGATGTGCTCACACTGCCCACGGTCTGGCTGCCCCACTCCTATCCAGCTTGCAACCAGCATGCGCCCAACGAACACTTGCTCAACACCATCGTCGAGCAGGGTCTTGAAATGGCGACCGGGGTCTTCTGGGACCTGGGCGAGCCGCACAAGCGACACTTTCTTTCCAACGTCGGGGCGTGAACACCATGACGACAACGAACAACACCGTCGACAACGAAGACATCCACTGGGACCAGGACCTGAGCTACGGCCAGTATCTGGAGCTCGAACGTCTGCTCTCCTGCCAGCAAACCGCATCCACCGAGCACGACGAGCTACTGTTCATCGTGATCCACCAGGTCTCCGAGCTCTGGATCAAGCTCTGCCTGCACGAGGCCCACGGCGCCGCCCAACACATCGAGGCCGACAACCTGTCACCGGCGTTCAAGATGCTCAGCCGCGTGGCGCGCATTCAGGAGCAGCTGATCAAGGCCTGGGAAGTGCTCGTGACCATGACCCCGGCGGACTATGCGAGCTTTCGCGATAGCCTTGGCCAGAGCTCCGGCTTCCAGTCCTACCAGTATCGTGAAATCGAGTTTCTGCTCGGCAACAAGAACGCCAGAATGATCGAGGCGCACCGCGAAAGGCCCAGAGACTACCAGAAGCTTCAGGACGCTCTGGCCGCCCCCAGCATCTACGACGTAACGTTGAGGCTTCTGGCGCGGCGCGGCTTCGATATTCCGGCGGAAAAAACCGCGCGCGACTGGCGCGAGCCCTATACCCCCTGCCCCGAGGTAGAAGCCGCCTGGACCGACGTCTATCGCCACAGTAAGCAGCACTGGGATCTTTACGAACTGGCCGAGAAGCTGGTCGACGTGGAGTTCAACTTCCAGCGCTGGCGGTTCAACCACATGAAAACCGTGGAGCGTATTATCGGCTACCGCCGCGGCACCGGCGGCACCGCCGGGGTCAACTACCTGGTCAAGGCGCTGGACCTGCAGTTCTTCCCCGAACTCTGGAGCGTCAGGACCACGATCTAGCGCCCCTTTTCAAACGCGTACCCACGGCGGCATTCGATTTGCGGAGAACACCATGAGCGACACTCTGAACGGCGTTACCCTGAAAAGCGCCTGCGAGCGCGACCAGCGCGACCCGCTGGCTCCTTTCAAGCACCACTTCGCCCTACCCGAGGGTATGCTTTACCTGGACGGTAACTCGCTCGGCGCCCAGCCGCTGGCAGCGCGAAAGGCGGTCGGTGCCACGCTCGATCAGTGGCGCGATGAGCTGATCAAGGGCTGGAATCAGGGCTGGTTCGACGCCCCCGAGCGGCTGGGCAACCTGCTGGCACCGGTGATCGGCGCTCAATCTGGTGAGGTATGCGTCACCGACAACATCACGCTCAATATCTTCAAGCTATTGGGCTATATCACCGGCCAGGCGCCGCTTGAGCGCCGCATCGTGCTCTCCGAGGGCGGCAACTTCCCCACCGACGGCTATATCGCTCAAGGGTTTTGTCAGCAAAGCGGCTTCGAGCACCGCTTTTTGCCCGAGAACGCTTTACTTGCCGAGCATCTAGACGGCGTGGCGGTCGTCGTGCTCAGCCAGGTAAACTATCGCACCGGCCAGCTTCGCGACATGGAAGCCACCACCCGACTGATCCACGAGTACGGCGCAGAAGTGATCTGGGATCTGGCCCACTCCGCTGGCGCGCTGCCCGTTCATCTCAACGCCAGTGGCGCGCGCTTTGCGGTGGGCTGTACCTACAAGTATTTGAACGGCGGCCCCGGCGCGCCGGCGTTTCTGTACGTGCATGAAAGCGTTCAAAACGGCGGCTGGCAGCCGCTCTCCGGCTGGCACGGCCACGCCGCGCCGTTTGCCTTCGATGCCGACTACGCCCCCGCGGGCGATATCTCGCGCTTTCGTACCGGCACCCACTCGGCGCTCGCCTACACCGCGCTCGAGGCCTCGCTCGAGCTTTGGGCCGAGGTCGACATGAACGCGCTGCGCGAGAAAAGCCTGGCGATGACGAACCTGTTTCGCGAGTGCCTGGCGGATCTGTTCGACGCCCGGGGCATCGAGGATATCACCCCGGCGGCAAGGCAGCGTGGAAGCCAGGTCTCGCTGATCGATAACGACAACGGCTACGCCATCGTGCAGGCGCTGATCGCGCGTGGGGTGATCGGCGACTACCGTGAACCCGGCCTGATGCGCTTTGGCTTCACGCCGCTCTACCTGAGTTTCGAGGACGTGTGGCAGGCGGCGCGCCACTTCCGCGAGGTGGTCGAAAGCGGCGAGTTCAAGGACCCGGCGTTTTCCGTACGCAGCGCGGTGACTTGAGTCAATATGAGCGATTCGACCAGGGATCTTGCCTACTCGCCGAGCCACTTCGCTCACGCTTATGAGGCGACGCTCGCCCGCCAGGCCGCCGCCGGCCGAGGGCTTGTTGAGCGCCACCCTCCGCTTGCGGTGAATTCAGGCGCGGCGCAAAGCCCATGCTTCAATCTTTTCATTCCGCAAGGCGCCGGGCCCTGGCCGCTGATGGTGTTCATCCATGGCGGCTACTGGCAGGAGCTCGATCACACCGCGACCGACTTTCTCGCCGGGCGCTATCTCGCCCAAACCACGGCGTTCGCCTCGATCGACTACGATTTGGCCCCTGATGTAACGATCGACACGATGATCGACCAGTGCCGCCAGGGGCTAAAGGCCGCCTACCGGGCGCTCGAGGCGCATGGCGGCGTTTCGTCGATCAGCCTGGGCGGCCACAGCGCCGGCGCCCAGCTGGCGTACTGGGTCGCCGCCAGCAGCGAGATACCCATCGACCGGCTGCTGCTGGTCAGCGGCGTGTATGATCTAACGCCTTTAGTGGATACCTATGTCAACGAGGCGTTAAAGCTCGACATCCCCCGTGCGCGGGCCTTGAGTCCGCTTTATGCGCCGCTCGAAGGTTTACCGCCCTGCCAGCTCGTCATCGCCGAAAACGACCCGCCCGCTTTTCACACCCAGACCGACCGATTCAAGGCGGCGCTGGAGGCGGCGGGTGTGGCGGTTACGCGGCGCTACGTGAAACGCTGCGATCACTTCGACGTGCTGGAGCACCTGTAGCGGGTAACGCCTGGCGCTCAGTCGCTATAAACCCCCTCGGCGCCGGACTCGGCAAACGCCCAGCACTGGTGAATATCGATGGGCAACGTGCGGCCCTCGGAAAGCGGCGGCAGGTCGTCGAGGGCGAAGAACTCGGCGGCGTCGGTTTCGTTGTTGGCCTTGAACGCGCCGCCCTCCAGGGTGCAGACGTAGAACAATTTGTAGATGTGATCCGGCGAGTAGTAGGCGTAGGGGTGAAGGCTTCGGTCCTTGAGCATCGCCAAGCGCGGGTGGCTGGCACGGTGGCCGGACTCCTCGAAAATCTCCTTCAGCACGCTTTCGCTCGGGCTTTCGTTGACGTCGGCCCAGCCGCCGGGCAGCGTCCAGAGGCCATCCTTGATCTCGCGCACCAGTAGCACCCGGTTCTGATCATCGAAGACCGCGCCACGCACGTCTACCTTGGGGGTGGCATAGCCCTTGTCGGGGATGATCAGGTTCTCGATCTTCTCGATGGGTACATCGCCCAGTACGGCGAACATCTGATTGGTCAGGGTCTCGAGCTGGCGGTAGCGCTCCAGCTCGTACTTATTGGTGGTGTAGGTCTGCCCGGTTTGGGCGATGGAGCGAAGCGATTTGGCAAAGGCGAGCCAATCGTGAGTCATGCATGCTTTCCTTATCAGTGCGGCCTACCAGGTGGTGCCGGCATCCGGCGGGCCGAGGTCAATGGGGGTGTCAGGGGCGATATCCACCACCCCGTCGATGTGTTTGATGCGCTCGGCGGTGGCGCCGTCGGCCTCGCCGGTGATACAGCCGATCTCCTCCATCAGCTCGCGCACGGTCAAACCCTCGCGGCGCAGTCGCTCGGCAAGCTCTGCCACCGAGCAGCCGCTGGCAATGGTGACGATCCAAAGCTCGATTCTTGCCACGAGGGCTCTCCTTCGATGACCGACGCTGGCGCGCGTCGGCACTGATTCGACGTCAGGGCGCCTGGACCAGCCCGGCACCCACCTGTTCCTGGCTCAAGGGTAACGCTTGAGCCGAGTCGACCAGGCGCTGCCAGAGCGCTGGCCCTCTCAGGGAGGCATCCGATTGCGCCCAGAGCGCGGCGCACCCGGCCACATGCGGTGTAGCCATGCTGGTACCGCTGATCGTCTTGTGATTGATCGGCCGCGGCCAGGCAGAAAACACATCGCGCCCCGGGGCTGCGATGTCAACCTTGCCGACGTTGGAAAAATTCGAGCGCGTAAGGCTCGGGTCGAGCGAGCCGACCGAGAAGATGGTCGGCGAATTCGCGGGCGCCCCGGTCGGCGCATTTTCGTTACCCGAGGCGGCAATCATCAAACAGCCCTTTTCGAGCGCTGCCGCCCCGGCTTTGGTGTAGGCCATTTGCACCGGGCTTTGGCTGCCAAGCGACATCGAGATCACCTCACAGCGATTCGCGAGTGCCCAGTTCATGCCCGCCAGAACGCTGGCGCCGGTGCTGCTACCGGCATCGGTGAGCACCTTGCCGACGTGAATCTCCGCCTCGAAGGCGACGCCGTAGCCCGGCCATTTTCCCGCTGCCTTGCGCGGGCCGGTGGCGGTGCCGATACAGTGGGTACCGTGACCGTTCATGTCCTGCACCGGCTCACCGACGAAGGAGCGACTTTCGATCACACGCCCGGCAAAATCCGGATGCTTCACATCCATGCCGGAATCCAGCACCGCGATCTTGATGCCCGCGCCGCTGAAACGACTTCGAGCCGCCTTGCAGCGCGAAAGCCCCCAAGTGATGTCACGCACGGCCGGGGGCTCGTCGTCCCGGTACTCCGATCCGACGTCGGCCAAATCCCGCGCGATGGCGTTGGCCGCGCTTAGAAAGCCACGCAGATACTCGCTGCTCTCCGCAAAGGCGAAGTACTCGGGTTCGATGAGTTCGATGGCGGGCCGTTTGAAGGCGTCGTCGTGGATGCTCATGCCTCGGCGCTCCAGCGCGTCACCGCCAATCAATACGACGCCCAGCTGTGGGAAAATCATCGCCTCGGCGTCACCGGCGTCCTCCAGGTTCACCGCCTGAGCGTCGAAGTCGCGAGCGTCGGCGATCTTGAGCTGGCACGCTTTCAGCGCCGCGATTCCCTCGTCCAGCATGCCGTCGCGCAAGCTGATCAGATACCGTCCCGTCTCCAGGCAGCAGTCGTCGCGCTCGAGTGCGTCCATCAAGAGCCGATGCGAGCCGCAGGCGATCGAGCGAAGCGGCGCACCGCCGCCATGAGAATTTTCCGCCATCCAGGCCTCCTTTGAAAGCTCGGGCGCCGGTAACGAACATCGGCGCCGGATCTGTCACTTCAGCGTAACTTAACCCATGATCTTCGCCAGCACGTCAGGTCAGTGACGCGAAAGTCCCGGCGTGTCAGGCGCCGCCTGGTGCCCTTGTTTCAGCCATGATGTTCGCGATGGATGGCCCAAACGACGAACCCGATGAGTACCGCCTGCAGCGGCAAGCGCAGATACAAAAGCCAAACCGGAATCGCCGGAAACTGCGCCGAATGGATCGCCATATGCACATTGGCGGGAAAGACCGCCACCATCAGCGCGACCAGCCCCCAGCCGGCGAACCGCCGTGACCGGCGAAACAGAATGCCAACGGCGCCGAGCAGCTCGAAGCCGCCGCTGATCAGCACCAGCTCCCGGTGATAGCCCAGATAACCGGGCATGGCGCGCATGAAAAACTCGGTCAGGGTGAAATGCGCGACCCCGCCGATGAGAAAGAACGCGGCGATGATGAGTATGGGAACGCCTGGCATGACAACTCGCTCAAGAAAGCTGGATGAAATTCGGCGGCCACTGACGAAGACGATCATGCATTTGAAAGCGTCGCGCTCAAGGGCAGACCGCCCCGGCCGATAACTCATGAAATCGTCGATCAGAGACCGCCAATGTTCAACCTTCGCCTCAAGAAAAAGAAGAACAATCGGACTGAAAGTTCAGCAACGCTTCGTCAGATTCAGCATCAGATGGAGCGCGGCATGCTCTCTATCACCCTGGATGCCGAACTTCATATTACGGCGGTCAATCAGGGCTTTGCCGAGGCGCTCGGCTACCGGCCGGGTCAGCTTCTGGGGCAACCGATGTCGCAGATCGTGCCTTCCTACGTCAAGGAGCTCGCCTGCTTTCGGAATTTCAATAACGCCATCGCTACGTTCACGCCGATCAACGATAACTACCGCTACCTGCGATCCGACGGCTCGATGATCTGGCTGAACATCGACTGGATGCCGATTCGTGACAGACACGGCCGCCTTGCCCGGGTTCAAGGGTATGGCCGCGATGTGACCGACCTGGTCGAAAGCGCCAAGGAGAGCGAGTCGTTCATCGCTGCCCTTCTTCGCTCTACCGCGGTGATCCAGTTCAACCTGGATGGCACCATCATCACCGCCAACGAGCAGTTTCTTCAGGCAATGGGCTACCGTCTCGGTGAGATCGTGGGCCAACACCACCGCATGTTCTGCACCGCCGAAGAAGTCGCCTCGCCAAGCTACGCCCACTTCTGGCAAAAGCTCAATAACGGTGAATTCGTGGCCGACCGCTTCAAGCGCCTCGATAGCCGGGGCTCGGAAGTCTGGCTAAGGGCAACCTATAACCCGGTTTACAACGCCGACGGCTATCTGTGGAAAGTCGTAAAGTTCGCCACCGTTGTCACCGATCAGGTCGCCAAGGAAGCCCAGGTACGCGAAGGGGCGCACCTGGCGTTCGATATTTCTCGACAGACCGACATAAGTGCGGACAAGGGCGCCACGGTCGTTAGCCAAACGGTCGAGACCATGCAGCAGATCGCCTCGCAAATGCAGTCGGCGACCGAAAGCGTCGAGGCGCTGGGCAAGCAGTCGCTACAGATCAATACCATCGTGGGCACGATCGGCAGCATCGCGGAGCAGACGAACCTGCTGGCCATCAACGCTGCCATCGAAGCCGCCAGAGCCGGGGAGCAGGGGCGCGGCTTTGCGGTGGTTGCCGAGGCGGTGCGCAAGCTCGCGGCCAGCACTCATGATGCGACGATGCAGATAGAACGTGTCGTCAAGCAAAACCGCGCGCTGTCGGATGAGGTCATCGAGCGAATGCTCGATACACAAAAGGAGACCGAGCAGGGCCTGGCGCTGGCGGGGGAAGCGGGCACGGTCATCGTCGAGATCCAGGCCGGCGCCAAGCAGGTCGTCGATGCAGTGCGCCGCTTCTCCGACGAGGTTCGTTGAACCCACCGCCTTCTGCTCTCTCTCGTTCACGTCCCCAAAGCCCCAAAAAATTCGGTGACAGGCTGATGGCTTTGCATCCATCCTTATCCCAACGGCGGGACCATCACCCGCTCGACCAATGCAAGATACTTGAATACCGCCAGTCACAGGGATGAGAACCGCAATGGCGCGAATAGTGATCACGGGAGGGCTTGGTTATATCGCCTCCCACTGCGTCGTGGAGCTTTCCAGGAGAGGCATCGACATTGTCCTCGTCGACAACCTCAGCAACAGCTCGCTCGAAACCCTGAACCGGTTGGAAGCGATCACCGGGCAGCGTATCGAGTTCCACGATCTCGACATCAGAAACACCGCCGCGCTGGAAGCGCTCCTGGCTGCTCAGCAGGTCACCGCCGTGATGCATTTCGCCGGGCTCAAATCGGTCACCGAGTCCTGGGAGAAGCCGCTGGACTACTACGACAATAACGTGGCGGGTACGATCAGTCTGATCAAGGCAATGGGCAAGGCCAACATCCAACATCTCGTTTTTTCGTCGTCGGCCACGGTTTACGGCATTCCCGAGACGCTGCCGGTAAGCGAGTCGGCCCCCCGTTCGGCCACCAACCCTTACGGGCAGTCCAAGCTGATGCTCGAACGCCTGCTCGAGGACCTGGCCCACGCCGACAGTGGTTGGCACATTGCCTGTTTGCGCTACTTCAACCCGGTAGGCGCCCACGACTCCGGGCTGATCGGCGAGGATCCGAGAGAGACGCCCAACAACCTCATGCCCTATATCGGCCAGGTCGCCATCGGCACGAGAGCCGCGCTTCGCGTGTTCGGAAACGACTACCCCACGGAGGATGGCACCGGCGTGCGCGATTTCATTCACGTCACGGATCTGGCGTTGGGCCACGTGGCGGCGCTGGACTACCTGCTTGGCGGCGAGCATGGCGGCTTTCGCGCCTTCAACCTTGGGCGAGGCCAGGGGATTTCAGTGCTGGAACTCATCGCCGCTTTCGAAAAAGCGAGCGGCTGCGCCATTCCCTATACCATCGATGCCCGCCGCCCGGGCGACGTGGCGGCCTGCTACGCCGACCCCGAACGAGCCAACACCGAGCTCGACTGGTGCGCCGAGCGCGATATCGACACCATGTGCCAGGACGAATGGCGTTGGCGCAAGAATAATCCCAACGGCTACCGCTAGCCGTTGGAGACGGGGTCAGCTAACCGGAATCATCACCACCTTTTGAAACGCGGGGCGCTCGGTCAGGGCCTGATACCAGCGCTCGAGATGGGTGCGTGGGTTCCAGGTCAGCCCGCAGTTCCACAGATTGTAGATCAGCGGCGCGACGGCAATGTCCGCAAGCCCGAAGGCCTCGCCGGAGAGCCAGGGCTGCCCTTCTAGCGCGTCGTCGAGCATGGCGAAGAGCGTTTCGCACTCGGCGGTGCCGGCCTCCAACGTGGCCTGGTCGCGCGCCTTTGGCGGGGTGCGCACGTAGCCCATGAGCATCACGCGGTGCGCCGGGCTCAGCCGCGTGGCGGACCAGTCCATCCATTTCTCCATTTGGGCGCGTTTGGCGGCAGGCTCGATCCAGAACGCGCTCTGGCCGTACTCGGCGGCCAGGTAGCGAAGAATGGTATTGGACTCCCAAAGCGTGCTTTCAGTGGCATCGTCTTTCAGCACCGGCACCAGCGCATTGGGGTTCATTTTTCTAAAGTCGGCGGTGTCGTTGACCCCGTGTTCCAGCCCGGCCTGAATCTGATCGAAAGCGATCTCCATCTCCTCGAGCATCCAGCGCACTTTCTTGAGATTGGTGGAGTTGTCGCGCCCCCAAAGCGTAATCATGGCAATCCTTGTCGTTGGTTGATTTAAAAACCCAGTCTGACGCCCGCCAGACTCAGAGGCAAGATGCCCAGACCCTCACCCACCGCTGTAACATTCACCACTCACCACTCACAATTTACCATTCACAACTCACGACTCACGACTCACCCCCCTCATAAAACGTCATCAGACTCGAAAAATCGAGCCGACCATGACCGCCGGCCTTGTGCAGCGTATAAAGCGCCCGGGCCGCAGAGCCCATTGGCACCGGGGCAGCGCTTTGCTGGCTGATATCCATGGCCAGGCCCAAATCCTTGATCATCAGATCGGTCAGGAAACCGCCCTGGTAGGCTTTCGAGGCCGGGGCGTTCTCCATTACCCCCGGGTAGGGGTTATAGACGTTCAGCGCCCAGTTGCCGCCGGAGCTCTGTTTCATGATTTCGGAGAGTACCGCGGGATCGAGGCCGTTTTTCACCCCCATGTTGATCGCCTCGCAGGTGCCGGCCATCAGGATCGCCAGCAGCATGTTATTACACGCCTTGGCCACCTGCCCCGCACCACTCTCACCGGCGTGGAAGATGTTCTTGCCCATCACTTCGAGCACCGGTTTGGCCTTTTCGAACTGGGCCGCCTTGCCGCCGACGATGAAGGTCAGCGTGCCTGCCTGGGCGCCGCCCACGCCGCCGGAGACCGGCGCATCGATGAAGTCGATGCCCTTCTCTTCGGCGGCGGCGGCCACCTTACGCGCGGTGTCGGCATCAATGGTGGAGGAGTCGATGACCAGCGCGCCGGGGGCGATGACATCGAAAAGCGGCGCCTCGCCATCAACGAACAGCGCGCGCACGTGCTGTCCGGCGGGCAGCATGGAAATCACGATCCGAGCGTCTCGCGCGGCGTCCCGAGCCGAGGCGGCGACTTCGCAGCCGTGCTCCCTGGCCGTGGCCAGCGCCTGTTCGCTTAGATCGAAAGCGCGCACGTCGAAGCCCGCTTTCGAAAGATTCGCCGCCATGGGGCCACCCATGTTGCCAAGACCGATGAATGCGATGGTGGTCATGATCGTTATCCTTGTTTTTTAGTGGCGGTGCTTGAAGCAGACGCTTGACTGCGTCAGCCGAGTGAGGCCAACGGGCTCTGCTCCCAGGGGGAGGCCAGCAGCTCGTCGATGAAGTACTGCTCGACGGAGGCGACGTCCGGGTAGGTCCAGGCCGGGTTGCCATCCTTGTCGACCAGCAGCGCACGCACGCCTTCGGGAAACTCCCGGTGGCGACAGCACTGCACCGAAAGCGAAAGCTCCGAGCGAAACACTTGGGCCAGCGACATGTAGCGCGCGCGCTTGAGCTGCTCGTCGATCAGCGCGATCGACACCGGGCTTCCGTGGGCCAGGGTTTTCTGGGCGCGGCTGAACCAGGGGTCGTCGCTTTCGACTGCCAGTATGGCGGCGACGGTCTGCTCGGTGGTGTCGTGATCCATCAGCTCACGAATCAGCGGTGTGGCTTCGAGTACCGGGGTTTCCTGCTCGGCGAAGTGCGCGCGGGCCTGATGCTCGAGCTCTCTGAGCGCCCGGCTGACCACGCCGTGGGCGTCGATACTGCCCTGCTGGTTCCAGCGCGCGGCGGTAAGCTGGTTCAACAGCGCCTCGAACTGGTCGCTTTTCAGGCAGCGATCGGCCAGGCCCAGATGCACGGCGTCCACCGCGTTGACCGGGCTTCCGGTCATGGCCAGAAAGCGCCCGGTGCCGACCGGCAGGCGGTTGAGAAACCAGCTGGCGCCCACGTCCGGGTAGAGACCGATGGTGACCTCGGGCATGGCAAGTCTTGAAGTTTCGGTCACCACGCGGTGGCTCGAAGCGCTGAGTAGCCCCATGCCACCGCCCATGACGATACCGCTGCCCCAACAGATTACCGGCTTAGGGTAGGTATGAAGCGTGAAATCGAGCCGATACTCGTGGGTGAAAAAGCGCTCGGGAAAGTCCGAGTCGTTGCCCTCGGTAATCGAGCGGTAGAGGCTGACCACGTCGCCGCCGGCGCAGAACGCCTTCTCGCCGGCACCTCGCAACACTACTGCAACGACCTTCGGCTCTTCCTGCCAGCGCTCGAGCTGCGGCTGCATCGCCTCGATCATCTCGAGGGTCAGGGCGTTGAGCGAACGCTCGGCGTCGAGCCTGATCTCGCCGACGATGTGGCCATCGCGTGTGGCGTGCTCGGTAAACAGTACGCTACTCATTGGAGCATCCTTGTGCCATTGAACGTTCCCTCACTATAGCTCGCCGGCGCCTTCGGCCAACACTCGGCGGGCGATGATCAGACGCATCACCTCGTTGGTACCTTCAAGGATGCGGTGCACCCGGGTGTCGCGCACGAAGCGCTCCATCGGGTACTCCTTGATGTAGCCGTTGCCGCCGAAAAGCTGCAGCGCCTCGTCGCACACCTTGAAGCCGATATCGGTAGCGAAGCGTTTGGCCATGGCGCAGTAGGTCGGCGCATCCGGGTGGCCGGCGTCGAGCCGGCTCGCGGCCATACGCACCAGCTGGCGCGCCGCCACGAGCTCCGTAACCATATCGGCCAGGCGAAACTGCAGCGCCTGAAACTCCGCCAGCGCCCGGCCGAACTGCTTGCGCTCGCGCAGGTAGTCGCGGGCCTCGTCGAGTGCGCGCTGGGCGGTGCCGATCGAGCAGGTGGCGATATTGATGCGCCCGCCGTCGAGGCCCTTCATGGCGATCCTGAAGCCCTCTCCTTCGCGCCCCAGCAGGTGATTGGCCGGCACGCGTACGTCATCAAACGTCACCATGCGCGTAGGCTGGCTGTTCCAGCCCATCTTCTCCTCCTTGCGCCCGTAGCTAATGCCATCGGTTTTGGCGTCCACGGCGAAAGCGGAAATGCCGCCAGCGCCTTCCCCGCCGGTACGCGCCATTACCACCAGAAAGTCGGTACTGCCGGCCCCTGAAATGAACATCTTGCTGCCGTTAAGCACATAATCATCGCCGTCGCGCCTGGCCGTGGTCTTGAGCGAAGCGGCGTCCGACCCCGCCCCCGGTTCGGTCAAACAGTAGGAGCCCAGCCGCTCGCCGGTGGCAAGTAGTGGCCCCCACTGCTCGACCACTTCGGCCTGACCAAACTCCGCAAGCATCCAGGTGACCATGTTGTGAATGGTCAGATAAGCCGTGGTCGAAGTGCAGCCCATCGAAAGCTGCTCGAAAATGATGCTCGCATCCAGGCGCGAAAGCCCGAGCCCGCCAACGCTTTCCGGCGCGTAGAGCGAGCAAAAGCCAAGCTCCCCGGCTTTCCTGATCACATCGACCGGAAAATGGGCTTCGCGGTCCCATTCGGCGGCGTGGGGGGCGAGTTCCTTGTCGGCGAAGCCTTTGGCAAGCTCAGCAAAGGCCCGCTGGTCGTCGCTTGGCTCGAAATCCATGGCGATATCTCCTCGCGTACCCGGTCCTGGCGACACCGGGTCGGCTGTGGTTGTTATATGAGCGTTTTTAGAATTGACGTTAACGTAAACTTATAGCCCTGATTACCGGCATGCAATGCTCGGCGCCCTCGACCTTTGGCGTAGACGCGCTACTTGAAGTTCTTGCGATAGAGCGTGGCCAGTTCACCAACGATGCCGCTTCGAAAGCTCAATACGCAGACGACGAAGATGAGGCCCAGAATCACGCTGACCCAGTTGCCCATCGGCGATTGCGCCAACATATGCTGAAGGCTCACCACCAGCGAGGCGCCCATCAACGGGCCCAAAAGCGTGCCAACCCCACCCAGCAGCGTCATCAGGATCACCTCGCCGGACATGTGCCAGTGAGCATCGGTGAGCGAGGCGAGCTGAAACACGATGGTCTTGGTGGAACCGGCAAGCCCGGCCAGCGCCGCCGAGAGCACGAACGCCACGAGCTTGTAGGCATCGACGTTGTAGCCAAGCGAAATGGCCCGCGGCTCGTTCTCGCGGATCGCCTTGAGCACCTGGCCGAAGGGCGAGTGCACGGTGCGCTGGATGAGCGCAAAACCGAGCACGAAGATCGCGAAGACGACGTAGTACATCGACAGGTGATTTCTCAAACTGATGATGCCGAACAGCTCGCCGCGCGGCACGCCGTGCAGGCCGTCCTCGCCGCCGGTGAACGGCGCCTGGATGAAGAAAAAGAACATCAGCTGGGCCAGCGCCAGGGTCACCATGGCGAAATAGATCCCCTGGCGGCGAATCGACAGCACCCCGAACAGAGCACCCAAGAGCGTCGCGCAGAGCGTGCCCGCCAGAATGCCGAGCTCCGGCGTGAGCCCCGGGTAGCTTGCCAGCAAATAACCGGTCACATAGCCGCCGGTGGCTAGAAACGCCGCATGGCCAAAGGAGAGAAGCCCGGCGTAGCCCAGCAGCAGGTTGAAAGCGCAGGCAAACAGCGCAAAACAGAGAATCTTCATCAGAAAGACCGGGTAGGCCAGAAACGGCGCCACCAGCCCAAGTGCCAAAAGCGCTGCGTACAAAAGCGCTCGACGCTGGCCGGCCCGGCGTTTTCTCCTTGCGACCGCCCCCGGCGCGCTTAGCGTTGTAGAGTCCGACATGGCTATGCCTCCTTTCCAAAAAGCCCGGCCGGGCGCAGCATGAGCACCAGGATCATGACCAGAAAGATCACGGTATTGGCGGCCTCCGGGTAGTACACCTTGGTCAGCCCTTCGATTACGCCCATGCCGAGCCCGGTGAGAATGGCGCCCAGAATCGAACCCATGCCGCCGATCACCACCACCGCGAAGACCACGATCAGAAGGCTCGACCCCATGGTCGGCGACACCGGATACAGCGGTGCTGCGAGCACCCCGGCAAAGGCGGCAAGCCCTACGCCGAAGCCGTAGGTGAGCGTGATCAGAAGCGGCACGTTGACGCCGAAGGCCTGCATCAGCTGAGAGTTCTCGGTGCCCGCGCGCAGGTAAGCGCCAAGGCGCGTACGCTCGATCATGAACCAGGTGAACAGGCACATGGCGAGCGCTGCCACCAGCACCCAGGCGCGGTAGGTGGGCAGGAACATGAAGCCCAGGTTCAAGCCGCCCTGAAGAATTTCCGGTGTGGCGTAGCGCGCCCCGGAAACGCCGAAGAAATTGATCAGCGTGCCCTCGAAGATCAGCGCCAGGCCAAAGGTCAGCAAAAGCCCGTACAGGTGATCCAGATGGGCGATGCGGCGCAGCAGAAAGCGCTCGATCAGCATACTCAGCCCGCCCACCGTGAGCGGCACCAGCACGAGCGCCAGCCAGTAGTTGATGCCGAGATGGTTAAACGCCAGAAGTGCCGCAAAGGCGCCGAGCATGTACTGGGCGCCGTGGGCGAAGTTGACGATTTTCAACAGTCCGAAAATTACCGCCAGCCCCAGACTCAAGAGCGCGTAGAAAGCGCCGTTGACCAGCCCCAGCGTCAGCTGGCCCATGAACACCGCCATGGGCACGCCGAATATCATCGTCATTGCGGTCTCTCCTGAAGCGAGGGCGGCGCGGCGGCCGCCCCGGGGCTGATCAGTTCTGCACCAGCTTGCACTGGCTTTCGGAGAGCGGGCGATAGGCCTCTTCTGCGGGAATGGTGCTGAGAATCTCGTAGAGATCCCACTCGCCGGTGGACTCCTCCGGCGTCTTCACCTGGGCCAGGTACATGTCGTGCACCATGCGGCCATCTTCACGAATGCGGCCGTTGCGGGCGAAGAAGTCGTTGATCGGCTGCGACGCCATCTGCGCGCGCACTGCCTCGGCGTCGTCGGTGCCTGCGGCCTCAACAGCTTCGAGGTAGTGCATGGTGCTCGAATAGATACCCGCCTGCACCATGGTCGGCATGCTGCCCACTTCATCGAAGTAGCGCTGGGCCCACTCGCGGGCCTGATCGTCCATGTCCCAGTACCAGCCGGTGGTGAGCAGCAGGTTTTGGGTCGCCTCGAGCCCCAGGGCGTGCACGTCGTTCAAGAAGATCAAAAGCCCCGCCAGCTGCTGGCCGGACTGGGTCAGGCCGAATTGGCTGGCGGTGGTGATGGCGTTGACCGTATCCGCACCGGCGTTGGCCAGCCCCACGATCTTCGCCCCGGAACCCTGGGCCTGAAGAATGTAGGAGGAGAAGTCGCTGGTCGGGAACGGGTGGCGCACGCCGCCGACGATCTCGCCGCCGCTCTCCTCGACCACGCGGGTCACGTCGGCTTCCAGCGCGTGGCCGAAGGCGTAGTCTGCGGTCAGCAGAAACCAGCTGTCGCCGCCCTGCTCGACCACCGCCCTGGCGGTGCCGTTGGCCAGCGGGTAGGTATCGTAGACCCAGTGGATGTGATTGGGCGTGCAGTGCTCGTTGGTCACGCTCGAGGCTGCTGAGCCGGAGACGATACCCAGCCGGTCGTTCTCTTCGAGCACCTTGGTCACGGCGATGGTGACCGACGAGGCGACCAGCCCCGCGACCAGATCGACATTCTGCTGATCGATCCAGCCCCGCACGGTGTTGGCGCCGATGTCGGCGCTGTTGCGGTCGTCGGCGCTGAACACCACTATTGGCGCGCCGTCGACGCTGCCGCCGAAGTCCGCCACCGCCATTTCAAGTGCGGTCAGCCCGCCCGGCCCCGCCAGATCGCGGTAGGTGCCGGACATGTCGGCCAGATAGCCGATACGCACCTCGCCATCGCTGATCTCGGCTTGGGCCGAGGCCGCCACGGCGGCGGATGCCGCGAAGGCGATACTCGTTACCAGCGCTTTTCTGGGCATTGTCATATTCTTCGCCATCTTCCACTCCCGGCCATGGGCCTTTGTTGTTGTCGTATTAGGGTATTGCGGCCTTACCTGTCGTTGTTCTCGATCGCCAAGCGTTACACGCCGAGCAGCGAATGAAGGTGTTCGCGCCTGCCGGCAAGCTCCAACGCGCTGATCTCCTCGACGATCTCGCCGTGCTCCATGACGAAGTGGCGATCCGCCAGAGGCGCGGCGAAGCGAAAGTTCTGCTCGACCAGCACGATGGTCATGCCGCTCGCCTTGAGCGTGACCAGCACCTCGCCGAGTTTTTGCACGATGACCGGCGCCAGCCCCTCGGTGATCTCGTCGAGCAGCAGGAGGCGCGCGCCGGTGCGCAGAATGCGCGCCATGGCGAGCATCTGCTGCTCGCCGCCGGAAAGCCGCGTGCCCGGGCTTTTGCGCCGCTCATGAAGGTTGGGGAACATCGCGTAAATGGCGTCAAGGCTCATGCCGCCGGAGCTGACCGTAGGCGGCAGCAGCAGGTTTTCGTGAACGTCGAGGCTTGCAAAGATGCCCCGCTCCTCCGGGCAGTAGCCCACGCCCAGCCTTGGTATGTGGTGCGGCTTCATGCCGAGCGTCTCTTGTCCACCGATGACGATCGACCCGCTGCGCCGGCCTACCATATTCATGATCGCCTTGAGCGTGGTGCTGCGCCCGGCGCCGTTGCGGCCCAGCAGCGTGACCAGTTCACCCTCCTTCACGTTCATGTTCACGCCGTGAAGAATGTGCGATTCACCGTAGAAGGCGTGGAGATCGGTGATCTTGAGAATGTCCCGCGCGCGCGTCGCCTTTGACTCCTCGCGGGGCTGGCGCGTCGCCTCGCTTTTTTCGCTGATCATGCGCTCGCCCTCTCGCTGGGTGCTGCGTCATCGCCGGTTTCGCTGCCCATGTACGCCTCGCGCACCTGCGGGTCCTGGGAAACGCTTTGGTAATCGCCTTCTGCCAACACCGCGCCGCGGGCCAGCACCGTAATGCGATCGCACAGCCGGCTGACCACGCTGAGATTGTGCTCCACCATTAGCACCGTGCGGCCTTTGGATACGCGCTTGATCAACTCGACGATGCGGTCGACGTCCTCGGCGCCCATGCCCTGGGTGGGTTCGTCGAGCAGCATCACGTCCGGGTCCAGCGCCAGGGTCGTCGCAACCTCGAGCGCTCGCTTGCGCCCGTAGGGCATTTCGACGGTGAGCGTATCGGCATACTCGGCAAGACCCACCTCGTCGAGCAGCTCGAGCGCCCGCGCATTGAGCGGTAAAAGGGATCTTTCCGACTTCCAGAAGTGAAACGAGGTGCCCAGCCGCCGCTGTAGCGCTACGCGCACGTTCTCGAGCGCAGTCATGTGGGCGAACACCGCCGATATTTGAAATGAGCGCACAAGACCAAGCCGTGCGATCTGATTCGCCTTGAGTGCAGTGATGGACTTGCCGCGATAGAGGATCTCACCTTGGGTAGGCGGCAGGAATTTGGTCAGCAGATTGAACACGGTGGTCTTGCCGGCGCCGTTGGGGCCGATCAGCGCGTGAATATGGCCCTCCTGCACCCGCAGGTCGACGTTATCCACCGCCGTGAAACCGCGAAAGCTTTTGCTAAGCCCTCGGGTTTCGAGCACCGCCTCCCGGGCGGGCGTCTCGCTGGGCATCGGCATAAGACCTCTTGATAAGCATTATTGTTATAGGGGTTAGGGTCAGGTAGCCGTTGATAGCCGTTGTCATTGTTAGCAGGCCATCTACCTTTACCTATACGTAAGGGTCAAGTGAAAGCTAGCAACCTGGAGAGCCTCATGACAATTGCAACTTTGGTCTAGCGTGGAATACCCACCTCCATCTTTCCCAACAATAAACTTTTTAATCATATACTTGCTATAAAATCGCGATTGCAAGCACCTGCAAAACCTTCTTTACGTTAACGTAAACTTGTTTTAGCCTCGAAGTCAGTGTTCCATGAGCGTATCAAGCCAAGAGACACCTTCATGAGCAAAACCTATTCCATCAGCGAGCTGGCCGCCGAATTTGACGTCACCACGCGCAGCATCCGTTTCTACGAGGACCAGGAGCTTCTGCGGCCCGCGCGTCGTGGTCAGACCCGCATCTACAGCAGCAAGGATCGCGTGCGCCTGAAGCTCACCCTGCGCGGCAAGCGCCTGGGACTTTCGCTTGCCGAGATTCGCGAGCTGTTCGAGCTGTGGGACGAAACGCGAAGCGGCAGCGAAAAGCAGCTCAAGCTGATGCTGGCCAAGATCAGCGAGCGCCGGGCGGCGCTGGAGCAGCAGATGAAGGACATCACCATGGTGCAGCTCGAGCTCGAAAGCGCCGAGATTCGCTGTCGCCAGGCGCTCGAGGAGCTGAGCGAAAAGCAGGCCGACGACGAGCGCGTCAAGGCCTCGGGCTGACCGCCCTATTAAAGTGGCACCTTGCGAACCAACAACTTCACAATATTCAGGTGATCGACGATGCACTCTCTCTACACGGAACTCGATTTCGGCCTCGATGAAGACATGAACATGCTGCGCCGGGAGGTGAACGCCTTCGCCGCCCGCGAGATCGCCCCGCGCGCCGCCGAGATCGACCAGAATAATGAATTTCCCAATGATCTCTGGCAGAAGTTCGGCGAACTAGGGCTTCTGGGCATCACCGTGTCCGAAGAAGACGGCGGCAGCGGCATGGGCTATCTCGCCCACTGTATCGCCATGGAGGAAATCTCGCGGGCCAGCGCCTCGGTCGCGCTCTCGTTTGGTGCCCACTCCAATCTCTGCGTGAATCAGATCAAGCGCAACGCCACCTCAGAGCAGAAAGCGAAATACCTGCCGAAGCTGATCAGCGGCGAGCACGTGGGGGCGCTTGCCATGTCCGAGCCCGGCGCGGGGTCGGACGTGGTCTCGATGAAGCTTCGCGCCGAAAAGCGCGGCGACAAGTACGTTTTGAACGGCAACAAGATGTGGATCACCAACGGCCCGGACGCCGACGTACTGGTGGTTTACGCCAAGACCGACCCGGCGGCGGGTTCCAAAGGCATCACCACTTTCTTGATCGAGAAAGGCATGCCGGGCTTCTCGACTGCCCAGAAGCTCGACAAGCTGGGTATGCGCGGCTCGAACACCTGCGAGCTGGTGTTTCAGGAGTGCGAAGTGCCCGAGGAGAACGTCCTCGGCGAGGTCGGCAAGGGCGTGCGCGTGCTGATGAGCGGGCTCGATTACGAGCGCACGGTGCTCGCCGCCGGGCCGATCGGCATCATGCAGGCGGCGATGGATGTAGTGGTGCCCTACATCCACGAGCGCCAGCAGTTTGGCCAACCTATCGGCGAGTTCCAGCTCGTGCAGGGCAAGGTGGCGGACATGTACACCACGCTCAACGCCTGCCGGGCGTACCTCTACACCGTGGCCCGCGCCTGCGACCGCGACCAGACCTCACGCAAGGACGCCGCCGGGGTGATTCTCTACTGCGCCGAAAAGGCGACTCAAATGGCGCTCGATGCCATTCAACTGCTCGGCGGTAACGGCTACATCAACGAGTACCCCACCGGGCGGCTTCTGCGCGATGCCAAGCTCTACGAGATCGGCGCCGGCACCAGCGAAATTCGACGCATGCTGATCGGCCGCGAACTGTTCAGCGAAAGCCGCTAAGGGGGCGCGATGAGCACACTCACCAGTCAGATCAACCCGCGCAGCGAGCAGTTCCAGGCCAACGACGCCGCGCTCAATGCCGAGGTCACCGCCCTTCATGAGCTGACCGAGGCCGTCTCGCAGGGCGGTGGGGCGAGCGCCCGGGAGCGGCACGAAAGCCGCGGCAAGCTGTTCGTGCGCGACCGTATCGATCATCTGGTCGACGAAGGCGCGCCCTTTCTCGAATTCTCGGCGCTGGCCGCGTTTGAGGTCTACGAAAGCGAGGTGCCCGCCGCCGGCGTGGTGACCGGCATCGGCCGGGTCAAGGGCGTGGAGTGCGTGATCGTCGCCAACGATGCCACGGTCAAGGGCGGCACCTACTTCCCGCTGACGGTGAAAAAACACCTTCGCGCCCAGGAGATCGCCCGCAAGCATCGCCTGCCGTGCATCTACCTGGTCGACTCCGGCGGCGCCTTTCTGCCCCGCCAGGACGAGGTCTTCCCGGACCGCGACCACTTCGGGCGCATCTTCTACAACCAGGCCACGATGTCAGCAGAAGGCATCCCGCAGATCGCCGTGGTGATGGGCTCCTGCACCGCCGGCGGCGCCTACGTGCCGGCGATGGCGGACGAGTCGATCATCGTGCGCGAACAGGGCACGATCTTTCTGGGCGGGCCGCCGCTGGTCAAGGCGGCCACCGGCGAGAGTATCAGCGCCGAGGCGCTGGGCGGCGCCGACGTGCACGCGAAGGTCAGCGGTGTAGCGGATCACTACGCCGAAAACGACATGCACGCGCTGCAAATCGCCCGCCAATGCGTTTCGCGGCTCAACTGGCAAAAGCGTGGGAAGCTCGCCATGAAGCCCCCCGCCCCGCCCAAACTCGACCCTCTAGAGCTTTACGGCATCGTCGGTACGGATCTGAAAAAGCCGTTCGACGTACGCGAGGCGATCGGGCGCATCGTCGACGCCTCCGAGTTCGACGAGTTCAAGCGCTACTACGGCGATACGCTGGTCACCGGTTTTGCCCATATTCACGGCCACCCGGTGGGCATCGTCGCCAACAACGGCGTGCTGTTTTCGGAGAGCGCGGTGAAGGGCGCACACTTCATCGAGCTCTGCACGAAGCGCCAGGTACCGCTGGTGTTTCTTCAGAACATCACCGGCTTCATGGTCGGCTCCAAATACGAACACGAAGGCATCGCCAAGCACGGCGCCAAGCTCGTCACCGCCGTGGCCTGCGCGAAAGTACCCAAGTTCACCGTACTGATCGGCGGAAGTTTCGGCGCCGGCAACTACGGCATGTGCGGGCGCGCCTATGACCCGAATCTTCTGTTCATGTGGCCCAACGCGCGCATCTCGGTGATGGGCGGCGAGCAGGCCGCCGGCGTGCTCGCCCAGGTCAAGCGCGAACAGTACGAGCGCGAAGGGCGGCCCTGGTCGGCGGAGGACGAAGAGGCGTTCAAGAAGCCTACCCGCGAGCAGTACGAGCGCCAGGGCCACCCTTTCTATGCCAGCGCCAGGCTCTGGGACGACGGCGTGATCGACCCGCTGCAAACCCGCGACGTGCTGGGGCTTTCATTGGCTGCCGCGCTGAACGCCGAAATCGAAGAGACGCGCTTTGGCGTGTTCAGGATGTGATGTTATGAGCCATTCGACGCTGACGATTGAACATGATGTGGCGCGTTTGAACCTGAACCGCCCGGCGGTGCACAACGCTTTTGATGATCACCTGATTGCCGAGCTGACCGATCACCTGAAGGGGCTGATCGACCCCATCGAGCGCCAGCAGGTGCGGGTGCTGGTCCTCGGCTCCGAAGGCAAGAGCTTTTCGGCGGGGGCGGATCTCAACTGGATGAAGCGCATGGTCGACTACGGCCATGAAGATAACCTCACGGATTCGCGCAAGCTTTCTGATCTGATGCACCGCCTCGATACCCTGCCCTGCCCCACGCTTTGCCGCGTGCAGGGCGCGGCCTTTGGCGGCGCGGTGGGTCTCGCCGCCTGCTGCGACGTGGTCGTGGCCTCAACGAAGGCTCGATTCTGTCTCTCCGAGGTCAGAATCGGGCTGTCGCCGGCGGTGATCAGCCCCTACGTTCAGCGCGCCATCGGCGCCCGACAGATGCGCCGCTTTGCGCTGAGTGCCGAGGTGATCGACGCCGCCACCGCCCAGGCGCTGGGGCTCGTGCATCAGGTGGTCGAACCGGAAGCGCTGGACGAGGCAGTAGAGGCGATGATTCAAACGCTGTTGAAAGGCTCACCCCAGGCCCAGTGGGCGACCAAGGCGCTGCTTGCCGCCGTAAGCCAATCGCCGGATTCCGATGCCACCCGCGAGCGCACCTGCCAGACCATCGCCAGGCTGCGTGTAAGCGACGAAGGCCAGGAGGGACTTGCGAGCTTTTTCGACAAGCGTCTGCCGGCCTGGGCACCAAAGGATGATACCGATCACGCCGGGGAGCGCTCATGAACGACACCACCCGCAAGTTCGACACGCTTTTGATCGCCAACCGCGGCGAGATCGCCTGCCGGGTGATGCGCACCGCCCGCCGGCTGGGCATCAAGACCGTCGCGGTCTACTCCGATGCCGACGAGAATGCACGTCACGTGCGCGAGGCCGACGAAGCCATTCGCCTCGGCCCAGCGCCAGCTCGGGAGAGCTACCTGAATATCGAGGCGGTGATCGAGGCGGCCAAACAGAGCCAAAGCACCGCAGTGCACCCGGGCTACGGCTTTCTCTCCGAGAACGGCCGCTTCGTCGAGGCGCTGGAGGCAGCAAACATTGCGTTTGTGGGCCCGCCGGCGTCAGCGATCGCCGCCATGGGCGATAAAGCCGCGGCCAAGGCGCGCATGGCGGAGGCCGGCGTGCCGCTGGTGCCGGGCTACCACGGCGACGATCAAAGCGACGGCGTTCTTCGCGACGAAGCCAACCGCATTGGCTACCCGGTGATGCTGAAAGCGAGCGCCGGCGGCGGCGGCAAGGGCATGCGCATCGTCGAGCGCGAGACGGATTTTCAGGCGGCGCTCGACAGCTGCCGGCGTGAATCGAAGGCGTCTTTCAGCGATGACCGCATGCTGATCGAGAAGTACCTGGTCAAGCCCCGCCACGTCGAAGTGCAGGTGTTCTGCGACCGCTTCGGCGCCGGCGTCTATCTCTTCGAGCGCGACTGCAGCGTTCAGCGCCGTCATCAAAAGGTACTCGAAGAAGCCCCGGCGCCGCACATGACCGAAGAGCTTCGCGCCGCCATGGGTGAGGCCGCCGTGCGCGCCGCGAAAGAGATCGGCTATGTGGGTGCAGGCACCGTCGAGTTTCTGCTCGACAGTGAGGGCGCCTTCTATTTCATGGAGATGAACACGCGCCTGCAGGTGGAGCACCCGGTCACCGAGATGATCACCGGGCTCGATCTGGTGGAATGGCAGTTGAAAGTTGCCATGAATGAGCCGCTGCCCTGCACGCAAGGCGAGCTGACCCTCACCGGCCATAGCTTCGAGGCGCGCCTCTACGCCGAAGACCCGACAAACGACTTTCTACCCGCCACCGGCACCCTCACCCGCTTCACGCTGGACCTGAACGGCGCGGGACTGGATTCGGCTCAGGTACGCCTGGACAGCGGCGTGGAACAAGGCGATGCGGTGTCGATGCACTACGACCCGATGCTCGCCAAGCTGATCACCCACGGCGCGGATCGTGACGCGGCACTTGCCACGCTGAACCGAGCGCTGGCGGCGCTTGACGTACAGGGCGTAGTGACCAACCGCGCCTTTCTGCAGCGCCTGAGCGGGCACCCGGCATTCAAAACCGCAAGGCTCGATACCGGCTTCATCTCACGCCACCACGATGACCTCTTTGCCGAGCCGGCGCCACCCCTTGAGGCCTACGCCCGCGCGGCGCTGGTGGCGCTCGATGCGCTTTCGAAAAGCACTGGCCAAGCGGCCTCGCCCTGGGCGCGCGTTGACGGCTTTCGCCTCAACGCCGCACACAAGGTGCGCATCGCGCTGACCCATGATGATGAGAGCGAGGCCGTGGTGGTCGAAGCCACCCGCCGCCGCACTCAAACCGGCTGGACGCTGCGCGTTCAAGACACGCGCTTCGAAGGCGCGCTCGCATCGCTCACCGGCGACGCGGTGGCGATTACCCTCGATGGCCACCGCCAACGTTTTCAGACCCAGCTCGACGGCGACACCCTGGTACTGGCACAGCCAGAGGGCGAAACGCGCCTTCGCTGGCAGCGCCTGGACGCGCTGAACCACGCCGGGCGCGAGGCCGAGGCGAGCTTTACCGCGCCCATGCACGGTACCGTAGTGGCGCTTCTGGTCGAGCCCGGCGCGCCGGTGGAAAAAGGCATGCCGCTGATGGTGATGGAGGCAATGAAGATGGAGCACACGCTCAGTGCACCAGCGGACGGCGCCGTCGAGCAGTTTCGCTTTGCCGCCGGCGACAGCGTCGGCCAGGGCGATGTACTGCTGGAGTTCGCCGCAACCAAAGAGGCCGCGTCATGACACTGCCCCAACGCGTTCGCTTGGTCGAAATGGCCCCGCGGGACGGGCTGCAGAACGAGCCCGGCGAGATGGTCTCAACCGGCGTCAAGATCGAGCTGATCGAGCGCCTGGCCCGGGCGGGGCTTACCCATATCGAGGCGGCAAGCTTCGTCTCGCCCAAGTGGGTGCCGCAGATGGGCGACGCGCGCGAGGTGATGGCAGGCATTCATCGCGCGCCGAACGTGACCTACTCCGCACTCACCCCGAATTTGAAAGGGTTGGAGAACGCGCTCCAGGCGCAGGTGAGTGAGGTCGCGGTGTTCGCCGCTGCTTCTGAAGCGTTCTCGCAAAAAAACATCAACTGCTCGATCGACGAGTCGCTTTCGCGTTTCGAGCCGGTAATGGCACGCGCCAGGCAAGCGGACGTGCGGGTACGCGGCTACGTCTCCTGCGTACTGGGCTGCCCTTACGAAGGCGACATTGCACCAGTCCAGGTGGCGCGGGTGGCCAAGGCGCTTCACGAAATGGGCTGCTTCGAGGTGTCGCTGGGCGACACCATCGGCGTGGGCACGCCGTCGAAAGCCCGGCAGATGATCGACGAGGTAGCGAAGTTTGTGCCCGTCGAGCGCCTGGCGGCGCACTTTCACGACACCTACGGCATGGCGATCGCCAACCTGTTTGCCGTGCTCGAACAGGGGGTGGCAGTGATCGACGCCTCGACCGGGGGCCTGGGCGGCTGCCCCTACGCTCAGGGCGCCTCCGGCAACGTGGCAACCGAGGACGTACTCTATCTGCTCCAGGGGCTGGGCATCGAGACCGGCGTCAACCTCGAATCGATCATCGAAACCGGCGAGTGGATCACCGGGCAGCTTGGCCGCGAGCCTACATCGAAAGTCGCACGCGCCCTGGGGGCGCACTGAGCCCATCCATTTTCTCGATATTGGCCACAACAACAATTCAGGAGAGACCTCATGGCGCCGAACCTTCCCACTCTTCCCAGCTACACCAGCAGCGTCGCCGATAAGCCGCTTTTGGGCATGACCATTGGCGACAAGTTCGACCAGATCGCCGCCCGGTACCCCGACAACGACGCGCTGATCGTGCTGCACCAGAACGTGCACTGGAGCTACCGCCAGTTTCACGAGGAGGTCAATCGCTGCGCCCGGGCGCTGCTGGCACTCGGCGTTCAGCGCGGCGACCGTGTCGGCATCTGGGCACCCAACTGCAGCGAATGGGCGCTGACCCAGTTCGCCACCGCCAAGATCGGCGCGATTCTGGTCAACATCAACCCGGCCTACCGCACCAGCGAGCTGGACTACGCGCTGAACCAGTCCGGCGCGCGCTTTCTGATCTGCGCCGACCGTTTCAAGAGCGCGGACTACCGCGCTATGCTCAATGAGCTCGCCCCGGAGCTTCAGACCTGCGAACCGGGCGCGCTCCGCTCCCAGCGCCTTTCAAAGCTCGAGTGCGTGGTGAACCTGAGCGATGAGCGCCACCCGGGCATGTGGCGCTGGCAGGACATGCTCGATGAGGCGGACCGGGTCGAGCAGAGCACCCTCGATACGCTGCAGGCTACCCTTCAGTTCGATGACCCGATCAACATCCAGTACACCTCCGGCACTACCGGCTTTCCCAAGGGCGCAACGCTTTCGCACCACAACATTCTCAACAACGGTTTTTTCGTCGCCGAGAGCATGGGGTTCACCTCAGAAGACCGGCTGGTGATTCCGGTGCCGCTCTACCACTGTTTTGGCATGGTGATGGGTAACCTGGGCTGCATGACCCACGGAGCGGCGATGATCTACCCAAGCGAAGGCTTCGATGCCGGCCAGGTGCTCAAGGCGGTGCACGAGCAGCGCGCCACGGCGCTGTATGGCGTACCGACCATGTTTCTCGCCGAGCTCGAACACGAGGATTTCTCCGCGACCGACTTCTCAATGCTTCGCACCGGCATCATGGCGGGCTCGATCTGCCCGGCGGCGGTGATGAAGCAGGTGATCGAGAAGATGAACATGAAAGGCGTGCAGATCGCCTACGGCATGACCGAAACGAGCCCGGTCTCCGCCCAGACCGGCGCCGATGACAGTATCGACAAGCGCGTCTCCACCGTGGGCCGCACCCAGCCGCACCTGGAGAGCAAGATCATCGACCCGGGGAGCGGCGCCGTGCTGCCCAGGGGCGAGATCGGCGAGCTCTGCACCCGCGGCTACAGCGTGATGCTCAAGTACTGGAACAACGAGCAGGCAACGAGTGATGCCATCGACAGCGCCGGCTGGATGCACACCGGCGACCTTGCGACCATGGACGATGAGGGGTATCTGCAAATCGTCGGGCGCATCAAGGACATGGTGATTCGCGGCGGCGAGAACGTCTACCCCAAGGAAGTCGAGGAGTTTCTCTATACCCACCCGGCCGTGGCCGATGTGCAGGTGACCGGCGTGCCCGACGAGAAGTACGGCGAGGAACTGATTGCCTGGGTGCGGCTCAACGCCGATGCGGGGGAAATCACCGGCGAAGATCTGCGCGCGTTCTGCAAGGACAAGATCACCCACTTCAAGATCCCGCGCTATTTCAAGTTCGTCGACGAATTCCCGATGACGGTGACCGGCAAGATCCAGAAGTTCAAGATGCGCGAAATCTCCACCGAAGAGCTGGGGCTTGACCGCGAGACGCTGTCGTGAGCACCTCCCGCACACTCGCCGAGCACTACCAACAAAGCCTGCGCGACCGCCAGGTGCTCGAACGTATAAGCACCTGCTACCCCGGCGGCGCGACCGCTTATCAACTGGCGCCGCTGGATCAGCTCCACATCGGTGGGTTGGCGGCCTCGACGCGGCTTCTCGAAAAGCTCGACGCCGCCACTCACCCGCGCGTGCTCGATATCGGCGCGGGGCTTGGCGGGCTCGCGCGGCTCGGCGCCGCTCGCGGATTCGCCATGACCGCGTTCGATATCACCCACCGCTTCAGCGTTCTGAACGCGGCGCTGGGAGCGCTCGCCGAGCACACGCCTTCCTACCGGGTGGTGACCGGCGATGCGCGAAGACTCCCCTTTCAAGGTCACACCTTCGATGCGGTGATCTTTCAGCACAGCCTGATGAACATGCCAGAGCTTGCGCCGGTGCTGGAACAAACGCAGCGAGTGCTGCGCCCGGGGGGACGGCTGGTGCTTCACGAGCTGACCCGAGACAATGAGGCGGTGGCGCTCGAATATCCGGTGCCCTGGGCGAGCGGCCCGGCGCACTCTCATTTACTTTCGCGCGAGGCGCTGCTCGAGCGCTTGACGGCCTGCGGATTCAAGGACGTTCGCGTCGAAAGCCAAGGCGACGAAGCCCGCGCCTGGCGTGCGCGCCAACGCGAAAAAGAGCAGACGCGTCCGGCGCCGCCGCTCTCACCACGATGGGTGTTCGGCGAGCGCTTCGAGGTGATGGGAGAAAATTTGCTCAAAAATTTGGCGAATCGCGCGATTGACGTGGTTGAAATCAGCGCTTGTTGCTAGGCTTGGGTGGGACTTGGCTTTTTATAAAAAAGGATAACAAGATGCCGGCAAACCGCTTGGCAAGCACCCTGTTATGTGGCGTTCTCGGAAGCTCTTTTCCCTTGCTGGCGTGTGCAAGCGAAAGCAGCTTCCTGAGCACGGAGCTTTTGCCCAGGGCTTACACATCGCCTAATAGCGAAATGATGGCACTCGACCACGGCGTCGTGCTCGAAGGCAGCAACCTCAACAGTATTGATAGCTACACCTCCGGTTTTCGCCTCACCGCCGGTTTCAGCCCCAGCCACTTCCCGCGCGTCGACATTGGCGCCGAAATCGCCTACCGCGAAAGCGAAGAGGTGTACACCACCTCGAGCGTGACACCGATGATTCAGGACACCCTGGCACTCGGCGGCGCTTTGGTGGCGGGGCTTCGAATGGGCGCATTCAGCGTCTACGCCAAGTCCGGGCTGACCGAGTGGCGCGGCGAAAACGAGCTGGAGGGCAGCGAAGGCGGCACCGCCCGGCTCGACGGCTTCGGCGCTACGGTGACCCTCAAGCGGCTGGTCAGCCGACTGGAGTACGAGCGCATCGACAACCCCATGCTCAGCCATCTCAATCAGCTGAGCGCTTCGATTCATATGCCGTTCTAGCCTCCGGCTCCAACGCCTCCATCGGTGCGCTCCACACCGGCACGTCCTCCTTCTGCGGCTCGCCTTCCTGCTCGTCCATTGCCTTACTCAGCGCCTCTTCCAGACGCATGAACAGCTCGCCGTAGCGCCGGCTGATACGCTGGTTACCCTCGATCTCCTTCCAAGCCTCGAACAGCTCGGCGTCGTGGGCGTCCTCGTTCTGTACGAAGGACCAGGCCAGCTTCTTGGCCCGCAGCGGATGGGTGCCGAGCGCGGTGAGCGCGTGGCTGCCGAGCTCCAGCGCCGAGTGGTAGGTTTCGCTGACCACGTCATCAGCGCCGGCCTCACGCAGCCGATACCCGTGGCCACGATCGAACGCCCGGGCCAGCACCCAGACGTTCGGGTGAAAGCGTTTGACGTGCTGCACCATCTGTACCGCGCGGTCGAGATCGTCGATCGCCACCACCAGCAGTCGCGCCTGGTCGATACCGGCGCGGTCGAGCAGATCCCCGCGGCTGGCGTCGCCGAAGAAGCTCTTGATGTGGATGCGCCGGGCGTTTTCGATCTGGCTAAGCTCGAGATCCAGCGCCACCAGCGGCACATCGTTGGCGCGCAACAGCCGGCAGACGATCTGACCAAAGCGCCCGGCGCCGGCGACGATCACCGGCGACTCTTCGTTGAACTCGTCCGCCTCGCGGGTCTGCTTGTCCACCCGGTAGCGCGGCAGCACCACCCTGTCGAAGACGATAAATAGAAGCGGCGTCACGAACATGGAGAAGGCAACCACCAGGTTCAAAAGCTCGGCAAGCTCGGCGCCGATTACGCTGTTCTGGCGGCTATAGGTCAAGAGCACGAAACCGAACTCGCCGGCCTGAGCCAGGCTCAGAGTCAACAGCCAGCCGTTACTGCCGCGAATGCCAAAGGCGAAGGCGAGCGCGACCAGCACCAATCCCTTGACGGCAATCACCCCAAGCCCCAGCAGCACCACCGCCATCCACTCGCTGACCAGCACGTCGAAATCGATGCCGGCGCCCACGGTCATGAAGAAAAGCCCCAGCAGCAGGCCCTTGAAAGGTTCGATATTGGCCTCGAGCTCGTGCTTGAACTCACTGTTGGCCAGCACGACGCCTGCCAGAAAGGCGCCGAGCGCCGGCGAGAGATTGACCAAGCTCATCAGCGCCGCGATGCCGATCACCAGCATCAGGGCGGAGGCGGTAAACACCTCGCGCAGCCCCGAGCGCACCACGAAGCGAAACAGCCACGGCCCGAGAAAGTAGCCCGCGCCGATCACCAGCCCGATGGCGCCGACCACCACCAGCGCGTGGGCCCAGCCGGGCAGACTCGACACCAGGTCGACGTCGTGGCCCGACTGGCTTGCGCCCCCATCGATGCCGGAGAGCGCCAGCAGCGGAATCAGCGCCAGGATGGGAATCACCGCCATGTCCTGGAACAGTAGAATCGAGAACGCGCTGCGCCCGCCTTCGGTGCCGGCCAGGCCCTTCTCGTTCAGCGTCTGCAGCACGATGGCGGTCGACGAAAGCGAGAGAATCAGCCCCACCGCGAGCGAGGTCTGCCAGGCTGAGCCCAGCGCCCAGCCAATCAGCCCGCCGGCGGAGGCGCTGAGCACCACCTGCAGCCCGCCCAGGCCCAGAAGGCGCACCCGCATCGCCCAGAGGCTCTTGGGGTCGAGCTCCATGCCGACCAGAAACAGCATCATCACCACGCCGAACTCGGCGAAGTGCTGGATGGTATCGGTTTCCTGGCCCACCAGCCCAAGCGTGGGACCGATCACCACACCGGCGACCAGATAGCCCAGCACCGAGCCGAGCCCGAAGCGCTTGGCGAGCGGCACGGCGATGACCGCCGCCAGCAGATAGATGAAGGCCTGAATGAAGTAGTGAGTCATTGATCTCTCTTGAGTCGCGTTTCGTCCGTTAGCGCAGGCTTACTGATAGGACGCTTGACAGCGGGCGGCAAAAATAATGTACTAGTACGCTAGTACAGTCCTAAAAAATAGTCCTGAAGAGGCGCATTCAGCATGGCAACACGAGCCCCCGAATCTACACGGGATGAGGAGTACAGAGAGGCGCTGGTACGCTATCTGCTCGCGGTGGACTCGCCCGCCGACATGGACAGCGCTTTGGATAGCCTGCTAACGCCTTCAGAGTATCAGGAAATCGGCAAACGGCTACAGATTTTCAAGCTTTTGAGCGAAGGCGTGGCGCACCGCAGGATCGCCGAGACCCTGGGCGTGGGTATCGCCACGGTCTCTCGCGGCGCGCGAGCGTTCAACCCCCATTCGACCCACAAGGATCTCTCATGAGCGCCGGCCCCCAGCCCTTTACCCTGCCGCGCAAGCCGCACTACGTCACGCTTGCCGCCGACTGCGATTTCTTCGCGCTGTTCCAGAAGATCGAGCGCGCCTTCGACAACTGCTACATGCTCGAGTCGCTCGGTGAGGATAGCCACATCGCCCGCCACTCGATCATCGGCTTCGACCCGGAGTACCTGCTCTACGCCAACGGCCAGACACTCTCCATCGAGCACCGCGACGGTGGCGTCGAGCACCATGAAAGCCCTAACCCTTACGAGCTTCTGCGATCCTTGATGCCCCAGAACATCATCTCGCGCAAGTACGCAGGCGGGCTCTCCGGTTACCTGGGTTACGACGCCATGCAGTACTTCGAGCCGTCGCTGTCGCTCAAGGCGAGCGACGACTTCGACACCTTCCGCTTCGGGCTCTACAAGGATGGGCTGATTCTCGACAAGATGACCGGCGAGGTCACCTATTTCTACTATGACGACAGCCGCTTCGAGTACCTGCAGGGGCTGATCGAATCAGACAACGTCGCCCCGGGCGCGCTCAAGATCACCGCTCTCGGTGACACCATGAGCCGCGAACAGCACGCCGAGGCCGTCGCCAAGGTGAAGCAGGATATCGTCGACGGCAAGGTCTTCCAGTGCGAGGTGGGCTTCAAGAAGCGCTTTCGCATTGAAGGCGATACCCTGGCGCTCTATGGCGAGCTCAGAACCATCAACCCCTCGCCGCAGATGTACTACGTGAAGTTCGGCGATCAGCGTTTGATCGGCGCAAGCCCGGAGCTTCTGTTTCGCCTGCGCCAGGGCGAGATGGAGACCTTTCCGCTCGCCGGCACCACGACGCGCGGCAAGACCGAGCAGGAGGATACACAGCTTGCCCGGGCGCTATTGAACGACCCGAAAGAGATCGCCGAGCACAACATGATCGTCGATCTACACAGAAACGACATCGGCCGGGTGGCGCGCTTCGGTACCGTCAAGGTGAGAAGCCTGATGGACATCAAGCGCTTCAGCCACGTTCAGCACATTTCCAGCGAGATCGTCGGCATCATCGACCAGAACGAGGACATGTTCACGGCCCTTGCCAGCAACTTCCCCGCCGGTACCCTGACCGGTGCGCCCAAGATCGAGGCGATGAAGATCATCGATGCACTGGAAACCGACGGGCGCGGGCCTTACGGCGGCGCGGTGGGCCAGTTCTCCTTCAACGGCGACTGCACCTTCGCGATTCCGATTCGCACCGTGTTCGTCAACGGCGAAAACGCCTACGTGCAGACCTGCGGCGGCAACGTTTACGACTCCAACGCCGAGGACGAGTACGAGGAGATTCGCCGCAAGTTCGCCGGCACGCGCAAGGCGCTGGCCCCCTTCATGGATACGGCGACGGACAAGGAGAGCCTTGCATGAAAGTGCTGATCATCGATAACTACGACTCCTTCACCTACAACCTCTACCAGTTCATCGGCGAGATACTGAGCGCCGAGCAGCACCGCGGTGCGCTTTCCCACTTCGAGATTCTGGTCAAGCGCAACGACGAACTCGACTTTAGCGAGATCGAGGCGCTCGCGGCGGATCGCATCATCATCTCGCCGGGGCCGGGCTCGCCAGACGACCCGCGCTACTTCGGCGTCTGCGCGGAGGTGATCGAGAAGCTCGGCCCTACCACGGCGCTTCTCGGCGTATGCCTGGGGATGCAGGGGATCGTTCACGTGTTCGGCGGCCAGGTGATCAAGGCGCCGCTGCCGATGCACGGCAAGATCAGCCCGATCAACCACGGCGGCGCATCGGTGTTCAAGAATGTCCCGGACCAGCTCGAGGTGATGCGCTACCACTCCCTGATCGCCGATGCGGCCTCGCTGCCCGGTTGTTTGGAGGTTACCGCCACGGTGGGCGGGCTTGCCGCCGCGAGCTTCGCCGAGCGCGAACGCTGGCAGGCCGCCGGCGAGTTCGAGCTGATGGGCGTGAAGCACCGCGACTACCCGATTCACGGTATTCAATTTCACCCGGAGTCGTTTGCCACCGAAGGCGGCCGCGAGCTGATCGCTAACTTCCTGCTTGACTGAACCAACATCGATCCACGAAAAAAGGCCAGATGCCTGAAGCATCCGGCCTTTCTGGTTCAATCGAACGCGGCGTTAGCGCTTACCCCGAGCCCGAGGCGGCTTACCGGAGACGCCGCGCCCTTTGCCCGCAGGCTTACCAGCCGGTTTACCCGTGGGCTTGCCAGCGGATTTCATCGCCCCCTTGCTGCCGGGTTTGGCGCCGCGCTTTCCGGGCGAGGCGGGGTTGCCCGCTACTTTGGACTTGCCACCGGGGGCGGAAGCCCCTTTGGCGCGTCCGGCCGGTTTGGCCTTGCCCGCTGCGCCGCCTCGCCCTTTGGGCGCTGCTCCCGGGCGACCGGGTGCACCGCCCTTGGCGCCGCGGGGCTTGTTCTTCGGTTTTGATTTGGGCTTTTGCGCCGGAGGCGGCGCGCCGTCGGAGGTTTCGGTGAGCCGGACGATGGTGTCGATCTCTTTCGGCGTCAAGTCGCGCCAGTCCCCAAGCGCCAGCCCCTTGAGCGAGACGTTCATGATCCGCGTGCGGACAAGCTCCACCACCTCGAAACCGAAGTGCTCGCACATGCGCCGAATCTGGCGGTTGAGGCCCTGCACCAGGGTGATGTTGAAGGCAAAGCGCGACACCCTTTCCACCTTGCACTTCTTCGTCACCTGACCAAGGATCGGCACCCCACTTTGCATGCCGTGGATGAAGTCGTCGGTCACCGGTTTGTCGACGGTGACGACGTACTCCTTCTCGTGCTGGTTATTGGCGCGCAGGATCTTGTTGACCAGATCGCCATTGTTGGTCAGCAAAATCAGCCCCTGGGAGTCCTTATCGAGGCGCCCGATAGGAAAGATACGCACGCCGTGGCCAACGAAATCGACGATATTGGCCTTTTCGCTCGGCTCGGTGGTGCTGACGATCCCCACCGGCTTGTTGAGTGCGATCAGCACCAGATCCTCGGCCTCCTGAGGCTCGATCTCCTGACCGTTGACCTTGACCCGATCGCCGGGTACGACCTGATCCCCGGTGGTGGCGCGGCGCCCGTTGATCCAGACGTTGCCCTGCTCGACATAGCGGTCCGCCTCGCGGCGCGAGCAGAGCCCGCTTTCGCTGATGTACTTGTTGATCCGGATCGATGTTCCAAAAGACATAACGCGCTACTGGCCTGAGTGAAGAAGTTGACGTAAAACCGGTTAAAACGAGGAGCCGGGCGTCTCGAGAAAGCGCCGCTCCTCGTCGCTCGAGGCGCGCCCGAGTATGGCGTTACGGTGCGGGTAGCGCCCGAACCGCTCGATGATCGCCCTGTGCCGGCGCTCGAACTCGAGGTTTCGCGAAAGCCCCGGCTGGTCGAAAAGACGCTCGGCCTGCTCGTGAATGCGCGCGGATTCACTGTGCATGTAGGGCATGCAGAGAAAGGCGCGCCGCTCGGGCGAAAGCGCCTGATCCGCGCCCAGACGCACCGCTTCCTGGGCGAGGCCGAGTGCGAGCGGGTCCGCGGCGAAGGCCGCGGGCGTGTCGCGGTGGATGTTACGCGAGAACTGGTCGAGCACGATGATCTCGGCAAGCCGCCCTTCCACCGTTTCGCGGAACTCGAAACACTCGCAGGCAAGCGCCCTGGCGTGCAGCTCGCCAAAGCGCTCAGCGATCGTTCGATCGAGCGCCGGGCCCTTCTCGAACCACTGAGCGGGTGCGAGCTCCTCGAACCAGAACGCCAGCACCGCTTGCGCTTGGGTTTGCGCCTTCGTACCCATGATCGATCCCTTAACCGGTGTTTCGGAGCCCGGCGGCGATGCCGGCCATGGTGACCATCAGCGCGCGGGAGAGATCGGCGCTGATCGCACCGTCGGCGTCGCGGTTACGCTGCAAGAGCTCCGCCTGCAGCCCGTGAAGCGGGTCGATGTAGGGGTTTCGCACATCGATCGCCTGGCGAATCAGCGGAGTATTTTCCAGAAGCTCGCGCTGACCGGCGATATCCAGCACCGCGACCTCGAGCCGCTCGAAGCGCTCGCGCAGCTCGCGGCCCAGCGCCTTGAGCGCCGGCTCGTCGACCAGCCGGTGCTCGTAGTAGGCGGCGATCGCTACGTCCGCCTTGGCCAGCAGCATCTCGAGCATGTCGAGATAGGTGCCGAAAAACGGCCACTGGGTGCGCATTTCCTGAAGCACTTCGCGCCCGCCGGGCTGCTCGAGACGGTTGGCGAAGGCCTCGCCGCTGCCGAGCCAGGCCGGCAGCATCAGGCGAATCTGGGTCCAGGCGAAGATCCACGGGATCGCGCGCAGGGTTTCCACCCCGCCGTCCTGGCGGCGCTTGGTCGGCCGCGAGCCGAGCGGCAGCCGCCCCAGCGCCCCTTCCGGTGTGACCGCGCGGAAATAGGGCACGAAATCCGGGTTCTCGCGCACCACGCCGACATAGCCGCGGTGGGCAACGCCGGCCAGCGCGTCCATCTCCTCGCGCCACTGGGGCTCTGGCGCCGGGGGTGGCAAGAGCGTGGCCTCGAGCACCGCGCAGGCGTAGATCTCCATGGAGCGCAGCGCGATATCCGGCTGGCCGAACTTGAAGCGGATCATTTCGCCCTGCTCGGTCACTCTGAGGCTTCCGTTCACCGAGCCCGGTGGCTGGGAGAGAATCGCCGCGTGGGCCGGGCCGCCGCCGCGGCCCACGGTGCCGCCGCGACCGTGAAACAGCGTCAAGTCGACGCCGTGGCGCTTGCACACGTTGACCAGCGACTCCTGAGCGCGGTACTGCGCCCAGGCCGCGGCGAGCTGGCCGGCGTCCTTGGCGGAGTCGGAGTAGCCGATCATCACCTCCTGGCGATCCTTGACCAGCGCCCGGTAGCCCGGAAGCGCCAACAGCTTGTCGATCGCGGCGGCGGCGTTGTCGAGATCGTTGAGGGTTTCGAACAGCGGCGCGATGGGCAGCGTTACGCGGCCGCCGGTCTCTTTCATCAGGAGTGCCACGGTGAGCACGTCCGACGGCTCCGCGGCCATCGAGATGATGTAGGTGCCGAGCGCCTCGGCGTGTTCGCGGCCAATCACCTTGAAGGTGTCGATCACCTCCCGCGACTCCGCCGAGCACTCCCAGCGCCTCGGGATCAAGGGGCGGCTCGAGGCTAGCTCGTCGAGCAGAAACGCCTGGCGGGTCGCCTCGTCCCACTGCTGGTAGTGGCCGAGACCCAGCTCGCTGGTGAGCTCCTCCATCAGCTGGGCGTGGCGGCTCGCTTCCTGGCGCAGGTCGAGCTTGGTCAGCGTGACGCCGAACACCGCTACCCGGCGAAGGGTATCGAGCAGCGCGCCGTTGGCGATAGTATCGAGCCCGACATCGCACAGCGAGCGATAGCAGGCCAGAAGCGGCGCGTAGAGCTGGTCGCGGGTTTCGATGACCGGCCCGCCGTCGAAGTTTTTGCCGTCAAGGCTCGCCTTGGCCCAGTCGCGGGTCGCTTCGACCTTGTGCAGCAGGCGGCGCAGGATTTCGCGGTAGGGCTCGGCGACATCGCCCACTTCCGCCTTGAGGGCGCTGTTGGCTTTCCACATGGAAAGCTCGGTCTTGAGCTGTTCGAGATCGCGCAGGTAAAGATCCGCCGCCATCCAGCGCCCCAGCAGCAGTACCTCGGTGGTGACCCGGGCGGTGACGTTGGGGTTACCATCACGGTCGCCGCCCATCCAGGAAGCATAGCGGATCGGCGCGGCGTCGAGCGGCAGCCGCTCGCCGGCGGTCTCGAGCAGCAGGTTGTCGAGATCGCGGTGAAAATCCGGCACCGCCTGCCACAGCGAGTTCTCGATCACCGCAAAGCCCCACTTGGCCTCGTCCACCGGTGTCGGACGCTCGTGGCGAATTTCATCGGTGTGCCAGGCCTGGCTGATCAGCTCGTTCAAGCGCCCGCGGGCGCGCTCGCCGCGCTCCGGGTACTCCTCGGCGCCTTCGATCGCGGTCAGGCACTCGTCGATGGCGTCGTACTTCTGGATCAGCGTGCGGCGAATGACCTCCGTTGGGTGGGCAGTCAGCACCAGCTCCACGCGCATGGTGGAGAGCGTTTCGACCAGCGAACGCGGTGAGTGCCCGGCTTGCTGGGCGCGGCCGAGAAGCTCGCCGAGCGACGGCTGCATACCGGGCTTGTAATCCTCGACGCGACGAAAGCGGGCCCGATAGTGCTGCTCGGCGATATTGGCCAGGTTGAGAAACTGATTGAACGCGCGGGTGACCGGCAGCAGATCGCGCTCCGGGAGCTTGCGCAGATACTCGATCAGCGCACGCTGCTGAAGCGTATCGCCCTGACGGCCCTGCTTGGCGTGGGCCCGGATCGTTTCGATCTTGTCGACGAAGGGCTGCCCCAGGTCGTCGGCGATGGTACGCCCGAGGCTGTCGCCCAGAATACGCACGTTTTCGCGCAGGGACTCGTGTAAATCGTGACTCATTAACCTGGTCTCCTTATAGTTTGCCGTCGGCCATCGCGCTGGGCCGTTCCTGTTTATTCTTTATATTCCAGTGATTCTTCACGCTCCAGGCGCTTTGCCGCCTGCCAGTGACGCTCCATCTCCTCCAGGCTCGCCTGATCCAGCTGCTCGCCCAGCGCGCGCTCGACAAAACGAAAGCGGCGTTCGAACTTGGCGTTGGCCCCGCGTAGGCAGGTCTCGGCGTCGGCCCCCACCGCCCGGGCCAGGTTCGACGTGGCGAAGAGCAGATCACCGATCTCCTCGCGCACGTGCTCGGCGTCGTTCTGCTGTAGCGCCTGTTCGACCTCCTCGAGCTCTTCGCGAATCCTGGCGATCACCCCGCGGGTGTCCGGCCAGTCGAAGCCGACCCGGGCGGCGCGTTTGGAGAGCTTCTGGGCGCGGCTGAGCGCGGGCAGCGTGCGCGGTACGTCGTCCAGCGCCGAGGCGGGCTCGCTCGCGCGAGCTTCGCGCTCGTCGGCCTTGAGCGCCTCCCAGCGGTGCTTCACCTGGCGCTGCTCGACAGCCTCGGCGGTTTCACCCGGGGTGCGGCGCGAGGCCAGCGTGCCCTCGGGGAATACATGAGGGTGGCGGCGAATCATCTTGCGGGTGAGCGTATCGATGATATCGGCAAAGTCGAAGCGGCCCTGCTCGGCGCCGAACTGGGCATAGTAAACGACCTGAAAGAGCAGATCGCCAAGCTCGCCGGGTAGCTCATCGAAGGCCTCGCGCTCGATGGCGTCGGCCACCTCATAAGCCTCTTCGATAGTATGGGGCACGATGCTATGCCAGTGCTGCTCGATATCCCAGGGGCAGCCCTGGTCCGGGTCGCGCAGCACGCGCATCAGCGCAAGCAGATCCTCCAGCTGGTACCGCATCAGTGGCTCCCCCGGCGGCTCTTCTTGTGGGGGTCGGCGTCGCGCAGCCTACGCACCTCGGTGACGTTGGGCAGCTGCTGAATGCGCGAGAAGAGTCGGCCCAGGGTTTCGAGTCCGTCGACCTCGAGCGTAATACGAAGCCTGGCGATGCTTTCGTCGGTGTCGGTGAGCGTATTCACCGCCAGCACGTTGACCTTCTCGTTGCCCAGTAGCCCGGTTACATCGCGCAGAAGCCCGGAGCGGTCCCAGGCCTGGATTTCGATTGCCACCGGGTAGCGAGTATGGGCGCGTTCGCCCCACTCCACTTCGATGATGCGCTGTGGCTCATCGAGGCGGTGCTGAAGTACGTTGGCGCACTCCTGACGGTGGACGGTGACGCCACGCCCCTGAGTGATGAAGCCAATGATCGGCTCGCCGGGTACCGGGTTGCAGCAGTTGGCCATGTTGGTCTTGAGATTGCCCACCCCCAGTACGGTGATATCGTCCTGAGGTGCCTTGTCCTGCTGGCGGCGGGGCTTGGCCAAAAGCCGCTCGAGCTGCTCCTGGTCGTCGCTTTCGCCAAAAAGCTGTTGGGCCTGATGGAGCACCTGGCCGATACGCAAATCGCCGGCGCCGAGAGCGGCGTACATGTCGTCCGGGCCCTGGTAGTTGACCGTGCGCGCGAGCTTTTGGATATCCAGCCCGTCGACGTCCAGGCGCTTCATTTCGCGCTCGAACAGCGCCCGCCCCTCCTCCAGATTCTGGTCTCGCGCCTGGTGTTTGAACCAGGCCTGGATCTTGGCGCGGGCGCGGGAGGTGCGCACGTAACCAAGGCTCGGGTTGAGCCAGTCGCGGCTCGGCCCCCCCTTGGTCGCGGTCAGGATCTCGACCTGCTGCCCGGTCTTGAGCTTGTAGTTGAGCGGCACGATGCGCCCGTTGATCTTGGCGCCGCGGCAGAGATGGCCGATCTCGGTGTGTACCCGGTAGGCAAAATCGATCGGCGTAGCCACTCTGGGCAAGTCGATCACGTGGCCGTCCGGGGTGAACACGTAGATACGATCCGGGGCGACGTCGCTTGCCAGGCCCTCGCGCAGGTCGCCAAAGCCGCCCACTTCGTCCTGCCACTCGAGCACTTGCCGAAGCCAGGCGATCTTGTCTTCGTAGCTGCGGCTCTTGGCGTTGGTGTCGTGGCCCTTGTAGCGCCAGTGGGCGCATACGCCGAGTTCGGCCTCGTCGTGCATGGCGAAGGTGCGAATCTGGATCTCGAGCACCTTGTTCTCGGGCCCGACCACCGCGGTGTGAAGCGACTGATAGCCGTTCTTCTTGGGATTGGCGATGTAGTCGTCGAACTCGTTGGGCACGTGGTGCCAGCGCGAATGCACGATGCCGAGCACGGTGTAGCAGTCGGTCACCGCGGGCACCAGAATGCGCACCGCGCGCACGTCGTGGACCTGGGAGAAGTCGATGCGCTTGCGCTTCATCTTGCGCCAGATCGAATAGATATGCTTGGCGCGACCCTTGACGTCGAACTGGAGAATGTTCTGCGCCCGCATTAGTGTTTCAAGCGTTGCCACCACGTCCTGAATATAGCGGTCGCGGTCCAGGCGCTTCTCTGCCAGCAGTTTGGCGATGGTCTTGTAGTCGGCTTCGTGGAGATAGCGAAACGAGAGATCCTCCAACTCCCACTTGATCTGGCCGATACCCAAACGGTGCGCCAGCGGAGCGTAGATATCGGCGACCTCACGGGCGACCTGCAGGCACTTTTCGCGCGGGGCATCCTTGACCTGGCGCAGCGCGCAGGTGCGCTCGGCGATCTTGATCAGCGCGACGCGCACGTCACTCACCATGTTGACCAGCATCTTGCGCAGGTTCTCCTGCTGATTGTGCTGGCTCATGGCGTGGTTCGAGGTCAGGGGGTAGCTGATGGCCGCCATCTGCAGCACGCCGTCGATCAAGCGCGACACTTCCTCGCCAAAGCGCTTGGTGATGGCGTCCAGGCTCACCAGCTCCTCGCGCACCGAGCGGTAGAGCACCGCCGCTTCGAGCGTGGCCTGGTCGAGCTTCAGATCGGCCAGGATGTCCGCCATTTCGAGCCCCATGCGAAAGCTGGTGTTGGGCGAAAGCCAGCCGCGGCCGTCGCGCGGGGTGTCTCGCACCAGCGTTTCGGCGAACTCGCAGGCTTCGATCAAGCGCTCCGGCTCGGGCAGGCGCACGCTCTCTTTCAAACGTGCCATCCACTGCTCAATGTCCACCCTGCCGCCTTGAGTCAGCGGCTGGTCTTCACGCACTTTCACCATGGCAATGACTCATCCTTTCAACGAATGGCGCCCACTCTGCCGGTAAGTGTAGCGCCAAATGGTGACTAGCTTGCGTCTTCGAGCAGTACCAGCGTTTCGATATGCGCGGTGTGGGGAAACATGTCCGCCACCGCCACCGCGCGGATACGATACCCCTGAGCCGTCAGCAGCGCGGCGTCGCGGGCAAGCGTGGCCGGGTCGCAGGAGATATACGCCACGCGGGCAACGCGTTTTTGCTTCAGCGCCCGACAAACCGCTTCGGCGCCGTCGCGCGGCGGGTCGAGTACGACGGCATCGAAAGCGTCACGGGTACTCAACAGCCCCTCGATGCTCTCCGGCTGACTCAAGTCCGCCTGCTCGGCGCTCACATTCAGGCCTTGGCGCGCTGCGTTGTCGGTCAGGCGCGAGACCATCGCCTGGCTTCCCTCCACCGCGTGCACGAGCGCCCCATCCAGCGCCAGGGGCAAACTAAAGTTACCGATCCCGGCAAAGAGATCAAGTATCCGCGGCGTTTTTTCCGAATTAAACATCGGTGAAAGCCACGCCCGGACCTGGGCGACCATGCGCTGGTTGACCTCGGCGTTGACCTGAAGAAAATCGCCGGGGGCGAAGCCGAGCGCGACGCTGCTGGCCTCGGCGCTGGCTTGGCCCTTGACCTCCAGCGTCAGCTGATCCTCGAGCGCCGGGACCTCGCCCAACCACTCGAGACTCGGTGCCTCGCGCCCGACCCGCAGCGCCACGTTCACACCGTGCCTGTAGCCAAACGCGCGCCAGGCATCAATATCCCCGGCATTGGGCTTGAGCTGGCGTACCACGACCACCGGCGCCCCGGCGGGCTTGATCAGCTCGATATGCCCCACCTGGCGCGGCGAGGCTAGAGTCGTCAGTAGCGCCTTGAGCGGCCCGATCAAATCGGACAGCTCGGCGACCAGCACGTGGCAGTGATCGATGCTGACCAGGCGGTGGCTGCCCGCGGCGCGAAAGCCGAGCAGCACGTTGTCGTCGCGGTCGACGCGCACGCCGAGCCTTGCACGACGGCGGTAGTGGTCGCCGCGCCCTTCGAGCGCGGCGATCTCGCCGGTTTCCAGCCCCTGGCGGGCGAACAGCTCGCGTACCACCTGGCGCTTGTGCGCGCGCTGGGCGTCCACGTTCAGGTGCTGTAGATCGCACCCGCCGCAGCGCTCGAAATAGGGGCACGGCGGCGTGACCCGCTGTGGGGCCTGGTTGATCAGCCGCTTGATGTGCGCCTCGTTAAAGCGTTTGCGCTCGGTGTGCACCGCCACCTCGACCGTCTCACCGGGCAGCGCCCGGTCGACGAACACCGTCTTGCCCGCGCCGTCCTGGGCGATGCCGCGCCCGTCGTGGGCCAGCCGGTCGATGGTCAGCGCCGCATCCTCGCGAGCGGGTGACGCCGGGGCACTGGCAGACGTTCGAGCGAGCCCCGAGTGGCCGGATTTGGGCCGGGGTGGGCGCTTCTTACCCAACATGTCGATGTTCCAAAACGTGATTTTCTCTCATGAAATAAAGGGCGCGGGGCCACGTAATGCTCATTAGTTAAGGTATCTACTTACCCATTGCGTTTGACCAGCCTACCGTGGGAGGCCGCTTCAGCGGGCGAATGGCGCCGGCAGGCGCCTTGACCTAACCACCCGTCGCGAGCTGAAGCTCCCTCCCACAAAACCTGACCAACCTGACTAAACGGCATTACGGGAGCCACGCCTGTGCGCCGCGCTCAAAGCGTCGGCGCGAACAGGTTGGTCGACAGATAACGATCGCCGCGGTCGCAGACGATGAACACGATCACCGCGTTCTCGACCCGCTCGGCGATGCGCAGCGCACCGGCCAGGCTGCCACCGGAGGAAACGCCGGCGAGAATGCCCTCTTCCCGCGCGAGCCGGCGCATGTGCTCTTCCGCCTCGTCCTGTGCGATATCGAGCACGGTATCGACCCGGGGCGCTTCGAAGATGGCCGGCAGGTAGGCTTCTGGCCAGCGGCGGATGCCGGGAATGCTCGCGCCGTCCGCCGGCTGCAGACCGACGATCTCGATGTCACCGTTTTGCTCTTTCAGGTAGCGCGACACACCCATGATGGTGCCGGTGGTGCCCATGGAGCTGACGAAGTGAGTGATCTCGCCGCCGGTCTGGCGCCACAGTTCCGGGCCGGTGGTGCGGTAGTGGGCAAGCGGGTTGTCCGGATTGGCGAACTGGTCGAGCGGCTTTCCTTCGCCGTTGCGGATCATCGCATCGGCGATGTCGCGGGCCTCCTCCATGCCGCCCTCCTTGCTGGCGGGAATCAACCTGGCGCCGTAAGCGGCCATCGCCTGTTTGCGCTCGCTGGAGGCGTTTTCCGGCATCACCAGCACCATTTTATAGCCCTTGATCGCCGCGGCCATGGCCAGCGCAATACCGGTATTACCCGACGTCGCCTCGATCAGCGTATCGCCGGGAGAGATCTCCCCGCGCGCTTCGGCTTCGACCAGCATCGAAAGCGCCGGGCGGTCCTTGACCGACCCGGCTGGATTATTGCCTTCGAGCTTGGCCAGAAGCGTGTTGTTGCGCCCGGCGCTGATACGCTTAAGCCGCACCAGCGGGGTGTTGCCGATCACATCTTCCAGAGTGGAGTAGACCATTGTGGATTCCTTATCGTCGCCATTGTGTTGCATTATATCGAGGCTGCCTGTACCTGGACAGGCAACCCACGCAATCCATGAGTTTCCGGCATGTCCTTGAATGCGCGCACGCTATTGGCCCTGGTCGGCCTGCCCCTGTTGATCTACGCCGTCATGGCGACGGCGCTGGTAGTGCAAGGCGACCAAACCCAGCGCCAGCTCTACATCGAGCGTCTGACCAGTACCAGCAAAGTGCTGGCACCGGCGTTGAGCGACGCCCTGATCGATGGCGACGAGCCCCTTCTGACCCTGCTCTCGCGCCAATTCGTTGAGCACGAATACCTTCGCGCGCTGTCGCTTTTCGACGCCCAGGGCAACCGGGTAGTGGCTCTTGGCCGACCGTTTACGCCCGCTCGGCGGCGGGTGGCGCCCAGCACGACCCGGCTCCTCGAAGAGCAGGACGTTTGGCGCCTGCTGATGCCGTTACCCGCCTATCCGGCCAGCAGCGCGGCGGATAATGGCTGGCTCGAAGCCGAGATCAGCGCTCGCCCCCTGACCGTCGAGCGCTATCGGCTAATGGCCGGGCTCGCCCTGGGAGCGCTGGCGCTGGGTGCGCTTCTGCTGGCGCTGGCGCGCTACTGCGCGCGCTCGATCACCCGCCCGCTCGAACGCTCGCGTAACGCGCTGACGTGCCTGGCTCAGGGGGAGTACGAGCGGCGCTTGAATGCGCACGCCATGCCCGAACTCGACCGCCTGGGTCAACAGATCAACCGCCTCGGCGAGCACCTGGTGCATCAACGCCGCGATATGCAGCGTCAAATGGAGCGGGTAACCCGGGAGCTTTACGAGTCGATGGAGACGATCGAGGCGCAGAGTATCAAGCTCGACATGGCCCACCAGAGCGCACTGAGCGCCAACGAGGTCAAATCAAGGTTTCTGGCCAACATGAGCCACGAAATCCGCACTCCGCTCAACGCCATCACCGGCTTTTGCCGGCTGCTGGGGCGCACCGAACTCGATGCCCGTCAGCGCGAATGGCTCGAGCAGGTCCACCGCGGCTGCGACCACCTTCTGGCGCTGGTCAACGATGTACTCGATTTTTCGAAGCTCGAGGCCGACCAGCTCACCCTCGAGGAAGTGCCCTTCGAGATCGCTACGCTAATCGATGACGCGATCAGCCTGAACGCGCCACAAGCGCAGCGCAAGGGGCTGCACCTGGTGGGGCTTGCTTACGACGATATTCCCACGCCGCTCATGGGCGATCCGCTGCGCATCCAGCAGATTCTCAACAACCTGATCGGCAACGCCTTGAAATTCACTGCCGAAGGCGAAGTCGTGGTGCGCGCAAGCCTCGAGAAGCACCAGGGCCAGCACGTCATCCTCGAGATCAGCGTGGCCGACACCGGTATCGGGCTTGATGAAGCGCAGCAGCGCGATCTTTTCGACGCCTTCACTCAGGCCGAGCCCAGCCATTCGCGCGAATACGGCGGCACGGGGCTTGGCTTGAGTATATGCCGCCAGCTGGTCGAGCGTATGGGCGGCGAGATTCGGGTCGAGTCAAGCCCTGGTGAAGGCGCGCGTTTCTCCTTTACGCTTGCCCTGATGGCGTTTGGGGCGCGCGAGCGCCCGCCGGCGTTCGATCTGGCCCAGGCCGTCGTCCGGCTGCACGAGCCGCACCGCACTACCCGTTTAGCACTGGAAAGCTGGCTCGATCATCTGGGCGCGCAAGCGGTGTCCTTTGCCGATACCGGGAACGAAGCGCTGCTGGTGCTGGCCCTCGGCCCGCAGGATTTCATCGGCAAGCGCCGCGCCTACTGGGATTCGGTGATCGAGCAGGCGCCCTGCCCGACACTGATCCTTGTGCTTGGCTCCCGGCTCGATCTGCCCGAGTGGCCGCTGCCCCGGGGCGGCGAGATCCTGGAGAAACCCGTGACCAGACGCCAGCTCGAGCTCGCACTCGAGCGCCTGCTGCGCCCGCAGGCGACTGAACCGGCGCGCGAGCACGCCGAGCGCCTGCCCTCTTCCTCCACCGTCAACGTGCTGGCGGTGGACGACAACGCCTCGAACCGCGCACTACTCAAGGCGCTGCTTGAAAGTGAACGCCTCAAGGTAACGCTTGCCGACAGCGGCCCAAGCGCGCTTGAATGCGCGCGGGCCCAGGCCTTCGATGTGGTGCTGATGGACATTCGCATGCCCGGTATGGACGGTGTGGAAACCAGCCGGGCACTGCGCCGACTCGGCAACGGCTGGGCGCGCTGCCCGATCATCGCGGTGACCGCTCACGTGGCAAGCGATCAGCGCGCGCGCTGGCTTATCCAGGGCTTCGACGACGTGCTGCTCAAGCCCATCGACGAAAGCGCGCTGCACCGGCTGTTAGAGCGGTTTCTGGATCTGCCAGCCCCGCTGCTTGCCGACGATTCCCCATCCACACGCTCTGGATACGAGCAGTTTCAGCGCGAACAGCGCACCGCGCTGATCGCCGAGCTGCCGCAAGTAAGCGCACGTATTGAAACGGCTTTCAAGAAGGACCAGGGCAAAGCGCTACTCGACGAGGTACACGCACTCAGCGGGGCGTGCTGCTACTGCGACTTGCCGGCACTGGGAAGCGCCGCCAACGCAGTGGAAGCCACACTTGTCGCGCTCGAGGTCGAACACCGAGAAGAGGTTTCGCTCGAGCCGGCGCAAGCGCCGTTGGCGTCGCTTTTCGAGGAAATAAGAGCGCTGACCTAGCGTTCGAGTACGACGAAGGCGAGTGCGTAATCGGCCTCGTCACTCAAGGTGACGTGCGCCGTCTGCGCGCCGCTTTGCTCGAATAGCGCCTGCGCCTGGCCGTCAAGCGCCATCATGGGTTTGCCCAGCGCGTCGTTGAGCACTTGAATATCGCGCCACTGCATGCCGGCGCGAAGCCCGAGCCCAAGCGCCTTGACGAACGCCTCCTTGGCCGCAAAACGCTTGGCCAGATACGCCGCCGGACGCTCTTTCGCCACCCAGCGCTCGAACTCGTCGGGCCCCAGTATGCGCGCGGCGAAGCGCTCGCCGTGGCGCGCCATCGCGGTATCAAAGCGCGCGATACGGGCGATATCCGAGCCGATGCCGATAATCACCCTCAGTGCCCGCAGCAGCTGCCGCCGGCGTCATGGGCGTGGTCGTGGTCGTGCTGATCGAGCGCCGCCATCAGCCCGGCTTCCTGACCGGCGACGATCAGCCGCTTCATCTCGGCCACCGCCTCCTTGAGCCCGACGAACAGCGCGCGGGCAATGATCGCGTGACCGATATTGAGCTCGTTGAGCCCGGGCAGCGCGGCGATCGCCTCGGCGTTGTGGTAGTGAAGCCCGTGGCCGGCGTTGACCACGAGCCCTAGATCGAGAGCGTGAAGCGCCGCGGCGTTGAGCCGGGCGTACTCGTCATTGGCCGCGGCGGATCCCATGACCGCCTCGGCGAAGGCGCCGGTGTGCAGCTCGATGGTCGGGGCGCCGGCGCGGTGGGCGGCGTCGATCTGCTCGATCTCCGGGTCGATGAACAGCGACACGTCGCAGCCGGCACGGGCGAGGCGCTCGCAGGCGGTCTTGATCTGATCGAACCCGCCGATCACGTCGAGCCCGCCTTCGGTGGTGAGCTCTTCGCGCTTCTCCGGCACCAGGCAGACGTGGGCGGGCACTAACTCTTCGGCAAGCGCAAGCATCTCCTCGGTCACCGCCATTTCAAGATTCATGCGCGTATTGAGCACCTCGCTTAGAAGGCGCACATCGCGGGGCTGGATGTGGCGGCGGTCTTCGCGCAGGTGCACGGTAATGCCGTCGGCACCGGCTTCTTCGGCCAAGAGCGCCGCCTGAACCGGGTCCGGGTAGCGCGTACCGCGGGCCTGACGGAGCGTGGCGATGTGGTCGATATTGACACCGAGTAGAATCCGCGGGGGGTGCATGGCGCTCTCCAATATCAGATAGTCTGTATGAAACGGGTTCGAAAAATGCGGCTGCCGTGATCTTACTGCTCGCTGCCGGGTAGTCGGGCGCGCCGCCGGGCGAGATCGACCATCAGCTCGCGCGAGCGTAGCGGCCTGGTGCCGAGCTGCGGGGCGAGCGCTGCGCGCATGACCGCCTTGAGCGCTCCGGCAAGGCCGGGCGGGGTCCAGTCGCCCTGGTCGAGCAGGCGCAGCGCCCGCCCTTCGATGCCGCGATCAAACGCTACAAAGGCGCGGCTTTGGGCATCGAAGCGGTAGCGCCCCTCAGGGTCCAGCGCGTCGCCTTCCGGGGTGGTGAAGCGCGGCGTTGCCTCGAGCGCCTCCAGAAGCGCCCATTCGAAGCGGCGCAGCGCCAGCGCCCGCCCCTCCGGTCTGGGCAGCGCCTCGAGCAGCGCGCTATAGAAAGCGAACGCTTCGTCGGCGGCAAGCTCCAGTGGCAGCAGGCGCGTGGCGATTTCGTTGGCATAGAGCCCGCAGAGAAGCCCCTCGCCGACCAAAAGCGCCGTTTGCCCGCGCGACTCCATCAGGGTCAGGCGCTTCAATTCGTGATCGCCGCGCCAGGCAACGAACAGCGGCGTGAACGGCTGCAGCCGCTGGCGGGATTTCGACCCCGGGCGCTGACCGCCGTGGGCCACCGCGCGAATGCGCCCGTGATGGAGCGTCAACAGATCCACCAGCGCGCTGGTTTCACGGTAGGGGCGCCGATGCAGCAGAAAGGCGGGTTCGGCCATGGCGGCTCTGTTCAAGAAAGTGGGCTCAATCGAGTGGGCTCAAGAGAATGGACTCAATCGAGATCGTAGCCCAGGCTCTTCAGCGCACGGTCGTCGTCGGACCAGCCGCGCTTGACCTTGACCCACAGGTTCAGCATCACCTTGGTGCCGAGGGTGCGCTCCATGTCCAGGCGCGCTTCGCGGCCGATACTCTTGATGCGTTCGCCGTTCTCGCCGATCAGAATCACCTTCTGCCCCTGGCGCTCGACCAGAATCAGCGCGCTGATATGGGTCACGCGTTCAGTTTCGCGAAACTCCTCGATCTCGACGGTCATCTGATAGGGCAACTCGTCGCCGAGCTGGCGCATCACCTTTTCGCGTACGAGCTCCGCGGCCATGAAGCGCAGGCTCTTGTCGGTGATCTGATCTTCCGGGAAGTAGTGGATACCTTCGGGCAGGTGTTTGGCGACTTCTTCCTCGAGCGCATCGACCTGGGTGCCGTGCTTGGCGGAGATCGGGATCACCGCGGCGAACTCGCGCCGAGCGCCGACTTCGGCAAGCCAGGGCAGCAGCGACGCCTTCTCCTGCAAACGGTCGACCTTGTTGACCGCGAGCACCACCGGCGCCTGCACATGCTCCAGACGCTTCAACACCGCCTGATCCTCGTCGGTCCAGCGGGTACGGTCGATGATGAACACCACGCAGTCGACGTCGCGCAGCGCCTGGGTGGCGGCCTGGTTCATGAAGCGGTTGATCGCCTTATTGCGATCCTTCGACATGATGTGCATGCCCGGGGTGTCGACATAGATGAACTGGGTGTCGTCGACGGTCTTGATACCCATCACCTGGTGGCGCGTGGTTTGCGGGCGGCGCGACGTGATCGACACCTTCTGACCGAGGATACGGTTCATCAGGGTCGATTTGCCCACGTTGGGCCGGCCTACGATGGCCACGAAGCCGCAGGTTTGACTCATGAGGAGGAATCTCCTGGATTTTTTTCGAGATGAATGAGCGCCTGCTCGGCGGCTTGCTGTTCGGCGTGACGGCGGCTGGGGCCCTTACCGGTCGTATGCTCGCTGAGTAGATCGATATAGCACTCGACGGTAAAGGTCTGAGCGTGAGCCTCACCCTTGACGGAGACCACGTCGTAGCGCGGCAGCGCCGCCTGGCGTGACTGCAAGAACTCCTGCAACCGGGTCTTGGGGTCCTTCTGGGTGTCCTGCAGCGAGGTGCTCTCCAGGCGCTCGGCGTACCAGGCCATCACGCGCTCGCGCACCGCGTCCATGCCGGCGTCGAGATAGATTGCGCCGATCACCGCCTCGACGGCGTCGGCGAGAATCGACTCGCGCCGGTGGCCGCCGCTTTTCATCTCGCCGGAGCCCAGCCGCAAACACTCGCCGAAAGCCATCTCGCGGGCCAGCTCCGCCAGCGTCTGACCCTTGACCAGGCGAGCGCGCAGGCGCGAAAGCTGACCCTCGCGGGCCTGGGGGAAGCGCTGGAAAAGCGCCTCGGCGATCACGAAATTGACAATCGAGTCACCCAGAAACTCCAGGCGCTCGTTATTGCGCCCACCGAAGCTTCGATGGGTCATGGCAAGCTCCAGCAGCGTCTCATCGCTAAAGCGGTAGCCGATTCGTCGGCAAAAGGCGTTCAGGGAATTACTCACGGTGCTCCTACGTCTGCGACGTTGACCTTGGGGAGACGGCTCATTCGATCCGCCTTACGCTCGAAAAGCTCGGCAGTCCACCATCCCAGTGCATCCAGACCGCAAAGGCGCGCCCGACAATGTTTTCTTCAGGTACGAAGCCCCAGTAGCGGCTGTCGTTGGACTGATCGCGGTTGTCGCCCATCATGAAGTACTCGCCTTCGGGCACGATCACTTCACCCATTTGCGGCCCCGGATCACGAGGGTTGTTGTAGATGGCGTGACTCACGCTCCCCAACCGCTCATTCAATAATAGCTGCTGGGGTGAGCCCGCGGGGCCCTCTTCGACCAGCGTCTTGGCCACCGGCTCGCCGTTGATGTAGAGCTGCTTGCCTTCGTAGCGGATACGATCACCGGGCAGCCCCACCACGCGCTTGATGAAGTTCACCGACGGCTCGTCGGGGAAACGAAAGACCATTACCTCGCCGCGTTCGGGCTCGCCGATCTCGACGAAGCGCTCGTGCACTACCGGCAGGCGCAGCCCGTAGGCAAACTTGTTGACCAGGATGAAATCGCCGACCTCGAGCGTCGGTCGCATCGAGCCCGAGGGGATTTGAAACGGCTCGACGATGAAGCTTCTCACCACCAGCACGACCAGCAGCACCGGAAAAAGCGAACGCGAGTAGTCGATTGGCCAGGGCTCCTTTTCGAGCTTCTCCCGCGTGGCCGGGTCCAGCGTGCCCTGGGAGGCCTCGTGAGCCGCGATGACGCGCTTTTTACGCCGCGGGCGAAACCAGAGCGCGTCGAGCAGATAAATAACGCCGGTGATCGCGACCGCCAGTACCAGTAGTAATGAGAAATCCATGAGGGTGTCGTCGTCCTAGTCGTTGACCTTGAGTACCGCAAGGAAGGCATCCTGGGGAATTTCGACACGCCCCACCTGCTTCATCCGTTTCTTGCCCGCTTTCTGTTTTTCCAGCAGTTTCTTCTTACGGCTGACGTCGCCGCCGTAACACTTGGCGGTCACGTTCTTGCGCAGCGCCTTGACCGTCGAGCGCGCCACCACCTGGCCGCCGATCGCCGCCTGAATGGCGACATCGAACATCTGCCGCGGAATCAGCTCGCGCATCTTCTCGACCAGCAGCCGCCCGCGCGAATGCGCGTGGTCGCGGTGGATGATCACCGCCAGCGCATCGACCTTGTCGCCGTTGATCAGCACGTCCAGACGCACGAGCTTGGCTGCCTCGAAGCGCTCGAAGTTGTACTCGAGCGAGGCGTAACCCTTGGAGATCGACTTCAACCGATCGAAGAAGTCCATCACCACTTCCGACATCGGAAGCTCGTAGGTGAGCTGGATCTGGTTACCCAAAAACTGCATGTCGAGCTGGGTGCCGCGGCGCAGCTCACATTCGGTGATGACGTTGCCCACGAACTCCTGGGGCACGAGGATACTCGCCCGCACCACCGGCTCGCGCATCTCGTCGACATCTGCCATGTCGGGTAGCTTTGACGGGTTGGAGACGTAAACGGTCTCGCCGCGTTTGAGCGCCAGCTCATAGACCACCGTGGGCGCGGTGGTCAGAAGATCGAGATCGTACTCGCGCTCGAGCCGCTCCTGGACGATCTCCATGTGCAGCGTGCCGAGAAAGCCGACGCGAAAGCCGAAGCCCAGCGCGTCGGAGTTTTCCGGCTCATAGTCGAGGGAGGCGTCGTTGAGGGCGAGTTTTTCCAGCGCGTCACGGAAATCCTCGTAGTCGTCGGCGCTGACCGGGAACATGCCGGCGTAGACCTGGGGTTTGACCTTCTGAAAGCCCGGCAGCCTCGCGACGTCCGGCGATTTGGTATGGGTGATGGTGTCACCGACCGGCGCGCCGTGAATCTCCTTGATACCGGCGACGATGAAGCCCACTTCACCGGCGCGCAGAATACCGGTCTCCGTGCGGTGCGGAGTGAAAATCCCCACTTCCGAGGTACTCCAGTCGCGCCCGGTCGACTTGATGCGAATCTTGTCGCCCTTCTTGAGCGTGCCGTCGAAAAGGCGCACCAGCGATACGACGCCCAGGTAGTTATCGAACCAGGAGTCGATGATCAGCGCCTGAAGCGGCGCTTCCGGGTCGCCCTTGGGCGGTGGAATGTCACGTACCAGCCGCTCGAGCAGCGCGTCGATACCGATGCCGCTCTTGGCCGAGACCTGGCAGGCGTCGGTGGCATCGAGCCCGATGATCTCTTCGATCTCCTGACTGACGCGGTCCGGATCGGCCTGGGGCAGGTCGATCTTGTTCAGCACGGGCAGCACTTCAAGGCCCTGCTCGATGGCGGTATAGCAGTTGGCCACCGACTGCGCTTCGACGCCCTGGGCGGCGTCGACCACCAGTAGCGCGCCTTCACAGGCGTAAAGCGAGCGCGACACCTCGTAGGAGAAGTCGACGTGGCCGGGGGTATCGATGAAGTTGAGCTGGTAGACGTTGCCATCGGCGGCGGTGTAATCCAGCGTCACCGACTGCGCCTTGATGGTGATACCACGCTCGCGCTCGATGTCCATCGAGTCGAGCACCTGCTCCTTGAGCTCGCGATCGGTCAAACCACCGCAGGTTTGAATCAGGCGATCCGACAGCGTGGACTTGCCGTGGTCGATGTGCGCGATAATGGAAAAGTTGCGAATGTGTTTAATTTTGCTGGTGTTTTCTGATGACATTACGCTATGTAATCCGGGAGTTGTACGCCTTTGTGTACCGCCATCGAAATCGGCGGGCCGACGTGCAATGAAAAAATTCGTTGCATTGTACCGTTAGCAAGACGCGGGTGCCATGCTCATTGCGCTTGCCACGGCGGCTCGCCCAATAGCGTCAAGCAGATAGCGCCCTGAATACAAAACGCCCCGGTAAAAACCGGGGCGCTTCTAGCTCCTACGCTATCCCTATGCGTGCCCTCTTCCGCGGGCGTGCAATGGTCGCGTCAAACGCGGATTACTCAAGGCGCAGCGCGATAAACAACGAGCGGCCTTCGCGATACAGACGTACCGGAATGGCGCGGTCGCTCGGCAGCTCCTCGACGATCCCGGCGAGCTCGTCGGCGGTGGAGACACTGCGATGATCGACGCTGACCAGAATGTCGCCAGGCATGATGCCTGCCTCGGCGGCAACGCTACCCGACTCGACCTGGCGTACTTCCACGCCGCCATCGATGCTCAGGCGCTCCTTGAGCTCGTCGCTTACTTCACCGACGCTGACGCCCAGCCGCGCCTGGTCGTTGGCGCCACGCTCGGCGCCGGCCTGCTCTGACTCCGGCCAGCTACCCAGCTCCACGGTTTCTTCGACTTCTTCGCCATCGCGAATCACCGAGAGCGACACGTCGCTTCCCGGCGCGACCCGGCCAATAAGGCGCGGCAGCGTGCTCGAGCGGTCGACCTCTTCACCGTTGACGGCGATGATCACATCCCCCGCTTGAAGGCCACCTTCCGCCGCCGGGCCCTCCGGGTCCAGATCGGCGATCAGCGCGCCGATCGCGTTTTCCATGCCGAAGGATTCGGCCAGGTCACGAGATACTGGCTGGATCATCACGCCAAGCCAGCCGCGGTTGACGTGACCGTCTTCACGCAGCTGATCGGCCACGTTCATGGCAACGTTGATCGGAATGGCGAAGGAGAGCCCCATGAAGCCGCCGCTACGGGTGAATATCTGCGAGTTGATGCCAATTACTTCGCCATCCAGGTTGAACAGCGGCCCGCCGGAGTTACCCGGGTTGATCGCTACGTCGGTCTGGATGAAGGGAACGTAGGCGTCGCTGGGCAGCGTGCGGTTGATGGCGCTAACGATGCCTGCGGTCACCGAGTGGTCGAACCCAAAGGGCGAGCCGATCGCTGCGACCCATTCGCCTACCTTGAGATCATCGGAGTTGCCGAGGTTCAATACCGGCAGATTGTTGGCATCGATCTTCAAAAGCGCCACATCGGTCTGCTGGTCGCTACCGATCAGCTCGGCGGGCAGCTCGCGGCGGTCGTTCAGGCGCACCAGAATTTCATCGGCGTCCTGTACCACGTGGGCGTTGGTCATCACGTAGCCATCGGCGCTGATGACGAAACCCGAGCCCAGAGACTGGCGCTCTTCGCTACGCTCGCGCCCGCCCTGCCCGGGCGGCGTGGGGAAATTATCGCCAAAGAAGTGGCGAAAGATTTCCGGAATGTCCTGCCCGCCGAAGCCACGAATGTCCGGGCCGCTGCGCTGAACGGTGCGGCTGGTCGATATATTGACCACCCCGGGGGCGGCCTGCTCGACCAGCTGGGTAAAGTCGGGAAGATTCTGGGCCTGGGCGGTTTGGCCCAGCATCAGTAGCGCTGTAAGACACAGCCATAGTGAGTAGGAAACAACCGAACGCCTCATGAGGTAAAGCTCCTAATCAAACAACGATCAAGCCATGGAAGGAAACCGGCTCGAAGAGCCAGTAAGCAGATTAACGACCCACATTCCGGCCAAACGTTCCGTTCGTCTGCTAACAGTATCGTTTTTTTATTTTCCATGGGCCGCACCGCTCGCCGCGCTCAGCCCCGGGAGGATGCCTGGGCGTCGTCGAGATCGATGGATTGGACGATACGCCGCACCTGATCCGCCGGCAGCTCGCCAATGGCAATGAGCTGCCAGCGCTCATCGCCGCGTTCGATCAGCTCGACGGCGATACCTGAAACGCCAAGCGTGTAGGCGCCGGACTCGAGGGCGTCGTCTTCGGCCGGTGCGGCAAAAACGCTCACCGAAGCCAAGCCGTCGCTGTAAAAGCGCTGAGCCAGAAAGTTTTCACCGGTGATTTCCGCCGGCTGGGCAACGAACCCATCGGGCAGCCAGCCGACCTGCCACTCCGGCGACGGCGCCACGGGCAGACTTTCTTCATCAAGCAGCGGACCATCATAAAGCGCTGGAGACTGAAGCTGGGTCATCTGGAAGGTTTCGACCACGCGGGACTGGGCATCGCTGAGCTCGTGCTTGAGCAAAAGCCCGGTCTCCTCATCCACCCACCAGGTGTGGGCGTAGCGATGCTCGTCATGGGGATCGAAGCGCAGTCGCACGGCAACGCGCCCCGCTACGCGCTCTTCGTTTTCCAGCGTCACGTCGTAATAGGCTTCGACATGATCCGCCCAGGCGCGCGGCGTCGCCTCGATATCGAAGCCCTCCTGATCCGGCAGTACCCAGGCTAGTTTACCCGCCGGGGAACGTCGCTCGACGCTGATCGAGGGGCCATCCAGGTGTTGAACCACCTGCTGGCGAACACCGTCTTGTACGCGATGGGAAAGCGCCAGCGTGCGAACCCCGATACCGTTGATCGACACCGCCCGCGCCTGGTACTCGAAACAGTGGCTGGCCAGCATACTGCGGACCAGCCACTCGTCGATCGTTTCGGGAACTTCGGTCAGCTGCGGCGTATCGCAGGTCGATATCTCATCCTGGGTCGAGGCCTGCGCCGTTGAACTGTCCGAAACTTCACTGGCGCCTTGCGCCATTAGGGGAAGTAGCGCCAGCGATACGATGGCCGATCCAACCACGCCTCGCTGGCGCCCTGCAGTTTTATGTCCGCTCACACTCATTGCCACCCGTCACTGCACGCTTTGATGATCTGATTCACTTCTCAGCGCTGGCCCAGAGGCTCGACGATGGAAGAGGAGCGCATCAGCGGCATCCAGCTGTCACCGCTGCCCGCTGCGGCGCCCTGAGCGTGCTGCTCAAGGTAGGTCTGCAGCAAATTGATCTGATCGGGGTCGATCGCTGCACTCGGTGCCGAGAACGACTGCGCTGCATTGGAAACCGCCGGCGCAGCGTTGAAGCCGCTCGTCTCGCTGACGTTCATGAAGCCACTGCGGCCAGACTGGCTGTTCATTCGAAACGCGGTTGGCTCGAACATCGGCATTTCAGCCGACGCCATGGCGTCACCAGAGAGGCTCACCGGCTGTACCTGAGCGCCGGTGCCCGTTGAAGGCGCCGCCGCCAGGCCAGAAGTACCCTGAACACCGGTGGAAGACGTATCGCTATTGAAGAACTGCACGCCGGTCACGACCATCAACGAAACGGCCGCCGCCACGCCTGCGCCGCGAGCAAAGGAGACCCGCCCGGGTTTGGTCAGCGAGCCCACGCTTTTCGAGCTTGCGCTCTCTTCGAGTACGGGAGCAGGCTCATCGGCCAGTCGCGCCATGATACCGGCAGAAAGGTCGGCACTGACGTCGATCGAACGTTCGCGCTGCATCATGCTGCGCGCCAAGTGATAGCGGCGCCATGCGCTGGCGGCATCTGCCTCTTGCGGCAGCGACTTGAGCACTCGGCGAAGTTCAAGCTCGTCGCTTTCGCCATCCATGAGTGCCGAAAGCGATTCCCGTGTATTCAAACTCATACTTACACCCTCACGCTGTGTTGATAGAACGCCACGAGCCAACATTGACATGTTTGGCCGCGAGCGTATTCACAGGCCAACACTTGAGTTTTACGCGCATCGCGTTCAGCAAATTCATTGAGTAGCGTTTTCCACGATGCGCCGTACTGATCTTTTCATATTGGTCTTTTCAATCGGGTCAATCCGGTCAAGCTCTATGACGTCTATCGCCTCTGACAGTTCACTAAAAAATCAAATTGTCGCTTACACCTGTATTCCCGACGCTCAATCGTCGCGGCTGTTACGTGCGGTGCTTACCAGGGGGCGGATGTGCTCGTCCACCGCTTCACGGGCGCGAAAAATGCGCGAGCGGACCGTTCCCACCGGGCATTGCATGACCTGGGCAATATCTTCATAGGCCAGCCCGTCGAGTTCGCGGAGAGTAATCGCGGTACGCAGATCGTCGGGCAGTTTTTCGATCGCCTCGAACACCGCCGCCTCGAGCTGATCACGCGCGATCGACGCCTCGGGTGATTCGCTATCCGCCAGTCGCCCGCTCTGGTCGAGCACTTCCGCGTCGACGATGTCCAGATCGCTTCCCGGCGGGCGCCGACCGCGCGACACCAGATGGTTTTTCGCCGTATTGATGGCGATCCGATACATCCAGGTGTAAAAAGCACTCTCCGCGCGAAACTTGCCCAGCGCCCGGTACGCTTTTATGAACGCTTCCTGGGCCACATCCTGAACTTCGGCATGGTCGTGCACGTAGCGCCCAATCAAACCGATAATCTTGTGCTGGTACTTCTTTACCAGCAGATCAAAAGCACGTAAATCGCCTTTCTGGGCACGCTCGACAAGCTGCTGATCCGTTTCACGAGTGCCCATTCACATACTCCCCCTGCTCGAACACGCCGTGCCGAACCCCGACTCTTGACGCCCTTTCAGGCGGGCATTAACAGCATGCAACATAGCGTCCCTTGGGCAAAATTGATAAACCGTTAACCAAATCATCATTTTTCGGCCCGCTCGAACCCGGGCCGCAGTGCATGTTTTTACCGTGTAGTGTCACTTTAACCTGAAAACCTGCCTAATGTTACGCGTTATCCCCCACGCATCAAGCAAGCCCGGTCGAATAAACCCATGAGCAGACAGCACTTGTTCCAGGCCGGTTCCGTAACAATTGATTTTTGCTGTGTTTACGCGCCATAGTAGTGCCCACTTTCGCCCAAGCCGCACTGCACAGGAAGCATCATGTCAGATCAAGAGGTTAACAATCTCAACGTTCTAGCTCAGGACGTCTTGACCACGCCGGACGCGTTGAAAGCCGCCGTTCCCCTTACCGAGCAAGCGGAAAAAACCGTCATCGAAGGCCGCCGCGTCATTCAGAACATTCTGGACGGCAGCGACCCGCGCCTTTTGATGGTCGTAGGGCCGTGTTCGATCCACGATGTCGACGCCGCGCTCGACTACGCGCGCAAACTCAAAAAACTTGCCGACGAGGTCAGCGATTCTCTCTACATCGTGATGCGGGTCTACTTCGAGAAGCCGCGCACCACTGTGGGTTGGAAAGGATTGATCAACGACCCGCACTTGAACGACTCCTTCGAGATCGACGAGGGGCTTCACATTGCGCGCAAACTGCTGGTAGAACTTGCTGAGCTCGGCCTACCCCTGGCCACCGAAGCGCTCGACCCGATTTCACCGCAGTACCTGCAGGACTGCATCAGCTGGTCGGCGATCGGTGCGCGCACCACCGAATCCCAGACCCACCGCGAGATGGCCTCGGGCCTCTCCTGCCCGGTCGGCTTCAAGAACGGCACCGACGGCAGCCTCGATGTCGCCATCAACGCGCTGGAGTCCGTGGCCAACCCGCATAACTTCCTCGGCATCAATCAGGCAGGCCAGGTGGCGATCATCCGCACCCGCGGCAACGCCTACGGCCACGTGGTGCTGCGCGGCGGCAACGGCAAGCCCAACTACGATAGCGTTAGCGTCGCACTGGCCGAGAAAGAGCTGAGTAAAGCAAAGCTTTCGGCCAACATCATGATCGACTGCTCCCACGCCAACTCCAATAAGGACGCGGCGCTCCAGCCGCTGGTGCTCGAAAACGTCACCAACCAGATTCTCGAGGGCAACACCTCGATCATCGGGCTAATGGTCGAGTCGAATCTGGGCTGGGGCAATCAGAAATTGACCAGTGACCTGAGCAAGCTCGCCTACGGCGTCTCGATCACCGACGCCTGCATCGACTGGGATACCACCGAAGATGCACTCAAGAGAATGAACGCCAAACTTGCCCCGGTGCTTGCCAAGCGCGGCTGAGCCGGACGGCCAGTAGATACAAGAACGCCCCGCCATCGCGGGGCGTTCTTGTGTGCAGCGGGCTAGGCGCTGATCTCGCGGCGAAACGGCGGCAGCGCATCGAGCAGCGCCTGACCGTAGCGCCGGGTGATCACGCGCCGGTCGAGCAGCGTAATGGTGCCCTCGTCGCTCTCCTTGCGAATCAGCCGGCCGCAGGCCTGAACCAGCTTGATCGACGCGTCCGGTACGCTGATGCGCATGAACGGATTACCGCCCTGGCTTTCGATCCACTCGGCAAGCGTGGCGCCCACCGGGTCGTCCGGTACCGCGAAAGGCAGCCGCGTGATCACCACGTGGGTCAGGTAGTGGCCGGGCAAGTCGATGCCTTCGGCAAAGCTTGCCAGACCAAAGATGATGCTGCCTTCGCGGCGGTCCACCGCTGCGCGGTGGCGCTCGATCAGCTCGCGTTTGGGCAGCGCGTCCTGGGCGAGCACGCGCTCGCGAACGTCAGCCGGCAGCGCCTTGTCAACGGCCCGCAGCTGAGCGCGAGAAGAGAACAGCACCAGCGCCGCCTCGCGCGCGCCAAGCTTGCTTACGAACTCGACGATCGCGCGCTCGTGGCCTTCACGGTCGCTCGGATCGACGGCCTCTCGTGGCACCTTGAGCACCGCGTTGGCGTAGTCAAAGGGGCTCGGCAGCGCCTGGTAGCGGTAGCGATTGGCAAGCCCGGCGCGCTCCTGAAGCCGCTCGAAACGGCCAAGCGCGGTGAGCGTGGCCGAGGTCACCACCGCCCCGTGGCAGCGCCCCCACAAATGTTTGGCCAAGGTATGCGCCGCCGATACCGGGCTTGCCGAAAACTCGATCTCTGCCTCGCCCCCGACCCGGTAAAGGCTGATCCAGCGGGCGCTGGGCGGGACGTTCGGCGCGTCCTGCTCGCTCATGCTGTGCCACAGTGCGTGGGCGTCCAGGCTTCTCCCGTGCAGTAGCGCGACCAGGGGCAGCCAGCTTTCGGCCTGCTCGCGCGCAAGCCCGGTCTGCTTGTCCGGGTCCAGGGTCTCGCGCAGGATGTCGCTTATGCTTTCGAGCGTGCGCGACAGCGTGGCGAACTGGGTCACCAGCTGGCTCGCCTGCTCCCTGAGCGCCTCGGGCAGCTGCCCCTTCTCGAAACGAAACTGATGCTGGCTCTCATCATCACCGATGCCGCGTTCGCGCCCGGCCAGCTGATGGCCGAGGCTATACACGTCGCCCAACGCCGGCTCGAGCCCGCGCAAAAGCTCCGGCAGCCCCGCCAGCAGCCGCGCGATGGTCGGCTGAACGCCAAGGCCCGTGTTGAGCTCGCTCAAACTCGACTTCAGCGTACCGAGCCAGCGCAGGCAGCCGTTGACGGCGAAGCGGTGGGCAAAGTGGGAAAGCGCCTTGTCCGGCAGGTGGTGGCCCTCGTCGAAGACGAAGATGCACTCCGCCGGGTCCGGCAGGATTGCGCCGCCGCCAAGGGCCAGGTCCGCCAGCACCAGATCGTGGTTGGCCACAATGATATCGGCGTTTTCGAGCTCGCGACGCGAGCGAAAGAACGCGCAGGCGCCGAAATGGCCGCAGCGCCGGCCGGTGCACTGGCGATGGTCCACGGTTAGCCGGCGCCAGTGACCATCCTCGATGGTCGTGGGCCAGTTATCGCGATCCCCTTCCCAGCGGCCGCTGCCGTAGGCTTCCGCCATATCGGTGGCGAGCACCGTGAAGTCGCTGCCCTGCTCGGCCAGCGACTGCTCGAACAGTGAAAGCGTCGGATTGGGCTCGACGCCTTCGAGCGCCTGGTCCAGGCGCGCCACACAGACGTAGCGCCCGCGCCCCTTGGCCAGGGCGTACTTGAACGAAAGCCCGCTGTGCTCAGCCAGCGCCGGCAGGTCCTGATTGAGCACCTGCTCCTGAAGCGCCACGGTGGCGGTGGAGACGATCAGGCGCTTGCCGCGGGCCTTGGCTACCGGTAGCGCCGAGATCAAATAGGCCAGCGTCTTGCCGGTACCGGTGCCCGCTTCCAGCACGCAGACGTGCTCGTCGCTGGTTCGCTTACCTTCGCTGTCGACCTTGATGTCGCCCAGGGTGCGGGCGATTTCGGCGATCATCAGCCGCTGGCCGTAGCGCGGGGTCAGCGACAGATTCTCCACCACCTGGCGATACGCCGTCTGAATGCTCGCCTTGAGATCGTCGTCCAGCATCGGGATTACAAGAGGCCTTCCGGCGGATGCTCGCAGGGCAGCTTGTCGCCGATGTAGCGTTCGATTTCCGGCAGCGAAAAGGCGTCCTCTTCACCAACGAAGCTGATCGACACGCCCTTGGCGCCAGCGCGACCGGTACGCCCAATACGGTGAACGTAGTCCTCCGGGTCTTCCGGCAGCGTGTAGTTGATTACGTGGCTCACGTCTTCGATGTGAATACCGCGACCGGCGACGTCGGTGGCGACCAGTACCTGGATCGCGCCTTCGCGGAACTCTTCAAGCGTCTTGATACGCTGGTTCTGCGGCACGTCGCCGGAGAGCATCGCCACGCTGACACCGGCTTTTCTCAGGGCCGAGTGGAGCTTGCGTACCAGGTCGCGGCGATTGCCGAACACCATCACGCGCTCGAAGCTTTCCTGTTCGAGCAGCTTCACCAGCAGGCGCTGCTTCTCCTCATCGGAGACGAGATAGACGCGCTGGTCAATGTCCGCCTGGTTCTCGACGGTGACCTCGATCTCGACGTGGGCCGGGGTTTGCGTCCACTGGCTGGCAAGATTGAGAATGTCGTCGGTGAAGGTGGCCGAAAACAGAAACGTCTGGCGCTCCTCTTTTTTTGGCGTGTAACGAATGATGCGCTTGACGTCGGGAATGAACCCCATCGAGAGCATACGATCGGCTTCGTCGAGTACCAGCACCTCGACCTCGGAAAGGTCGATGTCGCGCTTTTGATGAAAATCGAGCAGCCGCCCGGGCGTGGCCACGAGGATATCGACCTTCTCGCTGACGCTTTCGCGCTGGGCCTGGTACTCCATGCCGCCAACGACGCTGGCAACGTTAAGGTCGGTGAAGCGCGCAAGCGCCCTGGCATCCTTCTCGATCTGCAGCGCAAGCTCGCGGGTGGGCGCGATGATCAGCGCCCGCGGCGCGCCGGGCTTCTGGGCGTTGGGCGTGGGCTCTTCGAGAAAATAGGCGAGCACCGACATCAAAAACGCCGCGGTCTTGCCGGTGCCGGTCTGGGCCTTGCCCACGATATCGCCGCCCAGCAGGGTCTGGCGCAGCGCCTCGGCCTGAATGGGCGTGCAGTACTCGAAGCCCTGAGCGTGGATGGCGCGCATCAACGGCAGCGGCAAATCGAAATCATGAAAGCGCCACTTGCCGGCCACGGCGGGCACCTGAAACTGGCGAAGGTCCCAGCCGGACTGACGACGACGCGGCTTGCGGCGGCGACGCTTGGGCTTGCGGTTCTGGGCCGATGCTGTGGTCTGTTCCGACTCGCTCATAGGCTTTCTATCTGTCCATTACGGTGGATGTTAGGCATCACGACGCGCGTAGTGTATCACAGGCACAAGCATTGGAGCGTTGCACGCTGTTCAGCCCCCGCGGGCCTGTTAGAATGGCGGCCAAACCGATGAAGGAGCGCGACATGACGCGTAAGAAAAAGACCCGCTCGCTGGCGGACAAGGTCACCATTCGCACTGGCCGGCGCAAGGATTACAAGAAGTGGCGCAAGGAGAATCCTGACCAGGTCGCTCCGTCGCGGCGCTTCGTGGCGAAAAAACAACAGCAGCGCAAGCTCCAGGCAGTGCGCAAGCTCGCCCGCGAACAAAGCGGCCAGACGATCGAGATTCACCCGGATAAAAAGCCCGAGCCAGCGCCCGGAGACGACACCTGATGCGCCTGGTTTCGTTCAACATCAACGGCATTCGCGCGCGGCTGCACCAGCTCCAGGCGCTGATCGACACCCAGGCGCCGGACGTGATCGGCCTGCAGGAAACCAAAGTGCAGGACAGCGAGTTTCCGCTCGAGGACGTCGAGGCGATGGGCTACCACGTCTTTTATCATGGCCAGAAAGGCCATTACGGCGTGGCAATGCTCACCCGCCAGGCGCCAAAATCGGTCTCCTACGGCTTTCCCGACGACGACGAAAACGCCCAGCGGCGCATGATCGGCGTCACGCTCGAGGATGAGCACGGAGCGCCGGTCACGGTCTACAACGGCTACTTCCCCCAGGGCGAAAACGTCGACCATCCGGTCAAGTTTCCCCATAAGGAGCGTTTTTACCAGCAGCTTGGCGCGCTATTGAAAAGCCACGCGCCCGAGGAGCGCCTGGCGATCATGGGCGACTTCAATATCTCGCCGGAGGATCAGGATATCGGCATCGGCGAGCCCGCAAGAAAGCGCTGGCTGCGTGAAGGTAAGGCCAGCTTTCAGCCCGTCGAGCGCGAATGGCTCGAGGGCATCAAGAGCTGGGGGCTCACGGACAGCTACCGGATCTGCCACCCGGACGATGCCGAACGTTTCAGCTGGTTCGATTACCGCTCCAAAGGGTTCGACCGCGAGCCCAAGCGCGGGCTGCGCATCGACTACATCCTCGTAACCCGGGCGCTGGCCGAGATGACGACCGGTGCCGGCATTGACTACGACCTTCGCGCCATGGAGCGCCCTTCGGACCACGCGCCGACCTGGAGCGACTTCTCGCTGACGCTTGCCTGATTCGCCTGTTTCATTACCCTGCTTCAGCGCAGGTTGGCAAGCCAGGCGTCGACTTCGTTATCGCCGAGCGCCTGGGCCGTTTCCCAGGCGCTTTCGGCGCGAGCCTCCTCCCCCCAGGCGTAGGCGAGCTGGCCGTAGCGGCGCCAGTCTTCACTCTGCTGGCTCGCTTCGGCCAGCGCCTGCCAGGAGTCCAGCGCTTTCTCGATTGCCCTTGCTTGATACCAAACCTGAGCCAGCCGCCTCAGGGTAGCTTCATCGTCGGTAAGCCGCCCCTCTTCAAGCGCCCTTTCCAGGTGCTCAGCGGCGCGGGCCGGCGTGCCGCCGGCCAGGTGCAGCTCGACCAGCGTGTCGAAATCCTCATTGCTGTCGAAAATACCGAGCTGCCAGGCGGTCTCCCAGAGACCGGCGGCCAATCCTGCCTGCCCCGCCTGCTGAGCGAGCCCGGCGGCCTGGCGCCAGGCGTTGCTTCCGCTTTGCTCGCTCAAGTCCTCGACCAGCCAGCCAAGCGCCTGCTCGCCGCGCCCAGCGCGGCGCATCACGCCGAGCGCCAGTGCCTGGCGGGCGTCACTTTCCGGCTCACCCTCGGTCAGAAGCGGTGTCAACCGCTCGGCAGCGGCTTCCCACTGAGCGTCGTCTGCCAAAAGTCTTACCAGCTGCCAGCTCATGTCGCGGTCGCTTTGATCATCAAGCCACTGCTGGTAAAGCCCGATGGCCTGAGCGCGCTGGCCGGCGGCGCGACGAAGCTGGGCCTCCTGGCGCAGCCATCGGCTCGCCTGCTCGGCGCCCACACTCGAGCGCGACCGGGCGCGCTCCAAGCGGTCGGCGGCGGCGCTGTTCTCGCCCTGGCGGGAAAGCGCCCCCGCCGCCAGCTGGTCGTAAAGGGCGCTGGCCCACTGATCCGAGCGGTTCCCGCTTTCGAGCCGTTCGGCCTGACGTTGAGCGCGTTCGATCACGCTTTCGAGCGCCTGTTCGCCTTCGGCGCTGGCAAGCGAGCCCTGCAGCGCATTAAGATCCTGAATGATATCGCCGGGCAGCGGTGCATCGGCCTGGGCCAGCGCAGCCCAACTGCTGAATACGATAAGCGCGAGACGTTTCATGACTACCTCAGCTGAAAGTCGATGCGCTGCGTGGCACGACGCAGCTGTGAATCCGGCTGAAAGCGCCAGCTGGCGATGGCGCTTCGCGCCGAATCCTCGAACACGCGCCGCGGCTGCGCGTTGAGAATCTCGATGCTGCTGGCGTCCACACTGCCATCGCGACGAATAATGAAGCGGACCTCGACGAAGCCTTCCATGCCCCGGCGCTGAGCGCGGCTCGGGTAGACCGGGTCGGTCTTGCTCGTTGCGGCGACCTGGCCCACGTTGACCGGTTCGTTGGAGACCGGTGCTTCGACCTGCGGAGCCGCTTGGGTCGGGGCCGGTGAGGGAGCGGGCGTCGGGGACGGCGCAGGTGCAGGCTCTGGCGAAGGCGCCGGCTGCGGTGCGGGTTCGGGCGTCGGCTCCGGAACGAGCTCCGGTTCCGGTGCGACTTCGGTCAGCTCCGGCAGATCGCTGTCGAGTTCGACGGGCTCCAGCGGCTCGTCGGGTAGCTCCACTTCCGGCAGCGCGATGGCGCTTTCACTGCTTACCGCAGGCTCGGGTGTCGGCATCGGCGGCGGCTGGACGGCGGTGGGCGGCGGCGCATCCGCGGGGGCGGCGACTTCCGGCTCCGGCGCGACCTCCGGCGCTTCGACCATGCTCATGGCCATGGTCAGCTCCGGCTCTTCCAGCGGCTGCTCGGGCGGCGTGACCAGTAGCGCCAGGCACCAGAAAAGCCCGATCGCCAGCGCGGCGCCGGCGAGCAGCGAAAGCAGTCGACGAATCATCGCGCGCTCCGGCTCGCGGCGACGGCCACCTGATCGACACCGGCCTGCTGGAGGCGGTCCATGACCTCGATCAGAAGCCCGGTCGTCGAGTCGCGATCGGCCTGGATGACCACCGAGCCGTCGGCGCTCAAGAGCCCCGACACTTCCTGGCCAACGCTGTGCAAATCGACCGGGCGACCGTCGACCCACACCGCCCCTTCCGGCGTGACCGCCACCAGTACCTGGGCGTCCGGACGCGGGCTCGCCGCGCTCGACTCGGGGCGCTCGATTTCGATGCCGCTTTCGTTAATGAAACTGGTAGTGACGATGAAGAAAATCAGCATGATGAACACCACATCGAGCATCGGCGTCAGGTTGACGTCGGTGTTGTCCGCGGCACTTTCCCGGGAGTGACGTCTACGCATCATCGTTCTCCAAAGTACGGTTCTCCAAAGCGTGGTTCTCGAGCGCACGCGCCAAACGGTCGTGAAGGCGCTGATCTTCACGGCGGATGACGTGCTCCAACCGGCTGATGAACAAGAGTCCGACCACAGCGATAGCCATGCCCGTCAGGGTTGGCAGCGTTGCCCGCGCCACGCCGTCGGCCATCGCACGCGCCTGCTGGGTATCGCTGTAGGTGAGGCTATCGAATACGGTGATCATGCCGGTCACGGTGCCCATCAGCCCCAGTAGCGGGCAGAGGGCGACCAGCAGTTTGAGCCAGGGCAAAGGCCGGCGCAGCCGAGCGACCAGCGCATCGGTCCACACCAGACGCAGGGTGCGCGCGCTCCAGCTGCGGTGATCCTCACGGGCGGTCCAGCGTTTGATCAGCTGACGCCGGGCGCGTCGCCAGGTGACACGGTAGTACCAGAAGCGCTCGATCGCCATGGCGAACACCACGACCGCCACCAGGGCCAGTACCACCAGCACGATTCCGCCCGCCTCGATCAGCCGCTCGACGGGCTCGAGCCAAAGAGGAAGCGTCGGCATTCAGCTCACCACTGCGCCGCGATGAGCGGTCTGCGCTTCGAGATGATCGGCAAGAGTCGCGCTCGCTTCGCCTTCGATCACCTGGGTCAGGTAGCGGCTGCGACTCGAAAGCGCGGTCTGCGCGAACAAAAGCGGCACCGCGGTGACCAGCCCCAGCACCGTGGTGACCAGCGCCTGGCTGATACCGCCGGCCATCAGCTGCGGGTCGCCGGTGCCGAACACGGTGATCGCCTGGAAGGTGACGATCATACCGGACACGGTACCCAGAAGGCCGAGCAGCGGCGCGATGGCGGCAAGCAGCTTGACCATCGGCTGGCCGCGCTCGATGCGCGGGAGCTCGGCGAGCACCGCCTCGTCAAGGCGCGCCTCCAGCGCCTCCGGTGTCTGATGCTTGTCCATCTCCTTGAAGCGGTTAAGCACGCGACCCAATGGGTTATCGTCTTTCGGTGCATCGAGGGTACGGCGCTGACGGCGGACCCGGGCGCTGACCACCCACAGGTAGAGATACTGAGCGAGGGCAACCAACAGGCCGATTATGCCAAGCATCGCGACCACGTAGCCCACGTAGCCCCCCTGCTGAAAACGCTCCCAGAGACTTGGCTGCTGGGTCAGCGCGGCGAGCACGCTGCCCTGGGACGGGTCGATGGCAAACTGGCGACTCTCGCCGTGGAAGTAGTCGCCGAGTACGCGCTCGATTTCATCGGGCGTGCGCGGCCGCTCGGAAACGGCGCCGCTCTCCTCTTCCACGCGTAAAAGCGCGGTGTCGGTAAAGGCGGCAAAATCGCCAAGGCGCACGATGTCCCGCGTCTCGATCTCACCGCCGGCATCGGCCACCGGCAGGGTCAGCCGCTCGGCGCGACCGGACGCCATGCTCAGTCCAGCCAGGCTATCCACGACTTCCTCGAGCTGGGTGCGCTCGAGAATATCGACGCCATCCAGGCGCGGCGGAAGATTCGTCTCGCCCAACGTCAGCAGGCTCTGCTGGCCCAGCTGATTGCGAACCTCGTCGCTCTGGCGAGTGAGCGCCGAGAGCAGCGACGAAAGCTCGTCACCCTGCTCGCTCTGGCGGCTGGCAAGCGTTTGCGCCTGTTCGGCCTGCGCCTGCTGCTGTTCTGCCAGCGTCTGCTGGAGGGTCTGCGCCTCGGCGTTGTCGGTGCGGGCCTGCTCGAGAGCCTGGTCCAGGGCCTGCTGGTCGTTCAACAGCGTTTCAAGGCGCGCCTGGTCGCGAGCTTCCGCCGCCTGGCGCGCCTCGGCAAGCGAGCCGGTTTGGGCCAGGGCGGCACTTGTCAGCAGGCTGCCCACCAGGGTGAGCGCGCCAAGGGCAAGCCGGCGTTTGGATAAGGATGCAATCATGACTGGCTTTCCTGCTCGGCGGTAATCGATAGCGGTAGGTAGAGAAGTTCGGGGGTGCGCTGTTCGTCGGCGATGCGCAGGGCGTTGCGCACTTCACGGCGCTCACGCTCGTCCAGCGCCTGCCACTGACCGCTTTCGAGATCCCATACCGCGCCTTCGCGTCCGTCCGGTGTCAGGTAATAAAAGCCGATACGCCCCACGCGTAGATACTCCACTTCCCGAGGGTTCTGCCCTTCCTGAGCAAGCCGCCCGCGCCAGTGGTCGATCGAGCGGCCGTAGTCGAGCTCGACTCGCCAGGCTTCAAGAAGCTGCTCGATGCGCTCGGCGCTACCGGCTGCCTGAGAATCCTGTACGCGGGCCAAGCGCTCATCGCGCAGAAAAGGAAGATCGTTTTCGATAAAGGTAACGAGCTGCTCGGTCATGTCCTGCTCGATCACCGGCAGTGCTGCACGGGTATCGCTGAGCGTATCCAGCGCGCTTTCCAGACGCTGCTGCCGCTCGGCCTCTTCGGCCAGGCGCGCGCTGGTTGAGGCATTGGCCGCCTGTAGCGCCCGGGTTTCGCGCTCGAGCTCTCTGAGCTCCTCAAGCGCCTCGCGGGTCTGCTCATCGGCCTCGTCGATCTGCGCTTGAATCGCCGACTGGCGCTGTTGAGCCTCTACCCCCTGCACCGCTTGATCGAGGGTTTCATCACTGGCGGCCAAGGGGAAACTAACTAACGCGCAAACACCGGCGCATCCCAGCGCGCTCAATAAAGGCCTTTTCAGCACGATACAACTCCGTTGGAGGTGAATGACAGCCGAACTGTCGTCGCGGCTCGGCATATAAGAACGATTAGCGTTTACTCGGTGCTGCATAGCCTACCACTAATAAAATAAATGACAATATTTATCATTAACATTCAGATAGTTTGACCGCGTTAAAAGTGCGCCATCCCCGGTCAGCGCGCAGCGCCTTTACGCCAGCCGCCGACGAGCAAATGAAAATATACGCAATAGAAACGAGAAATGACCCAGGGTCAGAAGAGCGAACTCAAGAAAGCAAGAACCCTGAAACAGCAAAGCGCCGGCGAATGCCGGCGCTTTATTTAAACCGGATAAGCTCAAGGCCTTCCGGTGGCTGACGAGTGCAATGCACTCGCCAGGCTACGAGTAGCTTAGTTCCACTCGTCCAGTTCTACACGACGGTTCTGAGCACGACCTTCATCAGTATCGTTGGTCGCGATCGGACGCTCTTCACCGTAGCCGACAGCGCGCATGTCGCTGGCAGGAACGCCGCGCTGGTTCAGGTAACGAGCCACGGACTCGGCGCGCTCCTGAGACAGCTGGAGGTTGTACTGGTTGGAGCCGACGGAGTCAGTATGGCCTTCGATGCTGACGCGAACGCCTTCGTTATTGACCAGACGCTCGGCAACGCCGTTAAGAACCTGCTGCGCTCCAGGCGTCAGCTGAGCGGAGTCGAACTCGAAGTTGACGTTCTGCAGCACGACGCTTTCCGGGCAGCCCAGCGCGTTGACTTCGACACCCGCCGGGGTGTTCGGGCACTGGTCACGGTAGTCCGGCACGCCGTCGTTGTCGGAATCGATCGGGCAGCCTACGGCGTCAACCTGAACGCCAGCCGGGGTACCCGGGCACTGGTCACGGTAGTCCGGTACGCCGTCGTTGTCGGAATCCAGCGGGCAGCCTTGTGCGTCAGTGGCCACGCCAGCAGGTACTTCGCCGTAAGTCGGGCACTGGGGAGCAACCGGCTCCGGAGTACGATCGGCGCACAGCAGGCCACCAATAGCCGCACCCACTGCAGCGCCGGTGGCGGCACCGCTCTCTTCGTCGGAGCTACCGCTAACGCCGTAACCGATGCCGCCGCCGATCAAGCCGCCCGCCAGACCGCAAACGGCAGGATGCTGGTACCAGCTGCGATCGCTGCTAGCGCTTGCCTGACCAGAGGATTGGGAAGCAGAGCTGGCACACCCGGAAAGGCCTACTACCAAAGCCGAGCCGATGAGCAAGCCTGTCGTTGATTTTTTCATGCAAGACTCCTTCTTGATCCAATGCTAACGAGGTCGATTAACCACGTTCGTCCAATGCTTCTTATATAACGAGAGCATCCGTTTTTCGTTTGACCAGTGTCTTGCGGGTAACCCCCGCACGCCCGATCGTTTTTGCCAATCAAGCCTGTCCCCTTCAAGACAAGCCGTAATGGCATCAATGCCGTGATATCAACTTCTTGCCAATACCGGCATATCCAGCATAGCAAAACTCTTGTAACCGACGCCAAGAAAAGTACGCTAACTTGCTCGACGCGTCCAGCGGTGAGTTTTGCGTGATCAGTGTAGAGCCGAAGCGCCCTTTGCACGCCATTCAAGTACCGCCTTCGCGGCCTCCAGTACTGCCGGACGCATTTCGCTTTCGACCTCCAGGCGCTCCTTGTCCTCGCGCATGCGATCGCGCGGGGTGAGCTGCTTTCTCGCGGAGTGGGTCTTCAAATGGCGCGTCCGGTTGTAAACCTCAGCGAAAGCCTGGAACTCGCTTCGCTCAGTCAGGCTGGGGTCGACGATCTCCAACAGCACCTTGCAACGCCAGCTGCCCTCGGTGATATCGACCTGCTCCTGAACCAGCGCACTTGCCACGTAGTCAAGATTTTCGAGACTGTTCTGCTGCGCGCGACGATCCTCTTCGAGGCGAAACGCTTCCCGGCGTTTGACCTCTTTTCTAAGAGTCAAGGCGTAAACCCCAAGCGCCACGACGATGGCCACCGCAGTCAGTAACAGTATCAAAGCCAGAATCGAATTCATGCACCTTCCTTGAAACCTGTGCTTGCAAAAACCTGATTTGTACCCGTCTTCGCCAGCAGCACTCAATAGCTATGCGAGAATTGTACACTCTATATAGTTGAATCAACCAACTTTATCGAGGAAAAGCCTTCAACGCGGCGACAGTGCCATTGACCGCCCGGTACTCGTATTCGCTTAGCTGACGCCAGCGCCACCAGGCAAAGCAAAAGCTTATCGAGAGCACCACGGCCCCGGCGGTGTGTAAAAGTGCAAGCCACAACGGTAGCCACATCAGCACGTTGGCCGCGCCCAGCGCCGCCTGGAGAAGGAAAGCGCCAAGGGTCAGCAAAAGTCCGCTCTTGACCGAGGCGGCGTGGCGATAGCGCCAGAGAAGTGCCAATAGCGAAAGCCCCAGCAACAGTGCCCCGAGCCGGTGAATGACCTGAATCGCCGTGCGCGCCTTGGCATGGAGCTGACCGTGCAGGTAATTGGGCCCCACGGTTTGGGTCAGGTGGAGCGCTTCGCTGAAGTCCATGGGCGGCCACCACTGGGCGTTGCAGGTGGGTATGCCCTGACAGGCAAGTCCGGCGTAATTGCTGGTCACCCAGCCACCAAACGCCAGCTGCATGACCAACAGCGCTCCAGCCAACCCCCAGAGAGCGGTAAGCGGGCGCCGCCGGAGCGGCTGTTGGCGCACGCTGCGGCGAACGCGCAGGTGAAGCCAGAAGAACAGCACCAGTACGGCGATGCCGCCCAGTAGGTGCATCGTCACGACCTGCGGCCAGAGCTTGAGCGTGACGGTCAAGGCGCCAAACGCCCCCTGCACCGCAATAGCTACCAGTAATACAACGTTCAAGCCCCACGGGTAGCCTTCAATACGGCGATACCGGCGACCCAGTGCGACCAGGCTCACCACCAGCGCGCCCAGCAGCGTGGCCATATACCGGTGAATCATTTCCATCCACGCTTTGGCGGGATCCAATGGCGCATCGGGGTGGACTAGCGCGGCGTGGTCGCTATCCGGCACCAGCAGGCGTCCGTAGCAGCCGGGCCAGTCCGGGCAGCCGAGCCCGGCATCCACGAGCCGCGTCCAGGCGCCGAGTAAAATGACGCAGGCGGTCAAGAGCGTACCCGCCAGCGTCAAGTATTCAAGCCATCGCAACCGTTTATCCATGGCGTCCTGCATCCTGTTTCATGTTTCCCTACTTGACTTGCGCTGCCGGTCGCTGACGCGATCGCGGTAATAATAGAGCGGTCCGTTTGACGCTGCTCCATGCTAGCAGGTCAAGGCCTGCTCCGGGACTGGTTCTGAAAAATGATACGGCCGGCGTACCCAGCTGCGCCTGCGCTATAGCGACTGACCCAAGCGCCCTCTTCTGCCCCCGCATCACTTTGAGCAGACAGTGAAAAAACGCTGCTATCGCCATAGGGGTGAGGCGCGAATTGGGCTATGCTGAACGTACCTGAAACCATCGCCCGAGCAGGTTGGGCAATCATGGGTGCTCGGTGCAACGGCGCAAGCCCATCGAGAACAACAGGGTGTTTCAGAGCCATACCTTTAAAAAAGTGGTTTTAAAAAACCACATCCTCAAGGGAGAGTTTAATGTTTCAACGCCGCTTCATTCTTTGCGCGTCGCTGGGCGCGGTACTTCTCGCCGGGCTTACCGGCTGCACGACCTATACCTGGCCCGATGGCTCTCAGGAAACCGTGATCGGCGTGGTGCCGGAAGATGAAAACCAGCGCTTCGAGGAGCAGCGCGCCGAGGGGGCTCGTTACCGTGTGCCCGGCGTGGCTTCCGAGCCGCCGCAGTAACGCGCCCGTGTCGACGGATTCGATCACGCTCGAGGCGCTAGCCCAGCAGGCGGCGCCCGCCTCCACCTACCTCGTCGAAATTCACGCGTTGGATAACGGCTGGTATGTAGTGAGACTTCATCTCAAAGATCATGCACTCGATCTGGTCGATCCTGCTGGCACCGCCCTTCGCTTTACCGGCACCCAGTGGGTCAGTCGGGCGCTCAAACCGCTGGGCTTCGATAACGCCGTGCTGACCCACTCGGATGTTCACGATGAAATGATCGGCGCACCGACTCAAACCATATCACCCGAAGAGCGCCTGGCCTTCGGCACGAGGGTGTCACTGCAAACCTGAAAACGCCCGCGCTCAGACGACGCCACACCCCTTGAGAATGACCCTTTCCAGAAATGCGATGACTTGTTCGATGTCGTCGTTTTCCAGCCGCTCGAGCCCCAGGATGGCGTTCACCTGAGCGCCGTACTCGGCGTAGTGCTGGGTAGACGACCAGATCAGAAAGATCAGATAGCGCGGGTCGACCGCATCCATCTTGCCCAGAACCGCCCACTGGCGGATCACGCTGGCACGGCTCTCGACCCAAACGCGCAGTTCGTCCTTCAGATAGCTCTCCAGAAACGGCGCCCCGGCGAGAATTTCTGCCGCGAACAGTCGCGAGCCTTCCGGGTAGCGCTGCCCCAGCATCATTTTGGTGCGAATGAAGCGCCCCAGCACCTCTCGGGGCTCGCTGTCGGGGGTAATATCCTCGAGAACTGCGTTCCAGCGGCGCATCATGCGGCCCAGCAGTTTCTGGTAAAGCGCCTTCTTGCTCTCCATGTAATAGAGCACGTTGGCCTTGGGCAAACCGGCGCGGTCGGCGATCATTTGAAGACTCGTTCCGCGATAGCCGTGCAGGGCGAAGGCGTGTTCGGCGGCTTCGAGTATCGTTTGCTCGAGCGCCTGACGCCCGGTTGTCTCTCTCGGGCGTTGCCGGGTGTTGTCCATGAAGCTCCTTGACGTTACTAAATGCCGGCCAGCGAGGCTCAAGCGCACTAAAAATGGGCATTTGAGCACCATCGTGAGGCGCTCAACAAAGCCTTGCATCGCGAAATATTTTAACCCAAGCTCTAGCATATTGACCGATCGGTCAACACATAAAAATAGAGGGGTGGCCATGACTAGCGTCGATTTCATTCTCAACGGCGTAGTGACGCAGTGCGAGGTGTCGCCGGATACGAGCGTGCTGACGCTACTGCGCGAGCAGCTGGGCCACACCGGCACCAAGGAGAGCTGCGCCTCTGGTGATTGCGGTGCCTGTACCGTCGCGATGCGTGATGCCGCCCGCCCTGATGCCCAATTTTCGAGCCTCAATGCCTGTATTACGCCGGCGCACCAGCTTCAGGGCCAACTGCTGGTCACGGTGGAAGGACTCGAACAAAATGATACGCTGCACCCCGCCCAGCAGAGCATGATCGAGTGCCACGCCAGCCAGTGTGGCTTCTGTACGCCGGGCATCGTGATGTCGCTTTTCACCCTGCACGAGGAAGCACCAACGCGCGCCCCGTATTCGAGTGACACCCTGGAGGCGGCGCTTGGCGGCAACCTGTGTCGCTGTACCGGTTACCGCCCGATTCTCGATGCGGCGTTGGCTATGCAGTCACACGCCTGGCAGCCGCCGGCCTGGTTAGGCGCGTCGACACAGGCTACATCTTCGGCGGATTGTGCTACTCATGTAACGACCCAGGCGCCCTTCTTCGCTCGCCCTGAAGCGCTCAGCGAGCTGGTCGAGCTTCGCCGTCGCTTTCCTGATGCCCGCCTTGTAGCCGGTGCCACCGACCTTTGGCTCGAAACCACCCAGCAACTTGCCGAGCTCGATCAGCTGATCGACGTGACCCGGGTAGCCGAACTCCGCGCTCTCGACGAGGGGTCGTACCAGCAGCAAACGGGCTGGTGGGTGGGAGCCGCCGTCACTTACACCGAGCTCGAGCCACTGCTGGCGCGCCACTTTCCCGCCTTCGCCCATCTGCTGGAGCGCCTGGGATCGCGCCAGATCCGCAATCGCGGTACCCTGGGCGGCAACATCGCCAACGCCTCTCCCATCGGCGATACGCCGCCGGTGCTGATGGCCCTGGGCGCACGAATCGAACTGGCCGGGCCTGCGGGCGTTCGCACGCTGGCGCTGGACGAGTTTTTCATCGACTACAAGAAGACTGCGCTCGAGCGTGACGAGGTGCTAAGCCGCGTGTTCATTCCCGCTCCCGTTGAAGGCGCGACGCTGCGCGTCTGGAAGCTCTCCAAGCGCCGTGAGGATGATATATCCGCCGTGCTCGGCGCATTTCACTACGTCATCAGGGAAGACGTGCTGACCCAGGTACGGCTCGGCTTTGGTGGTATGGCCGCCGTTTCCAAACGCGCCACCCGCGCCGAGGCTGCTCTGGAGGGCCAGCCGATCTCGAAAGCGAGTTTTCAGGCCGCGCAGCGAGCGCTGGCTGAGGACTTCACGCCCATGAGCGACGTGCGCGGAAGCCGGCACTACCGCGAGCAGGCGGCGGCGAATCTACTCGAGCGGCTCTATCTTACGCTCAGCGCTCCCCACCAGGAGGTGATGCTTCATGCGTACGCTCACTAAACTCGATCGCGACAGCCGTCACGCTCGGCGCGAACTCGACGACCACATCAAGGGCTCGGGCCCCTTGGCGCGCCATACCGTGGATAGCCATGGCCGCCGCCAAGCCGGCTCATCGAGCTTTCACGAAAGCGCGCGCAAGCACGTGACCGGCAAGGCGACCTATATCGACGATCTCAAGACACCGGCGGATGCGCTTCACGTTGCCCTCGGCCTTTCGCCGGTCGCCTTCGGCACGCTGACCCGGCTCGACCTCGAGGCGGTTCGCACCGCACCCGGCGTGGTGGACGTCATCACGGTTGCCGATGTGCCGGGACATACCGATATCGGCCCGGTGTTTCCCGGCGACCCGATCTTCGTTGAGCGCGAGGTGAGTTACGCCGGTCAGTGTCTGTTCGCCGTAGCGGCCACCTCTTATATGGCGGCGCGTAAAGCCGCCAAGCGAGCAAAAATCGAAATCGACGAGCAGCCCGCGCATCTGGACCCGATCGCAGCGGTCGAACGCGGTGAGCTCGTACGCCCAACCCACGTGCAGGAGCGCGGCGATTGGCGCGCGGCGCTAGAAGGTGCAACGCACGTCATCGAGGGCGCGTTGTTCGTGGGCGGTCAGGAGCATCTTTATCTCGAAGGCCAGGCCTGCGTGGTACTTCCCAGCGAAGATGAAGGCGTGGTGGTACACACCTCCAACCAGCACCCGAGCGAAACGCAGAAGCTCGTGGCCGAGGTGCTGGGTATCCCCTTCCACGCGGTAACCGTCGAGGTGCGCCGCATGGGCGGTGGCTTTGGCGGCAAGGAGACCCAGGCTTCCCCCTGGGCGTGTATCGCGGCGATCATCGCACGGCGTACCGGCCGCGCCACTCGCCTTCGCCTGCCGCGCAGTATCGACATGCAGGTAACCGGCAAACGCCATCCGTTTCACAACCGCTACATGCTTGCCATCGACGAGCGAGGCGTGATCCAGGGCGGTGATATCACCGTCATCGGTGACTGCGGCTACTCGCCGGATCTGTCCGATGCGATCGTCGACCGGGCGATGTTTCACGCCGACAACGCGTACTTCCTGAACGCGGCGCGCGTAACCGGCCACCGGGCGAAGACCCATACTGCCTCGAACACCGCGTTTCGCGGCTTCGGCGGCCCCCAGGGGATGATGGCGATCGAGGCAGCGATGGACGACATCGCCCGGCGCGTGGGCGAGGATCCGCTGACCGTGCGCAAGCGCAATTTCTACCGCGAAGGGGCTGACACGACCCATTACGGTCAGCGGGTCGATCAGACCGCGCTGCTACAAACTCTCGTGGCCACCCTGGAGCGCGACAGTAACTACTGGGCTCGCCGAGAGCATATCAAGGCTTTCAACCGCGCAAGCCCCGTGATCAAGAAGGGCCTTGCGCTGACGCCGGTAAAGTTCGGTATTTCTTTTACTGCGCAGCACCTGAACCAGGCCGGCGCGCTCTTGCACGTCTATACCGACGGCAGCGTGACGATCAACCACGGCGGTACCGAAATGGGCCAGGGCCTGCACACCAAGATCTGCCAGGTCGTCGCCCGAGAGCTGGGCCTCGATCTCGACGATGTGCGTATCACCGCCACACGTACCGACAAGGTCCCCAACACCTCGCCGACGGCCGCCTCGAGCGGCGCCGATCTCAACGGTATGGCGGCGCGAGATGCTGCCAGCAAACTGCGCGAACGGCTTTTTGACTTCGCCGCGGCCCACTTCGATGGCGGGCTGGACCGAGAAGGCATGCGCTTGGAAGATGGCCAGCTGATCGCAGGAAGTGGTGAGAGCGAGTACCGCCTGGCCTGGGGCGAGCTGGTGCAAACCGCCTACCTGAACCGGGTATCGCTTTCGGAAAAGGGCTTTTACGCCACTCCGCTGATTCACTACGACCGCGCTACCGGCCAGGGTCGGCCCTTCTACTACTACGCCTTCGGCGCCGCCGTTTCCGAGGTCAACGTGGATACGCTCAGCGGCGAGTACCGGGTCGAGCGTGTCGACGTACTCCACGACGTGGGCGACGCCCTCAACCCGGCAATTGATCTTGGCCAGGTCGAAGGCGGCTTCATTCAGGCCATGGGATGGCTGACCAGCGAAGAGCTGAAATGGAACGACAAGGGAGTACTCACAAGCAGCAGCGCCGCGACCTACAAGATTCCCACCTTTGGCGATCTGCCGCCGGTCTTCAACGTCAAGCTGATGGAGGGTCACCCCAACTCCATGGCGAGTCTCTACCGCTCCAAGGCGGTGGGCGAGCCGCCTTTCATGCTCGGCATTAGCGTCTGGTCGGCGCTTCGCGATGCGCTTTCGAGCCTCACCGATTACCAGAGTTCTCCCGTGCTCGACACTCCCGCCACACCGGAGCGGGTCATGCTCGCCGCTCAAGCCATTCGGTCGAAAGCGCTGTGACAGCTATTGAGATCATGACCTGGCACGCCGCGCTCGACTACCACCAGCGCCATGGCCTGGCGCACGTGCTTGCCACCCAGGTCACCGCCCAGGGCTCGACGCCGCGCGAGCCCGGTGCACGCATGGTGGTTACGCTCAACCGCGTGTTCGACACCCTGGGTGGGGGTACCTTCGAGTGGCAAACCATCGATGCGGCCAGGCGCTATCTGACCGAGAACCGCACGGGGTTTCACCTCGAAGCGTTCTCGCTCGGCGGGCGCAGCGGCCAGTGCTGCGGCGGCTTCGTCAATGTCCTGCTGGAAGTCTTTGCCGAGGCGCCCACTACCCTTGCCGTATTCGGCGCGGGGCATGTGGGGCGCCACGTTATCGCGCTTAGCGCACCGTTTGGCTGGCAGCGCTACTGGTTCGATAGCCGCCCCGACGCCTTTCGAACGGCCCCGGATGACGCCCGGCTGACGTGCTCGCCGCTCGAGGATATTCGTCTGCGTGTGGCGTCGCTTTCACCGGGTAGCCACGTTCTGGTGGTGACCCATAGCCACGACGAGGATTATGCGCTGATCGAGGCGCTGATCGAGCGCAACGATCTCGGCTCGATCGGGCTGATCGGCTCCGACAGCAAGTGGGCGAGTTTCCAGGCTCGGCTGCGGCGCGCCGGTTGTTCGTCGGCGCAAATCGCGCGGATTCGCTGCCCGATCGGCGTTATCAACGGCGCCAAGTCATCCAACAAGGCGCCCTACGCCATCGCACTGAGCGTGGTCGCAGAGCTAGCCGCACTGAGCGATACGCCCCAGCAAACCTCCACCCGCGGGCTCGACGGTGCGCCGCTTCGCGCGCTTTTCGACACCGCCCGCACCAGCTGAAGTGACTCGATAGTGACCAACGATATTTTCATCCGTGCCGAGCTTTTGAGCTTCTCCGCCAACCCGGGCCACGATGTTACCCCTGCCAAGGGCAGCGTCGTGCATTTCGAGAACGGTCTTCTGTGGCTCAAAGGGGGGAATATCCACGCCCTGGGGCCCTTCGATACGCTGGTCCACGAGCTGCCCGCCGATGCCCACGTGCTCGATTACAGCGACAAGCTGATCATGCCCGGCTTTATCGATAGCCACGTTCACTACGTGCAGCTCGATATCATGGCCTCCTACGGTCGTCAGCTGCTCGACTGGCTCAACGAATATACCTTCCCCGAGGAGTGCCGCTTTCAGGACCCCGAGCACACAAGGGCGCTCTCCGAGGCGTTTTTAGACGAGATGCTGCGGGCGGGCACCACCACCGCCCAGGTATTTGGCTCGAGCCATCCGACTTCCATGGAGGCGTTCTTTTGCGCCTCTCAAGCGCGCGGGCTGCGCATGCTGGGCGGCAAGGTGATGATGGATCGCAACGCGCCGGATGCGCTGCTCGATGGCGCGAGTGGCGTGGCCGACACCGAGCGGCTGATCGCTGACTGGCACGGGCGCGACCGATTGGGCTATAGCGTCACACCGCGCTTTGCGCCGACCTCCACCCAGGCGCAACTGGAGGCGGCGGGCGCGATACTCAGAAACGACCCGACCCTCTGGTTGCAGACACACCTGGCCGAGAACAAGGGCGAGCTTGCCTGGGTATCGGAGCTGTTCCCCTCTTCACGAGACTACCTGGCCGTTTACGAACAGACAGGTCTCGTCGGCCCTAAAAGCACCTTTGCCCACGGCGTTCATCTCGATGACAGCATGCGCGAGCGGCTGGCGAGCCAGGGCGCTAATATCGCTTTCTGTCCGAGCTCAAACCTGTTTCTGGGCAGCGGCCTTTTCGATCGCGAAGCGGCCGAGCGGCTCGGCATGGCGTTTACCTACGCAAGCGATATCGGCGCCGGCACGGATTTGACCGGGTTTGCCACACTCAAGAGTGCCTACCAGGTCGGCCAGCTGAGCGGACAACCCCTGACCGCCTGGCAAGGGCTGTACGGGCTGACCCTCGGTAACGCTAAAACGCTTTCGCTGGATCACGCGATCGGCCAGCTGTCCCCCGGGCTCGAGGCGGATTTCGTCGTCATCGATCTCGAAGCAACCGCGCTTCTGAGCCGCCGTATCAAGCGTTGTACCACGCTAGCCGAGCGCCTCTTCGCGCTGATGATGCTTGCTGACGATCGCGCCATCTTCGAGACCTGGGCGAACGGCCGCTGTCAGCATCGGCGAGATGGTGAATGGTAAAGCGTGAATCGTGAATCGTGAATCGTCAGAAGGCTGCCGGGGCGGGCCGAAACGTCAGGGCCCGGGACGGAACGAGGGTCGAAAGGGCGTGTGGGAGGGCGCTTCAGCGCGCGAATGGCACCGTCAGGTGCCCTGGCGGGGCCGCCCGTCGCGAGCGAAGCGCCCTCCCACACCCTTCACACAATCCCTTTCCCGTACCTGCCTTCCACGGCCCCTTTTCACACACGCAT
>NZ_JBIFXR010000019.1:0-3091 GCF_043558675.1 Halomonas sp. HNIBRBA4712 | reverse complement strand
TTCAGACAGCGATTCGGACTCTGACAGTGACTCCGATTCCGATAGTGACTCGGATTCAGACAGTGACTCTGACTCCGACAGCGATTCGGATTCTGACAGCGACTCCGACTCCGATAGTGACTCGGACTCAGACAGCGACTCGGATTCCGACAGTGACTCGGACTCCGACAGTGACTCGGACTCCGACAGTGACTCGGATTCAGACAGTGACTCGGATTCCGACAGTGACTCGGACTCCGACAGCGATTCGGACTCTGACAGTGACTCGGATTCCGACAGCGACTCGGATTCAGACAGTGATTCGGACTCTGACAGTGATTCGGACTCTGACAGTGATTCGGACTCTGACAGCGATTCGGACTCCGACAGCGATTCGGACTCGGACAGTGATTCGGACTCTGACAGTGACTCCGACTCTGATAGCGATTCGGACTCGGACAGTGATTCCGACTCTGACAGCGACTCCGATAGCGATTCGGACTCTGACTCCGATAGCGATTCGGACTCCGATAGTGACTCGGACTCTGACAGCGATTCAGACTCGGACTCCGACAGTGACTCGGATTCCGACTCCGACAGCGACTCGGATTCAGACAGTGACTCCGATTCCGATAGCGATTCGGACTCCGACAGCGATTCAGACTCTGACTCCGACAGCGATTCGGACTCCGATAGTGATTCGGACTCCGATAGTGACTCGGATTCGGATAGCGACTCCGACTCCGACTCCGACTCCGACAGTGATTCGGACTCAGACTCAGACAGTGATTCCGACTCTGACAGTGATTCGGACTCCGACAGCGACTCGGATTCCGACAGTGACTCTGACTCGGACAGCGATTCAGACTCTGACTCGGACAGCGATTCCGACTCCGACAGTGATTCGGACTCCGACAGCGACTCTGATTCGGATAGTGATTCAGACTCGGATTCCGACAGCGATTCGGATTCCGATAGCGATTCGGACTCCGACAGTGACTCCGATTCCGATAGCGACTCGGACTCTGACAGCGATTCGGATTCCGACAGCGACTCGGATTCCGACAGTGATTCCGACTCCGATAGCGATTCGGACTCTGACAGTGACTCCGATTCAGACAGCGACTCGGATTCCGACAGCGATTCGGACTCAGACTCCGATTCCGACAGCGACTCCGACTCTGATAGCGATTCGGACTCCGACAGTGACTCGGATTCCGATAGTGACTCGGACTCTGACAGCGATTCGGATTCAGACAGTGACTCCGATTCAGACAGTGATTCGGATTCTGACAGTGATTCGGATTCTGACAGTGATTCGGATTCTGACAGTGATTCGGATTCTGACAGTGATTCGGACTCTGACAGCGACTCTGACTCTGACAGCGACTCGGATTCCGATAGTGACTCGGATTCCGACAGTGACTCGGACTCCGACAGTGACTCCGACTCTGATAGCGATTCGGACTCTGACAGCGATTCCGATTCCGATAGTGACTCGGACTCTGACAGCGATTCCGACTCCGACAGTGATTCGGACTCCGACAGCGACTCTGATTCGGATAGTGATTCAGACTCGGATTCCGACAGCGATTCGGATTCCGATAGCGATTCGGACTCCGACAGTGACTCGGATTCCGATAGTGACTCGGACTCCGACAGTGATTCGGATTCAGACAGTGACTCGGACTCCGATAGCGATTCGGACTCCCATAGCGACTCCGATTCCGACAGCGATTCAGACTCCGACAGCGATTCGGACTCCGACAGCGATTCGGACTCTGACAGCGACTCGGATTCCGACAGTGATTCGGACTCCGATAGCGATTCGGATTCCGACAGTGATTCCGACTCCGACAGCGATTCGGACTCTGACAGTGACTCGGACTCCGACAGCGATTCCGACAGCGACTCGGATTCCGACAGTGACTCCGATTCCGATAGTGACTCGGACAGCGACTCAGATTCCGATAGTGACTCTGACTCTGACTCTGACTCTGACAGCGACTCGGATTCAGACAGCGATTCAGACTCCGACAGCGACTCGGACTCTGACAGCGACTCGGATTCCGATAGTGACTCTGACTCTGACTCTGACTCTGACAGCGACTCGGATTCAGACAGCGATTCAGACTCTGACAGCGATTCGGATTCTGACAGTGATTCGGACTCTGACAGCGACTCGGACTCCGACAGTGACTCCGATTCCGATAGTGACTCGGACTCTGACAGCGATTCAGACTCCGACAGTGACTCGGATTCCGACAGTGATTCGGACTCCGATAGTGACTCGGATTCGGATAGCGACTCCGACTCCGACTCCGACAGCGATTCAGACTCTGACAGTGATTCGGACTCCGATAGCGATTCGGACTCTGACAGTGACTCGGATTCGGACAGCGATTCGGACTCTGACAGTGACTCCGATTCAGACAGCGACTCTGATTCCGACAGCGATTCGGACTCTGACAGTGACTCGGACTCGGACAGCGACTCGGATTCCGACAGTGACTCCGATTCCGACAGCGACTCGGATTCGGATAGTGACTCCGATTCCGAAAGTGATTCCGATTCTGACAGTGATTCGGATTCAGACAGCGACTCCGACAGCGACTCGGATTCGGACAGTGACTCTGACTCGGACAGCGACTCGGATTCAGACAGCGACTCGGATTCCGACTCTGACAGTGACTCCGATGCCGATAGTGATTCAGATGGAGATCACGATCCGGGCTCGGATAACGAGTCTGATGGCCACGAAGAGGAAGAAGAAGAGGAAGAGCCAAAAGCGACGATCACCATCGCCGACAATCTGTTCGGCGGCGACAACGTGATCAACAACGCCGAGTCCCAGCAGGCGCAGACCGTCAACGGGACCGTGGGCGGCGCAGCGAAGGCCGGTGACAGCGTCACCGTGAACATCGGCGGCGTCGAGTACGGCACTACCGTCAACGACGACGGCGAGACCTGGAACGTGGAGATCCCGGCAGACGCGGTGGGCAAACTGGAAGGCGGCGAGATCACTGCCACGGTCACCGGCCGCGACAGCGCCGGTAACTCCTACACCGATACTGATACCACGAAGTACGGCGTCAGCACCGAGCTGCCGACG
>NZ_JBIFXR010000018.1:0-3115 GCF_043558675.1 Halomonas sp. HNIBRBA4712 | reverse complement strand
GCTGTTCGCCGACCAGTCGCTGGGCGTCGTCGTACTGGAACGACACTTCACCGTGGTCGTTGGTGACGCTCTGGAGCTGGCCGTTGGCGCCCCAGCGGTAGTGCTCGGTGTTGGCCGGAGCGTGCTCGGTGGCAGGTAAATGGCGCGCCGAGAGGCGTCCGGCGGCGTCGTACTCGTAGCGGGTCGCCAGCGGCTGACCGTCCGGCCCGGTGCGGTGGATCTCAAGGCGCTCGACCAGCTGGCCCGCTTCATCGTAGCGGTATTGCTGTTCGCGGCCGTCCGGGCCGGTCTCGCTGGCCAAGCGGTCCATGGCGTCATAGGTGAAGCGGTAGACGGCCCCATTGCCCAGGGTGAGTTCGCTCAAGCGGCCCACGTCGTCGTAGGCGGTGTATTGGTGGCTGCCATCGGCCTCGATGCGCTGGGCCGGGCGGCCGTTTTCATCGAAGAAGAACTGCTGACGGAAGCCCTGGGGGCCTTCGACCTCGACCAGCCGCCCCTGCGGGTCGTAATGCTGGTGCCAGTACAGGCCGTTGGGCAGCTGGGTGGCGGTGCGCCGGCCCAGGGCGTCGTGCCGAGTCTGCGTGGTCTCGCCCAGGGCGTTGGTCACGCTCGCCAGATAGCCGTGGCGGTCATAAGCGTATTCGGTGCGGTTCTGCGAGCAGTCGATCTCGGCGGTCACCAGCCCCAGGGCGTTCCACTCCCGCTGGTGGGTCGCGCCCACCGGGTCGGTGACCGTGGTGGGGCGATCCGGCAGGCGTTCGTCGTCGTAGGTGAACGTGGTGGTGCCTTCCGGGGCGCTGATCTCGAGCGGTACGCCGCGTTCGTCGCGGGTGATCTGCCAGCGCTGGTGCTCGGGCCCTTCCACGCTGACCGTACTACCCAGTGCATCCCGTTCGATCGCCCAGCGCTGGCCATCCGGGGTGGTCTGGCCGACCACCTGGCCGCTTGCGTCGCGCTCGATCAGTGTCTCGCGGCCCAGCGGGTCGACGGTGGCAATTTTATGCCCGGCGCGATCGTAGCGGAATTCGATGCGCGAACCGTCGGCGCGGGTGTGGGCGGTCCAGCGCTTGCCGGGGCCGCTGCCGACGAAGTGGTACGTCTCTTCGCGCCCCAGGTTGTCGGTGACCCGGGTGTGATCGACGTGATACTCATAGCGCCGCGCCAGGCCGCCGGCTTCCTGCTGGCCGACCACGCGGCCATCCGGGGCGTGGCGGTCCCAGGTGTAGTGGGCTTCCAGGCCGCCGGGCACCCGGTGGGCGGTGAGCAGGTGGTTCTCCCACTCGAACTCGCGCACGACTTCACCGTGGCGGTGGCGTACCGCGATGAGATCCCCCACTGGGCTGTAGGAGTAGCGCACCAGCCACTCGTCCTGAGCGCTACCGTCGTGCTCTTTGGCAAGCTTTACGCCGGTCAGGCGCTGGCCCGCATCGTTGGGCTGGGCGGGCAGCAGCGGCTCGTAGATGAACTGGTAGTGACGCCCGGCGCTGTCGATCACGCGGGTGAGCAGGTCGGCCTCCCACTGGTATTCAGTGGTGTAGCCGTGGCGGTCATGCTCCTCGACCAGCGCAAGCGGGGTAGCGCCCTGAGCGTCGGGCGCCGCCGTGGGCGCGAACACGTAGTAGAGACCGCCACTGTCGGTGAGCACGATGCGCGACGCATCGTCACGCAGGTCGTCGTCGAGTAACGCCCAGCGCGGTGCGAGGTCGCCGCCGCCCTCCTCGCGCGCGCCGCCCCGACGAATCCAGAGCTGCTCGGTGGGCGAGAAGCGTGCCTGCCCGGGAGCCAGCGCACCAAAGGTGATCGCGCGGCCCTGGGCATCGTGAACGACACAGGCGTCGTCACGAAGTGACAGCGACAGGCTCGCGCCGGGCAGCGACCAGCCCTGGCCGAGGATGCCCACCGTGGCGTTACTGGAAAGATAGCCCCGGCTGAACACGAACGGGCGCGGGGCGGGCAGGGCAAAGTCGGTCTCGGCGGGCAGTAGCTTGGCGCCCAGTAGCGGGTTGACCGGGCTGCCCACGGCGGGCTGGCAGGCGCTGCAGTGGCTGGCCAGGCCGTCGGTAATGTCGATGTCGTCGAAGTCCACCGGCGAGGCGGCGGCGATCTCGCTGGCAAGGGTGGGCGTCTGGTGAGGTTCGAGGGTGACGTCCTCGCTCTCTTCCGGTTCGGCCTCGCCGGGCAGGCGCGGCAGCACGATGGCCTGCCCGCGCCCACGGCCGGGGCTGCCGCCGGAGTTGATTTTGACCTGCGAACCCACAATGGTCACGCCGCCCGGGTCGAGCTTGATGAAGCTGCCGCCGGCCTTGAGGGTGATCTCGGCACCGGCCTCCAGCACGATCTGGCTGCCCGCCTTGTGGTGAACCTCCTGCCCCGCTTCCAGCAGCTGCGCCTCGCCGTACCGTTCATGACGCGTCCTGTCGATCTGCAGGTGGTCATCGCCCTTGATGTGCGTGAAACGATCGTTATGAACCGTCAGGTGATCGTCATTATGGATCTCGCTCAAGCGGTTGCGATGCACCTTGAGGTGACTGTCGTGGCGGATCTCCTCGGTGCGGTCGTTGAGGGTCAGAAGCTCCAGATCCTTCTGGGCGTGCAGCCAGATCTGCTCCTCACCCGCCTCGTCTTCAAAGCGCAGTTCGTTGAAGCCCTCCGCCTTGTGGCTCTGGGTGCGAATGGCCGTGCGCGTCTTGTGCTCCGGCAGGGCGTAGGGCGGGATGTTGACCGCGTGGTACGTCCGTCCGGTGACCAGCGGCTGGTCAGGATCGCCTTCCAGGAACGAGACGATGACCTCGTGGCCGATGCGCGGAATGGCGATGCTGCCGTAGCCGCCGCCGGCCCAGCCCTGGGCGACGCGAATCCAGCAGCTGGCGGTGTCGTTGGGTTCGGCGTAGCGGTCCCAGGGGAACTGCACCTTCACCCGGCCATGCTCGTCGCAGTGGATCTCCTCGCCTTCGGGGCCGACCACGAAGGCGACCTGGGGGCCGTCGACGCGGGGTTTGGGGTTGGGCGTCGCCCGCCAGGGGGCGTCACCGGGCGTCAGGGTGACGTGGTTGACGTAGCGGGTCATGCCGTCCTGGCCACTGCCGCCGGCGGCCTGGGCGCTCTGGACGATGCC
>NZ_JBIFXR010000017.1:0-3295 GCF_043558675.1 Halomonas sp. HNIBRBA4712 | reverse complement strand
GTCCGTTAGCAGATAAAGAGCATCTTCATAGGTCGGCTGATAGCTTATGACTGCCCCTCGCTTACGATGGGTCGAAAATTGTCCTGCTGCATCGCTTCCTCGTTTGAATAAGGCGGCCTTGGCGCATGATGCACGCGTCCTCGGGGCAGCCAGGCCTCCAGACGGTCACGCTTGCGCCAGGCGACCGATTTGGATTTGCCCGTATGGGTCATGCTTCGATGGAGTAAGCAAAACCGTAGGCACGGCTGAGATATTTCAAACCGTGCCTGGGGGTTTCGGGAGCAACGCCCAAAAAGGATGAATCGTCCCTGGGCGTTAAAGCATCGCGCAGGCATTACGGCTCAACGTTGGCGCTACTCGAGGCGGTGATGATCTCACCGCCGTGATCGGTCTTGCAGCCCAGGTAGGCGGTGGGCCGCCCATCGTGAGTGGAATGGCTGGAGCCTTCGACGATGGTAGCGCCGCAGCCGGTTTTATCCCCCACCCGCGCCACGGGCCGGCCTTCTACTCTAGAGGGCGAACCGGAGACGATTTCGGTAGTGCCGTGGCCGGGAATGGGGCAGCTGTGAAGGTCGCCTTGGCGGGCTATGGGTTTCATCGGCAGATTTCCCACTGGCCGTTACGCTTTATGAAGTAAGGTCTGATAAACGTAACGGTCTCTCCTTCACCCACATGGCTAAACACAATAGGAACATTAACTCCTTCAGTTGTTAGCCAAGCCACACGGTTATCTGCCGCCAAGTTTAACGTCATGGGCTCCTCAGGGAAGTCGTTCAACTGATAAACATCCGGGTTATCGAAGTACATGTCGTAGCTGAACCGGTGGCGCACGTACTCTTCCGGCGTGTCTGATGCAATGGCCAGCTCTTCGGTTCTTGTCGCAGCCGCGTTCAGCAAGGCCTCATTATCGCCCGCCGCAAACAGGGCATGTAGCCGGCGATATTCGCGGGTCAGGCTATCGCGAGTAGCGTCATTGTCTTGCAGCACGTCACCTTCTTGCCAGCACCAGGTGGGCATCGACTGTCGGTTGTTAAAGGAGATATGTAACGTTTCATAACGTCCATTACTGCTAAACCCAATATCGCTTTCCCGAGGCTGCAAGGGAGCCGATGGATCTACCGAGACGATTTCAGGCTTGGCATCTTCCACGCCGGGCATCATTACCACTTCAAATGCAGTGTTGGCCTCGGTGTTTGGATTCTGGCCCGGTTCCCAGTAAAGCAACGACGCCTTTATTTGATCTTCGGCCCAATATCCACCATCTATCCATGTCTTTAGCTCGATCGTATTGTTACCGGTCCTGGTATATTCAGTAATCGGCTGGCGGCGATCAAAATTGCTGGCAACCCCCGTAAAGTCCAGCATGATGCCCTGTATAGAAAGGGATGACGCGAGGTCATTCACGCTCCAACGTACGCCAAACTGATACTCGGTTTCCTGCGCCATGGCGGGCAGACTGATCAGCGTCGCCAGTAAGAGCCAACGGTGGATAAGGGGTTTCATCATAAGGCTGGCTCTCCTGGTGATCTTCAATGCTGGTATTAACCAGTTAGGGCGCTACCCTGGCGCTGCTCGAGGCGGTGATAATCTCACCGCCGTGATCGGTCTTGCAGCCCAGGTACGCCGTCGGGCGGCCGTCGTGGTTGGAGTGGCTGGAGCCTTCGATAATGGTCGCGCCGCAGCCGGTTTTATCGCCCACCCGCGCAACGGGCTGGCCCTCTACTTGAGAGGGCGAACCGGTGATGATTTCCGTTGTGCCGTGGCCGGGGATGGGGCAGCTGTGAAGGTCACCTTTACGCGCTACGGGTTTCATGAGCCCACCGTTGCGAGACGCCACTCACCTGATGCTGTGCGATAAAACACGACGGGAAACGTGTGGACTCGATCTGAATTCTCTGACTTAGACCAGCGGATAGGAGTAGGTTGAATACGTACTAGGCGCATATCGCCCATAAACTCCAATGTATCGTTACTAGGGTTCTCTTCAAGCTGTAAGGGCAATAATTGCGGACCATTAGGCTCCGTACGCAAACCCGCCAGCTGGGAAGCAATTGGGAGCGAAGCTGTGTATTCTCTCGCATTTTTTCCTCCGGCCATCAACAACCCTGCTCGATCCCACATTGCTTCCCCTTCATGCAGAATGGCATCGCTATTTTTTTCACTAAATAAACGATGCAGGTGCTGATAAGCGTGTCGCAGTTCATGACGCAGTAAGGGAGTATCTTCTAAAGCTATTGCATCATCTACCCAGTGAAAATCAGGAATGGGATCTAAAACGCGAAAGCTCATATCCACTCGCTCAGCTTCCAAGCTCTGGCCACTACTCACGACTAGCTGTTCAGGTGAACTCATCACGAACTCCCCACTCGTACGGAGGTGTTCAGTTTGATGCACCACCTGACCATTAATATTGGCAGGGTTTTTTTGAGCCTCTACAAGCTCTCCACTCTCCATGTCGTAGCGCAGTTGAAGAGTATTGATTCGCTCTTTCTCTTGGGTGTGCGTATTAATGGCTTCAATCGAGACATCAACCCAGAAGTTTTCTTTAGGAGCCTGTATATATCCGCCTGTTTCATCATCTGTTACCAAGTGCCCTGCCTCATCTTCAACAAGAGGGGCAAAGATAAACGAAACTGTATTTTGACCCTCTTTAAGGCTAGTACTAATCGGGTATGAAATAGAATATTGTTCTGTCGTGCTATGAGATCGCACACTCAAATCATTAATTCGCAAGACCCATGCCGAGCCTTCAGTATGAATATTGACCCAGTATTCGCGTTCAATAGGTTGCGCCATAGCCGACTCCTTTAACATAAAAAATATCGAAAAATAAAAAACCCAAAATAAGATCAATACTCTTCTAAAAAGACACCCACGAACCTTCTTCTCGTGGCCAAATGATCTTCCCATCGCTACTCTCTCCTGATTCTTCTACTTCAACACTTCCCATTGACTCAGAGCTTTCTTCGCCCTCTATTAATGTGGCCTCTCCATCGGCTCGACCACCTAACCCCCCATTTGTTTTATCTTGATCTTTACTCCATCCAATCTCAGCATAAGCCTCCCCACTGAGCTTCACGCCTTCAAAGATATATCGCTTCTCTCGCTTACCCTCGGCACTCACCCCAGCTTCCCATGTCCAGGAAGTGTGGATAGAGCCACGTACGCCAGCCTGCGCTCGGACCATGAACACACTGCCTTCGACGTGAAGCTTTATTTCGGCGCGCCCGAGAATCTGCAGTGTCCCGGTAAAATCACCGCTTACACCATTATCATCCGTTGACTCGCTGCCACT
>NZ_JBIFXR010000016.1:0-3363 GCF_043558675.1 Halomonas sp. HNIBRBA4712 | reverse complement strand
CGTGGCAGCGAGTCAACGGATGATAATGGTGTAAGCGGTGATTTTACCGGGACACTGCAGATTCTCGGGCGTGCCGAAATAAAGCTTCACGTCGAGGGTAGTGTGTTCATGGTCCGAGCGCAGGCTGGCGTACGTGGCTCTATCCACACTTCCTGGACATGGGAGGCTGGGGTGAGTGCCGAGGGTAAGCGAGAGAAGCGATATATCTTTGAAGGCGTGAAGCTCAGTGGGGAGGCTTATGCTGAGATTGGAATTGGTAATGATGAAAATAATGACGGGGGCCCAAGTGGTAGCGCAGAAATAAACTCCGACTTAGTAGAAGGTACAGAGAGCTCTGAGGCTATGGGGAGCGTTGAAGTAGATGAATCAGGAGATGGTGGCGATGGCAAAGTTATTTGGCCAAGAGAAGAGGGTTCGTGGGTTTGTTTCTAAAAGAAAAGTGGGGCTAGCGGTTTTTTTGTGCATATTAATGTTGCAGGAGTTAGCTATGGCACAGCCAATTGAACGCGAATACTGGGTAAATATTCACTCGCAAGGAGCAGCTTGGGTTCTGCGTATTAATGATCTAAATGTACGATCACATAACTCTACAGTGCAACACTCTATTTCATATCCGATTAGTACTAATCTCAAGGAAGGCCAAAATAGGTTGTCATTTATTTTTGCACCGCTTCTTGAAGATCAAGCGGGTTATTTGATAAAGGACAATGAAACCGGTGAATATATACAGGCACCTAAAGAAGACTTCTGGGTTGATGTATCGATTGAAGCCATTAATACACGTACTCACGAAAAAGAACGTATCAATACTCTGCAATTACGCTATGACATGGATAGTAAGGAGCTGGTAGACGCCCATCAAAATCCCGCCAATGTAAATGGTGAAGTGGTGCATCAAACTGAACATCTTCGTACGCGTGGGGAGTTTCAGTTGAGTTCACCATATAGAATGGTTTTTGGTAATGGTCAGAGTTTAGAAGCTGAGCGCGTAGATATGAGCTTTCGCGTTCTGGATCCTATCCCCAATTTCCACTGGGTCGAGGATGCGACGCCACTCGAAGATACACCGCGACTACGGCACGAGCTACGTCAAGCCTATCAGAATGTATACCGCTTGTTTGAGGAAGGCGATAGCGATGCAATTTTACGAGAAGGCGAGGCGATGTGGGATCGAGCAGGGCTATTGGTGGCCGGTGGGAAGAATGCAAGAGAATATATCTCTTCGCTTCCGGTAGGGTCACAGCTTGTTGGGCTCAGTAATGAGCCTGGTGAGCTAGAGTTACTTCCTCTTATGTTGTCCGATGATTCCGCTGAAGACAGTCTGGAATTTATGGGAGATGGACGTTTGGTACGTATTTTACCGACCCCCATTCGTTGGTCATATTCGGAGGACTCTGATCGAAGCCACAAATTACCCGTGGTGTTTTACCGCACAGCATCAGGCGAGTGGCGTCTCGCAACGGTGGCCTCATGAAACCCATAGCCCGCCAGGGCGATCTGCACAGCTGCCCCATCCCCGGCCATGGAACCACGGAAATTATTACCGGTTCGCCCTCTCACGTAGAGGGCCAGCCCGTGGCGCGGGTAGGCGATAAAACCGGCTGCGGCGCCACGATCATCGACGGCTCCAGCCACTCGAGTCATGATGGTAAGCCCACGGCGTATCTGGGCTGCAAGACCGATCACGGCGGTGAGATTATCACCGCCTCGAGCTGTGCCAAGGTCGAGCCGTAATGCCTACGCGATGTTGTGTGCTTAACAACGTTCTATCCGCTCCTGAGCGTTACCTCTGAAACACAGGCACGGCCTGAATGATCTTCAGCCGTGCCGACTTTTCTGCTGCTTCGCCACGGCGAGTGCCCGCCCTTGGGCATGGTGCTGGCCTGTCGGCCCGATGATGAGGCCGCCTGGCAGATCCGCTTTTTCTTCATCAGCCGCGAGTGGAAGGGCAGCGGCCACGGCACGCGGCTTTTACGGGCGCTGCGCGTCACCCTGAGCGGCGTGCCGCTGCAGACGCGGCTGCCGCTGGCCTGCCAGAGTGCCGTGGACAGCCTGGAGACAGCGGGCTTCACCCGCCAGTACGTGGATGCCCTGGAGGTCGCCAGTTTTGAGGCGCCCGCCAAATGGGACGAGTAGCTTGACCAATTATCACGAAACGAACCGCGAACGAGTAGAACCGGAAAAGGAGTCGAGCAATGGGTCAGAAATTCGTGCTCTTGGGAGACATCGGCACCGACCACAACGGCTACCCGCCCACGCCGGTGATCGAGGGTAGCCCCACGGTCATCATGGATGGCAAGCCCGTTGCCCGCCAGGGCGATGCGCTGGAGCCCCACGATAAACCCAACCACCCGATGCATCCGCGCAGCATCGCCGAAGGCTCCGGCACGATTTTCGTCGACGGCAAGCCCGTCGCGCTCCCCCACCACGCCGTGGACTGTGGTGGCGTGGTCATTGGTTCAGGTTCAGGAGAGGGAAGCTAAGATGCCAGGCACCGGTCTACAGTTCACCCTGACGCTGCCCGGCGTCGATGACGTCGCGGTAGTCGACTTTACCCACCGCGAGGCGCTTTCCGAGCCCTTCGCGCTGACCGCCACGCTCGCCAGCCGTGACGGCGGGCTGGACGCCGCCGAGCTGCTCGACCGCGAGGCCACGCTCACCGTGTGGCAGGACGGCGCGCCGCTGCGCCGGGTCCACGGCATCATCAGCGAGTTCGGCCGGGGCGATCGCGGCCACCGGCGCACCTTTTATACCCTCACGCTGCGCCCGGCGCTCTGGCGCACCTCGCTGCGCCAGAACTCGCGCATCTTCCAGAAGACCGACCCGCTCACCATCATCAACACCCTGCTGGACGAGCGCGGCATCACCGACGTGGCGTTTGCCGTTAGCCGAGAGCCCGCCGAGCGCGAGTACTGCGTCCAGTACCGCGAGACCGATCTCGCCTTTATCGAGCGCCTCGCTGCCGAAGAGGGCCTGTTCTATTTCCATGAATTCGAGGACAGTGACGGCGGCTCCCACCGGCTGGTGTTCTCCGACGATCCGCAGTCGCTGACCAACCTCGGCGAGCGCACCTACCACAGCCGCGCCGGGGGCACGCCGCCCACTCGCCACGTGCGCAAGTTGAGCCACACCGCCCGGGTCGCCACCGCCAGCGCCCAGCTCAAGGACTACAGCTTCAAGAACCCCGCTTACGCCCAGCTTCACGACCACCAGGGCCGCGACGTCGGCGAGCACGGCCAGCAGACCGACTACGAGCACTTCGACTACCCCGGCCGCTACAAGCAGGACGCCTCCGGCAAGCCCTTCACCCGCATTCGCCTCGAGCACCTGCGCCGCAACGCCACCACGGCGAGCGCCGAAAGT
>NZ_JBIFXR010000015.1:0-4327 GCF_043558675.1 Halomonas sp. HNIBRBA4712 | reverse complement strand
TGCGCTGATTGTCGCTTTCCTCTCGCACGATGCGGTCGCCGTCCCAGCCGTAGCGGGTGCCGTTGTGTTGCGTGACGCGGTTGTCGGTCACCGGCTGCTGGCCGTCCAGCGGGTTGCCCGCAGCATCGACGGCGTAGCGTTGGGCTTGATCGCCGTGCTGGCTGCCGGTGGGACGGCCGGCGACATCGTAGTGGTTTGCGATAGCCCGAACGTATCCCCAGAGGACAGAAAGATTTACAAAAAAGAATATTAATAATGCAGAGCCCGATGACTATTTCTTTGAAAAATAACCTAATGCTTTTCCACATCCTTCTGCTAAGGAAGCAGCTGTTGGGCGGTAAATATCTAAGTCTCGATAACACCACCATCTTTCAGGGCCACTCAACCTTCCTTTGGCAAACATATATTTTGTTAAGATAAAAAAATATCTTGAGAAATGTCTTAGATGTGTTTTAGCCCCTGCTCGGCAAAAAACATGAAAATTCAAACTAGTAGCATGCCCTTTCTTGGCTGCTTCTTCAAAAAAAAATTTTGCATTAATAATATTATCTTTTTCTTTACCACCATAATAGTATTTTTCAAAATACATAAACCCTTTCTGATAATTTGCTTTGAAAGGACATATTTCACTAGCTTTATCAAAAAACTCGATTGCTTTATTTTCATCTACACTACCATAATACCCTCTTAAAAAGCCTAACCCAATCGCACAAAGTGCAACCGAACTCTTATTCACTCTATCATCCTTTAAAACCTTTAGGGGTGAATCACAATTTTGAGCACACCCCTTTCCCAGAGCCAAACACCAGCTCTCTAATACGATAAAATCAGGCTCTCCTGCCTTGGCCCTTAACGAAATTCTATTAAAAGCTTCAACATCACTCATTGAGCTAGGCCAAGAATTAGTTTTAAAATAAAAAATTGGATCATGATAAAGCTTTTTCATCACATCACCTTTTGCAACTCAAAACATCTGGTATCCTGGGCCTGGGGCGAGTATCTCGCTGCATTTGTTCAGTTCGATTACGCATATTTTCATCCGCCAAATCTTTTGCATCGGGCATATTAGGTGAAGCATCACTCATATTAGTTACTGCTTCGAAAATAACGTTCTGTGAAACTTCTTTAATGCACTGTCCAACAGGAGACCTATAGGCCACAGTAAGAGCAGCAGAGATAGCAGGTCCCTCTAGCACCGCTACACCAGCGCCCACTCCTGCTGCAGCTCCTACTCCTGCAGTTTTGACGCTTGTGCTTCGCACTCCAGCAAGTTGCTCCAGAGCATTTCGATCACTTTCATGTATAGCAAAGTGCGACATTGTACGAGGTGCTAATATTCCGAAGCCGAGCCCCCCTCTACTAGTTTGAACTTGATTCTCAAATAATCCCAATGGATCCACCGCCCCCATCGGATTAGTAACATACCCATACAAGTTCGTCCCTCCGTTGAGCCCAATCGGATCCTGACTCACATACCGCCCCTGCTGCGGATCATAATACCGATGCCGGTTGTAGTAGAGCCCTGATTCCTCGTCGTGCCACTGTCCCTGGAAGCGTATCGGCTGACTCGCACTGCCGCGCACATTCTTCACTGCTGCCCAGTCATCAGGCTGCCCCTGCCAGCGGGTTTCGCCGTTCGCGGCGACGAGCTGCATCGGGGTGCCGATCGCATCCGTGACGAAGGCGCTGAGTTGCTGTCCCTGTTGGGTATCATCAATGCGCAGCATCGGCACGAAGCTGCCCGGCTCGTAGACGATGGTCGAGCGCTGATTGTCGGTTTCTTCCCGCACGATACGATCGCCGTCCCAGCCGAAGCGGGTGGTGGCGGTGGTGCCGTTGGTGTGCTGCACGGTCTTGCTGATCCGGCGGCCCAAGGCGTCGTAGCGGTAGGCGGCCTGTGTGGTATGGCCGTAGGGGCTGGTGCGGGTGAGGCTTACCAGCCGGTTGGCGCCGTCATAGCCCATGGTCAGGCGCTCGCCGTCCGGCTGCTGCCGCTCGATCATATTGCCCGCGCCATCATAGCGGTAGCGGGCGCCGTTGTGTTGCGTGACGCGGTTGTCGGTCACCGGCTGCTGGCCGTCCAGCGGGTTGCCCGCTGCATCGACAGCGTAGCGGTGGGCCTGGTCGCCGTGCTGGCTGCCGGTGAGGCGGCCGGCGGCGTCAAAACTGTACGCAATCACCCTGGATTGTTCACCCAGCAGGGCGCGGAAGCTCATGCGGCCCAGGGCGTCGTACTGATATTGCTGGCTGCCGCTTTGCGCGCCGCGCAGGGTGAGGTGGTCCAGTTGGCCGAGGTTCGTATAACCGCGCTCCATAATCAGCGGCTGCGTCTGGTTGCTGCTGTCCAGGCTTAGGCGACGCTGAGTCTCCCGATGCAGGGCATCAGGCGTGAGATCAACCTCCAGATTTAGCTCGGGCGCGCTCAGTCCGTGCAGGTGGCCGCTGCCGTAGATGTGCCAGTTGAGCGCGAGCAGGTCGCCGAACTGACTCTGCTGCGGCGCGCCGTTGGCCACCCAGCGGTACTGCTCAGCGCTGGCTAAAAAGAGACTCAATATTTTTTGCGCTTTTAACCATTCCCCTCCGGGACCCTACACCTAATACATAAATACTTAATAGTATAAAATTGCCAACAGCATAGCTATCATAGCGGATATGTAATACCCGAAAAATATTGCAGCCAAGATATTTCTTAAAAATTTAGCTTTAATACCAAGCATAGGTATAAAAAACAATAAAAAAACAAAAGCTGCAGTCCAGTTAAAAGCTAGATATATATTTAAAGGGGCACTTGCCATCAAAGCACCTAACAATATAAACAAAAACTTATGTTTGCTTATTCTACTATTCAGCTCCATATAAACCATCTCCTAAGATTTCATCTACTGTGCGGCTCCCTTGTTCAACACCGTACGATATGTCTCCCATAGTAGCCAATGCTCCGATAGGGCTAAGCCATAGACCAACCCCTACTCTTGAGATAACTCTTCCCTGATTATACTCACAATAATTTTCAGGCTGCCTAGCCTCATGAATTATAGCTGAGTTGGCTAACTCTCTAGCATTAGGGTTAGTAACATATTCTTTTGCCGCAGCATCTATAATCCGGCCCTCTCTATTAGCGTTTCTTGCTTCATCTAACCCATATATTCCAACGCTTCGAGCTGCATATCTGAAAAATCTCTGTAGCCCTGTGCCTAAAGAAAGAACGCCATCAACCGCGCCATCAAGGCCACTTTGGTTTTCTGGGCAACCGATTACTGAGAATAACCCCAGCGGATCCACCGCCCCCGTCGGGTTTGCCACATACCCATACAAATTCGTCCCACCCTGCAACCCAATTGGATCCTGGCTAATATACCTACCTTGCTGCGGATCGTAGTAACGGTGGCGGTTGTAATAGAGCCCGCTTTCCTCATCGTACCACTGACCCTGAAAGCGAATCGGCTGAACGGTATTGGCGCGCTCGTTTCTCACCGCCGCCCAGTCGTCGGGCTGGCCTTGCCACTGCGTTTCGCCGTTGGCAGCCACGAGCTGCATCGGTGTGCCGATCGCATCCGTGACGAAGGCGCTCAGTTGTGAGCCTTGCTGAGTATCATCGATGCGCAGCATCGGCACAAAACTGCCCGGCTCATACACGATGGTCGAGCGCTGGCTCTCGCTTTCTTCTCGTACAATCCGGTCGCCGTCCCAGCCGTAGTGGGTAGTGGCGGTGTTGCCGTCCACCTGGCGCACGGTTTTGTTGATCCGGCGGCCCAGGGCGTCGTAGCGGTAGGCGGCTTCCATGGTAGAGCCGTAGGCGCTGGTGCGCGTCAGGTTTACCAGGCGGTTGGCGCCGTCGTAGCCCATGGTCAGGCGCTCGCCGTCCGGCTGCTGCCGCTCGATCATGTTGCCCGCGCCATCGTAGCGGTAGCGGGCGCCGTTGTGCTGCGTGACGCGGTTGTCGGTGACCGGCTGCTGCCCGTCGAGGGGATTGCCTGCGGCGTCCACGGCGTAGCGGTGGGCCTGGTCGCCGTACTGGCTGCCTGTGAGGCGACCGGCGGCATCGTAGCTATACGCTATCACCTTGGCCTGGTCGCCCTGCAGGGCGCGGAAGCTCATGCGGCCCAGGGCGTCGTACTGGTACTGCTGGCCGCCGCTACTTTGCGCGCCGCGCAGGGTGAGATGGTCGAGCTGGCCGAGGTTGGTGTAGCCGCGTTCCAGAATCAGCGGTTGAGCCTGGCCGTGGCCTTCCAGGGTCAGGCGGCGCTGGATCTCCCGGTGCAGGGCATCCGGGGTGAGGTCGATCTCCAGGTCCAGGCCCGGCGCGCTCAACCCGTGCAGGTGACCG